>CAYJXI010000030.1:0-33214 GCA_964374105.1 uncultured Planctomycetales bacterium
GGAGAGAATTGATAAAATGCATGAAGAAGATAAGAGGCGGAATATTTGGTTTGATAAATATATAAAAAGTGTTTTGTATGTGGGGATGCCTGAGGATGAATTTGTTGAATTATTCACAAAAAATGATTCTTGGAATGATTCCCAGAAACCGTATATTATTAAACATAACAAGTCATCGTATATCGTCTTGTGCCCGGATGCAATAAAACACAGAATTTCTTTCGTGAATGCAAAGCTGGATAAATTTGAAACATTGGGATATGAAAAAATACCGATAATAGGGGCAACGTCATGGGATTACACTTCTTTGTTGCGCGGATATAAATATCCCGGCGGTTTGATTGTCGGCATGTCAGTGGATGAATTTTTGCAAAAGTTCTCAAGTGCGGTATGCAAAAAATTAAAGGACGGTTATGTGATTCAAGCAAAAGACGGACGTAAATATGGTGTTGTCTTTAGTGACGGAGTATTAGCGAATTTCTGGAACACAGGAAACAGTTCTGGAAAAGACAGTATTCCTGAGTTCTATTGAAATGAATTTGATGGGTATTTGATAACTACCATGAAAAAGTCGAAATATTTTCTGTAGTTGACACAATTTTGCTCTTTCTCAAATAGAAAATCGTAGTAAAGCGCCCGGGAGAATGATCCGATCCTGGGCAGATTTATAACGCCGGATGATGTTGTACAGAACCCAACTGATCCGCAAACTTTAAATAGATACGCTTACACCTCTAACAATCCCGTTAATCGGGTTGACCCCGACGGCCGAGGGTGGTTTAAAAAGTTTATAAAAAAATGGGCGGGAATGTTTGGATTAGTTGGTGGCGTTGTGAAAGGAATTGCAACGGGAGACTGGAGTACGGCGCAGAATATAGCCACTTCCGCAGGGTTAGCGTATGTCTTTTCCGGTTTTAATCCAGTAGCTGCCGGTGCAGCCATTATAACAACAGGTTTTTTAGAGACACCGGCAGGTCGAGATTTAGTAAAATGGCAAGCCAAGGAATGGTTTGATGATGTCTTGGGGATGAGTCCAAGGGCAGCTTATATTGCTTCCTATGTTACGATAAGTATTACGTTAAATTTTGCAGCTGAGACGGCGATAGCGAATCTTACTGCTGAAGCTGGAAAAGTTGTAGATTTTGATCCAAATAATCCAAAGCATATGGATTTAATAAGAAATGAGAAATATGGTTACAATTCGTTTGGGGATGGTGCCAATTCAACTAATCCTGATAAAGCATGGGCAGGTCAAATTACTTCAAACTTAAAAGTTATAGAGGGGGCAAATGGAAAATTGGCACTGGTTGGATCGAGACCTTATGCATTAGGTTCAGTTCATACAGGGGCAAACTCTCCTAATTTCCCAAAAGCCTTAAATATGAAATACCCAACTAGCCTGCCTTTTCAAAAGGGAACAACCTTTGGATTCTGTCACCAAGCAGCAAATGCAACTCTACTTAAAGCTGGTTTTAGTAATGTTGTGACTCAAACCTCAGGTAATTTTTCTACATATGTAACAACTTTTGTGTATGGAAATTATGGTGGAGGATTGATGATAAAAGCAAACAGTGTTCACGAAGCTTATAACAATTGGGAAAAGGGGAGACAATAAAATGGCTCGTTATTATTGCGGAATAGCCGTTTTTGCAATTTTAATAGTACTATTTACGACATCTTCAGGGAGGTGTGATGTGCAGCGGGAGAATCAAGGTGTTTTGGCTGAATCAAAAATAAAAAAGAGTAGTTTTAAAAAAGTTTTCCGGGATATTCAAAAAACATTGCCTAAACAATTAAGAAAATGCCCAATCGTTGTTACTAATATAAAGTTGCTTAAAAGAGAAAACGGTGGTGTTGCTGAAGATTGGACCGTTGATATTTGTCAGGAGACAAAGGTTTATTTTATTTCTACTTTTCATCCTAAAGGGTATTTTTGCACGGTGGTGCCTAAGGAAGAACAATTTGCTCATGAAAAAAAACTTTGGAATGCAGTGAAAGATGATGATGACGCTGCGGAGTGGAGAGCGACTCTTTTCCATATCGATGAAATTGAAGCAATAGATCAGGGCGAAAAATAGGGCAGTTGCCATAAGGTGGGAGTTCCGGGAGGAGTTCCCCAGCCCTATTGAAGTTAATCTTATTTAAAGAAAAAAGGTGCCACCTTTTTGGCACCTTTTTGTACCTTTTTGTACTAGGAGAAAAACATTTCGAAGGTCATGCAGGCGATAGTATTATCTTATGGGAACAAATATCGCAAGCGATGTTCTTATCGAGGGCATTTGTGGGAAAACCGTTTCCAAAGCCGGATCATTCAAGGAGACAAATACATTTTAGAATGCCTCGATTATATTCACCATAATCCTGTGAAAGCGGGAATTGTTGCTGAAGCTAAGGATTATCCTTGGAGTAGTTACTTTGTTTATTGTGGGTTAGAGAACAAGAAAGTCAGTGAAAGAATAGGGGTTGATCGTTACGGTGACATATCGTTAATAAGTATAAGTAGATAAAGGGGTTTCGGGTACCCGGTCCTGTGTTGCTGTGTTGTGTTTGTTGCTGAGGTACCTGGTCCTGTGTTGCTGGGGCAAGAGTCAGACTGGAGGGAAGAATGAAAAATTCCAGAATTTTTATTCTGATGGTCATGGGAGTCATGCTCTCGGGATGTGCATCTTCAATCATTGTTCCCAGGGCCGTTTCATTAACGCCAATTCGCGGTCAAGGCGACACGAAAAAGATTTCTATTAAGCGGA
Source organism: uncultured Planctomycetales bacterium (assembly GCA_964374105.1). Classification (GTDB taxonomy): domain Bacteria; phylum Omnitrophota; class Gorgyraeia; order Zapsychrales; family JANLHA01; genus CAYJXI01. Next base: position 2,748 of record CAYJXI010000030.1, read on the forward strand.
TTCATATCGATATCCCTCGCGGACAATCCATAGGATCTGAACAGGGTGGGACAATGTGTATCCCCCAACATGAATTAAGATGGCAAATGAATATTTCTGAAGACGAGTTTAAGAAAGTCGTATATGACGAATTTCGAAAGGCCGATTACTCAGTAGAGGGAGATCCTAATAATGTATTTGAAGACGATGTTAAGGGTGATCTTATTCTAGCCGGTAGAATTTATGATATCAAAACAAATATCTGCTATCCTTATTCAGGGCTTTTTAATTATTCTAAATCCAGAGGGGAGACATTTATTTCCGTTGAATGGCAACTTTATAACTCGGTGGAAAAGAAAATCGTCTTAAAATTAATGACGGATGGCTTTCACGAAATTATCAGGCCGCAAATAGATGGAGACAAGGAAACGGTTTATCAGGCTTTAGCCAACGCCGTGCGGAATTTGCTGGGAAAGGAAGAATTTTTTAACCTTATATCGAAAAAATGAAGGATAGAGCGGAAAATTAGAGACAGAAGTTGTTTTCTTGGTCATGGTAAATAACGTCCGTCCCCCTTTTTCTAATGTTTTATATAAAGAAATATTACGTGAGCAGTGTAGTCGGGGGATTAAAAATATGCAGGAGGTGTTATGAAAAATTTACTTTTTTGTTTTTGTCTTGTTTTTCTTTATGGATGTGCAAGTACTTTAATTTCTTTGAAACCTGATCAGATTAAATCAATTAAGACCATCGCAATTTTAACAGATCCGGTTAAGGATTCTCCGCAAATTTTAGATCACACAAAAGTTCGGGAGAAAAGTTACGGTGGATACATGTTTGGCGCTGTCGGTGGGCTTATTGAGGGAATGGTTTTAAACAGCGAGGCTCAGGCAGCTATAAAGCTTTCTTTAGGGGCAGATCCTAAAGAATTTTTAAATGAAAACAAAAATTTTCGAATCAAAAATTTTGATGCAATGCTTTCCGAGAAATTAGAAACTGCCTTTACCGTTATACCTTCCGAAGGCTTAAGGGAGAATTGTAAAAGTTCCAATTGTGGTGTCAAAGATTATTTAAAAATTGCTAACGAGAAAGGAGCAGATGCCTTCGTTTATCTAAAATTCACTTATGGTCTTGCCGCTTATTTAGACAGACCTGGCAGTGTTGCAATAGATGGAGATCTTATCATTTATCAGATCCCAAGTAATAAAATCCTCTTGAAGAAATCTATTTCTTCTGAAGAGGTTTTTATTGAGCCCCATAAGTTAGTTGAATTTATAGCTGATGATTCTGACTTGTTCAAACAAGATATTCAGAAAGCTGTTGAGGGAACAGCTTTAGTTATTGCCAGCGAATGGCACTTATTTCAAGATGAAATTAAGAATGTCAAGATTGCCCTTGGGAATAGAGACGATCCATTCGGGAAAAACGGAATCAGCACAGATTATCTATCAATGATGCAAGTCTCCTGCAGTAGACCGGTTAAGCTCGAGCAGGACTGTTCCGGTTTTGCGGGTGCGAAAAAAAGGATCAAAATTGATTCAATAAGGACAAGTATCGCGGGGTCCAAAGATGGTAAAGTGGTATTAGTGATGTATGGTGATCCAACTCAAATGGTTGAGAGAATTAAAAAAGTTGCTGATCGAAATCAAATCCAGATTGAACAGGCCACGAGATTTGGTTTTAATAACAAAACAGAAGGGTATATCCTTTATACAAATGGAGATCTTTATTCTCTTCTAAGTGATTTTGGCTATTAAATCTACGGATGCGTTTTATTAAAATAAATATTATATGTGTTTATGCCATCATTGTGTTAGGATGTGCATCTGCCAAGACGGCAAGCAATCCTGATCAAAATTTGAGTACAACGAACTGGCAGCACGAATCGCAAATTGAAGTCGGCATGCCCAATATCGTTGTTGATGGATTAGGGAATATCATTAGTATCCCCAAAAAAATCATTCTTCTTGATACAAGAATTGATAACCACTCAATCAGTCCGAAAACGCAAGAAGCCCTCAAGCATTATATCCAAGATCATCCAAAGTTTATGCAAGATACAAAGGTCCGCATAAATCAATTTGCACCCGTTGGTGAATTCAAACGGCTCATCAAAAATAAAAAAGTCCGCTGGTGGTGGCGAATTTTTCCCGGAATCCCTGTCACTTTTTTTTCCCTAGGTGGCCGACTCTTTGGGGGCGATCATTACAATCCTTTTACAGATACGATCCATCTTTATTCGGATATTACGCCTGTTGCCTTACATGAAGCCGGGCATGCAGCAGATACAGCAGAAAAGGTAGAGGAGGGTTGGGCCGATTATTACATTTTGGGCCGTGTCCTCCCGGTTGTTGCCCTGCATCAAGAATTAGTTGCTAGCGAAAAGGCTGTCCATCATCTGGAAGAAAAAAATGACAAAAAAGAAGAAAAAAATGCTTACCGTATCCTTGTTCCGGCTTATGGGACATATGTTGGAGGGTCAAGCGGTCTCCCTTATGGCGATGTCATTGGGGCCTTGGCCGGACATGTGGTCAGTCTTGTGCCCCGCTACAACACACGACTTAAATATGAGGCGCTAGAGAATGCAAAATGGGATATTAAACCCGTTATTGATCTTGACGCAGATCCAGTGAAGAAAAATTTAAAGGAAGATAACGAAAGGAGGGAAAGGCTACTTATCCGAATGATCGTATTACAAGAAAAAGAGAGTAGGGAAATTTCGTTTCCAATTTCACCTTTTAAGGGAGGACTCAATGATTAAGAAAATTATTTCCTCTACCATGGCTCTCTGTTTTTTGATTTCCATGTACAGTTGTGCCACGATTGTCAGCGGAAGGACGCAGAATGTACCCGTTGTATCCAATCCATCCGGTGCTATTGTTACGGTGGGTACCCAAAAACAAATGACTCCTGCGACCTTCATTCTGGACAAAAAGCAGGAGTATGTTGTCCGTGTGGAAAAAGAAGGGTATGAATCCGTTGAAATAATTATGAAAAAAGGTATAAGTGGGTGGATTTGGGGAAACATTGTCTTTGGTCTTATTGGCGGACCGATAGGGGTAGTTATCGATATCTCTAACGGCTCTGCCACAAAGTTTGTTCCCAGCCCTATTGAAGTTAATCTTATTGAGCAGAAAGTAGGAAAGGAAAATCTGAATGGTAAAACCATTCTCTTTGTTAAATTGATAGAGTCGAAACAAAGGTGACCGAGTAAAAAGGAAGAGGGGGAGGGAGTTTGAGCAGAGTTCCGCAGAGTTCCCGAGTTCCGCGAGTTCCGGCGCGAGTTCCGAGTTCCGGGGACACAATACTGAATTAAAGCGAGGTGTTGATGGATGGCAAGGATTGCGCGGGTGGTCGTTGAAAATATCCCGCATCACGTGATTCAGCGCGGCAACAGGCGGCAGGATGTATTTTTCAGCGACGAAGATAAAGAGAGTTATTTGGCAATTTTAAAGGAACAATCGCAACGGTTCGGGGTCACGTATTGGGCGTATTGTTTAATGAGCAATCATGTCCACCTGATAGCGGTGCCTCAGAGCAGTGAGAGTTTGGCAAAGGCGGTTGGGGAAGCTCACCGGCGCTATACCCGGATGATTAATTTCCGTGAAGGGTGGCGGGGTTATCTCTGGCAAGGGCGGTTCAGCAGTTTTCCGTTAGATCACAGATATGTCTATTCGGCAATCCGCTATGTGGAACGAAATCCGGTCAGGGCCCGGATCGTAAAAGAGGCGGAGGAATATCCCTGGTCAAGCGCGCGGGCGCATATTGGTAAACTGGATGATCGATTGATTGAGCGATGTTATCTGGATGATGAGATCAAGGATTGGCGGCGGTTTTTGGATTTTGAGGACAATGAAGAAGAATTGCAACTGTTTAGGCGTCATGGAATGACCGGCAGGCCATTAGGAAACGATAAATATATAGAGAATTTAACTAGGACATTAGGGAGGGAACTGAAACGGCGTAAGCCGGGGCCTAAACCAAATAATTAAGTATTGTGTCCCCGGAATTACCCGGAATTAAAAAGTATTGTGTCCCCGGAATTACCACCGGAATTACCAGGCACGTTGAAATCAAAAATACCCTTTGTGAGCTTATTCGAAATTAATTAGGATTAAGATAGAAGTTTGCGATTAATTAAAATGAAAAGTTTAATTTTCCAAATTTGGGTTGTTGTGCTTTTTTCAGGCTGTGCCTCGCTGGTGAAGACCTCAGCCACCTATCAGGAGGCGCTCAAAGAGATGAAGATCATTGCGGTCATGCCGCCTGATGTTGAGGTTTATAAATTGACGGCTGGAGGGATGCGGGAATTGATCGATGAATGGACTCAAGATTCCAAGGATTATATAAAGGAAGCCCTCCAAAAACATATTGGGAATCGATTCGGCTTTGAGGTCAAGTTTGTTGAGGAGGATTGGCTTAAAATTAATCATAAAAGCCTCTGGAATAATAATCGTAGCCTTTACAGTGCGGTTGCCCAGTGTGCGTTATATCACGCCTATTCCGGGCCAGCCGCCTTCCCAGCCAAGCTTAAAAATTTCGATTACACCTTAGGAGCGGAGATCCAGCCTTTGAGTCAAGTGCTAGGGGCTGACGCCCTTTTATTTGTTTACGGTTATGATCATGAGGCAACCGCCGGCAGAGTTGCTCTAATTGTTTGGCGGGTTCTTTTGGGAGCGGCCTCGGGCTCTATGGTCATTCCCATCAACCCCAGCGCCATGTTTATGGGGCTGGTGAATGGCAAAACCGGGAACCTCGAATGGTTTAAGGCCACACCCGCTCAAGTCGAGTACAGTTTTCGCAGTCAAAAACACATGGATATTTTAATCGAATGGATCACAAGAGATTTAGTGAGAAAAGAATGACGATCCGGGGTAATTCCCGAACCGTCATCCTGACGACACCGTTGTTACGTTGGTGGAGGAAGGATCTTATGAGATCCTTCGCTAACGCTCAGGATGACCCCTTGGGATATTTAGAATTATCCCAAGGGCTCAAAAGAATAATTGTTTACTGCTTAGGGAGCCTTTTGCTGGCTGGCTGTGCAACGGTTAATGTGCCTAATGCCGGCCAACAAGGTTATGTTATTGAAGAGGAGGAAAAGCGTTTTTTCAAACGCGCCCAAGAGATCATTGAACTGATTGATACAAGCGATTATCTTTATCAGGATCCCTCTCTAGAAACCTATTTGAATAATCTGGCCAATCATCTCTTGCCGCAGGAAGTCCGCAAGGATGGCGTTGTGGTCTCCATTAAGGTTCTTAAGGACCCCACCTTCAATGCCTTTGCCTTTCCCAATGGCAGGATTTATGTTCATCTGGGGATTTTGGCGGCCGCGGATAATGAGGCGCAGCTGGCGAGTCTCTTAGGTCATGAAATGACGCACGTTATCAACCGCCATCAATTGAGGCAATTCCGGTCTCTCACAAACAAATCCGCCTTTTTTACCGTTCTCAACGATATTGTTGCGGTTGGGGTCGGGAATGTGGGAGTTTTGGCGACCCAACTGGGAGCCCTCACCTCAATTTCTGGATATTCTCAAAATTTGGAGTACGAGGCGGATCAGCAGGGATTTCAATTGATGAAAGAAAGAGGTTACGATATCAGGGAGGCCCCGAAACTCTTTGAACATTTGGAGGAATTTATCAAATCCGAGGAGGAGAAACAGCCGTTTTTCTTCTCCAGCCATCCCCATGTCAAAGCGAGGATAAAAAATTTCAAAGACCTGATTGAAGGGAATCAAGGGGAGGGGGGCATCCCAGAACCCCTCATGAACACTCTCCAGTTTCAAAATATGATGGTGCCGGTTCTTTTGGATCAGATTCAGTTGTGTTTACAAAAGGGGTTTTTTAAAACCGCGGATAAAACCGTTAACAAATTCATTTCCCAAAATCCCCAGGACAAACGAGGATACTTTTATTTAGGCGAATTGTATCGGCAGCGCCAAGATCATGACAAAAAGGTCAAGGTTCGGGATAAAACCCCTGATTATGTGAAGGCCCACGAGGCCTATGACAAAGCCTTGAGTCTTGATGCAACGTTTCCTGAGGCTATCAAGGGCAAGGCCCGGATTTTGGAAAAACAGGGGAAACTTGAGGAAGCGAAAAATTTCTATCAGCAGTATCTGCAATTCAATCCCCAGGCCCCAGATCGGGCGTATATTGAACAGTTCCTTTCCGCTCATTAAGAAGAAGGAGTTTTATGCGACGATGGATTTCTGTAATTTTGGTTTTGGGTTTAACAGGGTGTATGACTTTAGGCGGGTGGACTCAGCTTAAAGGAAACGAATACAAGGATTGGGCTGGCAAATTTAAGGCCATGGTCCCGAAGGACTGGATGCGACTTAATGCCGTGAATTATTTTATGATCACCAAGGATGGATTGAAATTGGATTATATCGCGGTTAAGCGTTTTCGATTTAAGGATAAGCTGGAAAAAACCAAAAAGCAATTTTCCCAAGATATGACACCACCGGAACTGGCTGAGGTGGAAATCGACAATAATAAGGCCGATGACACCATCCAAAATTTTAAGTTAATCGACAATAAGCCCATAACCATTGCGGGACAACCCGGATTTTGTCTTGAGTACAATTATTCCACCGCTGATGGCCTGCCAATGAAAGGCATCCATTATGGTTTCTTAAATAAAGAATGGGTGTATCGCATCCGTTATGAAGCCACAACCCAGCATTATTTTGAGAAATATAAGCAAGATTTCGAGAAATTTATTCAGAGTTTTCAGTTGATCTAAGTTCTATCCCGTTTTCCCTACCCCCCATTTATCCCTTTTCTTTAATATTACCCCCAATATCTTTTAAAAAAATGACTTTCACTAAAAAGTGACTGTCACCAGCTTAGGAGGAGGTAAGATGAGAATAATGAGAACTGTATTTTGGGGTATTTTGATTTTCGGTTTATGCCTTGCCAAGCAAGCCGATGCCGTGATCCTGATTAACGAGATTTTGGCAGACCCACCTACCGGCATAGAAGGGGATGCCAACCAGGATGCTGTTGGATCCTCAACTCAGGATGAGTTTATTGAGGTTTTTAATGCCGGACAAACGTCCCTCGATCTGTCTGGCTGGTTTATCCGAGACAATGTCAGAATCCGGCATTCGTTTGCGCAGAATTTTTTTCTGCCGGCCAAAGGGATTGTGGTGATTTTTGGCGGAGGAGATCCGAGGCTAGAAAATATCCTTTGGCTTACAGCTTCTAGCAGGAGTTTGGGATTGAATAATACCGGTGATGAGATTTCTCTGTTTGATGCTAATAACAACTTGATCGATCAAGTGATTTATGGTTCTAAGGCTAATGAGGATCAATCGATTGTCCGATTCCCGGAAGGAGAAGCCGGGGGTTTTATCCAACACACGCAATTACCCAACGCCAATGGCAGGCGTTTCTCTGCCGGATATTTTGTCAATCCCCCTCCTAATCATCCAATAGCTGTTCCAGAATGCTTATCGGTTTATTATTTGATGACGGGTATGGGACTTAGTTGGTGTTTGAAAAGGAAAGCCACCTTCTTTGGACCATTTGAAAATCAAAAAATTCAGTGATTTAAGAAAGGGTTTTTGATATAATTCTCTTCATGCGTGTCCAAAATAGAAATAAGTTATCGAAGATAATGCTAATTCGAGACATGGATTCTGTCACCCCCGAATGTTTTAACCTGCCTGACGGCAGACAGGTCGGGGGTCCATATTTCTCATCTGGATTCCTGCTTTCGCAGGAATGACAATTTGGTAATTTGGACACTCATGATTTTTTTTTATTATTAAAAGCTATTTAAATAAGAGAAGCTCCACATTATTTTTTGTGAACAAAATTATCCCTATGTTTAAGGAAATTATCAATCGCCTGATCAAGTCCGAACCCCGGCTAAAAGAAGCAATCCAGAAGACGATCCTGGTCATTGAAGATGGGGAAGTCGAACGAAAAGTCATTTCCCATACCTTAGAAAAAAGGGGCTATCGTGTTCTGACGGCTGCCGATGGGGAATCCGGCTTTAAGACCGCCCAGGAACAAAAACCGGATTTGATTCTTCTGGATATTATTTTGCCGGATACCTTGGGGATGGAGGTGTGTAAGAAACTAAAAATGGAACATTTAACCCAGAATATCCCTGTCATATTTTTGACGGCTAAAGATACCCCTAACAATGTCATCGATAGTTACGAAGTCGGTGCGGAGTATTTTTTGGCTAAGCCCATCAGTGCGAAAACGCTCATACAACAAGTCGAAATGACCTTCAAGGATCGAGATCAAACGAAGCCCTCTTGATCGCTATTGTCAATAAAAACTCTAACTCTGTATTCATTAAAACTAAAAAATTCTTTGGTTTAAAAAATGGATTACTTTTATGTTTGATATCAAATTGATCCGGGAAAATTCGGAATCGGTCAAAGCAGGATTGAAAGCCAAAGGGGTTTCCTTGGAGCTGGAAGGCCTCCTAGAACTGGATCAGAATCGTCGCCAACTTCAGGTAAGGGTTGATGATCTGCGCAGCCAAAAAAATCTGGCCAATGATGAGATTTCTCGCTTATTAAAAGAAAAAAAGGATCCTAAAGAAAAAATCAGCCAAATGAAAAGGGTCACGGATCAAATCGATGAACTTGAACCCAAAATCAAAGAGCTGGAAATAAAGATCAATGGGCTTTTGATCAGTGTTCCTAATTTAGCGCATGCCAGTGTCCCCATAGGGAGAACGGATCAGAATAAGATCATCCGAACCTGGGGGCAACCCAAGAGATTGGATTTCAAACCCAGATCGCATATCGAGATTGCCGAAAATTTAGATATCATTGATTTCAAACGAGCCGCAAAAATCAGTGGATCAAATTTTGTCCTTTTTAAGAATGAAGGTGCACAACTGGAGCGGGCTTTATTTAATTTTATGCTGGATCTGCACACCCAAGAACATGGATACAAGGAAGTTTTTCCACCGTTTTTGGTTAATGCCGCATCCATGACGGGAACCGGTCAACTGCCCAAGATGAAAGAGGATATGTACCGATTGCATGATGAGGAGTTATATTTGATCCCCACCGCTGAGGTCCCGGTTACCAATATCTTTCGGGAAGAAATCTTAAATGAGGAAGATCTTCCCATTTACTTAACCGCCTATTCGGCGTGTTTTCGCAGGGAGGCGGGCTCTTATGGAAAAGACACACGCGGGTTGATTCGGGTTCATCAATTTGATAAAGTAGAGCTGGTTAAATTTGTCAAACCCCAAACGTCCTACGAGGAATTGGAAAAATTGGTTGGGAATGCCGAGGTTGTTTTACAGCGGTTAGGACTTCCCTTTAGGGTTGTTCTTCTTGCCAGCGGAGATTTGAGTTTTGCCTCCAGTAAAACCTATGATCTTGAGGCCTATGCTGCAGGAATCGATCAATGGCTTGAGGTTTCCAGCTGCTCAAACTTTGAAGATTTTCAAGCCCGACGATGCAATATTCGCTTTAAGGGAAAGCAAATCCCGAAACCAACCTTTGTTCATACCTTAAACGGCTCCGGGGTCGCCTTGGCCAGAACCGTGATTGCTATCTTAGAAAATTATCAAACCCCCCAAGGGGAAGTCGTGATTCCCGATGTTTTGCAGCCTTACATGAACGGGACGAGGATCATCAGAAAAAAATAAAAAAGGAAGATGCCATGCGAGACTTTCTTTTAAATACCTTAAAGTTTATCCTATTTGTCTTATTCATCCCAATCATCATGGCCGCAACCCGCAGTTTCTATAAGGAATTCTTGAACCTTGAACAATTGGCAGAGTTTTTCCTTTATGGGATGATGGCGTATCTGATTTTGCATCATTTTATTTATGTGCCGCAAGGGTTTTATCAGTTTGGACAGAAGATCACCTCTTCCATCTTTCGCTTTTCGGCATTTTTGGCAGCTACCTTACCTGCCTTGATTCCCATTTTTGCGAGTCTTCTTTTGTTAGGCCTTCTGATCACAACACAAATTTTCAGGATTGTCCATCTTAAGGAATACTTTTTCTTTTTTGTTGGGTTTACCTTCCTCATGCATATGATCTTGACGGCCCAGACTTTATATGCGGAAGACACCAGTGTAGTTAAACCCCATTATTTTTTTATGATGAGTTTGAGTTATACGATCGGTCTCATTATTTTGGCCCTTTGCATTCATATCAATTGTCACTCATTTTCTTTTTTGAATTATTTGAAAAGATCCTGTAATCTTGGAAAAGATCTCTACGTGTCGGTTTATCACCAGCTGTTTATCCATTAAATAAATCCCGGGCAATTTTAAGGAAAAAGAAATCAGTACGGATACAGATTGATAAAGATCTCTCACCCCGAAGACAGGGGTTCGAGATCTCCTTGATCTTATCTAAATGAACAGCATAAGGTAGATCTTCGGAGAGGTGGCTGAGCGGTTGAAAGCGGCGGTCTTGCCCGCCAGAGGCGGGTCCGCCTTCGGCGGAAAAACCGTTGAACTCAAAGTAAAATGTGGTGGGTTTATATTTTAAAGAGCAAGAAAGATGGGAACGTGTACATTGGCAGTAGTTCAGATTTAGAGAAGCGTTTTGCTTCTCATGAAAAAGGAAAAGTTCGATCTACAAAGTCTAGGCGGCCATTGGAACTGATCTATAAAGAGCCCCACATGTCAATAACAGATGCTAGAAAACGCGAGAATTTTCTTAAAAGTGGTCAGGGGAGGAAATGGATTAAAGAGGAAATACTAGAACGGAGAGGTGGCTGAGCGGTTGAAAGCGGCGGTCTTGAAAACCGTTATCCCGCTTGCGCGGGATCGTGAGTTCAAATCTCACCCTCTCCGTCTTGGTTTATAAAATCAATTCTTAAATCATCTGCATGCCTGAACATAAATCCCCAAGAAATTTTTCTTCCGAGAAACGTTCTCTCAAATCCATCTTATTGAAAATCTTGGGTGTCATTCTCATCATCCTCACACCGATTTTCTTAATTGAGTTATTTATCTTTCCCTTGATTCCGAAGAATCCAACTTCCAAATATCCGGATCGGTATCGATTGCCTGAGAATTTTACCAAAGGAGATCTGGCCAATGTCATCTCCCGCATGGCGGAAGATCAGGAATTTGCCTTTTATTTTCATTCCTTAACGAAAAAAAATATTCAAGAGGCGGTAGATGAGGTCTATAAATTCCTCGATCAATACCAAGAAAAAGACTCATTTCTTTATCAGCTAAAATTAAAACAGGACAATGTTAAGTCTTTGGCAATCTTATTTAAAAATTTTGAATTTTCCGAGGAATTTATTGATGATCCTCTGCAATATCCGGAATTGTGTGAAATATTTTTTCCTTTTCTTTATGAAGAATTCCTTTTAACGATTATTGGGGTGTGTTATAAATCTAACTATGATGTCAATTTCCAATTTGTTTGGGATGAGCATACCCAGCAGGCCGCCAAGGATCTTAAAGACCTGATTGACCAATTAGGGCCACAAAGGCTCTCTCAGATAGCAGATTTTCTTGGGCAATCTTTATGATCCTACCTTTGCTAACTTATCCCTTGATCCTCCTTTCCCTGATAGCCGCAGGAGATATGATTTATTTAAAAACTGGCGAGATCATTCAAGGAGTCATCATTCATCAAGATGAGCATTATGTCGAAATGGATATTGGAGAAAATATTTTGCTTCAATTCCCTTTGAGAAGTATCTTAAGGATTAAAGAGGTCAGCAATGACAGATCGTTCTCCCATAAAGGACAGGAGAAGTTGATCCATTGGCTCAAATCCCATCTAAGCCCGCAGACAAAACTTCCTTACAGTTTTTTTATTCCGGAGGGAAAAAAACCTTCTGTTTTTTCTTCTCTGGGAAGACCGGATTCCATTACGGGGGTGATTGAACGTAATATCGTTCGGGAAGGGCTGGTGATCTACGACTGTGCCTTGTGGCAGATTGTCTTGACATTGTTGGGTGAGGGGGAAGATCTAGAGTTGGCCAGTATTCCTATCCAATACTTCTGGGAAGGGAAATTGAGGGAATTTATTCAAATCCGGGCCGGGTATCCCCAGCAACCATTTGTTTATGATTTGAGCCATCCGCAACTTGTTAGTTCCAATCTTTCCGACTATGGGAAACGAGGATTCCTTTTTAGGATCATCAATGCCAATGGCACTTATCTTATGTCTGACCCCTTGGATGGAAAGACAAGTATTCGCGGTTTTCCCAATGGGGATATGATCCACTGGGAAGATTGGAAACCAGTGGCGGGAGAAAATGCCTGGGTGGTCTTGGCCTCTTTACATTTATTTCACAAAAAATATTTTAATCCGCAAACGCAAAGGTATGAGGCTTTTGAGAATGCCGTTGAGTTGAGATTGGCGGAGGAATTGGCACGGGCCGCGATTATCCTTCAGGCCGAGAATGGGGCGGTCCGCATGGCTCCCCTAGGGACGTATTATAATCCGATGGTGAGACTGCTAGAGGAGACTGACAATCCCGAGGAGGTGATCAAAGCGATCGATCAATATACTTTGCGAGCCCCACCGCTAGATTTTCATAAGCGAAGACCTAGCGATTACCCGGAAGAATACCGTTGGTATTATTATGAAATTTCCACCGAAAATAATCTCTCTTGGCTGGCGGCCTTTCGTATGCTTTATCAGATCACTTTTAAAAAGGAATATCAAAAAGCCATATCGGGAATCGAGAATTATTTGAAAAAGGCCTGGAATAAAAACAGAAATTTTTTTTATCAAGGGATGCATTATAACCAAGGACAATGGATTCCTAACACCAAACATTTTGCCAGTGATGTTCAAAATGGAGTCATTATGGTTTTAGGCCCTCAGTGGATTGAGGAAACTTTTGGGGAGGGAACTGCCTTTCAATTGTGGCTGACCACAAAAAGGGAATCTTCTTTTGTTAATGAACATAAAGAATTGATGGGGATTGGCTTTAGCCATGAACACGATCGTTTAACCGTGGAATGGACCGCGGGGGCCATATTGGCTGTAAGGCAACTTGCTTCTTACTATGAAAAGAATCATCCCTCATGGGCAGAGGAACTTAAGAAAGATGCCCAATCCATGCGAAAAGGCATTGAGCGATTTAAATACACAATTTCCTCGGACGAAACTGCCTATTCTTATTCCTCTAAACGCGGATGGATACCCTTTGGCTGGTTCTCTCACGTTACGGATGTCTTGAGTTTATCGGCCAGCTGTTGGGTGATTTTAGTAGATCAGAACATAAATCCTTTTGTATTAGAACAAGCTAAGTGAAAGGGTCATAAGCTTTAACGTCGTGAGCAACTTTTTTTAAAAAATTTCCTCTCCCTTTAAGGGGAGAGGGATAGGGTGAGGGTGATTTTGGAATGAGTTAACCCCTCACCTAACCTCTCCCTTAAAGGGGAGAGGAAAAGTCGCACAAAGCGTTAAGCTTTAAGTAAAAAAATTTAAAAATTTGTCCCTCCTCTTTTTAAATTTAGATATGATATACTTATTATTGAAATTACTACTCATTAAGAAAGGTTGAATGAGAAAGTTATGAGGATGTTTGGTAAAATCAAATTAACTTCTTTCCAGAATGCCTCAGTTTTTCGGAAATTAACGATCCTTTATTTCATGATGTCAATCCTTCCCGTAGGAGTCCTGTATTTTTTCTATTATGATATTAGAGAAAAAGGCTATATAGAGATTACCGAGGGCAATTTCGCTGTCATTTTGACGTTTGTGGTGAGCGGGGTAGCGGTAGGGTATTTTGCGATGCGACAGATCCTCAAAAGCATTGTGGATATCACTGCCTCTACCAAGGTTACCTTGGAGGAAATTTTGGGTCCAGAGAAAATAAGAAATCTGCATACCTCCAGTAATGAGGTTGCAGTTTTAGCAAAGTCGTTTAATGAAATCACCTCCCGTTTAGAAGAGAACATTCGCAATCTAGAACTAGCCAAAAAGACACTCCATTCCGTCCTGGCCAAGGTCGGGGAGGGGATTTCTTCCATGGAAAATATAGATAGTTTTCTAAATCTGATTATTGAGACTGTCACCGATGCCTTGCAGTCCAGGGTGGGAATTCTTTTGATGGTTGATGATAAGAAAAGTGCCTTCAACGTCAAAGCCATCTATGGGAAAAATTTTGACAATAAAAAGGCTCTCAAATTTGACATGATGAATGGAATTTTTCACGCAGTCATGAGTTCGAAAAAACCTACCATCATTGAAAAAATCCCGAGGGATAATCCTCTTTCTTCGTTAATTCAAACTCCCATGTTGTGTGCCCCGCTCATTTTGCATGATGATGTGTTGGGGATTATTGCGATCTCAGGACGAAAGACAGAGCAGCGTTTTGACGAAGAGGAAAAAAATCTGCTTTATAACCTGGCTCTGCAGACAGCAGTGGCTCTGGAAAACGCCAAACTCAATGAGGATGCCGAGAAGACATATTTTGAGACAATCTCGGCCTTGGCTCTGGCGGTTGAGGCCCGGGACTCCTATTCGCGTGGGCATTTGGACCGGGTTGCCAACTATGTGGTTAAGGTCGCAACGGCCTTGAACCTAAGCCAGGAGGATATCAAAACCTTAAGGGATGCCGCTCGTTTGCATGACATCGGAAAAATCGGAGTAACCGACAAAGTGCTTTCCAAGGAAGGTCCTTTAACTTCTCAAGAGATGGAAATGATGAAGAAACATTGTGAAATCGGAGAGGGGATTATTAGGCCCATTCGGTCTTTAAGGATGTTGTGCGATATTGTCAGACACCATCATGAAAAATTGGATGGGAGTGGCTATCCGGATGGTCTCAAAGGAGATCAGATCCATCTTTTGGTTAGGATCTTAACGGTGGTGGATATTTTCGATGCCCTAACCACCTCGCGTCCTTACCGAAAGGCCTATACCAAAGAAGAAGCCTTTGAAAAACTTAAAAGCATGAAAGATCAGGTCGATCGAAAGATTATCGATGTTCTTATAAAAACAGTCCAAAGTTATTAGACTCTATTGAAAATGTCTCTTAAAGGAACCGGCGGCAGAGTGGTTCCTTTTTTTATCTTTTAAATGGAGTCGGTTAGATTGAGCAAGACAAAGAAAAAAGCTGTTATGAAAGAGAGGTCAATTTCCTATCCTGCACTTGTGAGCCGGATCACTTTGTGTTATTTTTTATCCCTTGCCGGGCTTATCATTCTGACTATTCAATCGGGATATCCTCTGTATTTAGAGGAAGAAACTCAGAATCCCATATATACCACCTGGCTGAAATTATTGCTTTTTTTTTATTATGGTGCTCCTTTTATTATTGCCTTTTCTTTTGGGATCCTTTTCCGCCCTTTTTTGCAGAATTTTAGAAATCTCTATATAACCATTTTGACTATTCAAGGTCTTTATAGTTTTTTTATGTATATAACACGGGATCAATATTCTGAAAAAAGGCAAAGCGGTATCCAGCAAGCCCGTTTGTCAAGATGGAGAATCCTATCCTTTGAACACCAACCCATGGATTTCCAAAATGATGGCAAGGTTGATCAGATAGATTTTTTAACTCGGCTTGAGTTCTTCGATTTCCCTGAAGGAGAATATCAAGTTTTTTTAATTCTCAGGCAGAAAACCAAAGAGAATCCTAGGATTCGGATAGGCAATTTTCGATTTATTGTACCCCAAAAGGAAGAAAGAATTCATAATATTCGCTTTCAGGTTTACACCGACAAGGTTCTGGGAGTTTTACCTCTTAAGGATTTCGAGGTAGATTTAGGAGTAGAAGAAATCCTTGGCATCGATGAGGTGGGCAAACGAATCCTATCTTTGGCACGTTGGGCGCCGTATTTTCGATCCGGTGATTGGCAAGGGCGCGACCGGCACATCAAAGAAGAAATTGTTGAACTGGATTTGATTCCCAAAGTATATTCTTTTTCTATTAATTGATACAGGGGATGTTGGGGGATTGTCGTTTGTCCAAAAATTTGAGTATGGGAAGAGTGCGAAAGTTTGGTAACGAGTATTATATTGAATTTGAAGCCAGGGGGCTCAAATATCAACAAAAGGCCGGACGGAATCAAAAGGATGCTCAAAAATTTTTAAAAGAGATCGAAACAAAAATAAGACAAGGGGAAATGGGCATCCTGGTCCGAGATGTTGATCTCGATATTTTTTTAAAAGATTTTTCAACCTATGCAAAGCTCAATCATACCCTTAAAACACAAAAGCGATTTCAGAGACTGCTTAAGAATTTTAGCGGATTTGTCAATAAGGAAGCCCCGCATCTTAAAAAATTATCCGAAATGACTCCCCAGATTATTGAACGCTATAAAATCCATCTTTTGAAATTAAAACGAAACAGGGCTTCTATGGTCAAGCTTAAGGTGATCAATTTAAGTCTAATTTTACTGAGGGAAATTATGGATTATGGTATAAAATTAGGGTATTTGAATGATAATCCAACATTGCATATAAAATTTGTGGCTGGATTCTCCCATTGGAAACCGCGGATTTTAACCCCGAAGGAGCGAGAAAAATTGATCAGGGGTTCCCAGGGACTGTTGAAGCAAGTGTTAGAAGTTGTGTTGGAGACTGGCCTAGGCCTTAAGGAAATTATTGATTTAAGGTGGGAGGACGTAGATTTAGAACATTCCAATATTTTTGTCATGGGTAGAGAGAAGAAGGGAGTCCCGCCAGAATATTGCAAGCTTCATATTAAGGAGAGGGTTCAGGGACTATTGCGGTCACGGAAATCCTCTTCTTTGATCTTTAGGAATAATGTTTTTCTTTATGCAAATAAAAAATTAGGCAGGGATTTCCTCATCGCTCAATTTCAACAATTGATAAGATCAATAGGATTAGAGCCGCCAGTTTCTTGGGGATCGTTAAGACATACGTTTGCTCATGATCTATTAAAGAAAAGGTTGCCGTTAACCAAGGTGTACCTCTATTTAGGATTAACTGATATTGGAAAGGCCATGATCTATACCAGTTTTCTATTAGAATCAAATAGAGAAATTTATTCAGAGGTTTGGGGTCTTTCTTAAATAAGCATTCACTGGAAAGAAAATATCCTTTTTAAAATTTCATGAGATTAAAAATTCCCCAGTTTATTATTTTTGTCTGCCTTTTAATTGCTATATATTACCTTAATGTGGTAGGACAAACACGCCAGGCGCGTTATAACATCGAGGTGTTGGAACGTTATATCCAAGCCGTCAAAATTCTGGAAAACCGTTTTGTTGAAAGTTTAGCCGAGTTGCCCGATTATGAAATTATTTCTCCCTATGATAGTTTATCTTTGAATTTAAGTCGCCTGCGATCAGGGATTTTGGAGGGCTATCACTATGATCTCCAATATTTGGGAAATGGTCAATTTGTGATCTCGGCATCCCCTTTTGGATTTTTTTCCTCTGGCATGGAATTTGGGATCACCGATGAAGGAATCCTCAAAGTCAATAATGAGAATATCGATTTTCAGGTGGATGATTATAAAGAGGTCAGCCAGTGGAAGGCTATTACAAAAATGGAACGGATTAGAAGCAAAAACACCCCGGAATATCTGAATTAGGAAATTTTTCACCCCTTAAAGGAGTTCGAATTCCTCAACCTTTTAAAAAAAGATTTGTGGAAGGTTTTGGAGAAGTGGCAGAGTGGTCGAATGCGGCGGTCTCGAAAACCGTTATCCTGCTTAGCGGGATCAGAGGTTCGAATCCTCTCTTCTCCGTAAAACTTAATTTTGTATCCTTGTCCCTTTTGGCTAATACACGAGTAGAACTGAAGGATTGGAATTGATTGGTGCGGGACGAATCCCAGTCTCTCCGCCAATTTTCCAAAGCAAATTTGGCGAGACTCGTCAAAAGCTTAAGGCTGTTGACGATCCGCCAATTCTTGCATTTTTTTGATTTAACTCGAGATTTTTTTATATATTTTTTTCTCAAATCCGCTTGTCTAATTTTAGGCCTCGATAAATTGCTTTAGTTGCCTAAATATTTTATATTTGTACTAATAGACTTAGGAAAGCTAAGGACAGGAGTTTGACATGGTTCTCAAGAGCAAAAAGGTAAGGGAACTGTTTAAAAAAGCGCTTAAGGTGACTTTAGGGATTTGCTTTTTTATTGTGCTCATTAAGGATCCTTTTAAACAAAATTTCCTTCCTCCTTTAAAGCAATTTGTGACGACCCATATTGACTCATTGTTGAATTTATTGCTGCATACCTTTTTGATATGTTCTTCGGTTTTGGTTGTGATTGTTTATTTGATCTTCCAGGAAAATAAGAAAGACAAATCCAAATTTTCCAAGTATGCCAGTCAACTGGTTGCGAAAGATTATTACAAGGGTTATAAAAAAATCGATTATGCAAAAGCGGTGGCCAGCAGTTTATACAAATACTCGCGGATGAATCTCGAAGAGCAAATGCGGTTGGAGGCAAGTGCCCCAGGGGAGGAGAAAAAACAAGATGGGACTTACAAGTCGTTTTATCCTAACGGTCAGCTTAAGCTTGAGGAAAATTACAAGGATGGGAAATTAGAGGGGATCTATCGCAATTACTATGAAGAGGGACATCTTCATCAAGAAAGGACTTATAAGCAGGGTCTTTTAAACGGTGCTTTTAAGGCCTATGACCAGAATGGGGTGTTGTATTTTGAGACCCATTATAAAGATGACAAAAAAGACGGTACGGAAAATACTTATTATATGAATGGTGTGGTACAGTACCAGGATACATATAAAGATGGACTCCTTCTGAATCGCAAGACATATGATGAAAATGGAGAATTAAAGTTCAGCGAAAATTTTCTGAAAAACGAAAGTGTTAAAAGCAAAATCCGATAACTTTTTTATATTCCCTTCCTTAAATCAATTTGATTTTTAAAAGACTCCTCCACTCAAAATTTTTAATACCTCTTTTCCCAATTTATTGGTAAAATATAACAAAAAGGATCTTACAATGGACCTTGAGCTTGAGAACAAAAATTATTTTATCAATCCACTAACCGCTGATCAACTCGAGATCGGCACCTTCCAATATCAATTAAACCCAGAAGAAAGGTTCATTTCAACCAATCGATCTTTAGCTAAGATATTCGGTTATCCTTCCCCAAAAGATTTGGAAACCAAGCATTTTGATGAGCTTTTTATGAACCTTAAGGATAGGAAAGAATTTCTCACTACGTTGAAGAGAAGTGGGAAGGTCAAATTTTTCGAAACCTCATGTCCTAACAGACGTGGGAGGATAGTTTGGATAGCCATTAGCGCCTGTCTTATCATCAATGGCGATAAAGAACAATATATTGAGGGAATCGTCCAAAATATCTCATCTTACAAGGAAACTAATGAAAGATTAGCCGAAGAGATTAATCTGCTCCAAGGATTTTTAGACAGCATGCCCGATGCGATTTATTTTAAAGACCGTCGCAATCGAATCACCAGGGTTAATAAATTCTATGCAAACGGATTTAAAATGAAATCAGAACAGATTATAGGAAAAACTGATTTTGACTTCTTCCCGGAAGAACACGCGCGACAAATGTACGAGGACGATAATTATATCTTAAAAACGGGGAAACCCATCATTGGAAAAATTGAGAGGACATTACTGCCAAATAAAACTTGGAATCAAGTGATTACCACCAAAGTCCCCATGTATGATCGAGGTGGCAAGATCATTGGAACCATGGGGATAACCCGGGATATGACCGCGCATGCCAATTTGGAACGGGAACGCTTCTCGATGATCCTCAATGCCTTGGCCGTGTTAGGAAAAGCCCTGGAGATGCGTGATCCGTATACTTATTGTCATACCCGTTTTGTGGCGGCCATTGCCCAGGCCATCGGGAAGGCCTTAAAGTTTAATGCGGATCATCTCATGCAGATTAAATTGGCAGCGGAGTTACATGATTTGGGAAAGATCAGTATTCCGCTGGATATCCTCATTAAGCCAGGGCGCTTGAGTGACCTTGAATTCCAGTTGGTGCAAAAGCATGTGGACAACTGCTATTCTCTCATTAAGGACATAGAATTCCCCTTTCCTTTAGCAGAGATTGTTTATCAGCATCATGAACGGCTGGATGGGTCGGGCTATCCCCGACGTTTAAAAGGAGATGAAATCCTTTTAGAAGCAAGGATCTTAGCGGTCAGTGATGTCTTAGAGGCTATGACGAGCCATCGACCCTATCGGGAGGCTTTGGGGTTGGTAAAAGCTGTGGAAGAATTGGAAAAATTCAGTGGGATCCGATACGATAGCAAGATCGTTAAAATCGCTCTCAAATTAATCAAAAAAAACGATGGTCGACCTTTCTGGCAGGATAACAATTTATTAAGTAGAATTTTTTAAAATCCGAGTTTTAGAAATTCCCTTAAGCCTTCACAACAATGTCACACCTAAATTTTCCTTTCCTATTTACTTGTTTCCCAGAAAATTTTTATTTTCCAAATGATCCTTAGAAATTCCCTGTTTTTTTTAACAACGGTAGCATTCATTATAAGGTAATGACTCAGAAAACGGAAACCATTCTTTTAGGGTTTATTATCTTGTTTGCCATTGGACTTAAAGGATTTTATTTTGTGGATATGCAGTCCAATCCCCTCACTGATTTTACCGCCAACACCCCGAAGTTTGATCAGGAAAGATTTGTCAGGTTAGCTAAAGAATTTATCCATCGAAATTGGTTGGGGGAAAAATATCAGACTTTTTCTCCCATCTACTCTTATTTCCTGGCGGTTATTTTTAAAATCTTTGGAGAGAACTTAAATTATGTCTTAGGTTTTCAGATGGTTTTGGGGGTTTTGGCAATTGCTGTCTTTTATAAAACGGCCAAGCTCTTATTTCAAAACGTGTGGGTGGGGTTAGTTGCGGCTTCCTTGGCCGCATTTTATGGTCCGTTTCTTTATTATGAAGGTTTAATCAAGCGCGACATTCTGATTGCCTATAGCTTTCTATTTGGATTATATTCGCTTTTAAGAGGGTTAAATTCTCATCAAGCCCTTTATTTTTTTCTCGCAGGATTATCCATTGGTTTTGCCACAATATTACGTCCGCATATATTGCCTATGTTTCTTGTGATTTATTTGATGTGGGGTGTCCCCAGGGATTTTCAATTCCCGAAAAAATTCAATGGCTTGTTTATCTTAGGTTTATTGATCATGATTCTCCCTTTGGCGATCAGAAACAATGCTTTGGGCCGTAATGATATTTTGTCTTCCCCCGATCCGGAGATCTTCTGGATTGGGAATACTTATGATGCTTCGGGAATCGATTATGTCATTTTAGATTCTACAAAACGTTTAAGTCAGGAGACACAAGGGAGAGTTTTAAAAACATTTCAGGTGCTTTTAAGAGAAATTAAGCTCCATCCTCGGTCATATGGGGAACTTTATTTGAGAAAAATCAAGATGTTTTTTAATGGCTATGAGATCCCCGGGAATGTCAATTTCCAATTGTATCGGGAACTTAACAAGTCATTGAGATGGGTTCTATTTGATTTTAAAATAATCTGTCCTTTGGCCCTGCTAGGACTTATTTTGGCATATAAAAAATTTCCGCATATATCACTTTTGTACTTATTTTTAATTTCTTTGAGTCTAAATATTCTTGTGTTTCATATCCAAAGTCGATACAGGATAGTCGTTGTCCCATTTTTTCTTTTATTTGCTTCTTATACGCTCTATTCGTTTTATCAATTCTTAAAACAAAGAGAATTTTTAAAGTTCATTCAATTATTTTTACTTTTAGGGTTCATGTTTCTATTGACGAAACCAGATGAGTCATTCATCGCAAAGTATTTTAAAGGGAGTATCCGGTTATTAGACTATGTGAATTTATCCAATGCGTATATTCATTCTTATAAATGGAATCAGGGAAAATTAACCCTTAAGCAAAGGGATGTTTTATTTTCTCAAGCAGTCTTTTATTTGAATAAAGTTTCAATGAACCCCAATAAAAAACTTGTTGCCGGGAGCCATGATGTCATAACTTTGCTTAATCAGGGAATTGTCCACTACAATTTAGGGCAGTCTGAGAAGGCCAAAAGTGTTTTCCAAAATATTTTGTCCCTTGAACCACCAAATGAGACGGCAGAGTTTTATCTAAAATTAATGCGTCATGACGAGCAAAACTTTTAATCAATAATCGATTTTAGTCATTTGAGTAAAACCCATTGGAATCAATCAACAGAATTTGCGGTAGCTAAAGAATTGAATACTCTACTAATAAATTAAAAAAAATCTTAAGTTTGAATGCATTGAATTATTTAAATGCTTGACTATTAAAGTTTTGTGATGTAGTATTGATTTTCACAGGATTAAAATTTTCTCTATAGGTTATCTGAACCGATAATCAATTTAAACATCTTCCTTAAATAGGAGTAGATCATGGCAAAAATTAAGATTGCGATGGTGGGGGTTGGGAATTGTGCCAGTTCCTTGGTCCAGGGGATTTATTTTTATAAGGACAAATCTCCCCAGAATGCCGTGGGATTAATGAATTGGGATATCGGTGGATATAAACCCTCTGATATTGAGGTGGTGGCTGCCTTTGATATCGATAAGCGAAAAGTGGGGAAGGATGTCAATGAAGCCATTTTTGCTCCTCCTAACTGTACCACCGTCTTTTGCAAGAATATTCCTCCTTCTGGGGTTAAAGTCAGTATGGGGCAAGTCCTGGATGGTTTTTCTGATCATATGAAAGATTATGAAGAAAAATATACCTTTGTGTTGACTAACAAACCAGAACCAACCCAAGAAGAAGTCATCAATATTTTAAAAGACTCCGGGGCAGAGATTCTCATGAATTATTTACCGGTTGGATCAGAAAAGGCAACACGCTTTTATGCAGAATGTGCTCTAGAAGCAAATTTAGGATTTATCAATTGTATGCCTGTTTTTATTGCCAGTGATCCCGAATGGGCGGAAAAATTCAAGGCCCGCAACTTACCCATTTTAGGGGATGATATCAAGGCTCAACTTGGGGCTACCATCACCCATCGGGTCCTGATGGATCTTTTTCATAAACGGGGAGTTAAACTCGAGAGGACTTATCAGCTCAACACCGGAGGAAATACGGATTTTCTTAATATGTTGAATCGAGATCGACTCCATTCCAAAAAGATCTCAAAAACAGAGGCGGTTCAGTCTGTCGCCGGCACAAAAATAGATAAGGATAATATCCATATCGGTCCCAGTGATTATGTCCCTTGGCAAAAAGATAATAAGGTCTGTTTCTTAAGAATGGAAGGGAAACTCTTTGGTGATGTCCCAATGAATCTGGAACTGAGACTTTCGGTTGAGGATTCTCCCAATTCGGCTGGGGTTGCCATTGATGCCATCCGTTGTTGCAAATTAGCTCTGGAACGAGGCGAAGGTGGGATTTTATATGGACCCTGTGCCTATTTTAAAAAACATCCTCCCAAACAATATCCAGAAGAGATTGCTTATCAATTGACCCAAGAATTTATTACAAAGAAATCTGTTGTTAAAGAAGCGGAAGCCATCTCAACGAGGGCAGTTAAAATTTAAAGGAGAGGGTAAAAAGTAGGTAAAGTATTGAAAGAGAACGAGAGGCGTGAACCCTCTCGTTTTTTATTCTTTGTCCTTTAAAGAGGAAACATCAAGGCATTCATCAATGATAAAAGATTTTCGTTCGGAAAAACGTAAATATGATCGCTATGAAACCGATGTCAAAATCCAGTTTTATGTCAATTTTAATATCCATACTAAAATTAATTACCGCATCAAAGATAAGAACAAAATTTTATTTTCCAAGAAAAAATACTCCGCTATCAGTAAGAATGTCAATGTAGAAGGTCTTTGCTTAACTTCTGAGAGGCTCCTTAAAAAAGAGGATGCCTTGTTAATGGAGGTTTATATTCCGTCTTCTCAACAGCCCATCTTGATGGAAGGTCAGGTCAGATGGAGTCAACCAGTCGACCAAAGGAGCAGTAGGAAAAAACTCTATGATACAGGAGTCAGGCTGATTACCGTCAATGGAGAATCAGTTGAGAAATCGATTTTCATTGATCCAGTTCATCATATTACCTGGAGTATTGTTTTAGAATCCATTTATGGAGGCTTCAAACATCTGGTCTTAAAAAAGAAACGATCTCTTCCCGTTTAAATCTGCAATTTCATATTGGATTAATGGATATTCAGTTCCTTAAGGGATTTCTTTGATTAATTTGTGACAATGAAGGTGTTCTGTGATATTCTGAAGCCAAATAATTTTTCATCGGTACTTGGTTTTGGTTGCAGGGGAAGATTTGCAATAGCTATTCTTAAATTCATTTTGGGAAACAGCAATTGAGAATTTTACCACCTCGCCAAAGGTAGGATAATTGTTGAGAAATTTGCTACGTTTTGAAGAGGTACCGGTGTTTTAAGACGTCCTGCCGAAGGCGCGGGATGCCCCGCTAAAGGGATTATATGGGAGAGGTGGCCGAGTGGTTTAAGGCGCACGCCTGGAGAGCGTGTGCCCCGCCCAAAGTGGGGTCCTGGGTTCAAATCCCAGCCTCTCCGTTATTTTTGATCGAACACGGAGAAAGTTCTCCCGCCTTTCTTTAGGAACTTTATAGGATGAAGGCGGGATCCCGCTTACCACTTTAGAGAAACAGAAAAAGCGGGAGAATCTCTCCCTCTCCGCCATTCACCCTTGGTGAATGGCGAGACTCGCTTAACATCCCTAGATTGTTTGTAGCTTTCTATACAAGATATGGAAAGCTTAAAGTGTGGTGGGTAAAAATAACATTGAAGGAGGTTTAGGGAATTATGATGGATTCCTATGAGGCCTGGAATAAAGCCTTAAAAAATACCGAGATCATTCGTTCTCGGGTCCATGGGTTGATGAGCTTTAAGGAAACCTACGTCCCTTATGTCTTGTTGTCTGAATCCTCAATCAATTGGGGGGATACCGTTGTCAGAAAAGGAGAGGTCGTCGTACAAAGACCATCTTTGATTCTTCCTCCTCATGTGCCTCAATTTGAAGGTTTTGAATTTGAAGACAAAGGTGTTGATGAAAATTCCTTTATTAATTTTCTGCTTGTTAGGGGAGTTACCTTGCCTTCGATGAAGTACAACAATAAGACCTCTTCGTTGGATATTTATGAAGGAAATTTAAAGAAGGCCATCTCCTATTATAAGGACAGGATGCAAAAGGAAGAAAATGTGCACCTTGGTTTGTTAACGGGCCCAGAAGACTGTTGGCAGTTTTCTGTTCTCATTTATATTTGTTCCCAAATTATCAAGAATGCAGATACGGATATTAAAAATTTATTAAGGGAATTCAAAAAAGAAAAATAAAGACATTTCTTTAAAATGTCAATTTCCAACCTAAAGCTATGATGTCTTAAAGGCATTTCCTTATGATCTAAGGCGAAGGAAACGTGATTTTCTATTTGATCGCGTTCATTCAATGATGAAATCAATTGATGGGTTGGGGTGTTTCTTTAGACGTCATGACCCCTTAAGGTAGTTTAAAAAACTCCCCGAAGGGTTAAATAAATTATTGGCCAAATTCTTTAAAGTCATCTGATTCTGATGAAGAAGTTTTATATTATCTTTTCGTTTTTTATTCTTCCTTTTTTATTTTGCCAGGCTTCCTTGGGTTTGGAAGATTCTTCACTTGAAATAAAGTTATCCACTCAAAAGTATATTCTAGACAATGGCCTGACGGTTCTTATCACCGAGATGCCTTCCAGTCCGGTGGTGGCGGTCTTTGCCTTCGTCAAGACCGGTTCTGCGACAGAAGGTGAATACCTAGGAAGCGGGATCTCCCATTTTTTGGAGCACATGCTTTTTAAAGGGACGCATAAACGTAAAGTGGGTGATATATCCCGTGAGATTCAATCTCAAGGTGGGGTCATCAATGCCTCTACCGGTTATGACTATACTGTTTATACAATCACTATACCTCCGGAGGCAGTTGATCTAACCTTGGATGTGATGGCGGATATGTTGATGAATTCCCAGTTTGAAGAAGAGGAAATCAATAAAGAGCGAGAAGTTGTTTATGGGGAAATGCGGCTTCATAAAGATAATCCCTCCCGATATCACGGTGAGCGGGTATTTCAGACCGCCTTTTTAAGACATCCTTATGGATTACCCATTATCGGGTTTGAAGAAATGCTTAAAAAGTTAACGCGGGAGGATTTTTTAAAATACTATCATCAACATTATACTCCCAATAATATTATTTTTTCGGTCGCGGGGAAGATTAAGGAAGAGGACATTTATCCTAGGATCAAGGAAGCGTTTAAAAATTTTGAACGCCAATATTATTTTACTAGAAATGTCCCCCAAGAACCTGTGCAGATGAGTAGCCGTTGGTATACAGAAGAATATCCAACCGAATTAACTCGTTTGTCCATGAGTTACCCCAGCGTGAGTATGACGGATTTTGATATGTATGCCTTGGATGTCCTGGCCATGATTTTAGGACAGGGGGAAAGCTCTCGACTTTATCAGGATCTTTTTAAAAAGAAAGGGCTTGTTCAATCCATTTCCGCATCTAATTACACTCCTTTGGATCGCGGGATTTTTGAGATTGAATGCATCCTCAAGGAAGAGGATATTGATAAGACAATTCAGGCCATCAAGGAACAGATTCAACAGATCATCCTCAAAGGGGTGGCCCCTTCTGAACTTGCTAAAGTGAAAGAACAGGTCTTAAGCCAATATATTTTTGAACACGAGACCGCAGACAGCGTTGCCTTTCAGACGGCTATGGATGAAGCCTATGTAGGGGACTTCAATTTTTCGAAACAATATACCCAAGCCATTGATGCCATAACGGGGCAAGATATCCAGAGGGTGACTCGGGCCTATCTTCAGGCTGAACGTTTATCCGTTGTCATTTTAAAACCCAAAGCCAAGGAGAAAGGCACTGTCCAAGCACCCGTAGAGGAAAAAGAATCGGAAATCCAAAAAATCGAATTGAATAATGGATTAACCATTCTACTTAAAGAAAATCATGCTGTTCCAATTGTCTCTATGCATGTGATTCTTCAGGGAGGGACGCGTCAGGAAGACGCGTCATTAAATGGCTTATCGGAATTAACCTCACGGCTCTGGGTGAAAGGAACAAAGGCACAGAATGCTACTCAAATCGCCCAAACTGTTGAATCACGCGGAGCGCATCTCTCCGGATTTTCGGGAAAGAATAGCTTTGGGATTCATCTGGCGCTCCTTTCCAAAGATTTAGACTTTGGTTTGAATCTTCTGGAGGAGTTGATCAAGTACCCTACTTTCCCAGAAGAAGAGTTAGGCAAGGAAAAAGAAAAACTCAAAACCGCTATTCAAGCCCGTGATGATCAGATTTCTCAAATGACTTCTCAAGCCTTGAAAAAAGAGCTTTTCCAGTCACATTCTTTTCGTCTAGAGAGTTTAGGGACTATTCCAACGGTGGAAAAAATTCAACGATCCGATATCACTCATTTTTATGACAGCCTGGTTTCGGCTAAAAATATGGTGTTATCGGTGTTTGGGGATATCCATTCAACGGAAATCTTGGAAATCTTAAAAAAGAAGTTTACAGCACTACCACAGCAGGACGTCCAATTGGTTTCCCAAAATGAATCTCCTCCTCAATCGCTCAAAGAAAAAACAATTTTTCTTAAGAAAGAACAGGCCATGGTCATGATGGGTTTTCAGGCAGCAAGTTTTCTTGATCAGGATCGTTATGGGCTTGATCTTTTATCCTCTATCTTAGGTTCCCCGTACAATGGTTGGATTTTCTCTAGAGTTCGGGAAGAATTCGGGCAGGCCTATTCCCTGGGTGGCGGTTATACCCCGGCCATTGACACAGGAATGATTTATTTTTATGTCTTAACCAAAGAGGACCATTTACCCCAGGTGAGAGAGATTTTGATAAACCTGATTGAGAAGATTAAAAATGAGGGAGTCACGCAACAGGAACTACAGGAAGTAAAAACTTACCTTAAAGGAACATTTAAGATGGTGATTCAGACAAGTTCGGCCCTCGGTTTTCACACTGGGTTAGATGAATTGTACGGCTTGGGGTATGCCCAGTACAATAACTATGATGCTTTGATTGATCAGGTTACAAAAGAGGATATCCAACGGCTGGCTCAAAAATATCTTGATATGAATAAGGCGGTGATCATCATGACAAAACCTGAACAGGATCAATAAATTTTTTAAAAAACCAATCACGCCTTTACACATCTTAACTCGATAGGAAGGAAGATTAGAAGAGAGAGAAAGGAAATTTGATATTTACACCTTACAACGTCGATGGTAAAGTATTACTTTGATTTAATCAATGGCTTTGGTCTTTAGCGGTGCGAACTGTGCTCAATTGAAAATCACGCGAATCAACCCTTTATAGTCTGTATGGATCAAAACAAACAATGGGAATTGGAGTCTCAACTGGTCGGTCGGCTTTATGGAAAACTTCGGCTGATGCAAAGCTTTGAAGAAAAGGCCAAGATTGTGGGGGACACGTTGACTGAACTCCTTAAAGAAGATCTCTCTGGTCAATTCCAGCAAGCCAAAGAAGAACTTACCAGCGAAGAGAAAATACTTCAATTTATCAAAGATTTCCTATCTTATGGCCTTATTCAGAATATGCTGGGGGATCTGGATGTGGAGGATATTATTATCAATGCACTTAACCCCATCTACATGCATCATTCTGAGAAAGGCCTTGTCTCTATCCAAAAACGCTTTCAAACACAGGCCGAACTGGATCTGTTTATCCGTAAGCTGGTCCTTTTTTCCGGACGCAAAACAGTTGAGAAAATCATGAATATCGAATTGCCCAACCTGGAAGGCCGGGTGAATATTGTTAAATCCCCTTTTGGACCACAATTGACGATTACGAAAGCTAAGATGTCGCCTTTAAGTGTCATTGATCTTATCAAACGGGGCTCTTTATCCAATGAGGTCGCCGCTCAGCTTTGGTTATATATTGAAGGGCTCTCAATCCGACCGGCCAATATTATTATCGCGGGCGGCCCCGGGGTGGGGAAAACAACACTTCTTAACGCCTTATTTAGTTTTTTCCCAGAGAGCGAGCGACTTGTTGTTATTGAAGATACTCTAGAACTTAATACGGATTTTGAAGAGAGCTGTTCACGATTAGAAAGCGGGGAGGACTTTACTTTAGCGGAGCTCGTTAAAAACAGCCTCAGGATGCGTCCTGAGCGGATTGTTATTGGTGAGGTCCGCGGGGAAGAAGCGAGGGACATGATGACCGCCGCCAACATTGGTAAGTACTGTATTGGAACGATTCATGCCTTGACATCCCGTGAAGCCATTATTCGTCTGCAGAATGAACCGATGAATATCCCGGAGGAATTAGTCAGACTCATTGATGTCTTTGTCATTCTTAAACGATATCATGTGGGAGATAAGATCTTCCGGGTTGTGGATGAGGTCAGCGAAACAAGCGGGATGGAGCAGGAGAAGGTGCTATTATCGCACATTTATAAATATGATTATGAAAGAAACATTTTAAAGAGTATGGCCACCAGTACCGTTTATCGAGATCGGTTGGCTCAGCAGGCGGGATTATTGCCTAAGGATGTCATTCTGGAAGTGCAACTAAGGGCTTTTTTGTTAGATCAGTTGGCCCAACGGGGACATACGACGTTAAGAGAGGTAACCTCTTTCTGCCGGGCCTATAACCACCGTCCCGATGAGACCGTAGCCAACATGGGTTTCAATAGAACGGAGCTCTTAGGAAAAGAATACTCGGGGGATCGTAAGAAACGTTTGAGCAAGTAGTTGGAAGCGGAAATTTGCAGGATGAGCGGGCGGGGTAATCTCCTCATCCCTCAAGTATATATTTGGATTGATGAAAATAAATTCATTGGATAAAATGATTTAGGGAGGGTTGGCCAATGGAAGAAAAAAGACGAGTCCAAAGATTCAATATTCAACTGCCGGCAGTCCTCATGATCCCAGGATTGGATGAAAATTTGGCAAAAGCTACAGTTTTAAATATCAGTGCGATCGGAATCAGCATTTCCTCCAAGGAAAAGTTAAGGGGAGGGCAGGAATTACAGATCAAGGTGGATTTGCCTAATAAAGAAAAGGTGGTTCTCAATACCGAGGTGATCTGGATCCGTGCAATCAACCTCGATCCAAATCGGAAATACCGCGTCGGGCTTAAGATCAAAGATGAAATGAAGGATGACGCCGCCAAATTTGTAAAATATTTTGCCAATGAACTCTTAGCTGTCTCAAATCTCAAATCAGAATAATTAGTCAAAGCCTTAAACATTCTTGCCATATTCTTCCTGCCTGTTATAATACTGCCATTAAATTAGCAAATTTTTGATCAGTTACGAAAAGACCCACACCTTGTTTTAATAATTCCTTTTAAAGGGTATTTAAAGTCTTTGGAGTGTAGAGGTTTCTATTGAAAATAAGAAAGATTATGCGCTGTCCTTGGGCATGACTCTGGACAGGGCAGAGCGTAGATTGCTCTAAAAATCGCTTGTGGACCTA
Organism: uncultured Planctomycetales bacterium; assembly: GCA_964374105.1. Lineage (GTDB taxonomy): Bacteria > Omnitrophota > Gorgyraeia > Zapsychrales > JANLHA01 > CAYJXI01. The sequence continues at coordinate 33,115 of CAYJXI010000030.1, forward strand.
TGCGCCTGTAGCTCAAATGGATAGAGCACTAGTCTACGGAACTAGGGGTTGGAGGTTCAATTCCTCCCAGGCGCGCTACCTTTGACGGTATGTCGAACTC
>CAYJXI010000031.1:0-32731 GCA_964374105.1 uncultured Planctomycetales bacterium
CATATCTTCAACCCCTTGCTATATGGATTCTTCATAGAACTTTTGACACTACCTGAACGATCAGTGTCTTTATCATCTGGTTTTCTGATAATCTGAATTCTCCATCTGATATCCTGATCTTCTGGCAATCGCCTTACCCAGTTAATAAAGAAAACGATTTAGAATCCAGACTATCAGAATATCAGAATGAGATCATCAGAGATCAGAATTCAGAACTGATAACGATAGCTAAGAGTTTTTTGCATCATCTTTTCAAATCATTCATTGTTCAATGGCCACACGATAATAATCCTGCTCAAGTTGGTTGATCGATTTGTTGACAGGTTGAACATAGGAAATAACATCCAGAGGGATTTCAACTCTGACAAGCCCAATTTTATTATCGCCTTCATAAACGGAAAGAAGATCTCCGGGACTAAGACCGTGGATAGCACCCAAAGTCACGATGAGATTCATCGAATGACGGTCAACCCACAGATATCCGTCTTTACGGGACTTTTCCTCTGATCCATAAATTTTCTCAGCTTCAAAGAGGATTTTTTTAAGATCAATGGAAGTCCCAACCGCCTGTTCTAAATCTGCAACTTTGCGCTCAATGATGTCCCTTTCTGAGTTCAACTGAGTAAGTTTTTCTTTAAGTTTTTCGACCTCTTGTGACTTTTCTCTCTGTAAATCGATCATAAATTTAAAAATTCCAACGATACAGATAAAGGAAGCCATAATAAAAACAAGCCCCTTGAGGAGAATCTTCTTATTTTCCTTCTGTATCTTTTTCTCGGTAGCTTGGACTGGAATTTTAAATTTAAGAAATTTCAAGTTAGCCATTCTTAACCCCGTTTCCCAAGCAAAGAAAACATCTTTCTTTTATAAGCCTCCACTCCGGGTTGATCAAAAGGATTAACCCCTAAAAGATACCCCGAGATAGCCACGGCCTTTGAAAAAAAATAAAACAATTGGCCTAAATGAAAACAATCCGCTTTGCACACGCTTAACGTCATGTTAGGAACCCCGCCCTCGTAATGGGCGGCGGCAGTTGCCTTATAGGCCTGTTTATTAACAAAATCCAAATCCTTTCCGGCGACACAATTAAAATCATCCCAATTATCTTTATCTTGGGGAATAGTTAATTTATACCGTGGTTCATCAATCATAAGAAAGGTTTCAAACATGTTTCGATGTCCTTCTTGGAGGAGTTGTCCTAAGGAGTGAAGATCTGTGGAAAGGATAAGGGAGGTAGGAAAGATCCCTTTTCCCTCTTTCCCTTCACTTTCGGCAAAGAGTTGTTTCCACCATTCCGCTAGATAAAACAAATGATCATAAAATGAAGAGAGCATTTCTATCACCTTACCCTTTTGATAAAGGAGATACCTTAAGCCTGCATAAAGATAAGCCGAATTTTTTTCAAGATCGCAGTTGGCGTATTCACTTTGTCCAAACTGCGCCCCCTCCACTAAACTCTTAATATCAATACCGACAATAGCCAGAGGAACAAGCCCCACCGGGGTTAATACGGAGAATCTTCCTCCCACATCCGGAGGAATGGCAAAGGCCTGATAACCATTCTGATCGGCAAAGGCCCGTAAAGCCCCTTTTTTTTGATCGGTAATGCAGATAATCCGCTTTTTTAACTCCTTGTTAGTATATTTCTTTTGCATGGCCTTATAAATCACCCGAAAGGCCAAGGCGGGTTCCGTGGTGGTCCCTGATTTTGAAATGACAATAACCGTGAGGTTTTGATTCTTTAATTGGTTTAACAGTTGGTAAAAATAATCCGCACTCATATTGTGACCGGCAAAATGAATGGGTAGTTTTATTTTCCCACCCAAGAACTCAATGGCCGCCCGGATCCCCAAATAAGATCCGCCGATCCCTATACTCACCAGACAATCAGAATGCTTTCTGACTTCTTGTCCCAATTTATTTAAGTCTTTTAAAAAGGAATCCTCTATGCGGCTGGGTAAGTCCACCCACCCGGCGAATTCACTGCCTTTGCCTTTTTTATTGGTCAAATCGTCATGCGCCCTTTGAATCATAGGAGATAACGCATCGAGTTCTTTATCCTGGATAAAATCTTTCAAATGCTGTCGATCAAATTTAATACTCATAAGAAATCCTTTCGCTTGGAATATCTCAGCCGAACATGACTTTCTTCCTTATTTTAACCAAAACTCTTAAAGATTCTAGGACTTTCTTGGCGCCTTTCCCTGCGGATTTTCTCATTTTTGTAAGTGAAACCGGCCGCCGTGCGTAAGGAAACTCACCTAGCTATAGAGGGCTTACTTTTTACACTCCAAATGTTGCCACCACATACCCCTTGAAGCTACCTCTCAATGCCTGCCTTTGTTGCCGTTAAATTTCCGATAAACTATGCTTCTTTCAATACCTCCCAGTGTCCGCCTTTATCAGGACCAACACGATTTATTGCCTCTTTCTTTTTTAAGGCATCCAAATGTTTTTGAACCGCCGATTCATTAATGCCTAACTTTTCAGAAAGCTCTTTTCTTGAAGCAAAAGGATTCTGTCTGATCAAATCTAATACTGCTCTCTGCTTGGAGGTCAATTTCTGACCACCTTTTCTGACTACCTACCTCAATCGTGCACTTCCCAATGCCCGCCCTATTCTCTGGGAACCTCTCTGGTCACTTTTCTGGGTACTTTTCTGGGACCTTTTAATCGTTACCTAATCGTTACCCCTTAAAACTGTAAGTAACGGATCGGCCTTCCCCTTTCTTAAGCAAAATTTCCTTCTCGACAAGATCGGTGAGTTCCAAATATGCTGTTTTCGTCGATACTTTATTTAAAGCCACATATGTTCGGCGATCTATGGAATTATGTGCTTTTAAATACTCAATCGCTTTCTTCTGCCGTGCATTCAAATCCAGCCTATGCAGTTTTTGATCTTCAATGGCCTTTTCAAACGCCTTGCCGGGGCCCATAAGCGTCACGTTAAGGCCGCTGGATAACTCTTCAAAAATCGGATCCGCAAGTTTTTCTTTACGCATATCTTCAATCATACGGTTCGTCCCTTTGCCCCAATGTTCAATGTATTTGATATAAAACAACCTCTCGGCAAGGAATCGATTGCGCGGAATTGACTTGTGCTTTTTTTTAAAGCTGTTCAGGAGTGAGCGGCTTGATCAACTCCCCGGGATTCCAGACCTCAATTCGATCATCATAAATTTCCAAATGGATGTCCGCATTTGACCAATAATCCCTGTGCGCCAAGGCATTATTTAAGACCTCTTCCAAAGCTCTTTGCGGATATTCCCATTTATCGAACCTCTGATTGGCATCAAAAAAGACCGCGTGCTTGGTGTGCTCGGCTATGAACTGCAAGGCTTTCTCGCGAAGCTCCGGGATCGTCCCTTCCAGAATCTTCATATCAAGAAAATCGTGGCTGTCTTTTCCCTTGAGTCTCCCGGGGCGAATTTTCGCCTGAACAAAAAATTTCTGCGGATCCTTGCCAAAAAGTAGAATTGCCGTATTGATTAATTTTCCCCCGTGTAAAAGATTGAGCCGTAATAACGCGTCCTTAATCGTTGTTTTCGCAGGGACAGTAAATCTTTTCTGCTTCTCAAAGATTCTCTCCTCATACTCATCTTTGCCCATCTGCCGGGTCGAAGGACCGACGCGCTTATACGGACGACCGTCAGCCAAGACCAATTTATCCTTGGACGGTTTAACCTCGATTACAATAATCTGTTTTCCTTCAATTTTTTTGACCGTGATCTTCGGCTGGATCTTTGGATCAGTATGTTGAGCGATACGGTTGACCAATCCTTCAACAGTACCCTTACCGATCTGAACACCCTGAACCTCCCCAGTCTTCGATATGCCTACAAACAATCGTCCGCCATCGGTATTGGCGAAAGCCGTGATGCTTTCGATGATCTCATGGATTTGCGACAGCGATGGCTTCCACTCGATGGTAGTTGATTCAGATATTCCTATGCTTGGTGATATTTCCTTATTCAAGCCTCACCTCAATTCCCATAATTCAATTTTTTTTCACATGACATCGATTTTTCAAAATTTTGTATCACTTGTGGTGAGCAAGTGAGTCTGCCTTAGGCGGACGAGCGCGTCGAACCACTGACAACATGCGCCTCCTCGCCCGACCCGCAAGCCCCGACCCCACATCGAAGGACCCATAGCCTCAATGGTGGTCGAATATTAGAGTCGATAAATTTTGTTAAAGTTTTGAAGCTTATATCAACCCTTAGCAACTTTAACTATTGCATCCAATTTTGTTTTAATTTCATTATCAATTTTATCTTTAGAAATATACCTTGCCAGGACATGATAATTCTTCTTGAGCATAACATTGGGCAATTTTAATTTTTTGAAATATTTTTCAAATACAAATGGTAAAAAATCCTCGCTAACTTTAGTGCCTACTTCCCACGGTGATCCCTTCTTTAAGGTTTCCATCGCTTTTTCCACTTCTTCAATAGATTCATTCATACCATCTATTCTTTTCTGAGTCTCTGCCTGACTAAAAAGGGGCCCTGCTGTTTCCTTATGCTCAACCTCTGTTGCGTAGGCATTCAGGGTCTCTCGATCACACAAATAGTTTTCAATCTCTCTTCTAGTCCATTGGAGAATCTCAAAATTATTCTCTTTATCAACATTCTGCTGAAGGTTATCAAAAATAGCAATCGCCCTAAAATTAGGGACCGCCTCCTTAATCCCATAAAAATGTTTTTTTGCTTCACTAAGCTGATTCCCAACATAGTGCACGAAAGGGCATTCTAATATCTTAACCGCCTCACCACATCCCAAGACTTCCGCAAATGTTTGTAAAATGGCTAAATCCGTTGAACCTTCCAAATATAAAACCCACTGCCTTTGCTCGGCTAAATAATAATCTTCAAATCCTATCTCTTTAAGAGATTTAAGCAATTGTGCCCCTCGGTCATTTATCCGGTGAGGTTTACCAAGAAACGCAATAACAACATCTTTTTCAGCCGCTTCGTTTAACAAAACTTCAGAATGGCTGGCCGCAATAATTTGGTTGTTATTTTTTCTCGCAACCTCGGTCAAAAGCGTATATATTTGTCTTTGCCGTAAAATTTCCAAATGTGCATCTGGTTCATCAAGTAATAATATTGACCCCGGGTTAGAATACATATAAGCCAACAGTAATAGAGTCTGCTGTAATCCTCGACCAGCAGAAGATAGATCGAGTTTCAAGCCCTCTTCTTTGAAACTCATGACTATCTCACCTCTCTCTTGAATATATAGTGGCTCCTCTAATATTACTCCAAAAAGTGATTTCATCTTTTCCACCAATTCTTCCCAAGCTGTCTTATTTTTTTCACAAATAATATGACAGAGATTGCGAAGAACCTCAGCGGTGCGTCCTTCTCCAATACGCACATTGATTGCGCCGCGGTCAAGCCTATTCTCATTAGCCGCGAGCCCAGACATGGGAGGCAAAAAAGCTATCGAAATATTTTCTATTTCTTCAGGAATATTCATTTGATTTTTATCGCTCCCAAAACCCAAAGGGCGGCAATATAACGACTCTGAGTTTGAATAATCGAATTCTAGGCCACACTTCCAGACTTTTTCATTGGTTATCCCTTCAACAGTTACATCAATACGAATATTTTTTGTTGCTTGTTTACCGTTCTTTTTCTGGACATCACGCACATGCAGTTCATGCCACAACAAATTCGCATCAGGTACAGGTAGACTTATTAAGTCCCGGCGGTTGATTGTGACGCCGGATCGTTTTTTAGGAGCTTGGGATCCTTTTCTCTTCTCTAACCAGCGCTTTAGTCCTATATCCCAAAGAGCCAAGACTTGCAAAGCTGAAGTTTTTCCAGAATTGTTAGGGCCTATAAAAACTACCGGATTGCCCAATTCAATTTCGACATGATCAAATAATTTAAAATTCCTGATTATAAGTTTTGTTATCATTTTCGTTACTCCTTTTTTATTTTGCCGAACTTTCTATAATATTAATTTCTTCTTTTATGAGGTCATAAAGGTCATAGACCATTTGGTCAATACGCCTCATCAGTTCTTGCCTCTTTTCATCATCTTCGTGGTTGAGACCATGAATTTTGTCCACGACCACACAAAATGATTTTTGTTCAGCACTGGTAATATTCTTAATGGGAAGTTTACCAATATAATATTTGTCAAAATCCATCGTTCGTATCGCCCGGTTGTAAACAAACCAATAATAAAACCAACTGGCAAGTGTAGAGTTAAGCAAAGCCAAGATATATTTCATCTGGAATCTAGAATCCTTGATGATTGTATTCATCACGGTATCAAGAGTTAAATACGGCTTCGTATCAATCGTTGCCATGATAATAATCCGTTCAACAGGATTAATCACATGTGCAACAATTCTTTGTGAAATGATTTTATCCTTCATGATCTCCTGAGCCTTTTTTGCACTTTTGGCGTCAAGCGTTACCTTATCAATGTCACCATATACTGAATATTTTCCAATGTTTTTCCCTCTCAAAATATCCTTACCTCTCTTGGATACCAATTTCTGGATTGGTAATCCCCGGAATGTATCGGATACTTGGGACAAACTTATCGAATTGCTTTTTAATTTTTTATAGATTACGGTCTTATCTCGATCAATATAAACGGGCAAGAGGTCGAGTTGGCTGATAAGCTCATTACTTAGAGCTGAAAATATCGAGACGGTAGAAGACCATCCTTCTCCAACCGCAAATGAATAGGCGGTGGATGGTTTTTGGGCGCGAAAGCAGACAATCACTTGTTCCAGCAATACGTCTTCAAACGCTTTACTTACATCAACAATTGCAATCAAACGATTATTTATTGAAACAAGATCTCGTGTCTTCTTCCAACCTTCTGAGAACGATAGAGACTTTGGGACGATATAGGTAATCACTCCTCTTTTTGGGGATGTTAATCTAGCCGCTAATTCAAGAAAAAATGATGCAGAATTTTTTTGCCGGTCATAGAACTCATAATTATTTGCAAGTTTTTCTATATCATCTTCTTCGAGATCAGCGCCGTAAGGCGGGTTAGCGATCACAACGTCAAATCCATCAACAAGACCAAACATCCAACCCGAATCAAACCATGAACAGGGATCTTCAGAAAAAGGATTCCATTGCGAGAGTTTCAATGTTTGTGAGTCCTGCCCACCCCAGCCCAAGCTGTGTTTGAACATTCGACTCTGAACTTCTTGAAATTTTTTTTCGATTTTTCTTTTCTCTTCACCAAAACTGCGAAGATACTCATCGCGTAAATTTTTAAGAGTTTTTATGTCCTCATCGGATTCAAACAGAGTTTGCTGGGTATCTCTTTTAGGCAATCCCATCAAACTATTCGCGCAAACAAATTTGAATTCAAGATTGGGAAGAGGTTCTATACCACGATTTTCTTTTGTGTCATTTACTTTTTCGTCAACAATCAATGACAAGAAAAATCGGAGCTTGGATATCTCTACGGCAATCGGCTGAATGTCTACACCGTAAATGGCATCACGGATAATACCGAGTTTGTGGATGTAATTGAAATTGTCGGCCTTGAGTTTGGTTTTCAGATCTTTACGAAGCGTGGCGTCTTGTATGGAAGAAAGTTTCTTATCAAGCCAATTTTGAGAATCCGGGTCCACTTTCTGCAAAATCAAAAGCATCTTTTGCAGTATGCCCATAGGAAATGCCCCGCTACCGCAAGCCGGATCGATAATCTTGATCGTATCCAGCGCCTCGATAACCACTTGCCTTTGCTTTTCACTCAAATCAGAATCCGAATCGTCATAGGTAAGAAGCGCGGATATTTTTTCTTCCGGAAGGTTAGTTTTGGTCAAAAGATACTGTTTCAAACTCTCATCCACCATATACTCTACAATTGGACGGGGCGTGTAATAACTTCCAGTCGCTTTACGTGCTGTTTCACCGGTCTCGGGGTTGATTTCTGCCAGAAGATTTTCAAAAATCCTGCCTAGCATTTCAGGCTCAATGGAAAGCTCAACGTCTACGGATGTATTTTCATCTATGGTGAAATTATATGTTTCAAAGACCGCAAAAAGATCTTTTAACCATTCATCTGGGACAACCAAATTAAAAGCTATTCTTGGATTCCCCTTGGAATCTTTTTCATAAAAATCATTGTGGTGTGGAGTAAAAAGTCCACCATTCAAGAAGGGAATCTGCGACCAAGGCATGACTTTATATTTTTTATCACGCCTTTCTACCATGGTATTCAAAACTTCAAAGAAAAGCGGCTCAAGGATTGCATGATAAAAGTTCTTATTTCCACTAAGTCCCTTTGAAGAAAGTAAATCTTCTGGAAGTAAAGATACTCCCTTTTCTGAAACTTTTTTCTTTAAGAACCAGCAGAAAACTAAACGGCCTATAAGCCGAACCGTAAATTCTTTACGTGTTGTGTCGTCAATCGTTGAGGGAAGTTTGAGATAACCACTTCCGGCATCAATCGTTTTTCTGCCGATTTCACGTTTTCCACCGGCAAGTTGAGTAAATAGGCGAGCAATTTCGGTATAAAACTCTTTGTTAACAACTTCGATTGAAAATCTATTTTTAAGGTCATCGAAATCCTTAATTCTATTTTTACTGATTAAATATTGTTCTGGAGTATGTGTCTTGGTATCAGGACCAAGAAAAAAAGAATATCTACGAGGATTTGAATATTCTTTCTGGACTCTTTTACCTTCTTCCCACTTTAAATCAATAGTAACTAACGATAGGCGATAATTTTGAGATTTTCTTGAAGTAAAAACAATCAAGGCACGTTTTACACCGTATTGTGCCAACAAACGAAAGGACTCCCGGGAAATAGATACCCGTGGATCATTCTCAGAAACATGATCAATTTCATAGATATGGAGTTCTAGGGAGGGCACTTCTCCGATTTTAAAAATATTTTGCAGAAATTGCGGCTGGAAGCTGACAGCAACTTTCTCTTCGTGTTCCTCAAAATCTTCCGGCAAAAGATGGTTTCTAAAAAAAGAAATATACTGCTGGCGATTATAAGGTGACTTGAAATCCATGTTTAAATTAGCTCTTCTGAAAGAATTAAAGATTCTTTACCTTCGTCGATCTGTTTTTCTCGTTCTATGATATTTAAAAGATAAGCATGCGGGACCTCATCCTTAAGTTCATTAAAATCTTCAATAAAATTTTTTAGCTCAATAGCTCTAATAAGTTTCGCAAATCGATCCGGCAAAGCATCCAAATCTTTTAAAACATACAAAAGGTCTTCAATATAATCGCGCTTCTCTGGAAGTTTTGCTTTTAAAGCTTCGATTTTATTAATTGCATCTACCTTCCCTCTATCTAAGGCGACTTCACTTTTCTTTGAGAACAGATTCTTGCTTATGCTTTCGTAAATTTTTTCAAATTTTTCTGATGTTTTATCAGCGCTTTCAGAAACAGAAGCCTCAAAAAGTTTTAGAGCTTCGGATATCCCTAGCGGGGCACAATCGTCCGGCTTTGAGCCAAATTTAAAAGCATATTCTTCCCCTTTCTTTCCAAACACTAAAACGCCTTTGCGATCCTTCTTTACAGTACGGCGTATTCGGCACCGCTTAGGAATGCTTAACGCCTCATCAATTGTTTGAGGATCGGAAGACCTTAAATTTTTAATAAAATTCTCAAACTTCACTTCTGGGGACAATTCCTCTTGACTCTTCAATGCCTCTTTCAACTGCTTTGCAAAATAAGATTCGAGCTCTTCCTCTTTGGTTAAGACTTTCGTATCCTCGCCAAAGAGAGCATGAATCATGGCGATTTTCAGAGTTGATATCTGTTTAATTTTCGTTTCCTTTTCCCCGATTGCAGTAGGAAAAAAGTTATAAATAAACAGCTCATCAAAAACTTTTTTGTTGATACGATTAATACGGCCAACACGTTGAATGACTCGAGTTGGGTTATAAGGAATATCATAATTAAACACCGTCCCAGCTCGATGCAGATTAAAACCTTCCGAGATGGCATCGGTCGCAATCAAGATATCGTAATCATTTTTCTGTAAATTGTTCCCAGCGTCAAAATTTTCTCTTATGATTTGTTTATTCTTTTCGCTAGAGTCTTCGGAGGAATATTTAAAAATTCGCAATTTATTTTTGAGGGATTTGTACAGATAGTCAGCTGTATCTGCAAACTCTGTGAAAACGACAATTTTTCGTTCCGGATCAGCTTTTATTTTTTCCTGAATCACTTCTGTAAAATACTTTATCTTCGGGTCATCTGGAAATCCCTGACCAAACCATCTTTCTTTAATCTGCTCAAGAATCTTAATATCCTTTTCGACGTCTTCAACAAAGCCTTTTCGAAGTTCCTTTTTATCAATGAGCCACAAACCTTTTTCGATATGCTCTGCCAATTCTTTTTCCAAAGTGGTATCCTTAAGCTCCTCTTCTAAATCTTCTCCTATGGATTCCATTAAAGATCCAATATCCGGCAAAGCACCTTTTTTATAAATAGGAATTTTACCAACCTTTACATACCATTCATGGATAAGCTTTGATTGGTTTATTAAAGATTCAAGTGTTGTCTTAAATGCATACATCGAGCTTTCGAACCGACGGACAAGCAATCTTTTCATGAATATGGCTAAGTTAACTTGAATTTGTTTTAAAAGACGCTCATCAACTCCCATTTCTTTAGCAATGCGCTCTTTGTATTTTTCAAAATCTTTTATATAACTGGTCGGCTTATACCGGGCACCTACGAAACCTTTCCCCTCATCTTCCGGAGCAATAATTTCTAATGTTTCACAATATAGATCGTTTAAATCATCGAGTTTATATTCTAGAATTTCTGGCGGCTTGACTTCTGGGAATGAAATTTTCTGATCTTTTAGATCTTCTTTGTACTCATCGATGGCCTCGAGATCTAACCTTGAGCGTCTGATGACTAATGGAGAAAGAATGTTCCTGATCTCATCTGCAACCTGCTTGAGATGAGCCTTAACAGCTGTATCACTTGTTTTTTTATCTGTTTGAGATTCTTTTACTTTTTTATACTCCAAAATTAACCGCTTAAATTGAAACGACAGATTGTCGACAGTTTGAATTGTCGACCGGGTAGGAATTTGAAAGAGCTTGACCATCGAAAAAATATCTTGAGGACGATTATTAAAAGGTGTGGCTGTCAAAAGCATAATCTTATTTCGCTGGCAAAGTTTATGTAGGTTGGCATAATCTGAGGTTAATTCATTACGATACTTATGCGCTTCATCAATGATGATCAATTTCTGCTCATCTCGTTCTAATTCCTTCAAAGCTTCTTCAATTTTTCCACTGCTATAAATACGGGCATGGAATTCAAACTCATTATGGTAATCTTCCCATTGATAACGAAGATGCGGAGGCGCAATAACAATTGCTTTGAGATTTAAATTATGCGCTATGGCAGAGGCAATGATACTTTTACCTAAACCGACGACATCGGCAATGATGACACCGTTGTGGCGCTCTAAAATATGAATAGCTCTTTTGATGGCATCTATCTGGTACTTCAGATTAATGTATTTATTTCTTGTGATTTCTGCCGGGAGTCTTACAAAGTCTTTTTTATTCTCTGAAAAATATTCCTCTAAAACACGGACATACAACAGAAATGGTTTGGGTAGCTTATCCAGCCAAATCTTCTCTACGACCTCACTAACAAAATCTTTGAAGATATTTTTATCTGCAATCGCAACAGCCTCATCCCAGAGAGTCTTAAATATTTTGTAAGCTTCATTATAATTTCTTGAATCACGGGAGATAACATTTATTTCAAAACGGCCTCGCAACCCTGCTCGGGAAAGATTGCTAGATCCTGTAATAACCGTACCCGGGAACTCCCCATTCTGACTAAATTCTTTTTTATTCTCGAAGATATAAAGCTTGGCGTGATTAGGGTGTAATGTCTTGCGGATCTCTAACGAGCCTTCTTTGATTTTCTCTAGAAATAACTTAAAAGCTTCCTGTTTTTCTTTTGAATCAAAAAAACCTGTGTCATTAAAAAGCTCGACAAGCGATTTATAATAGCTATCGCGGATTGATCCCCGGGGAATATTTCTTTCACTGATAGTTTCAAATTCGCGGATTTTGTTAGCAATATCTCTCTCGATTTCAAGTCCAACCAATATTTTCACTTCTTTATCTTTCAGATTCTTATAAATTTCTTCGAAACCAGAAAAATAAAAATAACCGACAAGAAAATATAATCTTTGAGATGAGGGCAAAATGTTATTAACAACATCCGATAAAAGCTTGTCTTGATTTGTTATAAATTGGGTGTCCATATTTTTACTTGATATTTCTTCTCGAATTAATAAATTTTTCCAAATCTTCCGGCTTAATCCGCCACTTGCCGATTCTTACCGCTTTGATATCTTTACGGGCAATGAGATCACGCACCCACTCTTCAGTGATATCTAATTTTTTTGCAACCTCTGCTACCGTAAGATATTTTCGAAGGTCTTCCATGCCATTTACCTCATGTGAAATAAAATCGGTTTTCGGGAATCCTTATAAGTCCAGATAAATCCTCATCATTCTATTGTTCATCAAGGATAAAGTCAACAGCTATCTCCATGCGGGCTTGGCCAAATTTTTTTACAACTAAAGCGCAATATTGTAACCTGCAATAACAATTTGAAACTTTCATTGTGAATCTTCTCTGTAAAACTCCACCACCGCCTCCCAATCAAACCTTACGTAGGGTCTGCTGAAAAAAGCGAAATAGGGGTATACTGTCGACGATAAATGGGATAAAATACATGGCAGGAAGATAAAAAAAGTGCAGGGGAAAGAGGAAAAAGGGCTTAAAAAGCTTGCACTTTTTAAAAAAAAGGGGAGGCCATGTATCGAGGGAAAGATCGAGATGAGAATTATCTGTTCAAGGAGCTGATGCCGTTTGGAGGGCATCTGGAGGAAGGGAATCGATGGTTAAAGATCAAGGGGATGATACCGTGGGGAGAACTGGAAGGCGAGTATGCGAAATATTTTTCAGATAAGGGGCGGCCGGGCCTGGATGGGCGATTAGTGCTGGGGTTGTTTTTGTTAAAGCATATGAGCAATAAGAGTGACCGGGAAGTAATTTTCGAGTTGCAGGAGAATGTGTACTGGCAGGCGTTCTGCAGTTTTGAAGGATTTGTGACGAGCGAGCAGTTGAATTCGAGTTCATTGACGAAAATCCGCAAGCGATTGGGTCCTGAGTTTGTGAAGGCGCTGGAGGATAAAACCTATCGAGTTTTGATAGAAAAGAAGATAATCCGAGCCAAAGGGGTACTGGTGGATGCAACGGTGATGCCAGAGAAGATCAAATATCCCAATGACATTGGGTTGCTCAACGATGTGCGGGAGTGGGTGGTGGGATGGCTCAAAGAGATCAGCCGGAGGACCGGGGAAAAAATACGGACGTACAGGCGCAAGGCAAGGAGAGTGTATTTGAGTTTTGCGAAGAAGAAGCAAAAGACGAAAGAGATGATCGAGAGGACAAAGAAGCAGATGCTGCAATTTGTCCATCGGAACATCGCTCAGTTGGAGGGAAGAATTGAAGAGATAGAATATCTGGCCCGTCAAGAAGTGAAAGAACGGCTGAAGACGGCAAGGATCATCTATGAGCAGCAATACCGCATGTATACCCAGAAGGTCAACAGGGTTGAGGAGAGAATTGTGAGCTGGTGGCGGGAGTATGTGCGGCCGATCAAACGTGGGAAAGGCGGCGGCAAAGAAGTAGAATTTGGGCCGAAGGTGAGTTTAAGTCATGTGGATGGGTTTACCTTTGTTGATGAGTTCCGGCATGAGAATTATTCGGAGGCGAAGACAGAGATCGTCAAGAAACAAATCGAAAATTATGAAAAACGATTTGGGGTTAAGCCGCCGTTGGTGACGGGAGATCAATTGTATGGCAATCGAGAGAATCGAGCCATGCTCAAAGAGCAAGAGGTTCGAGCAGCGTTTAAGCCGCTGGGACGAAAAAGCGAAGAGAGTCTCCGCCAGGAGCAATATGTCAAATGCAAGCAGCGGGAACGAAATCGGATTGAAGGCGATATCGGGAATGTGAAGGAGCATTACGGCGGCCAGGGAATACGCTACCACTATCCAGAGGGAAGTCAGATGTGGGTGAGGATGGGATTCTTGGCCAAGAACCTTAAGGTGGCTCTGGCCCGCGTGGATTAAAAAAGCAAGACAAAAGGTTTTCTTCGTAGAGGTGCGTCGGCTCAACAGCCCAAAAATCTTTTTTCAGCAGACCCTACAATAGTACAGCAACCATACAAATTTAAAATTTCCCCGTCCGTATATTTCCCATCCCAAATAAGCTCGGTCATAAAAATTATTCCTTTAAATTGAGTTGATTTTTTCCGTATTCTAATGCTCCTGCGAAATCAAACACATCATTCCTACGATAACCTGTAAGATTAACAAAACTATCGAGCGCTGTCTTGCTAACAAGCAGACTGGTTTCCTGGTTTTCATCAATATGCTTAATCAACTCTTTCAATATATCAGAAAACTGGATTTCGTTATCCTTTTTGATTGATTCCTCTAAATATTTTTTATCTGTACCTAAAAGATAGGCCGCTCGCGCCCTAGAAATAGGCTCCGGATATTTCATGTGGTCTAAAACATTTTTCAATGTAAAATCACCTGGTTGTTCCGTCTCAGTACAATGAGGTACATTTAGTTTACATACCGCTCGTTGTTGGCTTACGAATCGTTCACTGACTTGATAACGCTCTTTAATTTCTTTCAATTTGCCTTCGATTACTTTTTTTAAACTTCGATCGTCAATTGTCACTTTCATATCTAACAAGGTGAAATAACTCGCACGATCTCCTCCATCGTAATATGGCCACAAGCACCGATCTGCCAGTTGGAAAACAAGGATTTTGTTCAAGCTGGACACCTGTCCTCTAAAGAGTTTTGTCTGCTCATTTCCTTCCCGAATTTGCCAGAAAATCAAAAGAAAAGCCCCTATTGTACAAATCTGTACAGCTTTTTCCAAAAACTTTCCATCCATTGCGGCTCTTTCTCCATGCACAAGTTTTTCCAAACTTTTTCCCAGGTTATTTTTGAGCCTTGAATATTGCTGTAACATTTCTTCGCCCTTTTCCTTAAGATACTGTTCCCGTAGTTTGTTCAACTCAGTATCATTGCCAATAATAGGATTATCCTCAAAAATGCGTGAAAACGCAATTTCCCCGAGTTGGGTCGTCGAGAGCGTTGAATAAGTTACTTGCAAAAACGGAAATTTTTGGGCAGACGCAATTTTTGGATTTTGCGCAAGGCCTCTTCGAATTCTTCGCGCTGAGTATAATCTTTGGGAAGAATCAACATCTTTTGATGACCGCGATTGGTCAACTTGGCCGGAAGAACCAGGAAGTCGGTGCGAATCGTATCCAAGGTGGCGGTCAAATATTCTTGGGGCAGACAAAGTCTCTTGAACCAATGAACAATATTGGCCGAGAACAAAAGCAATTGGAAAAAAGCGACGTTGGAACTCCAAGTATGAGTAGGAATCTTGGCGAGAGGATAATCGTAAAGAAATTCGCGATTGTTTTTTTCGATGGTGGCTCGGGGACAATAGAACAGATAAACTCGCCAGGGAGACATTTTGAGATTGGTGACGAAGATATGATAGATGTATTTGGTGTCTTTGAACAATTTGAGTTGTTTGGCTTCCTGCGGGTCTTCGGGAATGGGGCGCCGCACCACGATAAAGCGGTGCGGGCTGTTCCACTTTTGATTGATGTTCGCGAAGAATTCGCCGACTTCCCAGCCGTTTTGGAATTTTTGGAATCGGCACTGCTGCGCCTGAATCTTGATCGGAGAGTATTCTTTGGCCACGATCATGTAACCGCAACCAGACTCGTCGAGGAATTGGATGGTTCTTTATCCGTAAAATCCAGAATCCGTGCGAAAACGAATGCGGCTTCGGGCGATATCCGACGGCGCTTTGGCCAGACAAATCTTCAAGAACGCGATGATTCCCGTAGAGGAACTGGCGTTGCCCGGACGCAGGGTTCCATGCCAGAATTCCTGCCGGTGCGCCTCGAAGCAAAACAACGGATGGTACGAACATCGTCCTTTCTTTTTGGGATTGTATCCAACCCGAGCGCCTTGTTGCTTGCCGTAAATCGTAATCACCACCGAATCGATATCGAAGGTCAGGCTGGTGGGCTTCTTGGGCAATTCCCACAGATACGCGCGCAGACTGTCGTGCAGTCTGGCCAATTGCCGGATCGTCTGCGGACTCAATCGCTTCAAAAATCTTCGCAACGTCGTTTGTTCCGGGAAACAACTCAACCCAAGAATCTCCAGGAAAAATCCGTTGTACTGCAATATCTCGGTCTTGTTGATCCGTTTGAGTCCCATGATGATCGCGTACAACAAAGCTACGATCAATTCCGAAGAATGATATTTTTGGTTTTGTTGATACATACGGATATTGTCTTGAATCCGTTTTTTCAAATTGATTCTTTTGCAAAAACGATGAATCAACAACATTCCCCCGAAGTGAGTCAGATGACTTCCCTCGAAGAGAACTTGAATATTTCGGGTTCCTTTTGGCATAACGCACAAACTTCACATTTAGTGTATTTTCTGCGGAAGTGGTTTGACTGGATAGATTATAGTTCATTATCGTCGGAAATAAATCAATTAAAATTTTTCCATAATCGTATTTCACGCTTTTTTGAGGATTATTAAAAACAAACTCTCGGGGACCGCGAATTACAATAAAAATGTATCCAATTAACGAGATAAGCGCAAACGCGCCTATACCGAACATAATCATCAACATTTTGTCGCTTAAACCGGATGGTGGCACTCGGCTTAAAGCAAGCAGAGCCCACAAAAAGGTTAAACCTATTGATATAGTGGGAATCCAAAGCCAGTTTTTCAATTTTGCAGCAAAATCTTCTTGGGATTCTAGTTGGGTAAAATAGTCTACAAATCCATCTAATAGATTAATGGGATTTGCATCCTTTAATGCTTTAAAATGGCATAAAAGCTGAACTTTAACGTCTTTATTTAACCAGCGAGCAGGCTCATTTTGATTAATCCCTGGCTGGGTTTCCTTAACATAGCTCTTAAATGCATTACAGGTGTGATCGATCTGATTTTCTATTTTTTGAAACTGATAAATAGCAAAAACCCCTCCAATTGCAAGCAAGGCTGCCATGGATTGGCTCAATGCCGATAAGAAATATAAAGATATCTGAAATTCATCGTTCATTTTTTACGCCCTTCTTAGGAGACTGTTTAATCAATAACGTGGACATCGACGGATCCTTTGAGCTATTTCTTAACATTTCTCCTCGAATTAATAAATTTCGCTAGGTCCTCCGGCTTAATCCGCCACTTGCCGATTTTCACTGCTTTGATATCTTTGCGGGCAATGAGATCACGCACCCATTCTTCAGTGATATCCAACTTCTTTGCAACTTCTTCAACGGTAAGGTATTTTCGAAGGTCTTCCATGTCCGGTTACCTCACATGAAATAAAATCGGTTTTCGGGAATCCTTATAAGTCCTGACAAATCCCCATCATTTTATTATTCATTAAGAACAAAGTCAATCGAGCTATCTTTTTAAAGCGGGAATGATATTGATCTGATGATCTTGCAAAATATCCTCGTTACTGTAAATCCTCTTTATAAAACTCCACCACCTCTTCCCAATCAAACCGCACATACTTGTCCATCTTAAAGTGCGAAATCGCTTCTTGCCCCAATTTTATTCTTCGATCCTTTGATTCGTACCACAGCCATTTGACCCGGTCTGCATGCCTGTGGTATTTCATTCACGAGGTAACCCTTCGACTCACTCCTCGCTAAAGCTCGTCGTTTGCTTAAGGGTGGTTCGCCGCGAAAATCCGTGGTGAGCCAGCGAAGGCCTTCGATGCGTTCACTTCGTTCACTTGCTCAGGCCGAGTCCTTAAGCAAAATCGAAGGGCGAAGCGCTTCGAACCATTAAATACGGGGAGGATTCCCCCCCCCCGCTTTGGGTGAAATAGTCTCTTTAAGATGAATTATTGAGAAGGAAATTCTTTTCCCAGAGGAGCAAAACCATGCCGGGAGATATTCTCACTGATCGTGCGCTCGATGACAAACTCCTTTAAATAATTCATCCCTCCTGCCTTTGTTCCCGTCCCTGACAGATTGTAGCCGCCGAAGGGATGCCGTCCTACAACCGCGCCCGTCATCGAACGATTGATGTAGAGGTTTCCTACCTCCAATTCTCTTTTGCCACGTTCAATATGCGTTGGGGTCCGACTAAAAAGGCCGCCGGTTAAGGCAAAATCCGTCTCATTGGCTTTCTGGATGGCCTCCCCAAAAGTCTTGACACGGATCACAACAAGGACCGGACCAAAGATTTCTTCTTTTAATAGGGGAGAATCGTGCGGCAGATCGGTGAGGATGGCAGGAGGGACATAAAATCCATTTTTAATCCTTTCTATTTTACCCTGAAAGATCAGCCGTCCCGTTTTTCGTCCTTTTTCAAGAGCGGCCAAAATCCGCTCGTAAGAAACCTGGTCAATAACAGGACCACATTTAACAAAGGCTTGAGTTGGGTCTCCTGACGGAAAACTCTCGGCCGCCTCGATTAGTCTTTTGATAAAAGATTCATATATCGAATCCAGAACGATAAGACGGGAAAGGGCGGAACATTTTTGGCCGGCATAACTAAAGGCAGAATCAAGGATAGCAGGTATGGCCTGATCAAAATCCGCGGTCTCATCCACGATACAAGCGTTTTTGCCTCCCATTTCGCTTATCACCTTCTTAATATGCCGTTGGATATTCATCTGTCTATTAGCCCGGGCAATGATATCCAGTCCAACTTCTTTAGAACCCGTGAAAGCGATCAGGGCTACCGTAGGATCTTCTACCAGCAGCGGTCCGATCTCTTCTCCCATCCCGCTTAAGAAATTAATAACGCCGGCAGGGATTCCTGCCTCAATCAACAATTCAAAGATCTTATAACCACACAAGAGGGCCTGTTCCGCGGGTTTCAAAATCACCGTATTGCCGCAGACGAGACTCGCCGAACTCATTCCCGTTAAGATCGCCATGGGAAAATTCCAAGGGGATATGACAACCGAAACCCCCCGCGGCCTTAGCGAAATGGTATTTCTCTCCTGAGGAAGAGATCTCGTTAAATTTCTTTCTTCTAATTCTTCGGCCAGCTGCGCGTAATAATTCAAATAATCAACGGCCTCTTTGACATCCATATCCGCCTCGATCATAGGCTTTCCCACCTCCCACACCTGAAGGCAGGCTAATTCAAAACGTTTTGCCAACATGAGCTTAGCCGCTGTTCTTAAATAATGGCAGCGCTCTTTCATCGAAACCCTTCTCCAAGAGGAAAGGTTTTGTTGGGCACATTTTATGGCTTCGGCACAATCATTTCTATCCGCCTTGGACGCCATTGCAATCACCGTTTGCCCGTCATTAGGGGATATGGTATGAATCACTTCTCTTTTATGAAGATGCTTTTGACCAATCCTTAAGGGGATCCTTTGGGGGAAATAGGTTAGTACGTCTTTTAAGGTCAACTGGAATGTTTCGCGTATTTTCGAATCAAAAAACATGAGCGCCGGACATTCTTCATAGGTATTTTCTTTTTTAAGTTCCGTAAAATAAGTTTTATCGATTGAATACGCATTTTTTAGATCAGGATATTGGCGCGGTTTAAGAGGCGCCAATAACTCTTCTGGATCGGCCTTCTGATGAATTCCCCGTCGGACGAAGGATTGAGAAGAAACATTCTCAAGAAGCCGCCGGACAAGATAACTCATACCCCATACCGGATCTCCCAAGGGCATATACATTCGGGGAGAAAAATTCATAGCCCGCAGGGCACCCATCAAGGGAAAGCCCATCCCATAAAGAAGCTGAAATTCAAAGGTCCCCTCATCTAAATGATTCAACCTCGCCAAGGCGATGGTTTTAGCAATGGATCGGATATTATGGGTGGCCAACGCTAAATGGACAAAAGATGTCTCCTTCAAAATCCGTTCCAGGAGATGTTCAAACATCCCGTCCGTCTCATTCTTCAAAGTAAACACCGGTATCGGCCAGTTATTTTCGAGGGCGGTCATGATTTCCTGATCCCAGTAAGCCCCCCGTACCAGCCTGATCGAGAGAGGCAAGGGAAGTCTTTTGGCCCAACTTAAGATTTCCTCAAAGACATCTTCGGCATCCTTAAGATACGCCTGAAGGACTATCCCCAGAGGCAGCCCATTTTTAAACTCGTTTTCCTGACACAGATCTTTAACGATCTTTAAAGTGAGATCGCGAAGATGATATTCTTCCATATCGATATGGACAAAGACATCTTCCTGTAAGGCCAGCCGCATTAATTCCCGCAGGCGTTTTCTCACCCTTAAGCTTGTCTCTTCATCCACAGGATCAAACCGGGGATCTAAGGCCGATAGCTTGACCGAAACGTTCTGTTTTTTTCTGCCTAATTTCTTCTTTCCTAAAATGCGAATCAAATCTTGATAACGATGGAAATAAGCCGAGGCCTCCCTCTCGCTTAAGGTCTTCTCTCCTAACAGATCAATGGAACACAGAACCCCTTGGGAATCTAAGTCCTCCAAGACCTGGATGGCTTCTTCTTCCTTGGTGGCGGCAATAAACAATTTGGCAATCTTTAAAAACATCAATCGGGTGATGTGAGCGAAAGCTCTTTGGGTCAAAAATGTTGGATGGGTGAGAAGAAGCCCGGTGCGAATAGACTTAGGGATACGCTGTTCATTCAAAGGAAAATATTCTCGAATATGACGCAGGATGGCTTTTGACGAATTCAATTGCGGGAAAACATCAATAAATCTAAAGAACCTGATTTTAAGATCCTCATCTTTCATGCACCAATCCAGCAGGGCGTTTTCCCAAAAATGTTTTTTTACTAAAGACTCCTCTTCTTGGCAGGCCAATAGCAGGAGATCTCGGCCAATGGTTTGGATTTCTTCTTGAAGCACGGTGTTTATCATTTCTTCAATATCTCAACACTAAACTGTTTGTCTTTCTCCTAATTGACCTTTGGTCGTAAGGATTAGAATCACGGCCAAAATCACCACCCAAACCGCATACCAACTTAAAAATTCATTTTCCGTAACAACTGCCCCATAGCTTCTTGAGAGGGTTCTATCGAGGGCATTGGTTAAGTTATGCGCTAAGGCGACCAGCAAAAGACTCCCTTGACTTTGATTATAGATCCACGAATAAAAAATGGATAAACCGATGCAAGCTAAAAAAAAGTTGAAAATATAATCGTAACTTAACCCCCGGATCACCCACATGGGAGTGTGCCAGAAGGCCCAAACCAGACCTATCAACAGACTAGCTTTGAGCGCCCCCATATGCTTTTGAAGTCGAACCAAGGCAAATCCCCGCCAACCCGCCTCCTCTCCTATACTCCCGGTTGTCAAAGAAAACATAAACCTAAGAAAAAATATATGGGTAAAATCCTTCCCTTCCGCGCCTATCATCTCCCCACCCGATAATTTCACCGCCCCTATAGATAGCACGGCCAAAATCACGGGAAGAATTAAAGTCACCAACCACCAGCGAAGACCAACCTTCCATCGAAAAAATTGCTTCAAAAGATTTTGGATTCCTTTGCGCCCTTCTGTCAATCCCACCACAATCATCGCGGCAAAATTGGGAGCCCAGGAAAGAAGCGTTCTTCTAATTCTCATCACGGCTACTTGATGATTTTCATAAACCAGCGGCCATTCTCCTAAGGGAGGGATGATCCCGGCAATGTTACCCGCTATCCCGAACCAATTGATCAAATAGCTAAGAGCAAAAAAAGAGATAACAGGATGTTTCTTAACGAGACGAATCATAAAACCCTCTTTCCTATTGAAAACAGCCGCCATTTCTGTTTTAATCATCATCTTCCATATCGATCTTAAAATCTGCCCAAATCGGCCGGTGGTCAGAAACGGCTAATTTGGCTTTTCGATCATTGTTCTGAAAGATATTCTCATCAAATCGGATCACCCCGCTCTGGCCGGTATATTCTTTCACAAAATTTTGTTGAAACCAAAAGTTATCATAAAGGTTAGTGTCGGTGATGGTAGTTTTATCTGGAGAAATAATAAGGTACCTCATCGCCTCAAAGAATTTGAACTCTTTAAAACCTTCATCTTCCGGTGACAAATTGAAATCTCCCAGGAGAATGATATCTTTCTCTTTAGGATTTTCCTTTTGCAACGTACGATAAACTTTGGCTAGGGAAAAAATTTCCTTACGCCTTAAATTTTCATTATCTCCATAAATCACATGAATATTCACAAGGAGAAAATCAAAATGACCTGCCTGAAACTCGGCATAAAAGGGTTCCCGGAGGAACTCATCATTCTTATCTAAATACACTTTCCCTTGATCCTTAAGACTAATTTTTTCCGGACGGAAAAGAAAGGCATACCTTTCTTTGATGATTTTTCCCACGGGTGGTGAGATGACATAGTCATAGCGATATCCCATGCGTTTTAAGATGGTCACTGTTCTTTTTAAGACATCCTCGTCTTTCAATTCCTGAATCGCGATGAGGTCATAATACTTAAGGATTTTGGCAATGGTTTCCAACTCCTGATCATTACGGCTTTTATTCGAAAAAATTCTTATATTAAATGAACAAACCTTGATCTCCTTCCACGGCTGATTTAAAGAAATCCTAGATAACTTTAAATTAATCGTTTGGCCAGACTTCGAATGCAGATCATTCTCAGGATCCCCGTTCTTTTGCCTTACCTCTAGGTCATCAATAAATTCTTGCGTTCTTTGTTGAGTGTCGACAATGAGTCTGTTAATAAATGCAGTGGCTTTTTCCGTGAATTTTTGACTTGCGAAAGAAAACCTTAGATTTGGGGAAAAGGAGGGGTTAAGCTGAGTATTAAAGGAACGCCAGAGAAATGCTACAAGGACGGCAAGAAAAATAAAAAAAATTAATCGCAATGAGCCAAAGGCTCTTTTGGGGTCAGTAGGGGACATGGATGGCTTCTAAATTTTATAAAGAGGAGATGAGTTCTTAATACTTCTCTTAAGTCAAAGAAGTATAACAGAACTTTTGATAAATCTCTTATCTCCCAAAATACAGAAGACTTAAGCTCAAGGTGTGAAATGGATAATAAACGTAATCCATGAGTTTCCAGGCAAAGAATAACCCTAGAATACTAAAAAATGGCTGATGGATAAATTCTAAATATTTTAAGGCTATGTCTTCGTTAAGGAAAAGAGGCACGACACCACTGCCATCCAAAGGAGGAAACGGGATAAGATTAAAAATAAACAATATGAGGTTTAAAGAAAACATCACACTCAAAATCACCGCTAGTCCCGAAAAGAGGGAAGGCCCTTCTGCGGTTACAATCTGGGTGAAATCCACGATCCCTGGGATATGAAAAATACCGAAAGTCATCCCTAGACGTATCAAAAGACCAGAGCTTATCATAAGAAGTAAATTCGCTACCGGCCCAGCCAAGGCCATTAAAGCCGCCCGTTTGGGAAATCGGATTGCCCAGAAAATGTCATAAGGGGCACTGGCCCATCCCATCATCCATCCTCCCAGTGCATAAGAGAGGATGGGAACAACAACCGTTCCTAAAGGTTCTCTTTGAATATGGGGAACAGGATCTAAAGAGACCTGTCCTCCCTCATAGGCGGTTGGGTCTCCCAATTTCATCGCTGCCCAGGCATGGGCCGCCTCATGGGAAACCAGGGAAAATAAAAATACAAAATACCACACTAACCCAAGGACTAGAAAATCCAAATCAACACTCCTCTAAAAAAATTTCCTCTCCCTTGAAGGGGAAAGGAAAAGTCGCACACAGCGTTAATACTTATATAAAATCATATTTCTCTTTATCATCAATAACCATCTTATCTTCTTTTTTGGGAGGAGGCTCATCTTTCTCCCACTCCTCGAATTCTTTGGCATGTTGCAGTTGAAACTTAATCTCTCTTTTGGCATCCCCATCCTGCTTGGTAAGATATGTTTGGATAAGCTTTTCCCTGATCTCACAATGAAAGTTTTCATCCAAGACAACTTGATAATCCTGATAATCTTGCCGATAAGAAACCCTGGTGACCTTTCGTGAGAACCCCATCTCCCTAGCAATGCTTTCCACAATTTCTTTAGCTTTATCGTCCTTTATTGGCATTCTTTATCCTCCTAACCTTAATGAAACAATTCAACTTATCTTTAAATTTATTGAAGACCGTTTAATAATTCTCTTTTAAAACAAACTCCTTAATATCATTTTAAAAGCTATTTCCTCCAATCACAAGAAAACTTTTCTCTTTAAACTACTCGGATAATCGCACAATGATACCTTTGATCCGAGCCTGGTGAAAGGCAAATCGCAGTGTTAAAAGTCCTAAAACCAAATACAAAAAAAGCAAACCAAACCCTTTCAGCAACCCCCAAGAAAGGAGACTCTCAAAACCAAAACTTGTGCGAAAGTATTCCAAAAAGTAAGTGATGGGAATCCATTGCGCCAATAAATAAAAAAATTGAGGGAGTGTTTCAATCGGATAATAAATCCCACCCAAGAGCATAAAAAGATAGGCAAACATCCAGGCGGTGATCTCCGCCTTCTGTCCATAAATAAGAATCAAGACACTCACCAGCAATCCTAACAATAGGGAACTCATAAAAATCCCCAAAAGAAATACAAAGGTCACCGTCAAAGGGGGAAATTGAAAACCAAATAAAAATATGGCAGAGAGTCCTAAAATGCAAAAAATGATCGCCCCCCTGACGATCCCAATCATCCACGACCCAAACAAATGCTCGCTGATTCCAACGGGAGTCAACAGAGTGTGTTTCATACTCTTCGACCAAACCTCATATAAAAGACTATAAGCCACATCCAATTGAGTGACCTGTAGAATCCCACCGGCAATGGCACCCGTCAAAACAAACCCCAAGGCCTTTTCCCCAAGTTGTAAAAAGTCTCCCAGAAGACCGATCGAAAGTAAACTCACCACCGGCCAAAAAATCAACTCGGCAAAGGCAAAGACGTTCCTTAAGGCAAACAAAAAATTCCGATAAGAGAAAGCCAGACATCGATTGAACCACTCGCGCAGAGATTTAAAACTCAATATCTCTAGACTGAAATGAAAATATTCGCTGACAATGGGATGATTCTGTGGGAAGGCATCTTGATCTTGCCCTCGCTCTTCTTTTTGGGGTATTCCCCTCTCTTTGGCTAATTCGATAAAGACCTCCTCTAAATCGTCCTTCCCTGCCCTTAACTTCAACTCTTGGGGGGTCGCCAGCTTTATAATTTTCCCTTGTTTGATGAACGCAACCCTCTGGCACATCCCTTCTGCTTCTTTCATATTATGGGTGGTGAGAAGTATCGTCATCTCAGATTTCCTATGGATATCCATAATGATTTCGCGCATACGAATGGCCACATCTGGATCCAATCCAACCGTAGGTTCATCCAAGAATAAAATTTTGGGATCATTGATCAGGGCCTTGGCGAGAGATAATCGCTGTTTTGTGCCGCTAGAGAGTTCCTCAAATCGGCGTCTCGCATATTCTTCGAGTTCAAACATCCTTATTAACTGCTGTGTCTTTTGGCTTAAACCTTTTCCCGTCAAACCGTAAAGTCTGCCATAAAATCTTAAATTTTCCTCAACCGTCAAACTCCAAGGATAATTAGGATAACCTGATGATAGATTGAATATGGATCTCAATTTATAAAAATTTTTTAGAACAGAAGGAATTCCCAAAATTTCAATTTGACCTGCATCCGGCAAAAGGAGGGTGGAAAGAATATTAAGAAGGGTGGTCTTCCCCGCACCATTAGGGCCTAAGATCCCCAAGATTTCTCCTTCATAAATTTCCAAGCTGATGTCATCCAAGGCCTGAATCTTTTTTAAGCCCTTGGTTTGGGATTGGAAACTTTTATATAAATGACTGACTTTAACAGCAAGACCCATAAAAAAATATTCTGTTAAAAATTAAGATTCGAGGGCAGTGTCAGACAAATTTCTGGATTTCCTCCCCCTTGATGGGGGAGGAAAGGAGGGGATGAGGATTATCGAGAATCACCCTCCCCTAGCCCCTCCCATCGAGGGAGGGGAATAACTTATTGGATCAAAAATTTGCCTGACAGTGCCCTAGTTCCATGAAAGCACTTATGAGTCTACTTTGAGGACCTTTCGGAAACGGGCTTTATTGGCACGGATCTTTTTAATAGCCTCATTGACTCCTGCTAAAGGGATAACCTCGGTTTGAGCTTGAATCTTGTGTCTTGCGGCAAAAATAAGCATCTCTTCCATCATCCAACGGCTTCCAATCACCGAACCCAGCACTGCTTTTTGTTCCACAATAAGGGGATTGGCGGGGATTTTCATATCATCAGGTAAGGCTCCCACAATACATAACTTTCCATTAGGGCGTAGCAGCTTAAAAATCATCTCCCAATTAAGATGAATGGGTGTGGTGGAAAGGATCAAATCCAAGGAATTGAATGCATCTTTCATCTGCCTTTGATTCGTTAATAAAACAAAATGTTTAGCTCCTAAACTTTTTGTGTCTTCTTTTTTAAACGAACTGGTGGAAAGGGCCGTCACCTCACATCCGAATCGATTGGCGAACTGTAAGGCCAGATGACCCAACCCGCCAATGCCAATCACCCCCACTTTCAGAGAAGGGGAGGTGATCCACCGCTTAAGCGGAGAGTAAACCGTAATCCCGGCACATAAAAGCGGAGCCGCTTTCTCTGAATCAAGGTTGTCTGGAATAGGAAAGGCGAATCGGCTATCGGTAATTAACCTTTCCGCAAATCCTCCAAACCGACCTACGCACGTTGCGACATCATGATGACAGAGGTTCTCTTCTCCCTTAACACACCACTCACATTGCATACAACTTCCCGATTGCCAACCCACTCCCACCCTTTGGGCTTTCTTAAGATGCGTTACATTTTCCCCAACCTTGACGACGGTTCCAATCACTTCGTGTCCTGGGACCAAAGGATAAATATCTTTTCCCCAATCCCCATCGATCAAATGAATATCGCTGTGGCAAATCCCACAGTAGGAGATCTGGATCTCTACCTCCCAAGGCCCTAAAGGTTTGGGCTCATAAAAAAATTCTTTTAATGGCGCTTTGGCCTTATGGGCCGCATAACATCTGATCTTCATAGCGACACCTTATTAAGGGGACAGCGCCCTTTTTTACTCTCGGAATATC
This sequence comes from uncultured Planctomycetales bacterium, assembly GCA_964374105.1. Classification (GTDB taxonomy): domain Bacteria; phylum Omnitrophota; class Gorgyraeia; order Zapsychrales; family JANLHA01; genus CAYJXI01. Next base: position 27,188 of record CAYJXI010000031.1, read on the forward strand.
TCTCTGGCAGAAAAGGGCGCTGTCCCCTTTTTCCTTTACACTTCTAATCAAAATCGCTGATGGCCTATGTTTTCTCTTTTGTTTTGACATACTTGACTATGGAGTCTACCAAATTCAATTCATTATACTTACCCATATATTTTGTGGCGCCCTCTCTCAGACAGTTTTTCTTACTCTGTTCAATAGTCAAGGTTTGTTTATAAAGTCCATCATACTCAAGATCGACCTCTTTCAAACAGCTATATAATAAAATAGGCACCTTCTGGTAAGGAGGCAGAAGACGTATGATACGAATCGCCTCTTCGGCAGGGATATCCTCCATTTGGGTTTCCATAATTATCATCTGTGGATCAAAAACACAACACTTGATAATCACATCCGCTGAAGAGAAGGCCATTTCTACTTCATAATGATGACTTTTAAGCTGCTGGAACATGCTTTCTAAAACTTCTTGAGACCTGCCGGCCACAAGGATTTTTTGGCTTGGTCCTTCAACTATAGGGAAGGGCCTTTGGCGGCTTAAAAGTTTGGTCACCTTAGAAAGTAAGCCGTGCCCTTCAAAAGGTTTGATTAAAAACTCATCCACTCCCATGACCTTAAAAGTATCTTCCATCTGCCCTCTAACCGTCAAGATCAGGATAGGAATATCCGATGTTTTCTTATCCTTTTTCAATTCTTTGTAAAAGGCAAACCCATCCATCTGAGGCATCAAGACATCCGAGATGATTAAGTCCAGATGCTCTTTTTGGGCAACCTCAAGTCCCTCTTGCCCGTTGGTGGCGGTGAATATTTCATAGCCTACCTTCTCAAGCATGAGTTGAATGGCGTAAACCAAATCCGGTTCATCATCGACAATTAAAATTCGTTTCTTAGCCATATCCGATGCCCATAGGTTACCATAGGTGACTGATGTATATACTCAATCATTAGGTAAACGATTTTAATAAATAATCATTCCTCCCCCTTTTGATGGGGGAGGATAGGTGGGGGTGATGAAATGGTTAAAAGAAAAGCGTTTCAACCATTTCACCCTCCCTTAATCCCTCCCCTCAAGGGAGGGAAAAAAGTTGCTTAATTAGTGAGCAACAACAGCTGTCATCTTTACGTTATCTTTGCTTCGTCCGACGCCATATCGCTGCCAAGAGGCTCGCGATCAAAGAATGAAAAACACTGGATATGGCGGAAGGGATGGCCACCAAGGGACTGTAAGGAAAATTTTCTTTGGCCAACACCACCCCTAGGCCGGAATTCTGCATTCCCACCTCAATAGAAATTGTCCTGGTAATAATTATATTTTTTGTAGAAAGATGACTGAAGATATATCCTAACAAAAAACCAAAAACATGTAAGGAAAATACGGCCAAGATAAGCCTTGCGCCCGCTTTAAGGATCTGATCTCTGCCGCTGCCTACGATACTAGCCACAATCAAAGTGATAAAGACAACCGCCACCAGCGGAGCAAAGGGGAGAATCTTTTGGGTTGTTTTTGCTAAATAGCGATTCATAAGAATCCCAATAACGATAGGAACGATCACCACGCGAATCGTACTTAACAGCAAACCCCAGGCATCCACTGCAATTCGACTGCCGGCCAACCATGCGGTTAACAAAGGGGTCATAATGACCGCCAGGATTGTCGAACATGCCGTCATCGTAACAGATAAAGCAACATCGACTCTCGCCAAATAAGAGATCACATTGGAAGCCGTCCCACCCGGACAACAGGCCACCAGAATTAACCCAACTGCCAAGGGTGTTGGGAGTTCAAAAATATACCCCAAACTCCAGCCCAAAAGCGGCATAACCGTGTATTGCAATAAGACCCCCAAAAAAACAAACCGAGGGAGTTTGAAAACCCTTTGAAAATCTTCTAGGGTAAGGGTGATTCCCATCCCCAGCATAATGATTCCCAGCCCCCAAGTAATGAATTTACCGGAAAACCAGGTAAAAAGCGCGGGATAATACAAAGAAAGAAGACTGGCGGCAAGCACCCATAAGGGAAAGGCATTCGTGAGGGTTGTGAGAACGTTATCTTTCATAAATTTTCTTTATTGGCGGTATTGTACACTAGTCCTCTTACCTCTGACAAGGAAGATTTAGGATTAAGGATTTAAGATTAGGGAGACGGTTTCTGTTTTTTTCTATTTAAGGGTAAAAAGATTAAAAATAGAACCGTCCCCTATCCTTTAAGGAAATTGATCGCAGCAAGAATAGAAATTCTATGCCGGCCGTGTTGACTCCATGCTAGGGCGAGCGGAAAATTCCAGGAACCATTGCTCTAGATTTGAATTTGCTGGAGGGCCTAACTGGGGGAGGCGAAAATTAATATAGCCAATGGCTGAAGCAATGGCAATGGAGGCAAGATTCAATCTTTCAAAACTTTTAAAATTTTCTTCCAAGTACAGAAGTGTACTTCGAATTGTTTCTTCCTGATTTTTGATGAAACTTTCCTGAAAATTCTGGGGATGCCGGATTTTTTCCATATAACCGGCTACGGCCACATCCATCAGTCCGTCAGCTATGGCCTGATAATAAAACACCCTCATTCGTTCCATTTTTTTATGAGGAATGAGTCGCGGCTTATCTTTCAATCCTTCCAAATATTCACAAATCACCGGACTGTCAACCAATGTTTCTGTATTTTCCAAAATCAATGTGGGGATTTTTCCTAAAGGATTGGCTTCAAGAAGACGAGGGGATTTATTGGTTAAATCCTCCTCAAGCAAATCTAAAGGGATTTGTTTTTCGAGAGCCACAACCCTCACCTTTCTTGCATAAGGAGAACGTTTAGTATAAAGGAGTTTTATGGGGACCTCTTTCTGAATTTTTAGCTTTTACTTTTTTCCTCAGAGATATATTATATTTTATAAGAAAATCTTGCTTAGTCTCCTATTTTCCTTTCTAAAGGATTTGGTTATGAAAATCTTAAATTACGGAGCTGGGGCAGTGGGCTTAGGGATTGACAGCTGTTTGTTGAAATCCAAAGAAGAGGTGGATCTGATTGCCCGAGGGGAAACGGTACAGGCATTGAAAAGAGAAGGCCTGATCCGCACCGGAATCTTTGGGAAATTTTTTGCTCCCTCAAGCCAATTTGGCTGTTATACCTCTCTCAAGGAACTTCCCCAAAAATCCTATGATTTCATTCTTGTCTCGACCAAATCCTTTGACACCGAATCCGCGGCCCGAGACCTTAAACGGCATCGGTTTTTGTTTCAGCCATCAACCCAAATCATCCTCTGCCAAAATGGATGGGGTAATGCAGAAGTTTTCTGCCGTTATTTTCCCAAAACTTTAATTTACAATGCCCGGGTTATTACGGGCTTTATTCGACTTAAACCCAACGAAGTTAAGATCACGGTTCACGCTGATAAAATCCTGATGGGAAGTCTGTTTAAAGCCAATCTTAAAGCCATTGGAGATTTGTGTGAGTCGATCACACGCGGGGGAATCCCTTGTGCCATCAGCCCCCATATCGAGAAAGATCTTTGGGCAAAAATGCTTTATAACTGTGCCTTGAATCCTTTAGGAGCCATTTTAGATGTGCCTTACGGCGTATTAGGGGAATTTGATCTAACTCGCTTAATCATGAATCAAATTATTGAGGAAGTGTTTTATATCCTGAAGGCGGCTGGCTATCAAACCTATTGGACTAGAGGAAAAGATTACCTTAAGAAATTCTATTCGGACTATCTGCCTTCCACCGCAAAGCATCGCTCCTCCACCCTCCAAGATACAAAAGCCCAAAAGAAGACCGAAATCGATGCTCTTAATGGAATTATTATTAAGTTGGCAGAGAAGTATAAAATCTCTGTACCGGTCAATCAAACGATTTATCGGATGATTAAATTTATCGAAAGGAAAAGTAAAAAAGCGTGCTGATCAATTCTCCTTGATCTTTTCTTTTTCTAATTGTTTCTTTAAGTCAAGAAATACCTCTTCACTTTTCTTTAAGAAATTGTCAGCCGTTGTTTTGGGTAGGACTTTCATAAACGGGGGCTTAAGACAAACACAAAACCTAGGATAATCCCGAAAGGTTTCCGCGGTACTCAAATAAAAAGAGAAATACAAAGAATAAATAACAAAAGAAATCACAAGGGAAGGGATTAACCTTCTTTTTAAAGAAAGTCTGGTAGCCCAAGAGAGATTTAAGAAAAGAAGCAAAGCAACCAAGATGAAACCCCAAAATATCCCTAACAGCAGTTGCAACACATCACTGCCAAACAAATAACCAACAAATTCACTTGAGGCCATCAATAAATAACTTCCTAAAGAAATAAATGCCGAAACTCCCATCTGGGCCATAAATTGCGCTCGGTGCCGAATAAGATTACCTAAGAGAGCCCACAGGCCGGACCAGACCATAATCATGACGGGCCAACTCATAATATGAAATAAATATTTGCTCAAAATAAATTTTTCAAAATTTCGGTTATAGTTGTCTAAAATTGAAATGCCGATAAAAATTAAAATAAGGCTTAAAACGATTGTTGGCCTTTTGATCCAGAGGAAAAATTGACCGGGTGCGGATAAATGAACGGCAGGAGAAACCTTATGCTGCGGAGAGAAAATTCTTAGTCGAGTTTGCCCAATCAGGAATTCATCTCCTGATTGAACTCGGATGACTTTCTGGTCGGCCTTCTCTCCGTTGATGATAACCCCGTTATGGGCACTCCCATCTTCAAGTAACCATCCTTGTTGATCTTCTTTAAGAATAATATGACGTGCACAGACATGAGGGTCATAAATGATAAAGTCATTGTCATATCCCCGTCCCATACAAACCGGGAAATGATCAAATCCTTTATAACTTAAGGGGATCAAGCCATGCCCCCAAAGCTCGATAATCACTTTGGCCATTTGATTTCCCTCATGAATTTATTCACCAAGGCCAAACTATTTTCTTTTCTTAATCCCTGGGCATTCAGCTTAACAACAAGAATTCGATTCATCTCACTTAAAGATACCATCGTGAAAGTCATATCATAAAGTTGGGGATATTTTTTATATTGGCGGCTGCAAAAGGCAACTTTCCAATCCCTTCCTCCTAAGTCAATGAAACTGACCTGACAAGCATAATTGGTCAGGTCTTCCTTTTTGGTGTCTTTGCCAAAATGGAAGAAATTCCATCGATAGGAAGGACTCATATACGTCTCCCCCAAATTGTAAAAACGAATCGGATTTAATTTCTTACTGATGAGCCACGTTGAGCTAAAAGAAATATCACCGGTTTGAATATTTTTGGAAACCCAGATATCGCTGTCCATAAAACAATTCAATGAGGATTCAATATAATACATATGTTCTTCATCTTCCGTATTCCCCCAGCATTTGAAAATATCGGTTAATTCCCCGGGCACCACGGTTTCTCCTAAGGGCATCTTTTTCCACTGGGCGTTAAGAATTTCGGTTAAAAATCCGTCCTCGTGTTTTAAAATTTGCTCTTCAATATATTTATTCTTTTGACTTAAAGGCGAGGTGGTTTGGTTCAAGACATGTTGATATAAATTTTTAAGATATTCCACCGGGACTAAAAAACTTAAGTCA
>CAYJXI010000032.1:0-3229 GCA_964374105.1 uncultured Planctomycetales bacterium
CTGCTCTTTGACAACTTACTTTTTTACACTTGACTCTTTATAGGATGTCTTTTAAGCTAATTCCTATCCAGCCTACCGCAATCAGCCGAAGGTTATTTCAACAAATAAATCAAAATTGCTTTTTGCACATGCAATCGATTCTCTGCCTGATCAAAAACAATTGACTGCGGACCATTGATAATTTCATCGGTCACCTCTTGTCCTCTGTGCGCGGGTAAACAATGCATAAAAATATAATCTTTATCCGCTAATTCGACAATTTTAGAATTGACTTGAAAGTCATGGAAATCTTTTAAACGTTTCTTGGTTTCTTCTTCTTGGCCCATGCTGATCCAAACATCCGAGTAAATGACTTGGACCCCTTTCAGCGCTTCCTGGGGAGATTTTAAAAGTTGGACCTCCGCACCGGAAATCTTTGCAAATGACTGGGCATTTTGAAATATTTTTTTATTGGGTTCATAACCTTTAGGTGTAGCAATTTTCAAATTCAATCCCATCTTGGAACAGGCAATCAATAAAGAATGACAGACATTGTTACCATCCCCCACATAGCCGATCGTAATGCCAGGAAATTTTCCGAATTTCTCTTGAATAGAAAAGATATCGGCCAAAGCCTGGCAGGGATGATATAAATCGGATAACCCATTGATGATGGGAATCGACGCATATCGGCTCAAGTCTAAAATATCCTGATGAGAATATGTCCGAGCCACCAGGCAATCCAAATATCGGGACAGCGTTCGGGCCACATCGGAGGTGGATTCCCGTTTTCCTAAGTTAATTTCTTCGGGGCCTAAATAAAGGCAATTACCTCCCAATTCCCAAATGGCTACCTCAAAGGAAACCCTTGTCCGATTGGATGGCTTTTGAAAGACAAGCCCTAGAGATTTTCCTTTAAGATGCTGGCTGTATTGTTTTTTATCCTTTTTGATAGAAGAGGATAATTTTAGCAGGGAATCAATTTCTGCAATAGAATAATCCTGTAATGTGATAAAATCCTTTTTCATTTTTTGCCTGCTAAGATAACGATGAAAGATTGTTCCAGGATTCTTAAGGCCTTATTGATTTGTTTTCGGGTCACATTGAGTGCGGGCATAATCCTTAAAATATTTCCTTGGGTGCAATTGATGATTAATCCTCGATTGAAGCATTCTTCCACAATGTCTTTCCCTTCTCTATTGAGTTCGATTCCGATCATGAGTCCTAAACCGCGGATTTGCGTAATACACTTAAATTTTTCTTTGAGCGGTTGTAGCTGATCTAAGAAATACTTACCCATCACTTTTACATTCTTTAGCATCTTATTCCGGTAAATGGCCTTAAATGTCCCCAGGGCTGCTTTACAAACAAGCGGACTTCCTCCAAAAGTTGAAGCATGCATGCCAGGTTTTAGGGTATCGGCAATCTGTTCTTTCACAACCAAGGCCCCTATGGGAAGGCCTCCACCCAGAGACTTAGCTACGGTCATAAGATCCGGTATCACTTGGTAATGTTTAAAGCAGAATATTTCCCCGGTTCTTCCCATCCCGGTTTGGACTTCATCGAAAATAAGCAGAATATCTTTCTCGGTGCATAGCTTACGGATATCTTGGAGGTACGGTTGATCGGCAATATGAATACCTCCCTCCCCTTGAATTAATTCCAGCATGATCGCAACTGTGCTTTCGGAGATTGAGCTTTTCAGTGCATCAAAATCATTGAAAGGAACAAGTTTAAACCCTCCCAGAAGAGGAGCAAATCCTTCTTGATATTTTTTTTGTCCCGTTGCCGAAAGTGCTCCCATCGTCCGGCCATGAAAAGAATTGAGCATGGTGATCATTTCGAACCGTTTCCCTTGGCCATAGGCCCTGGCGAATTTGATGGCAGCCTCAGTCGCTTCTGCTCCGCTATTGCAAAAAAACACTTTGCCTGGGAAAGTATTTCGGATAATCTCCTTGGCTAATTTAGCTTGGTTGGGATGATAAAAATTATTAGGGATATGGATCAATTTCCCAATTTGGTCACGAACCGCCGACATGATCTTAGGATGACAATGTCCAACGTTATTGACGCCCCAACCCGGGAAAAAATCTAAAAATTTCTTGCCCGCGATATCAATAAGATTCATCCCCTTCCCTCTAACAAAAATGGCCGGGGTACGTGAATAGGTAGACAAAATATATTTTTCATAACTTTCCAAGATTTCGTGTTTCTTCATCAGAAATGAACAATTAAATTTTTAAATGAGTATATTAAGGGAGAGGTTAAGGTTTAGTTTAAGCTGGCTGATTCATTTCTTAATATTTGCGTTCCAATCCCAAGATCAGTAAAGATTTCTAGCAATAAGGCATGTCTTAATCGGGCATCGATAATATGGGTCTTATTGACCCCACCGGTTAAGGCTTCCAGACAGGCCTTGACTTTTGGGACCATACCACTTTGAATGACATTCTGTTTGCTGAGATTGTTAACTTCCTCAACCGTTAAAGTCGATATCAACGAGTCGGAATCTTCGGGATTTCGCATGACCCCTTTGACATTGGTCAGAAGGACCAGTTTCTCAGCATCCAAGGAAATGGCAATCGCACTGGCTACCTCATCGGCATTAACATTAAGCTCTTGTTTTTCCATACTGATGCCCATGGGGGAAACGACCGTGATGTAGCCCTGTTTTAAATGTTTCTCAATGGTCTCTTTGGCAATGTTCTTAATAGTTCCGACATATCCTAATTCTTGCGAAGCCTTTTTCTTTTCTACGTAGATGATATTTTCTTCTCCTTTCAGTCCGGTAACATCGCCCTTCAATTCTTTGATTTCAGAAACAATCATTTTATTTAACTTATCTAATTCTTCTTTAACGATATTCAATGTCTGTTTATCAGTGACACGGATTCCTTCGTGAAATTGGGACTTAATACCTTCTTCTTTCAGCCGGGCGCTGATATGCGGACCGCCCCCATGTATTAAAATGGTTCGGATTCCTACATAACTTAGAAAAACAATATCTTCGAGGACATTTTTCCGGATCGCCGCATTATCCAAAATACTCCCCCCGAATTTTATCACAAAAACTTTACGGCGGAAGGCATTGATGTAAGGAATAGCCTCAACCAAGATATCTGCTTTGCGAATGATGGTTTCCATATTGGTAATTACCAGTAAACGGTGATCGAAAATAGACAGCGGTAAATCGATTTTCTATCTTCTGTTTTCGATCTCCGTTTTCGTTTAAGAATATTGCCCGTTGATT
>CAYJXI010000032.1:3329-31847 GCA_964374105.1 uncultured Planctomycetales bacterium
TTTAAGAATATTGCCCGTTGATTCTAACATATTCTAAAGATAAGTCGCAGGTGTATACCATCGCCTTTTTGTCCCCTCGATTCAAGTCAACGACAATTCGAATATTTTTCCTTGCGAAAGAGCTAAATTTTATTTTTAGATCTTGTTCAGTGATATTAAGTCCAACCGATCCTACAGCTGCGGCAACTCGTCCCCAATTGGGATTACTTCCAAAGGCGGCGGTTTTGACGAGATTGGAATTGGCAATGGCAAAGGCCGCCTTCTTTGCCATTTTTTCATCTTTGGCACCCACAACCTGGATTTCAATAAATTTTCTCGCTCCTTCCCCATCGAGAATGATCTTTTTCGCAAGATCGAGACAAACCAATTCCAAGGCATAGGAAAAATTCTCAAAATTTTTATCAAAATTTCGAATCATCTTATTTTTTGCCAAACCATTGGCCATGACAACCACCATGTCATTTGTGCTCATACAACCATCAACGGAAATACTGTGAAAAGAGGGTTCAATGGCTTTTTTAAGGGCCAACTTAAGCATGCGAGTCTCAATAACAGCATCGGTTGTAATAAAGGCTAACATCGTGGCCATATGGGGAGAAATCATCCCTGAGCCTTTCGCACAGGCACCAATGGTCACTTTGCGTCCATTCAAATCGAATTTCACGGCAATCTCTTTAGGAAAGGTATCGGTGGTGAGTATCCCTTTGGCAGCCTGTTGACCGCGATTTTTGCTAAGGCCCTTAACGAGTCGAGTAGCGGCAGAAGCAATCTTCTGATAAGGCAATGGCTTTCCAATAATCCCGGTTGAAGCTACTAAGACATCATCGGTTTTGATGGTAAGCAATTTTGCAATTAATTCCGCGCTCCTTTTTGCGTAGATCAACCCAAAATTTCCGGTAAAGCAATTGGCATTACCACTGTTGATCAGAATAGCCTGAGCTAGATGGTTCCTTAAATGTTTTTGAGAAATGACCAGGGGTGCGGCTTTAATAGAGTTCTTTGTGAAAACACCAACGGTGATGGCTGGTTTCTCTGAGACAATTAAGGACAAATCAGATTTCCCGGAACGTTTAATCCCACAATAAAGTCCATTGGCCTTGTAGCCTAGCGGTTTGGTGACTCCCCCTTTGATGATTCTTAAGTTCATTTTGAATTATTAAAATACTGTTTAAAATAAGGCTTCCTGTTCTTTGAACCCACACACGATATTCATGTTCTGGACAGCCTGCCCGGCTGCTCCTTTGAGGAGATTGTCAATGGCAGTAGTGATAACAATGACATTCTGATCTTCATTAAGGCTTAACCCAATATCACAGAAGTTTGTCCCTACAACATGTTTTAACTCTGGCAAAAATCCTTCTGGAAGGACTCGAATAAAAGGTTCATTGTTATAAAACTTTTTATACAACGACATCAGATTGTCCAATGACATTTTCTTTTTTAGGGGTATGTAAATAGTTTCAAAAATCCCTCGCGTTAAAGGCAATAGATGAGGCACAAAATGAATCTTCTTGATTTCGCCAGCAACTCGGGATAAATAGAGTTCTATCTCAGGACAATGCTGGTGTGCCAGAACTTTATAGGCCTTAAAGTTTTCATTGATCTCAGCAAAAAGAAAAGGAGTCGCCACTTTTCTCCCTGCCCCAGAAACACCAGATTTGGCATCGATAAAAATAGAATCAATTGTTTCGGCTTTGGTACTCACCAAAGGAGTTAAGGCCAAAATCGCTGCGGTGGGATAGCATCCGGGATTTGAAACCAAGCGAGCCGGTTTAATTTTTGCTCGAAAAACTTCGGGTAACCCATAAACGGCTTTGTTGAGATTCTCACTATCTTTATGATTTGTCCCATACCATTTTGTATAATCCGAGGCAGAAGCCAATCGATAGTCACCACTTAGATCAATAACCTTTTTGTTAGCTTTAAGAAGATCTGGGACAATCTCCATGGAAACGGTATGAGGAACAGCTAAAAAAAATAAATCAGCCTTCTCAACCGCAGCCTTGGCATTGTAGGTATCGCAAGTTAAGGTGGTCTTTCCCCTCAACTGTGGCCATATATCACCCACCGCCCCTTTGGTGTTATTAGCACTGACATAAGTGACACGAACTAAAGGATGTTTTAATAGGATCTCTAGTGCTACGTAACCAGAATATCCACTGATACCAACGATTCCAATTTTCGTCATCTTGCTATTGATTATAACTTGTTAATTTGCAAATAATAATGGCTTATCTTAAATTAAAAAACCTATCTCGTCAACTCTTTTATCGAGGGAGATAGGTTGATTTCCCATGAATTCGGGATCTAAGGATGAAATCTAATAAAATTTATCTGCTGTAAAGTTTTTATTATACGAATTAACGCTTAACCCACTGGAATTTTTTTCGCGCTCCCTTCTGTCCAGGCTTTTTACGTTCCTTCATTCTAGGGTCACGGGTTAGACAATTAGCTTTTTTTAATATCGGTCTATTTTCTGCCGCCACTTGGATTAACACCCGCGCCAATCCTAATCGCAAGGCTCCCGCCTGTCCCGTCAAGCCGCCTCCATTGACACTTACAAAAATATCGAATTTGTTAAGCGTATTTGTTAATCTTAAGGGTTCCAGGATATTCATCCGTTCTGTTTCTCGTTCAAAATATTCTTCAAAGGCTCGATCATTGATCTTGATCTGTCCACTCCCAGGGATAAGATTGACTCTGGCAACCGCATTCTTCCTTCGCCCAGTAGCACCATATTTAACCATTTCTACCATATTTCTTTATCCTCCTTTAGATGCAAATAAAAATTAAATCTCCAAGGGTATAAGTTTTTGTTTTGAAAAAGGATGTTGATTCCCAGAATAAACTCGCAGGCGACGGCGGATCTTGTTCCCTAGCCTCCCTTTGGGTATCATTCTTTGGACAGCCAGACGAAGAACTCTCTCAGGAGACCTTTTTAACATTTCTTCCAAAGGGATTCTTTTAAGACCCGAAGGATAGCCCGAGAACCGCAGATATATTTTTTCCTGCAATTTTTTGCCCGAGACTTTAACTTTGTCAGCATTGATAATAATCACCTGATCTCCCGTATCAAGATGCGGAGTAAAAATCGGTTTATGTTTACCCCGTAAAATGGTCGCTGCCTTGGTGGCAATACGGCCAAGAATCTTATCTGAGGCATCAATCAGGTAACTTTTCCGCTGAATCGAATTTATTTTCGGAAGAAATGTTTTATTGGTTTTCATAGATTTTATGGGCGATAAAAATAATTTTTGTTAAGGAGTGTAAGTATAACATTATCATAAAAATTGTCAATAATTATGTCGATTGATGTCGATGGACCTTCTTTACCGTCTACTTGCGGTCAATAGGTGGTCTTCATTAGACACAATCCTCTGGCTGGACTTGGGGGCCCTACAAGCCTTCTATTTTTTTCTTTTAGGATTCTTTTTATACTTCCTTGGGGTAATTTCCCCGTTCCAATTTTAAGGAGGGTTCCTACGATATTTCTTACCATTTTATACAGGAATCCATCCCCCTCAATTTCTACAAATAAAAAATTCTTACTCCTTTTAATGTCAACTTTGAAAATCCTTCGGATTGTATCTTTCCTTTGGCTCGATTGCTTTTGGGAAGTCGAGTTTGCCATAAAGGAACGAAAATTCTTTCGACCCATGAGACTTTTCGCTTCATTTCGCATTAATCGAAGGTTTAATTGATAAGGAAAATACAGACAGAAATTTTTTTGAAAGACAGATCGGATGGGTCGATTAAGAATTGTGTAACGATATGTTTTTCTTCTAACACTGTATTGGGAATGAAACTGTGAGCTTACCTCCTCCACCTTCAGAATAGCAATATCTTTGGGAAGAAGGGAATTCATTGCTTTTAAGATTTGGGTGGTTGTCATGGTGGAATGAACCTTGAAATGCGCTACTTGACCTAAGGCATGAACTCCGCTGTCCGTTCTTCCGGAACCGATCATTCGGATTTTTCTTTTAAATATTTTTTTTAATACCCTCTCGATTTCTCCTTGGACTGTTCTATGACGAGGGTTTTGAATCTGCCAACCACGAAAATCAGTCCCATCGTATTCAATCGTCAATTTAAAATTCCGCATTTCCTTAAAGAAGATAATGGATTCTTCATAAATGATATTTAATCAATTCTTCAGCGATCTGTACCGCATTTAACGCAGCCCCTTTACGTAAGTTATCCGAAACAACCCATAACCAAAGTCCGTTTTTGACAAAAGGATCAGGTCGGATACGGCCAACAAAGACTTCATCTTTCCCAGCGCAATCTTTAGGCATAGGATAGATTTTGTTTTGGGGATCATCAAGGACACAAACGCCCGGGGAATGACTTAACAAATCTCTCACCTTATCTGGATTGATCGGCTTTTTGGTTTCAAGATAGATAGCCTCCGAATGTCCCGTACGCACTGGAACACGGACCGTGGTACTAGAAATTTTAATGGATTTATCATGTAAGATCTTATGTGTTTCTTTGACTATCTTCCATTCCTCGGTTGTGTATCCTAACTCGGAAAAAGAGCCGATATGCGGAAAGATATTAAAGGCAATGCTTTGATCCATAGCCAGATCTTTTTTATACGGCGAGTTATGGGCCCAGGCCTTGAATTCCTCCTCGGCCTGAATGACCGCCTTGCTTCCGCTTCCGGAAACAGCTTGATAGGTAGAGGCAATAATCCTTCTAATCCCAACCTTTTTGTGAATAGGCGCCAAAGCCATCACCATTTGGATTGTGGAGCAATTGGGATTTGCAATAATCCCTTTATTCCTTTTGATGTCTTTAGCATTGACCTCTGGAATAATTAAGGGAACATCGGGGTTAAGACGAAAGTCTGCCCCGTTGTCAATGACAACGGCTCCTTCTTTGACCGCATAGGGAGCGAAAGTCACCGCGGCCCCTTTTTCACCTTCTGTTCCGGCAAATAAAGCAATATCGATTCCTTTAAAACTTTCAGGGGTTAATTCCGAAACTTCATAAGCCTGCCCATCCACTTCAATTGTTCTTCGGCTGCGGGCAAAAACCTTTAATGTCTTGATAGGAAAATGACGCTGTTTCAAAACACGCAGCATCTCAATTCCTACTGCCCCAACGCCAATGACACAAACATTGTATTTTTTATCATTTTTCATTGTAAACTACCTCGAAATTTCTTTTTGAACCGATCTTTTTATAAATTTTTTACGACTAAGTCACCCACTTCTGCAGTCGAGTAGCCCATTTTCCCAGCTGCCAGATCCTTTAATTTTGTTCGGACAACAGTTTTAACCGAAGCCTCAATCGTATTAGCGGCGGTTTGTTCACCCATTTGCTCAAGAAGCATACTTAAGGCACAGATCGCCGCCAAAGGATTAATGATATTTTTCCCGGTATATTTAGGGGCTGAGCCTCCTATGGGCTCAAACATAGAAACACCTTGTGGATTGATATTACCTCCTGCCGCAATTCCCATTCCTCCTTGGATCATGGCCCCCAGATCCGTGATGATATCCCCAAACATATTGTCGGTAACGATCACATCAAACCATTCTGGATTTTTAACAAACCACATGGTGGTGGCGTCCACATGGGCATAGTCGGTTTGAATATCCGGATATTCACGGGCCACTTCCTTAAATGTTCGCTCCCAGAGATTCATGGCATAGGTCAAGACATTGGTTTTCCCACACAAGGTGAGTTTCTTTTTCTTTCCCTGAAGTCGGGTGTATTCAAAGGCATAACGAATACATCGTTCAATACCTTTGCGGGTATTGTAAGAGATTTGAAGAGCAACCTCATCTTTTGTTCCTTTATTTTGGAATTCCCCCATTCCTTTATAGAGACCTTCGGAATTTTCTCGGACAACGACAAAATCGATATCTCGCGGTTTTTTATTTTTGAGAGGGCAAAACCGCTCATCATAAAGTTTTACTGGTCTTAGGTTAATGTATTGATCGAGATCAAAACGCAGACGCAAAAGAATACCTTTTTCCAGAATCCCAGGTTTAACGTCCGGGTGGCCAATGGCACCCAGGTAAATCGCATGAAAGCTTTTAAGTTCTTTTAAAGCTGAATCAGGAATTAATTCCTTAGTTCTCAAATAACGTTCCCCTCCGAAATCATAAGAGGTAGTTTCACATTTGAATTTAAATTTTTTAGATACCGCTTGAAGGACCTTCAGCCCTTCTTTAATGACCTCGGGACCAGTTCCATCTCCCGGAATCACTGCAATTTTGTATGTTTTCATGAATTTTCCCTTTTGAAAAATCAGAATAGAAAAAGTATACCATAATTCTCAAGAATCAATTGAGAAAATTTGCTTTTGAAATTATCCTCGGAATTTTTTAACAACTATGGAGGCATTATGACCGCCGAAACCTAAGGAATTTGACATGATCGTTGTGAGGGTAGCCTTCCGGGCTTTATTAGGAACATAATCAAGATCACATTCAGGATCGGGAGTCTCATAATTGATGGTGGGTGGGATGATATTGTCTCGTAAAGCTAATATACAAGCGGCGAACTCTACTCCGCCGGCTGCCCCCAAAAGATGACCCGTCATGGATTTGGTGGAGCTCACCGGAACCTTTTTTGCGTATTCCTTAAAAACCTTTTCGATAGCGCGGCTTTCAACTTCATCGTTTAATTTGGTGGATGTTCCATGGGCGTTAATATAAGAAATCTCTTCGGGTTTGAGTTGAGCATCCCTTATGGCTAATTCCATGGCCTTGGCTGCCCCCAAACCAGTTTCTTCGGGTGCGGTCACATGATAGGCATCCGAGGTCCGTCCATAGCCAACCAATTCTGCCAGAATGGGAGCATTTCTTGCCTTGGCATGTTCGTAGGATTCCAAAAGGGCAACACCGGCTCCTTCGGCCATGACAAAACCGTCCCGGTTGAGATCAAAGGGGCGGGAGGCCTTTTCGGGTTCATCATTTCTCTGAGAAAGGGCCTTGAGAGCACAAAAACCTCCTATCCCCATGATCGTCGTTGCACTTTCCGTTCCTCCGGCAAGCATAATATCTGCATCTCCATATTGGATAAAACGCATGGCATCGCCAATGGCATTGGTTGCGGTCGCACAGGCAGTGGCAACACAGGTTGTGGGACCCCTTGCCCCGGTGTCAATGGAGACCTGGCCTGAGGCTTCATTGATGATAATTTTGGGGATAAAGAAAGGGGACATCTTGGCCGGTCCCTTTTGCAAATATTTTTCAAATTCAATCTCCAGGGTCCTTAAACTGCCGATGCCAGAACCAATAAGGATTCCCATCCGATCAAGATCAACATTTTTAAGATCTAATTTGGCTATGGCTATGGCTTCTCGGGAGGAGACCACTGCATATTGAACAAAATGAGCTAAGTGTCTGGCCTCTTTGGTAGAAAAGTGGTCCAGAGAATTATAGTCAATGACATCTCCCGAGATTTGACAATCAAATTGACTAGGGTCAAAGTGGGTAATTCTTCGAATGCCACTTTTCCCTTCAATGAGCGATTTCCAGAATTTTTCGATGCCGGTCCCTACGGGAGAAATCACTCCGATACCGGTGACAACCACTCTACGTTTATACATATTTCAGGATAGATAAGGAATTTAGTTTGCAGGTTACAAGAAGAAGATTTTAACTGCCCTATACAAAGAATGCCCCGATATCTAAAAATACCGGGGCAGAATGAATAATAAATTTGGTTTAAGTTTATGATGATTGTTTATTGGAGGATTTTTCTCCTATATATTTGATAGCATCACCAACCGTTGTCATTTTCTCGGCATCTTCATCAGGAATTTCCACACTGAATTCTTCTTCAAGGGCCATAATCAACTCCACCGTATCTAAGGAATCGGCTCCGAGATCATCAATAAACGAAGCTTGCGGGGTGACTTCTTCAATTTTAACGCCTAATTGTTCTGCAATGATCGATTTGATTTTGTCTTCCACAGACATACCATAGCCTCCTTTTTAACCTTCTTAAAAGGTTAGATTGCTATTCCTCCATCAACAATGATGGTTTGTCCGGTAATATAATCAGCTTCTTTAGAAGCAAGGAATAAACAGACACCCGCAACATCTTGGGCCGTTCCCAACCTATTTAAAGGGATCGTTTTTAAAATTCCATCTTTCACTTTATCTTTGAGCTGACCAGTCATCTCAGTGTCAATATAGCCGGGAGCAATAGAATTGACCGTGATCCCACGTGAGGCCAATTCGCGTGCGACTGTTTTAGTAAAGCCTATGATCCCGGCCTTACTTGCCGCATAATTGGCTTGTCCTATATTCCCTGTTAAGCCAATGATTGAAGCAATGCTAATGATTTTTCCTCTTTTTTCTCTTAACATTGCTTTGGATACGATTTTTGTGAAATTGAAAACGCCTTTGAGATTGATATGAATGACTTCATCGAAATCATTTTCCGTCATTCTTAAGAGTAGATTATCTTTTGTGATCCCTGCGTTGTTAACTAATATATCAATCCTCTTATATTTGTCAAGAATTTTGTTAACGGTTTCTTGTACATTTTGAATGTTGCTGACGTCACAAGTGAAAAAGTCGGTTTTACGCCCCAATCTTTGGAATTCCTCGGATACCTTGTGCGCAGTCTCAGGATTTCTTCCAATGATCATCACTGAAGCCCCTTGGCTGGCAAAGGCAGAGGCAATTTCTTTTCCTATCCCCCGAGTTGATCCTGTGACAATCACAACTTCATCACTAAACATCATACTTTTACCGAAACCTGTTTTGAATTAAATTTGTCAATAAGCCATTGGTATAATAACAATAGAAGAGTATTTTGCAAGATAAAAATTGAAAAAATTGAAAAAACAGAATCGGCCTTTAAGATAAGAAATAAAACGAATTGCTTTTTAGGATAAGGGATAGGGAAGAATCACTTGAGGAAAAATAAAGATGAGGATCCCTTTATAAAATTTCCAATTGAACATCCATGAGGCCTTGTTTTAAATCTCCTAGTTGCTCAAAAGCATATTTTGTTAAATCGATGATCCTCCCTTTTTTGACATAACGTTTATGGGGGCCTCGATCATTCACTCGAACAATGATAGATTTACCGCTTCCCACATTTGTGATTTTGATCAGTTGATTAAAGGGGACCCCCCACATAGCGCAAGTCAGCATACGATCATCAAAGATTTCATTATTAGCTGTTCGTAACTTGATTCCCGGCGAATCTTTGGAATACCACGAGGCTTTGCCATAGTATTCAAAGGTTGGGTTTACCACTTCTGAATAATAACCCACTTTGGCATGGGCAAAGATTCCTCCTAATAAACTCAAAAAAGTCAAAGTGATAATACGTAAATTTCTTTTCATAGGAAAAACCTCATAAAAATCTTTCTATAAGGTATCATAAGACCAGCAGAAAATTCAATAGGACAAACTAGGACAGACTTATTCGGCATATTTAAGGTGTGTATCTTCAAAATTCGAAAGACCTGCTTAAATTTAATATTTTAATTCAGGAATCAACTCCAACACAGCTTCCCTAAGGAAATCACGTGTATAAAAATCCTTATCAAGGATCTTGTTATTAAAAACTAAAATATCCAGATCAATGGGACGCGGTCCAAATTTGATCTTCGAATGCCTTCTGCCTAGGGATTGCTCAATGGATTTGAGGAGTTTTTTGATTTTGCTGATATTATCCCAAGTCTTCACTAATAAGGCTCCATTAATGAAATTGGGTTGATTACTGAAACCAACGGGTTTGGTTTGTTTAAAGGTAGATTCTGCTAAAATGGGATATCTTTCTTTGATAAGCCTTTTAGCCTTTTCTATGTTCTGAAGAGGATGGATATTGGAACCCACTCCTAAAATAACCGTATTCATGGCGAAGCTTAAATAGGCAACAACATCAATTCCAGGGATTCATAGCATTCGATTCCTATGAGATTCAATGGATACCGATTTAGCAAATCGCAGGGCTTGTGGTTTATCGATTCGAACGGTAGCCGAGAAAACTTTTTTATCTTGCATAATAAGGTCTAAAATTTTTTCCGTTAGAGTTTCCAAGAGGAAAAATTTAGAATGTTCCACATAATGAATAATCTTTTTTGTCACCTTTTTGTAATCCAAAGTATCTTTGATTTTGTCAGTTTTAGCCGCTGAGGTTGAATCAAAATCAATAGCAATATTGATGATAAGATCTTGTTTGATATCACGTTCCCATGAATTAGTCCCTATCACGGTTCGTAAGTGAAGATCACTGATGCGTATAATGGCCATAATGATCCTTTCTTGAACTTTTTAACACCTTTTAAAAAGCCGGGGAATTTCATCCCCTGATTAATCTTTAGTCATTCCTATTTTAGGTGTTCACCCCCATCAACAAAAATGATCTGTCCAGTCATATAATCATTCTCTATGAGAAATTGAATGGCCTGATTGATATTGCGGATATCTCCGTTTCTTTGTAAGGGAATAGTTTTGGCCAAGTGTTTCAGGTAATTGGCATTTTCGTGAACAGGGGGGAGAATTGGCCCGGGAGCTATTGCATTGACACGGATGTGAGGGGCAAGTTGTTTAGCCGCCAAGAGAGTCAGATCGGCCAAAGATTTCTTGGAAAGGAGATAGGAGAAATGGGCCGTTGTATTTTTAGCAATATGAGTATCCAAGACATTAATGATTTGCCCGGCAGAACATCTTTGGGCAAATTGCTTAGTCAGAATGTAGGGTGCTTTAAGATTAATGGCGAAGTGTTGATTGAAAATAGTGAGTTTTTCTTCTAAAAGTTTAGATTCTTCAAAAAGAGAGGCATTGTTGATCAATAGAACCAAATTCGGGAATTTTTTAATAACTTTTGGTATGAGCGAATCTGTTTGTCGTTCACGGGAAAGATCACAGGGGAATTCTTCACAGATGACACCAAGGCTATTGATTTCCTTTGCCACCCTTTTTGCCAAAGAAAAGGATCGATGATAATGAAGAGCGATGTTATATCCGAGAGAGGCAAGATGTAAGGCTATTCCCTCTCCTATGCGCTTGGCTGCGCCTGTTATCAGAGCCGTTTTATTTTTATAAAACTGCCTTTGCATCAGCAGAAATCAAAAGTTGATTAATTCTAACTGTTGAAGGAAAATAATTTTTGTGAACAACCCACTATTTTATTAAACTCAAGAATTCTGACCGGGTTGAGATTTGGCTGCGAAATTGTCCGAGCATGCAAGAGGTGATCATGCTGGAATTTTGTTTCTCTACTCCCCGCATCATCATACATAGATGCTTGGCTTCGATCACCACTCCTACTCCCTTGGCCTCAGTGAATTGCATAATCGTTTCGGCAATCTGCTTGGTCAAATTTTCTTGAACTTGAAGTCGGCGGGCAAACACATCCACAATCCGAGCAATCTTGGAAAGACCAATGATTTTCCCATCAGGAAGATAGCCCACATGGCATTTCCCAAAAAAGGGTAACAAATGATGCTCGCAAAGAGAATAAAGTTCAATATCTTTAACAATGATCATTTCATCTTTATCGGAGTCGAAAACCGCATTATTAACGATCTTGAGAATATCTTCCCTATAGCCTTTGGTTAAATACTGAAAGGCCTCTGTTGCCCTTTTGGGGGTAGATTTAAGACCCTCGCGATTGGTATCTTCTCCGATTTCTTTTAAAAGTTTTTTGAAAAAATGATCCATACAAAATATCCTCGTGAATGCGTTTTTAGGATAGCCGATCTTACCACACTGCCTTTTCAATGTCAAACAGCGAATCAGACTCAAAATCAAAAAACTTGGAGCGGGATATTCAAAGCATGGAAACAAAAGAAAAATTAACCCCCCATCCTAGGATACAGATCTTATGTTATAATTCCCTAAAATATGTTAGATAGAAATTCCTCAAAGAAAATAAAAACCATTGAGACCTTCAAATCGGTTCAAACAGGCGT
This sequence comes from uncultured Planctomycetales bacterium, assembly GCA_964374105.1. Lineage (GTDB taxonomy): Bacteria > Omnitrophota > Gorgyraeia > Zapsychrales > JANLHA01 > CAYJXI01. Next base: position 15,229 of record CAYJXI010000032.1, read on the forward strand.
ATTTTTAGGGTTGATCCTGATGGGGAGCTTTTGTCTTTTCTCTCCTATTCTAACGTATGATTTTACGAATTGGGATGATCCAGACTATATTCTGGATAATCCCTTGATTCGAGATCTTTCTTTCCCTCATTTGAAAAAGATATTTTTTTCTCATCTCAATGGGAAATATCATCCTTTATCACTGATCACGTATGCTTTAGAGTATCGTTATTTTCATTTGCTCCCTGCCGTCTATCATTGGAATAATCTCGGTCTTCATCTATTTAATATTGTTTTGGTCTATCTTTTCATCAGTATTTTATTCAAAAATAATGGGATGGCCCTTATAGTTACCTCGTTGTTTGCTATCCATCCTTTTCAGGTTGAACCGGTGGCCTGGATTTCCGGTAGAAAGGATGTGTTATACACTTTCTTTTTTTTGGTGTCCCTTCTCTTCTATCTCTGTAAATTTACATTGATTCAAAATAAGCATTTACTGCTTAGGTTCTCTTTGTTGGCCTTTCTTTTATCTCTTTTTTCCAAAGCCATGGCCGTAAGCCTTCCTCTCATTTTGTTATTAATTGATTATTACAATAACGGAAGGATTCAAAAAAAGGATATTATAGAAAAATGGCCCTACTTTTTGATTTCTTTCGTTTTTGGATTGATAACGATATTCACCATCAAGTCAGTCAACGCCTTCCCTAATACACAATCTGTATCCATTCTTGATCGAATTCTATTTTCCAGTCAGGCTTACATGACATATTTACTGAAATTAATAATCCCGTTGAAAATGTCATGTTATTATCCTCTGCCGACCGATTATTTTTTATCGTCCCTTTCCCTGGCGTCCGTAGCCCTCCTCTTTTATTTTTCGATAAAAGCAAAAAATAAAATATGGATCTTTTCATTATCGTTTTTTACCATCATGATAGCACCGGTCTTACATCTGATTGAAGTCAATGATTCTATCATTTACGACCGTTTTGTTTATTTGCCTTCCCTTGGGATATTTTTGATGCTGGGTTATCTGATGTTTGAGTATTGGCGAAAATGGGAAGGCCGTTCTCCTTTTCTAAAATGGACTGTAGTGTTTTTATGTTATTGTTATATTGCAATTTTGTTATTCATAAGCTATAATCGCTCCTTTGTTTGGAAGGACAGCGAAACACTATGGCAAGATGTCATTGGAAAATATCCCCAGGCAGCGATTGCTTATCATAATTTAGGGTCATTCTATAGTGAACAAGGTTATTATGACATTGCTCTTTTAAATTTTGAAAAAGCTATTCAACTCGAACCCGGTTACATGACCGCCTATTATAATAAAGGAAATAATCTGGCAGCCATGGGGGATTATTCTCAAGCTTTGGATGCTTATTCCAAAGCCTTGGAGTTAGATCCGGGGTATGTCAAGGCCCTCAACAACCGTGCCAATATGTATTTATTAAATGGTCAATATGATTTAGCATTAAAGGATTATAATAGGGCAATTGCCTTTGATCCATGGAATGTTGCCCCTTACTATAATCGGGCGGTTCTTTACTATACAATGAACAATATCCCCTTGGCCTTGGCTGATCTTGAGAGAGCCCTTATCCTAGATCCAGGAAATTTCTTAGCGATAAAAAGAAAAATAGAGATTGAAAAGAAATCACTCAGTGACACGCAATCACAGATGATTAAAACACCCTGATTTGAAAAGGAGTATATGAAATGATCCCCATTACAGATTATCATATGCATACCCCTCTGTGTGGCCATGCCACAGGAACGCCCAGCGAATATGCAAATCAGGCCATTCGTGTGGGCTTAAAGGAGATTGGTTTTTCGGATCATGCTCCTCTTCTGTCGCATGAAGATCCTAAAATCACCATGAGTTTTAAACAACTTCCTCAATATCACAAAATGATTGAAGCGGTCCAACACCAGTTTAAAAACACCCTCAAAATTAAAATAGCCTTGGAAGCGGATTTTATTCCTGGATATGAAGAAAAAACCCGTGCCCTTTTAAAAACTTATCCTTATGATTATGTGATAGGATCGGTTCATTTCATCAATCGTTGGGGTTTTGATAACCCGGACGAAATCAGTGAATGGAAACGTCAAGATGTCAATAAGGTTTATTATCGGTATTATGAACTTCTGCGTCAGAGTGCCCAGTCGCGGTTATTTGACATCATGGGGCATGTGGATTTGGTTAAAAAATTTGGATACCTGGCCAATGAGGATATGACCGAGGAGATTAAAAAGACCGCCAAAGTCTTTCAAGAATCAGGTGTTTCCATTGAGATCAATACCGCGGGTTTAAGAAAACCCGTTAAGGAAATCTATCCGGCTCTTGACAATTTAAGAATATATTGTCAAAAGGGAGTGCCGCTGACCTTTGGGTCAGATGCCCATGATCCCCAGGATGTCGGGCGTGATTTTAAGCAGGCTATCAATTTGGCCAAAGCGGCAGGGTATAAAGAATATTTTTTATTTAAAAATAGGAAAATCGAACAAAGAATTAAATTCTAAATGATAAAGCAAGGAGAAGCTCATGCAATTGTTAGGCATCGATCATGTGGCCATCAATGTCAAAGATCTTAATCAGTCCTTGGAATTTTATACAAAGGTATTAGGCCTCAAGATCACTTCGCGAGAACCCTCCAAGGCCGGGATTGAGTATTTCTTAGACTGTGGGAACTCTTTGATCGGCTTGATTCAGGCTAAGGATTTCCAAAATAAACACTATTTTCAAAATGAAGGATTGGGAGGGAATCACTTTTCCTTTCGCGTTGATGCTAAAAATTTTGATTCCATGATTCAACATTTAGAAAGAAATAATGTAAAGATTGAATTTGCCAAAAAACGGGAGAAAAGTTGGTCCTTGTACTTTTATGATTTAGATGGGAACAAGTTGGAAATTACCGCTTGGCCTCAAGAAGACGGGTTACCGCTTAATCAACTTTTCAAAGTTACTTATAACCCGAAAACAAAAAGTTGGGACCCCTATACTTAAGTTTCAATCAAGGAGAGAAAGATGAGAAAATTAAAGACCGGTGAGCCAGCCCCTCTCTTTTCTTTGTTAGCAAGTCATGGGAAAATGGTTTCTTTAAAAGATTATTTAGGTAAGAAAATTGTTGTTCTTTACTTTTATCCTAAGGACGATACTCCCGGATGCACCGTGGAAGCGTGTGGATTCAGAGACTGTATCAAGGATATTGAGAAATTCGATACGGTTGTACTTGGAATAAGCCCGGATGGGAAAGAATCTCACCAAAAGTTTATTAATAAATTTCGTCTTTCCTTTCTTCTTTTATGTGATGAAAACAAAGAGGTGTGTTCTGCCTATGGAGTGTGGGTTGAAAAAAACATGTATGGACGCAAATATATGGGGGTGGCAAGAACAACTTTTATCATTAACAAGTCAGGGGTTATTGCGAAGATTTTTGAAAGAGTAAAGCCGCAAGGACACAATCAAGAGGTCTTTAAATATATCGTGGGCGAATTATTGGAAACAACTAGAAAATAAAATTTGTAATCTTCTTAAAAATTTGTTTCAATGGGTCTCCTCTTTTTTCTTAACAACTTCTAATTTGACGGAGCGAAAATAATTGAGACACCCGATAAAGTAAAATATGCTAACAACCGCTAGGCAGAAATGGAAGAAAATTTGAACGATGAGATCTTCAACAAAAATAATATTAAGAACCAAAAGACTTAAAAGGAGAATCCCTAAAGAATAAACGACAAGGAGGGATTTCAATTCATAGGCGAGAACGGATTGACATTTATGACAAATGAAATAACATTTCTTTTTGTTAAAGAGAGTAATTTTATTGCCACATTGGGGGCAGATTAGCATTCTAAACCCATTGGATAGAATTATCCCTGTCTTGGTAGTGCAAAAGGGTTATGATCGAAGAATTATTCATCTTTTCTTTTTTCTTGCCAAAGGATTTCCCCATTTTTCTTATCGATGAAAACAAAAATAACCGGTGTAGAGAGAACCTCCCCTAATGTTCTGGTAATGGGAAGAAATTGGATTTCCCAAGTCTCCTGATCTTCTAAGACCTGGGGATTATCTTTATAGTATTGCGACTCCTTGCCAAGGAAGACAAGCTGGCTCTGGGCTAAGAGGATAGCCTCCTTTTCATTAATCCCATCAAATTTCTCAATGCCTGATAGATAGGCTTGCATGATCTCTTCCTTTGACAAGGATGTGCTAGGAGAAGAAATGGTAGAACAGCCCTGAGTTGCCAGAAAAAGAAGGCATAGTATCTTTAAATGACTTAATCGCATGAGAATTTAGACGTCCCTAAAAAGTTCGGTTAGAATTTTTCCGAATCAAGTACAGGATTGACTTTATGGATTTTCGATTTTGTTGATGGCTTCCCCTATATTTTGACCGGTATTTTCAATATCCTTTCCTAAGCCTTTGATTGTTTCACATCCCAGGATGGAAACAGTTAATACCAAACTCATGATCAATAAGAGAAAACGTATCATAACCCCCTCCCCTTTAGACTTATTTTAGGATGTTTTAAAATGAGCAACCATAAAATCATTCGTTTAGGAAAATTTCTTTTGGATATAATTTTCCAGGATATCGACAAATTCTTCTTTAATATGATCACCTTTTAAGGTTATCGTTTGCTTACCATCGATGTAGACTGGGGCAATTGGCTTCTCACTGATTCCCGGTAAGGAAATGCCTATATCCGCATGATGACTTTCCCCGGGCCCATTGACAACGCAGCCCATAACCGCGATTTTAAGTTTTTCTACACCAGGGAATTGATTCCTCCAGAGGGGCATTTTCCTTTCGATATGTTGATTGATATCTTGGGCGAGAACTTGAAAATAATTACGGGTGGTTCGGCCACACCCTGGACAGCTGGTGACATTGGGTTTAAAGAAACGAAGATCCATTGATTGAAGGAGAGCCTTACACACCTCGACCTCTCGTGTTCGGTTGACAGAGGGTTGTGGGGTTAAGGAGATACGGATCGTATCGCCAATCCCTTGCTGCAAGAGAATGGCTAAAGCCGCACAACTGGATGCTATGCCTTGGATATCACTGCCGGCTTCCGTTAATCCCAAATGCAGAGCATATTCACATTTTGTTGCCAGTTGCCTGTATACGGTTACCATATCTTGCAGATCGGACATCTTAACACTCAAAATGATCTGATTTTTTTTAACTCCTAGATTTTCTGCCAATTCCGCACTCCTTAGGGCACTTTGGACCATGGCCTGATAAGTCACATCTTTCGAATCCTTAGGGTTTTTCAGTTTTGCATTTTGATCCATGAGCTTAGTTAAAAGCTCTTGATCGAGAGATCCCCAATTGACACCTATGCGAATAGGTTTATTGTTCTCAATGGCAATTTTAACAATGGTAGCAAAATTTTCATCATGGCGGACCGCTCTTCCGACATTTCCAGGATTGATTCTATATTTATCCAAAAATTGCGCACAGAGAGGATGTTTTTGAAGTAAGATATGTCCATTAAAATGAAAATCACCAATAATCGGTGCGGTATAGCCCTTATCTCTTAAAATTTTAATGATCTCCGGAATCGCTCGGGCCGCTTCATCATCGTTGATGGTTAAGCGAACCATTTCTGAGCCAGCCTCAATCAACTCCATTGTTTGTTGAACCGTTTTGGCGATATCGGATGTCGGGGTATCTGTCATTGACTGAATGACAATCGCGTGGTTACTACCGATATCAATATTCCCAATCTTGACACTCGGGGTTTTACGTCGATTCTTAAGTTCCATAGGCTTGACTTTTATAAATTCTGTTTCTTTATTTTAAGTGAAATGTTATAATTCCCCTAATTATAGAGAAGAATCTTTTGATATGCAATGGAAAACAAGGAACCCTAGAGGTCCCTTAGGGGAAGAAACAAAATATGGAAATTTACCTGGCTAGAACACAAGGATTTTGTGCCGGCGTAGCTAGTGCGGTTGATATCGTTGAACTTGCTCTGGAAAGATATGGCGCACCGCTTTATGTCTACCACGAGATTGTTCATAATACTTTTGTTGTGAATAACTTGTGGAAAAGGGGTGTCATTTTTGTTGAAGATGTCGATCATGTCCCAGAAGAAGCACGGATCATCTTCAGTGCCCATGGGGTTCCCCCGGAAGTGATTAAAAAGGCTAGACAAAGAAAATTAAAGTTTGTTGATGCGACATGTCCCTTAGTGACCAAAGTTCATAAGGAGGCGCTTAAATTCTCTCAGAATGGTTATGAAATCATCTTGATCGGACACAAAGGTCATCAAGAATCGATTGGAACAGCCGGATACGTTAATCCAGAACTTTTACATATTATTGAGAAAGAAAAAGACATCAACGAGTTGGATATTCATCCTAATAGTGAAGTAGCCTATTTAACTCAAACGACTCTCTCTGTAGATGAGACAAGGGGGATGATTGAAAAGCTTAAAAAGAAATTCCCTAAATTAATTGCCCCTCCTCGTTCGGATATCTGTTATGCCACGCAAAATCGTCAAAATGCAGTTAAAGAATTGGCTAAGATCTGTGACATGATCATCATTTGTGGTTCTCCCAATAGTTCTAATAGCAATCGTTTAAGAGAGACAGGAGAAAACCAGGGCATCGCTAGTTTTATCATTGACCGGGCACACCAATTGGATATGAAATCGTTAATTGATAAAAAGAAAGTTGGAATCAGTTCGGGAGCCTCTGTTCCTCGTTTTATAGTTGATGAATTGGTTAAGAAAATTCAAGAAGCTTTTCCGGAAACAAAAGTTTATACCTTCGAAAATCCTGAAAAAAACATCGTCTTCCAGCTTCCTAATCTCGTAGAATTGCAATAAAATCTAATTTTTAATTCGATAAATTGTGATAAAATTGAATAAAAGGTTCTTTGATGGCAAAAATAATTATTGATAATATCGAATACGAAGTTCAAGATTGTAGCCAGATTGCCGAAATCTGTGAAAAGGCAGGAGTTCCTTTTAGTTGTAATTCTGGCGTGTGTGGGACATGTCAGATCGAGATTGTCGAAGGCACTGAGAATCTCAACGAATTAAATCAGGAAGAACGTGATCTGGGAATGGATCGAAACAACCGATTGAGCTGTCAATGTGTTATCAGTGGCGGGATTGTCAAAATAACTTATTGATTGGCTTCAGGGTGCTATCTTTAAATTAACTACCCTCCTTTATCTTTTTCCAAAATCCTATGTTTAAATTAATATCTTCTTCCCTAGAAAATTCAAATTTGAGAGAAAGTTTCCCTAACAGTGAAGCCGGGGCCTTTGTGAATTTTGAGGGCCGGGTACGTGATCACAACGATGGCAAAAAGGTTGTTGCTTTGGAATATGAGGCTTTTGAAAAACTTTGCCTCAAAGAAGCAGAAAAAATCTTTCAAGAAGTTAGACATAGGTTTGATGTGATTGAAATTATTTGTGTTCATCGTGTTGGCCGTTTGAAAATTGGTGAAATAGCTGTCTGGGTGGGCGTAAGCGCCCCTCATCGCGAATCAGCTTTTCAAGCCTGCCGATACATCATTGATGAAATCAAAAAACGGCTACCGATTTGGAAAAAGGAATATTTCGAAAATGGTGAATCCGGATGGGTGAATTGCGAATGTCAGGGACAAAAGACTGAAGGCACAAAGACTCATGGCAGAAGTTAAAAAGTAATTAAATAGATATCAATTCATGACAGGAAAAACATCTCTTCCCTTAGACGTTGAATTAGAAGTTCCTATACAGCACAACATCCCTCTCTCTGAATATACGACATTTCGTTTAGGCGGGCCCTGCCGTTGTCTGATCAATTGCCAAACCCCCATTGAATTAGAGAAAGTTATCCAAAGACTCGTTGAGGACACCCTCCCTTTTATTCTCATTGGAGGCGGTTCAAACTTGGTTGTCTCTGATTATGGAGTGGATTGTGTGGTAATCCGTTATGTGAGTGAGAAACCCATGTTTGAACGAAATGGGAATGATATTACTGTTCCAGGGAGTGCTCTACTCGATGATTTGGCCAAATTTGCTATCGAACAAGGTTTGGAAGGCCTTAATACCACCCATGGGATTCCCGGCACCGTTGGGGGTGCGATTGTTGGTAATGCTGGTGCTTTTGGTAAGCAAGTTGGTGATGTTTTGAAATCTGTCACCCTTATTTCTCCAGAAGGGGAAAAGAAAAAAGCATTTCCAGAATATTGTCAGTTCTCCTATCGCAATTCGATCTTAAAGAAAACCGGGGATATTGTTGTCACGGCAACTTTCGCTCTTCGTCCTGGCAATAAAGATGAGCTCTTCAAACAGCGTAAGGAAATTCTGGCTCTGCGCTGGGAGAAACACCCCGATCTTAAGACACATCCCTGTGCGGGAAGTTTTTTTCGCAACATCGAGCCAACCTCAAAAGCCGAAAAGCGTCAAGCCGCGGGATGGTTTTTGGATCAAGCGAACGGGAAAAAATTGCGTCATGGTGGTGCAGTGATTTTCGAGAAGCACGCCAATATCATAGTCAAATCCGATGGTTGCAGAGCTCAGGATGTGTATGAACTCCATTTAAAAATGGCGGAGTTGGCAAAAAAGGCTTTTGGGCTTAATTTAGAGCGCGAAGTGCGGTTTGTGGGGAAATTTGTGGGCGTGCAGACGAAGGATATTATTTGGTAAAACACAGACTTCGTTTTTATCCGCCAATTTGAAACATCTCAACTTTATGCTGTCTTTCCTGCAAAGATCGAAATAAATACCGATTCTCCGAATACTTATCAATCCTTTTTGACCAGACATCCTTGATAAGATTTAAAAGTTCTTGATCGGATGATCCGTTTTTTAATGGCCTGCGCAAGTCCTTCCCTTCACTGGCGAAAAGGCAGGTATAAAGTTTTCCATCGGTGGAAAGCCGGGCACGGGTACAGGTTCCACAAAAAGGCTGACTTACCGAGGAAATAAAGCCAATCTCCCCTGTCCCATCTTTGAAAAGATATCGGGTCGCCACCTCACCGTAATAGCTTGACTCTGTAGGTACAAGAGGAAAATGTTTATTAATGATTGGAAGAATTTCAGCGGAAGGCAGAACATCTTTCATCTCCCAATGATTGCAATTTCCCACGTCCATATATTCAATAAACCGAATGATATGGGGTGTACCCTTGAAGTATTTCACCAGATCAAGGATGGTATGGTCATTGACCCCACGCCGAATAACGGCATTAATTTTTATTGATTCAAATCCTGCCTTTTCGGCTGCCTTGATTCCTTCCAAGATTTGCGCTACGGATGCTTTTCGACCATTCATGGCTTGAAAAATTTTTTCATCCAAAGTATCTAAACTTACGGTTAGACGATTGAGGCCGGCATTTTTTAAGGAATGAGCGAATTCTTTGAGTAGGCTGCCGTTAGTTGTCAAAGATAAATCTTCAATTTCAGGGATTTGAGAGAGCTCGTGTATTAATTCCGTGAGCTGCGGTCTTAAAAGAGGTTCTCCCCCGGTTAAACGAATTTTTGCAGCCCCCAACTGCACAAAAAGTTTCGTTAACCGGACAATTTCCGGAAAGGTCAGCCATTGATTTTGTCTAAGGAAAGTGTAGTGTTGAGGGTATTCTTCTTCAGGCATGCAATAACTGCAGCGAAAGTTGCAGCGATCGATGATGGAAATGCGTAAATCGTGCAGAGGACGGTTAAATTGATCGCGGATCATTTCTGTCTTTTTTTGTGTGGAGGGGAACATTTTAATGATTTTATTCTGTTGAAACTGGTTTAGTTTTTTTATCCAATGCCCCTTTCATCGTATGCCAAGAAAGACTGGCACATTTCACGCGAGCGGGATATTGCCAAATTCCCGAAAAAACAGCCAGTTTCTCCAGGCGATGTTTTTGCTTGTCGGGTTTTAAATCTCCAATAATCAGTTGATGAAATTCCTCAAAAAGAACCTTAGCCTCTGCCGTTGACTTTCCTTTGAGAGAAGTTGTCATCATCGAGGCCGAGGCCCGAGAAATCGCACAACCATCACCCTGAAAGGAGACATCATCAATGATGGAATCTTGATTAACATGCAAATACACAATCAAATGATCCCCGCAAAGGGGATTATAGCCTTCGGCCATATGCGTGGGATTGTCCAGTTTTTTAAAATTACGCGGCTTGCGATGGTGTTCTAAAATGACCTGTTGATACAATTCACTTCGTTCATTGGGATTCATAGGAGTATCTTATAGGGTCTTCATTCTTTGAAGACATCCTTGGCTTTCTCAATGGCTTTGACCAATCGATCGATTTCTTCTTTGGTGTTGTAAAAGGTCAAAGAGGCTCGACAGGTCGCGGGAAGCTGAAAATGCTGCATCACGGGTTGAGTACAATGATGGCCGGTGCGAATGGCGATCCCTTCCTCATCGACAAGAGTCCCAATATCATGCGCATGAATTTGAGGCAAAACAAATGAGAGGATGGAGACTTTATTCTTGGCGGTTCCAATCAGTCTTAATTCCGGGATTTTTCTTAACGCCTTGGTCCCATAGTCTAATAATTCTTTTTCGTAATTAGCGATCCTATCAAAACCAATCGACCGAACATAATCAATAGCTGTCCCCAACCCAATACAGTCGGCCACATTGGGCGTTCCTGCTTCAAATTTGTAGGGAAGAATATTGTATGTCGTTTTCGCAAAAGTGACCGAGGAAATCATATCTCCTCCCCCCTGATAAGGGGGCATTTGTTCAAGGAGGTTTTCTTTGCCATAGAGGACACCCACACCGGTTGGTCCAAAAAGTTTATGGCCAGAAAATACAAAAAAGTCGCAATCTAATTCTTGGACATCGATGGGGCAATGACTGACGGCTTGGGCGCCATCCACTAGGACCGGGACCGACCTTTGATGGGCGGCCTTAATGATTTCTTTAACAGGATTAATCGTACCCAGAGAATTGGATATGTAAACAACCGAAAGAAGCTTGGTTTTTGGACTCAGGAGTTTAGCGAATTGATCCATCCTCAATTCCCCATGATCATTGAAGGGAATCACTTTCAGGACATATCCTTTCTCTTGGCAGAGAATCTGCCAGGGAACGATATTGGAATGATGCTCCATTTCTGAGATGAGGATTTCATCTCCCTTTTTTAAGAAATGTCTTGCGTAACTATAGGCAACAAGATTGATGGAGTCGGTGGTGCCTCGGGTGAATATGATTTCTGTTGTTTTGTTGGCATTGAGGAATTTTTTAACCTTTTCCCGGGAATTTTCAAATTCGATGGTCGCCTGGACACTTAAAGAGTGAACCCCGCGGTGGACATTGGAGGTTCCTTTCTTATAATGGTTTTCAATGGTCTCAATAACGCGGTAAGGTTTAAAGGTAGTGGCGGCATTGTCAAAATAAACAATGGACTTCCCATGCACTTTGGCTTGTAAGTTCGGGAAATCCCTACGAATCTCCGATACATTAAACGATTCAGCAGATTTTTTCATAGGCATAGTTAAGGTTTCCATTATTCTAAGGCTTGAAAAGTTGGTTCCAGAAGGTAATTTAACTTACGACAAATGGAATTGTTAGGAATAGTATTTATGATATCATCTACAAATCCCCGGGAGAGCATCTTCACGGCTATTTTTTTAGAGACGCCTCGACTTTGAAAATAGAAAATTTCATCTTCATTCAGTTGGCCAATGGTTGCCCCATGGGTGCATTTGACATCATCGGCAAAGATTTCCAGTTGTGGTTTAGTATCTACTCGACACTCTTTTCCTAAAATGAGATTCTTGTTTAACTGATAGGAATTGGTCAATTGGGCTATCGGTTGCACAAAGATCTTGCCATTGAAAACGGCGTGAGACTCGCCATTGAGGATCCCTTTATATAATTGATTACTGGTACAATTGGGAAAACGATGATCCACGGCCGTATGATTATCAACCAGTTGCTTTCCTGAGACGCTGTAAAGACCATTGAGGAGGGCATGGGCCCCTTCGCCGTTTATAAAAACGTTAAGATTATGCCGTGCGATGTTTCCACCGGTGGATAAGAAAAAACTATTGAAGTTGGAATTGCGTTCCTGCCAAATAGAGGTTGATCCAATGTGATAGGCCTGTAAACTCTCCCCTTGGGCCTTGCAATAAAGAAGAGTCGAATTTTCTGAGAGAAATATTTCCGTCAAACTGTTGGTAAAATATATTAAGTCATTTTGAAAGGACAGGTGACTTTCGAGTATAGTCGCCTCACTGGATTTTCCCAAAGATATCATAGTCCTAGGGGAAGAAATGATATCCTTCCCAGTATCATTTGTTATATGGATGATATGGATAAGTTGTTCGAAAACCGTTTTATCATCAATCTGAATATAAATTCCCTGATTTGATAGGGCTTTGTTGAGAGCAAGAAAGGCTGACCCATTTTGTTCTTCTGATTTTTTTAATAATTCTTTAATTCTAGGATTCTCACGATCAATGGCCTCTTTTAAAGAGCTAATCCGAATCCCTTGAGGTAAATTTTTCAATAGTGAGAAATGGGGATCTAAATGGCCATCCACCAAAATGATATTGCTTTCATGAGGATCATAATATTTTTTAAGACTATCCTGATCGGTCAGTTGGCTTTCTTGAGGCAAGCGGTATCGATGTTGGATAATAGGGGAAATATTGGTATATTTCCATTCCTCATCTTTAAAGGTAGGAACTCCTAGCCGATAAAATTGCTTGATATTGTATTTTCGGATGTCATTTAACCACGATGGGGCCTGGGAGGTCAGTGATTGTATATAGCCTTCCAACCCATCGATAAAAGAAATATTATTTTCGGTATTTGCGATCATATTCTTTCCCTTTGATTCTTATGTTGCCTTTTTTTAGATTTTGTTAGTTCGATTGAAATGACCTTGAGAGAAACGAAGTTTCATTCCTTCAGCCAGTCATACCCTTTTTCTTCAACCCTGAGAGCTAATTCCTTGCCTTCGGATTTTACAATCTTACCATCCTGAAGAACATGCACAAAGTCTGGAATGATATAGTTAAGCAACCGTTGATAATGGGTTATGACTAAAATGGCGTTATTTTTATTTTTGAGTTTATTGACCCCGTTCGCGACAATGCGCATCGAATCAATATCTAGCCCCGAGTCCGTTTCATCAAGGACCGCTAACCGGGGATTTAAAACAGCCATCTGAAGGATTTCGTTGCGTTTCTTTTCTCCTCCTGAATAGTCCACATTGACCGGGCGATTAATAAATTTTTCATCCATCCCTAGCAGTTTCATTTTGCTTTTAAGGTATTCTTCAAAATCAATGGGATCGAGTTCTTCTGCACCCTGATGACGACAGATTTCATTGAAGGCAGCTCTCAAAAAAACCGAGGTAGAAACTCCGGGAATCTCTATGGGATACTGAAAGGCCATGAAGATCCCTTCCCGGGCCCTTTCTTCCGGCTCTAATTCCAGGAGATTGATTTCCTTAAAATTGACCTCGTAAATGATCGCTCCTTCGGTCAACTTATATTCGGGATGACCGGCAATAATCTTTGCCAAAGTGCTTTTCCCGGAACCATTCGGTCCCATGATGGCATGGACCTCACCCGTGTTCACTTCTAAATTCACTCCCTTCAAGATGGGCACCCCGTTAAGCCCAGCATGAAGATTTTTGATTTGTAACATACTAACTCCTTGTTTTTTCATAAAAATTCAATGAGAATGAAACTGTGTTTTTAAAATTAACCCACACTTCCCTCTAATTTCATTTCCAGCAATTTGACGGCTTCCACGGCAAATTCCATAGGTAATTCTTTGAACACATCTTTACAGAAGCCGTTGATGATAAGCGAAATGGCTCCTTCCATATCCAAGCCCCGCGATCTTAAATAGAAAATCTGTTCGGCATTGATTTTAGAGGTGGAGGCCTCGTGCTCTAAAACGGCGGTTGAGTTTTTGACCTCTATATAGGGGAAGGTATTGGCCCGGCACTGATTTCCCACCAGCATAGAATCACATTGGGAGAAATTTCTTGCCCCATCCGCTGACGGAAGAATTTTAACAAGCCCCCGATAATTATTATTCGATTGATCGGTGGATATGCCTTTGGAGATAATGGTACTCTTGGTATTTTTCCCGATATGAATCATTTTGGTGCCGGTATCGGCTTGCATCCGGTTGTTCGTCAAGGCCACGGAATAAAATTTCCCCACCGAATGATCTCCTTGCAGGATCACACTAGGATATTTCCAAGTAATAGCCGCACCTGCTTCAACCTGAGTCCAGGAAATTTTGGAGTTCTTCCCCAGACATTTCCCGCGTTTGGTCACAAAATTATAGATACCCCCCTTGCCTTCTTTGTCACCGGAATACCAGTTTTGCACGGTAGAATATTTGATTTCGGCATTATCTAACGCAATCAGTTCAACGACCGCGGCATGAAGTTGATTTTCATCGCGGGAGGGAGCGGTACATCCTTCCAGGTAACTGACATAGCTCCCTTCTTCAGCAATAATCAGAGTTCGTTCAAACTGTCCGGATTCTGCGGCATTGATTCGAAAATAAGTTGATAACTCCAATGGACAGCGGACCCCTTTAGGGATGTAACAGAAAGATCCATCAGTAAAAACCGCGGAGTTCAAAGAGGCAAAGAAATTGTCGGAGTAGGGAACAACCGAGCCTAAATATTTTTTGACTAATTCTGGGTGATTCCGAATCGCATCGGTCATGGAACAAAAAATGATTCCTAACTTTTCCAGTTCACTCTGATGGGTTGTCCCAACGGAAACACTATCAAAAACAGCATCAACGGCAACCCCGGTTAATCGTTTTTGTTCTGTCAAGGGAATCCCCAGCCTTTCAAAAGTTTCTAATAATTCCTTATCCACTTCCTCTAAACTTTTGGGATCGGGTTTTTTCATTTTGGGAGCAGAATAATAGCTGATGGCTTGGTAGTCGATGGGTCCATACTTAAAATTCCCCCAATGCGGCTCTTTCATTGTTTTCCAATGGCGATGAGCCTTCAATCTCCAATCAAGCATCCAACCGGGTTCTTTTTTCTTTTCCACAATCAAACGGATAATATCCTCATTGATTCCATTAGGAATTCGATCGGCTTCGATGTCCGTATAGAAACCATATTTGTATTCCCGGCTGGAGAGTTTATTCTCTTCGATGGTTTTTTCGTTTAGATATTTATCTTCGGAAATTTTTACCATAAGTTTTTCCCCCTAAAATTTGCTTTGCTACTTTTTCGCTAATGGTTTGTCCCGGATGGTTTTTTCATGCGGGTGTTTCGTTTCAATGAGTTCGTCCACTTTAAAAGTATGAAAAAATTGGCTAATCTTCTCATTCAGATTCATCATAGGACCGATCACATTACAACAGGTATTGAGTTCACAATGAGAATAATCCCCATGAAAACAATTAGCGATTTGAATGGGGCCAACAATCATATCGCTCAAGTTTCCCACCGTGACTTTAGAAAGATCTTTGAGAATCTGATACCCTCCGTGGACTCCCTGCTCTGCCCGTAAAACTTCATGTTGGACCAAGATTTGCAGGACCCGTGAGGTAGGATCAAAGGGTGTATGATAAATATCGCAAATCTCTTTTGCGGAAGTCAGCTGCCCAGGAAGTTTATGACTCATGTGTTTTAAAGCTATCAAGGCATATTCAATTTTTCGGTTGATTTTAAACATTTTTATTTCACCTCTTTTAGTTCTGCCGGCAACTGATTGATTTTAGCGGCCAAGATAAAATCATTTTCCGATAATCCTCCAATAGCATGGGTGCTTAAGTCAATGCGTAACTTTCGGTAATTGGTAAGATGAATATCCGGGTGGTGATTCTCAGATTCGGCAATCTCAGCGATCTGATTAATGAGCTTGATAGCCGCCTTAAAGTTTTTCATAACAAAATGACGCGAAATGGCTTTCCCCGGGTTGTCAATCTGCCATTCCGGTAATTTTTGCAAATACTCTAAAGATTGTTCTTTATTGAAAGGCTTTCCCATCCCTTCACAGGGCTGACATTTTTTTTGAGTTAATTCCTTAACTTCTGTCACGGTGATTCTCCTTGTTTTTTATCTACATCTTAAGCCAATTGCACAATAAGTTCAGCGTTATAGGATTCCCGTAAAAGATTTTCCACGGCTTTTAAGGTCCCCATGCTTGAGCTTGGACAAGAACCACAGGCTCCTTGATAATTGATCGATAAGACATTTCCTTCCAAATTGACAATTTGTAAATCTCCCCCATCCATTTGCAAGGCTGGTCGAATAGTTTGATCAAGAATAGCCTCGATTTTGGCAATTTCGGGATTGGTTGAGTTTGGGATTGCTTTTTGCGGTTCTGCGGTCTTAAAATTCGCATTATGATCATTAATGTTTTCAAGAATTATTTTTCTAATTTGTTCTTCCAATGTTTCCCAATCCGCATTTCCATCTTGCGTCACGGTAATAAAATTGTCAAAAAAATAAACCTCAGAGAGGTTACTAATGGAAAAAATCTTTTTAGCAAGAGGGTTTTGCTCGCATTCCTCTGAACTTTTATAGGTGGCATTCCCTTCCGTTTTCACCGGGATACTCAAAACAAACTTTAAGGCATTAGGATTAGGGGTACTTTGAATCATCATTTTTACTTCCATAGGCAACTCCTGGTATTATCCTCACCTGATATAAGACAGTGAGGAAAGTTAATGTTAAA
>CAYJXI010000033.1:0-31274 GCA_964374105.1 uncultured Planctomycetales bacterium
TAACAAGGACTTCTATTATGGACTATCTAAATTACTCAAATGCGTAGGTCCTAAATTTTTAAATTTCGAGATACAAATTAAGAATATGGACCGAGTTGCAATCATAGATGGTGTTCGAACGCCTTTCTGTAAGATGGGAACTTTACTGAATGAGGTCAGTGCCCAGGAGTTAGGAAGGATTGTCACCCGCGAATTATTGGAACGAACTTATCTTGATCCTCATCTTATCGATGAGGTGATTTTCGGAAATGTCTCCCAGCCACCGGAGGCGGCGAATATTTCCCGGGTCATTGCCCTTTTCAGTGGGATTCCCAAGACCACCCCGGCCTTTACCGTTCATCGGAATTGTGCCTCTGGAATCGAGTCGGTAGTGACGGCCGCTATCAAAATTCAAAGTCAAGAAGAAAGTTGTATCATTGCCGGCGGAACAGAATCCATGAGCAATATTCCTTTTTTTCTTACCAAAAAGCTCCAAGAGATTTTGTTTCAGCTAGGCCGAGCCAAAAGTTTAATAGAGAAATTAAAGGTTTTGTCTCAGCTACGTTTGGAGTATCTCAAACCGCAAATTGGATTGCAAATGGGGTTAACCGATCCCGTGTGTGGGCTGAATATGGGACAAACGGCAGAGGTCTTGGCCAAGGAATTCGGAATCAGCCGAGAAGAGCAAGATCATTTTGCATTGATGAGTCATGAAAGAGCCCTCAAAGCTCGGGAGATTTTAAGGGAAGAGATGGTAGCGGTCATCCCTTCTCCCAAATTCAAAAACGTCGTTGAGCATGATAATGGTCCCCGCGAAGGCCAGACTTTAGCGGCTCTTTTAAAATTGAAACCATTTTTTGATAAATATACGGGTACGGTTACCGCGGGCAATTCCAGTCAGGTGACAGATGGAGCGGTGGCCCTTTTGATTATGCGGGAAAGTCGAGCGCGGGAATTGAATTTAAAACCATTAGGGTTTATTAAAGCCTTTGCCTTTGCCGGGGTTGAACCGGAACGCATGGGAATTGGACCTGCCCAGGCCATCCCTAAAGTTTTAAAAAAGGCAGGGATGGCCATGAAGGATATTCAGGCCTTTGAAATCAATGAGGCCTTTGCCGCTCAAGTGCTTTCCTGCTTGATAGCCCTGGAATCCCGGGAATTTGCCAAAGAATTCGGATATGAGGGCTACACTGGAACAATTGACCGCAATATTTTAAATGTCAACGGCGGGGCTATCGCCTTAGGGCACCCGGTGGGTGCCTCAGGAGCACGTTTGATTTTAACCATGTTAAAGCACCTCAAACGTAATTATTTGTCTACGGGGTTAGTTTCTTTATGTGTGGGTGGAGGGCAAGGGGCAGCGGTGATCTTAGAAAGATAAAAATTAAAGCAATCATTCATCGACTCATGGGAATCCATTATAAAATCCAAGATAAAGTTGGGATCATCGAATTTAATCAAGAAGATTCCAAGGTCAATCTATTGACAGCAGAAAATTTGCGGAGAGTAGATTCCATTTTAGATGAGATCAAAAATCAAGGATCCGGTATTGAGGCCGTTATTTTCTTAAGCGGGAAAAAAGATGTCTTTATCGCGGGGGCAGATATCAAAGAGATCGAGGGGATTAAAACTTCTCTAGAAGCAGAGTCCAAATCCAAAGCTGGGCAGGATATATTCAATAAAATTGAGGATTTACCTTTTCCTACCGTTAGTGTTATTGATGGAGTGGCTCTAGGGGGGGGGTGTGAATTAGTGTTAAGTTGTACTTACCGGGTGGCTACCTTTAGCGAAAAGGTGAGAATTGGGTTACCGGAAGTCAATTTAGGGATTATTCCCGGATTCGGGGGAACCTATCGTTTGCCCCGGCTTATTGGTTTAACCCAAGCGCTTAAGATCATTCTCGGGGGAAAAGTTATCTCAAGCCAAGAGGCCTTGAAAATCGGATTGGTGGATCGCCTTTTTCCGCAGAAAGGATTAGAGCGCTTTGTCCATTCATTTGTAGAGGAGATTAAAAAAGAAAAGAGAAGACAAAAACAGTTTATCAAAAAGTCCAGCGGATGGCCTGGCTTTCTGGACCATACAAAAGTGGGACAACTCCTTGTTTTCGATCAATCCCAAAAAGAAGTTTTAAGACGGACTAAGGGATTTTATCCTGCCCCCCTCAAAGCCCTTTCGGTTATTCAAAAATCCTTGAATAAAGACCGGGAAGAAGGTTTGAAGCTCGAGGCCAAGGCCTTTGGCGAGCTAGCGACAGAGGATGTCTGTAAGAATTTAATCAAAGTTTTTTATTTATCGGAAAAATATAAAAAATTTATCCCACCCGAGTGCGAAGGGATTAACCCTAAGATCATCCAAAAATGTGGGGTTGTCGGTGCCGGAGTCATGGGAGGAGGAATAGCCCAGCTTTTGAGTTATTATGATATCCCCACCCGTCTTAAGGACATTAATTTTGAGGCCATAGCCAAAGGGTTACAATCGGCTTATCAGATTTATGCCCAAGCGGTCTTAAAGAAGCGGCTCAAAAAGTCCCAAGCGGAATTAAAGATGGGCAGGATATCTACCACCACCGATTACAGTGGGTTTAAAAATATGGATAGTGTGATTGAAGCTGTGGTGGAAAATATGGATGTCAAAAAAAATGTGTTTAAGGAACTGAGTGCGGTTGTTCCTCTAGAGGCGATTTTGTGTACCAATACCTCAGCATTGTCAGTCACAGAATTAGCAACAGGAACACCTAATCCTTCCCGAGTGATCGGATTTCATTTCTTTAATCCGGTTGATCGTATGCCTTTGCTGGAAATCATTAAAACCCCTTTAACCTCTTCTCAGACGATCGCCACAACCCTAGCCTTGGCCAAGCGTTTGGGAAAAACACCGATTTTGGTTAAGGATTCCCCTGGGTTCCTTGTCAATCGAATCCTCTTAAGCTATATTAATGAGGCGGGACGAATTTTAGAGGAAGGGGCCACAATCGAATACATTGATCAACTAATGACCGATTTTGGAATGCCCATGGGACCATTAACTCTAGCGGATGAGGTGGGGTTGGATGTAGGGGTCAAGGTTTTACATATTTTACAATCAGGATTGGGGGACCGATTTAAACCGGTTGAGATTTTTAATAAAGTGTATGAGCTGGGTCTTTTTGGGAAAAAGTTAGGGAAGGGATTCTATATCCACCAGGGGAAACAAAGAATTCCCAATCCCCAGATCGATCGATTAAGACAAAGAAAGAGTCGGATGGAAACATTAAAACAAGAAGACCAAGATCGTATGGTCTTGATCATGATTAATGAGGCTTCACAGTTACTCCAAGAGCAGATTGTTGATGATCCTTCCACGGTTGATGTGGGGATGATTATGGGAACAGGTTTTCCCCCTTTTCGGGGTGGACTCTTGCGATTTGCCGACCAGCTTGGGATTGATCATATCATCGAGAGTTTGAAGTTTCTTGATGGGAAATATACTGCGGACCGGTTTCAACCAAGTCCGTACTTGCTCAATTTGCAGAGAAATAAGACAAATTTTTATTCGGATTACGAAAAAAAATAGAGGATAACCTAATCTGATGTTGGTTTTAGACTTTGGTATTCATCTCACCAGGAGGAAGAAGTGAATATTTTTGAAAACCTAAAAAATATGCAAAAGAAGAAGAGGCAGTCCATGCTGTTTGGTTGTTTGATTTCTGTTGGTATATTCCTGATCATCATTGCGATCTTGGCCTCTATCAAAGTGACTGTTTACCTTGACTATCAAAATACGGCCTATGGGTTTAAAATGAAGTATCCTGGTCATTGGACCAGAATTGACAAACCTGAGGGTGGGGCAGTTGTTGCCTTTGTAAGCCCTAAAGAATCTGATTTGGACACGTTGTTAGAAAATTTGAACATTTCTTTTCATGACTTATCAGTTAAACCTTTGACGTTAGAACAATTTTCCCAAATGGCCACGTTTCAGTTGACCGTAACTTTTGGAGAACTGGTAACTGTTGTCACTTCCGAATCGGCACCGGTTTCACGTTATTCTGGATATAAATTTGTTTATGATGTGGGTGAAGAAGAAGGAAAAAAGGCGCGATTTTTGCATTATTGGATTGTGGAGCGAAACAAGGCCTTCATATTCACCTATTTTGGGAAGCCAGATGATTTCAACAAGAATAAGGGGATCTTAAATAAAATGCTAGGTTCTTTTGAACTGATTTAAATAAAGCATTCTTTTAAAATTCAATCTCATTCATTGGTTGAATCAATGACGATTCATCCTGTCTTATCAAATCCCCCACAATCAGGTACGCAACCTTTATGTCCAGTTTTCGGCCATTGTGGAGGATGTCAATACCAGGACCTCCCTTACAGTCAAGAGTTGGAATTAAAAGAACAAAGGCTTAAAAATCTTTTTTTAAAAGCCTTTAATTGTTCGGAAGACATCTTTGATCCTATTGTGCCTTCCCCTCGGGATTATTATTATCGTAATCACCTGGATTTATCTCTGTTGAGATTGAAGACAAAGGATTTATGTTTAGGGTTCTATTCTGCCAATCGGCGCAGGCTGATTCCTGTGGAAGCTTGTCCGATAGCGCTTTCTGCCATTTCCGATTTTTTGCCGAGACTAAAACAGCAGGCATTGTTAAAACTGCCAGAACAGTATCGGAATGCTAATTTGGTTATCAAAACAGGGGATGACGGAAAAGTCTTTTGGGGAGGCATTGGGCGCCATTCTTTGAGGATGAAAGAACAAGATTATTTATGGACTCAAGTCCATGGGAAAAAGATTTTTTATTCATTAAATTCCTTTTTTCAGGCTAACTTGTCGATCCTACCGCTTTTGATAACAAAGATAAAACAGCTCAATATTTTAAGCAAACAGACAATTTTTTTTGACCTCTACGGTGGGGTAGGATTTATGGGCGTTTGTCTTTATGAACTCGTTAAGAACGTGATCCTTATAGAAGAAAATATTCATTCGATCAAGTTGGCGAGGTTCAATGTGCATTATCATCAAATGCCAAATTTTGAAATTATTCATGGGAAGGTTGAAGAGAAATTCCCAGTGTATTTTGATCTTGCCAATAATGGTAGCCAGGTTGCCATGATTGATCCCCCGCGCTACGGATTGAGCGCGGAGACCCTACGAATTTTATCCTCCTCTGATAAATTTCTTAATTCCTTATTATATCTTTCATGCAATCCAGATTCGCTTTTGAAGGATTTGTTTGTTTTGAGACAATCCGGTTGGAAAATTTCCAAAATCTGCCCATTCGATTTTTTCCCAAAAACGAAGCACATCGAGACTTTAGTTATCTTAGGGTTGGAAAATAAATCTTATTAAAGAAAGGAAGGCCATGAATTCTCATCAAATACCTTACGAAAAACAAATTTTTGTCTGTACCAATGACCGTAAAGGAGAAAAACCTAGTTGCGGTGACCATCAGGGCGAAGCCATTTTTCAAGAACTCAGACGCATTGCTAAAGAGCGAGGAGTACATCCCCAAATACGTGTCGCCCAGGCGAAATGTTTAGGTCAATGCAATATAGGTACGAATATCATGATCTATCCGGATGGGGTGTGGTATAACTCAGTCCGATTGGAAGATGTTCAAAAATTGGCAGATCTTTATCTCAAGGAACCTACGCAATAATCATTCCTTAATTCCTCGGTTTATGGAAATGATACACCTTTTTCTCTAAGCTAGAAGAATTTCAATAGATTTGTTGCTTTTTGAAGAGGCTCCTCTTATACTTTTAATAGAGAAGTTGTAACTTAAATATTTTCAGATAAATAAGCAAATTTATTTGAATACTTTAGTTCGCTCGTTTTAAAAAAGGAGCGTAAAAGACGGAGAAAACAATGAGTATGTTCGATAAACATATCAGTGAAGAGAAAAGAAAATCCCTTGAGTTGGCCGAAGAGTCACGCGAGAGTGAATGGAAATATCCCAGTTTCGCCCTTAAATTATTTCATGGTGTTCCCGACTGGAAATTGATTTTTCCTTTCCCTGAGCAACCGGAAAAAGATAAGAAAGAAGGAGATCTCTTCTTAGAAAAACTCAAGAAAATACTCCTCGAGAAGTTAAATCCGGATGAAGTCGATCGAACCGGGATTATTCCCGATAGTGTCATCCAGGCCTTAGCACAGATCGGGGCCTTTGCCATCAAAATACCTAAGGAATATGGAGGGTTGGGGTTAAGTCAAGTCAATTATAATCGGGCCATCCATTTGGTATCCAGTTATTGTGGTTCTACGGCCGTCCTTCTATCGGCCCATCAAAGTATCGGTGTTCCTCAGCCGCTTAAACTTTTTGGAACAGAAGAACAAAAAAGGAAATATTTCCCTATGTTTGCTAAGGGAGTGATCTCGGCCTTTGCCCTGACCGAACCGGAAGCCGGTTCCGATCCCCGTAATATGTCAACGACGGCTACTCCGATAGAAGAGGGAAAGTACTTTGTTGTTAACGGAGAAAAATTATGGTGTACCAATGGACCTATTGCCGGAGTGATTGTGGTTATGGCGGTAACTCCCCCTAAGCTAGTTGAGGGAAAAGAAAGAAAGCAAATTACCGCTTTCATTGTCGAGACCCACTGCCCAGGGGTAGAAGTTGTCCATCGATGTCAGTTCATGGGCTTACATGGTATTCAAAATGGAATCGTCCGATTTCGTAATGTTAAGGTCCCGCGGGAGAATATTATCTTGGGAGAAGGGGAAGGGCTAAAACTTGCTCTTATGACTTTGAATACCGGACGGTTAACTCTTCCTGCGGCTTCTACGGGTATTGGGAAGTGGTGTCTTTATGTGGTCCGTCAATGGGCGGTCAAGCGTAAACAATGGGGAGCATCGATCGGCGACCATGAAAGTATTGCCCTCAAGTTGGGATATATCGCCAGCCACACGTTTGCGATGGAAGCCATGAATTGGATGACCTCCAGCATGGCGGATGATAAAACTCGGGATATCCGCATTGAAGCGGCGATTGCCAAATATTTTTGTACAATGCACAGTTGGCACATTGTGGATGAGACTTTACAAATCCGCGGTGGACAAGGGTATGAAACTTCCATTTCCTTGAAGGCCAGAGGAGCCGATCACTGGCCGGTGGAGCGAGTGATGCGCGATGTCCGAATCAATTTGATCATTGAAGGGACGTCAGAAATTATGCATCTTTTCATTGCCAGAGAAGCCTTAGATCCTCATTTGAGCCGATTGAAACCTTTTTTAAGTTCCAAGTCTTCTTTTCAAGAAAAATTCAAGGCCCTGGGGTTAGCGATGCGCTATTATGGAGGGTGGTATCCCTTTCTCTGGTTACCAACAATTTCTAGAGGACCCGTTGAAAATTTGGCTAAACCCTTGAACAGACACATGCAGTATGTTCAAAAAGCAAGCAAGAGACTGGCTCGTCATACGTTTCATCAAATGATTCGTTATCAACAAAAGTTAGAATCAAAACAAAGCATCCTCAATCGAATCGTTGATATTGGGACAGACCTATTTGCGATGTCAGTATGTTGTTCTTACGCAGACTTCCTGATGAATAAGAAGGAAGGGCAGGATGATGCCTTGGATTTGGCTGATCTTTTTTGTCATGAGGCAAGTAAAAGAATAGAGATCAACTTTAAAGAGAATCAATGTCATGACGACCAAAGATATCTTACCGTCGCCAAAAAGCTCATGCGCAATCACTATGAGTGGTTGGAAAGAGATATCATAAAGACATAGAAATATGGCTAGTTTAACCTCCATATACAATCGGTATACCTTAGTCAAACAAATCCCCATTTTCCAGAAATTACGCTGGTTTGATCTTCAAAAAATTGCCCGGAAGGCAAAAATTGTGGAGTTTAAAAAAAGTGAGTTTATCTGCCGTCAAGGGAACCCTCCCGATGCCTTTTATTGTCTTATTTCCGGAAGAGTGCTGGCCTATAACCTGAATCCCGATCAACGGAAAGCCAATGTCGAATTCATCAGACGAGGGATGTATTTTGGTGTGATATCACTTTTGACAGGGGAGAATCATTCCATGAATTACGAGGCGATCAATGATTCCCTTGTTCTTAAAATTGCGCAGGAGGATTTTCAATCCATTTTAACTAAAATTCCCCAATTGGGGTTGGAGTTAAGCCAAACTTTATCAAAAAGAATTCGAAGCCGAACCATTCCTCCCAAAAATGTCTATGAAAGTTCCATCATTTCCATTTATAGTCCTGTTAAAGGAACGGGGAGTTCAACATATGTGGTGAACCTTGCCTTGAGTTTACAACGTGAGACACAACGAAAGGTTATTTTGGTGAACATCGTCCCCATCAAAAAGGAAACCGCCCTGAATCCTTCCTTGGATAATGTTGGGGAGGCCACCCCCCAGTGGAAAAAAACGCCCGTTCATCTTAAAGATATCATTGATGATTATGACAAAATTACCCATAGCATTTTTAAAGGAGAACTGAAAGTTGACTTATTAAATGTGTGCTTTAATCCCGAAGACACCACTCTGGTTAATCAGATCAGTCGATTTGTCTCGGCTTT
Organism: uncultured Planctomycetales bacterium; assembly: GCA_964374105.1. Classification (GTDB taxonomy): domain Bacteria; phylum Omnitrophota; class Gorgyraeia; order Zapsychrales; family JANLHA01; genus CAYJXI01. Next base: position 8,494 of record CAYJXI010000033.1, read on the forward strand.
AGTGAACGATTATTATTATGTCGTTGTGGATCTCCCCAATGATATGGATGAGGTTGTCTTAAAGACTCTTACTCAATCGGATGTGATTCAACTCATCTGTCTAGATAATAAAGAGCAGCTTAAAATGATCAGAGAAGTGATTTATCAATTGGAAGAAGAACTCAAAGAAAATTTTAATCAAGAGAGAATACGGGTGATCATCAGAGCCCACAAAGAGACAAATATTTATGCTTATGAGGATTTAGGCAGAGAGATTGATTTCCCAATCTATACGATTTTACCGCATATCCATCGGTCGGATTTGAATGTGGCTGTTGTCTCTGAGATGATGTCGGTGATTACTCCCCATTTGGAGAGCGAATACGCCAAGATACTCACCAAGATTGCCCGTCAAATCAGCGGGGTTTCGGTAGGACTCGTCTTAGGAGGAGGGGCGGCCTTGGGGATAGCCCATGTGGGGGTCATACGAGTTTTGGAACAGGAGAAGATTCCCATTGATATTGTCGCCGGAAGTAGCATGGGAGCCCTTTTAGCCAGTCTTTGGGTTACCGGGCGAAACGCTGATGATTTAGAAAAGCTCGCCAGGGAATTTGAGACTCATAAGTCTTTGTTTAAACTTTTTGATCTGGTCTTTCCCGTTTCAGGACTTATTGGGGGAGGAGCGATCAAGAGGTGGCTTCATCGTCATCTCGGAGAACAAACTTTTTATCATACACGGATACCTTTGAAAGTCGTGGCCTATGATTTGTTCAAACGGCAGGAGATTATTATTGATTCTGGTTTATTGTTTGAGGCGGTCCGAAGAAGCATTGCCATCCCGGGGGTTATTGAACCGGTCTTAGAAAAGGACAAAGTCATTATTGATGGCGGGGTCCTTAATCCCTTACCGACGAATGTTTTAACACGTTTGGGTATTAAGAAGATCATTGCCGTTAATGTCTTGCAATCACCGGAAGATGTGATCAAAGGTTATATGGCTGAACAAAATCGTATCCGTCAGGAAAACAGTATTTCTTTGAAAGAAGCCCCGTGGCACTATATTACGTTTCGGATCAAAAAGAATCTCACGAGAATGTTCTCTCCAAACATTCCTGATATTATTGTACGTAGCCTGCAGGCTACCGAATATGTTATCTCCCAGCAAAGTGCGCAAGAAGCCGATATTGTGATTCATCCGGATTTAGGAGGAGTCAACTGGTTTGAACTTTATAAAGTCACTGAGCTGATCAAGAGCGGGGAAGAGGCCGCCCAAAAAGCCCTGCCGGCCATTCAAAAATTGCTAAAAGAATAAATTCCCTTTACTTTTATAATCCAACTGATTTTGAGAATCAAAAACCCCTCGAAGTAATTGTTTAGCGTTTCGCGCGTTCGGACGAGACTAAAATTCTATGTCATACCCGAATGTTTTTATCGGGTATCCAGTAAAACCGCTAGGCTCTACGCTAGATTCCCGCTTGCGCGGGAATGACATAAAGAATTTACTCTGAATGTTAAACAAATACCCCACCTAGCAAGGATAATTTATTTGCAACTCAGTTGCATTATGCTATAATGCCGTCTATGCTAAGAACCTGCTGTAGTGATCAATGGTTTAGGAAAAACCGAGTTGAGTTAACACCTCATCGAAAGATTGTCTTTAGGATTTTAACCTCGGCCAAAAAGGCTTTGACCCCGAAGGATATACTCAAAGAGATCCACAGAAAAGCACCCATGGATAAAGTGACCTTGTACCGAATATTGGACTTATTCGTGAAAAAACGGATTATCCGAAGGATCACCGGCTTCCAAGGGTTCATCCATTATGAAATCAATTGTGAAGAGCACTATCCCCTTCATCCGCACTTTGTCTGCCGAGATTGTGGAGACATTGAGTGTCTGAACGATCTAGATCTTTCGGGCATAAGAAATACCATCAAACGAAAAAGAAGAATTCAAAAAGAAGATATCGACCTTAAATTAGAAGGCGTCTGCGCCAAATGTCAGTAAGCTTAAGTTAAACATGCCCTTTGCGTTAGAGAAAGGATAACTGGATGGATTTCAAGGAAAATAAATTTCAGTATATTCTTGTGGAGTTAGGACATCACCTGCCGTATACCATCTTTGGTGTTACGATGGGATTAATGCTGATGGGGATATTAACGTTTTTTGGTATTTTGTTGCGTTCCGAGGAATTACTCCCACAGGCCGCCCAGGAATTATTTCATGTTTCCCATGCTAGTCATATCCTCTTTAGTGCGGTTGCGACAACCGCCATGTTCTGGAAACACGAAAAGAGGATGTTAAAGGCCATGATTGTAGGATTTTTGGGCTCGATCGGGATTTGTGCCTTGAGTGATACTATTTTCCCTACTATTGGGGGAAATATTTTGGGTATGGGAATGAAAATGCATATCTGTGTTATTGAGCACCCTTTCCTGATCATTCCCTTTGCGGTCGTGGGGGTTATTGCGGGTTTTCTCATCCCCGGGTCTATTGAGAAATCTACGGAATATTCCCATTCGGTCCATGTTCTTTTTAGCAGTATATCCGCCATTCTTTACCTGATTGCCTTTGGCTTGAATGAATGGATTCATTTATTGGGGGGGGTATTCCTAGTCACTGTTATGTCCGTGATGGTACCATGCTGCGTGAGTGGTATCGTCTTTCCTCTGTGGTGTGTTCATCGAGATTGTAAACACGAATGAATCTTGGATGAGAAATAAGTTTATACAAATTTTTTAAAGGTATATTTTGGGGAACATGAAAATAAAGAAGATTAAAATTGGCTCACGGGCGAGTCGTTTGGCCCTGGCGCAGGTTCAAGAAGTCATTAACCTTCTTGAAAAGCAACGGCTTCAATTTCCCTATGAAATCATAACCTTTGAGACTCAGGGAGATAAAGACAAGGTCACCCCTTTAACCACCAACATCAGCGATGATTTTTTTACCGATTCCCTAGATCAGGCTCTCTTAGAAGAGAAAATTGATGTGGCCATTCACAGTGCTAAGGATTTGCCTAAGACTTTAAGAGAGGGATTAAGTCTTTATGCCCTCACGGCCTCTTTAGATGATACCGATGCTTTTGTTGGGAAAAGCAGATTACCCGATTTAAAACCAGGGGCCATCATTGGGACAAGCAGCTTTGTTAGAATGAAGGCCATTGCCACCCTTAACCCGCAATTGAAGGTTATCAGTATCCGAGGCAGCATCGAAGAACGGTTGAATCTTGTTAAGAATGGCCAATGCGATGGGATCATTGTGGCAACGTGTGCGTTAAAGCGGTTGGGTTTAGAAAAGGAAATCAAAGAGATCCTCCCCTTTGAAACAACTCCCCTCCAAGGCCAATTAGCCATTGTGGGGTGTCGTGGTCATCAAGAAATGGAAAATATTTTCTCCACAATTGATGTCAGAAAGAAATATGGTCGCGTGTTTTTAGTTGGAGCCGGACCCGGGGATCCCGATCTGATTACCATCAAGGCCATTAAGACCCTAAAAAAAGCGGATTGTATTTTCTACGACTTTTTGATTTCCCAAGACCTTCTTAAGTACGCCCCTTTTGCCGAAAAGATTTATGTGGGTAAAAGGAAAGGAAATCCTACCCTTTCCCAGGATGAACTGAATAGACTTTTAAAACAGAAAGCGATGGTGGGTTTCAATGTCGTTCGGTTGAAAGGGGGAGACCCTTTGATATTCGGCCGGGGAGCGGAGGAGATAGAATATGTACGCTCTTACCATATTAAGACAGAGATTATCCCGGGAATAAGTTCCGCCACAGGAATTCCTTCGGGGTTGGGGATTCCCTTAACTGCTCGGGGGATTTCCTCAAATGTTTCCTTTATCAGCGGACATGGGGAAGAGGAAAATGAGCGTTCCTCCCAACTCCTTCAAATCCCTAAAACCGACACGATAGTCTTCTTGATGGGATTAACGAAACTTAACATCATTGTCCAATCCCTGCGCAAGGCGGATTTCAAAGACACAACTCCAGTTATTGCTATTTCCAAAGGCACAAGGCTCGATGAGAAGATTGTCCTAGGAACAATCCAGAATATTGAACTCAAGGTCAGAGAAGAAAAGTTAGAACCGCCAGTTTTAATTATCGCAGGCAATACGGTCAAATTTTTTCAAGGAAAAGAAAAAAAGAAGGATCATATTTTATATCTGGGAACAAATCCTGAGAAATATAAGTCCTTAGGACACATTGTCCATCATCCCATGATTGAAATAACGCCCATGCCTTTGATTGATTCCAGGATTAACCTCATCTTAAATCAGTTGTCTCAAATTGACATGATTCTTTTGACCAGTCGTTACGGTGTCTCGTATTTTTTTAATCTGCTTATCAAGAAAAATTTCCCAATGGATAAACTTCAAAATATAGATTTTGCCGTTATTGGTGAGGATACGGGTCTAGTTTTAGAACAAAATGGGTTTCAGCCAAAAATCAAGGCTAACGAGGAAACAAGCGAAGGGTTACTTCAGGTTTTGGAAAGAAATTACGATCTTAAGGGTAAAAGGATCTTATTCCCCCGATCCTCTTTACCTAATCCTTATCTTAAGGAAGAATTAGCCAAAAGAGGAAGTGAAGTATGGGAATGGCCGGTCTACCAAAATGTTAAACCGGAAAAAAGAGATCTGCCACCGGTTAAGATTGATAAGATCTTATTCACGAGTCCATCTACGGTTAAGAATTTTCTTTTGGATTACCAAAAAATTCCTAAAGATTGGCAGATCTTATGCAAGGGCAAGCGGACCCAAGAATATTTAAAAGAAGTTGGGTATGAAGGCGAAATTCTTGTTTTTGACTAAAACATATATTATAGTGATATCTCCATGGAGAGGATTTTTAAGGATAGGATTCTAGGATGAACCAGCGGTTTAGAAGATTAAGAAGAACACCGGCGATTCGGGATCTTGTGCGAGAAACACGCCTTCAGCGGGATGATCTTGTTCAGCCCTTTTTTGTCATCGAAGGGAAGAATAAAAAAGAGACTATTGTCTCCATGCCAGGAATCTTTCGGTATTCCGTTGATTTATTGTTGAAGGAGATTGAGGAGTATCTCAAAAAAGGAGGCAAGGCCGGTCTTTTCTTTGGTTTACCTAAGAAAAAAGATTCCCTTGGAACTGAGGCTTATTCCCCTTTGGGAATTGTGCAGAAGGCGGTGAGGGCTATCAAAAAGCGATTCCCAGAATTTTTGATCGTCACCGATGTTTGTTTATGTGCTTATACTGATCATGGCCATTGCGGAGTGATTCAGAATAAGTATGTTGATAATGATAAGACTCTTCCCTTGTTAAGCAAGATGGCTCTTTCCCATGCCCAAGCCGGGGCAGATATTGTGGCACCCTCGGATATGATGGATTATCGGATTCAAAGAATTCGAGAAGATCTCGACAAAAATGATTTTAAAGATATTCTCATTTTATCTTATGCCGTCAAGTATGCCTCCAGTTTCTATGGTCCATTCCGCGAGGCCGCTCTCTCCAAACCTTCTTTTGGAGACCGTAAAAGTTATCAAATGGATCCCGCCAATAGCCGCGAAGCCCTCAAAGAAGCTAAACAGGATGTGCTTGAAGGCGCCGACATGGTCATGGTCAAACCCGCACTTGCCTATCTCGATATCATTTCCCTGTTACACCAAAACCTCGATGTCCCCATCGCCGCCTACAACGTCAGCGGCGAATACTCCATGATCAAAGCCGCCGCGCAGAAAGGCTGGATCAATGAAAAGGATGTGGTAGTGGAGAGTTTGACTGCGATGAAGAGAGCGGGGGCGGGGGTGATTATTTCGTATTATGCTCAAGAGGTATTGAAGTGGATTTAGGTAAGGGGCACCAGTGAAAAGCTTTTACGGGTGACATTGTGACATGGTGTTTTGCTGACTTTGCAAAGGTATGTGTTAAAGGGCGTTGTCCTCATTTTTGCCCCCCACTCTGTAAATACCCTTGGACTCGATCGTTAGTCGAAGCCATTCGCCAGTTAATGATCTCCCCACCAGGACCACCTAAGCGAAAGATCGGGTTTCTTACAGATTGAATTTAGTTAAGAGACTATATTCTTACAAAACAATCCGTGGACATTTCTAAAGGCTTGTATTAAAATTAACGGGCGAATTTCATAAACAGGACTTTGTTAAAATTTACCCTGTGGATGGCGTTTCTTCTCCCTATTGCGAGGGGATGTCACAGCAGGTGCGACCCGGCGGGTCGCACCTGCGCTCAAGGCAACTTAGTGCAGGAAGATTGTTTGTAAGCGAAAGCAATAAACTTTAGCCTTTCCTGTTTGCATAAGATTAGAGAGGCGCTAGATATAAGTGTTCTAAAAGGATAGAGCAGTGAAAAGAGTAAATTCTGAAAAAATATTCAAAGAAGGAGAAGGAGTATTAGTGGGGGGAGTCAACAGTCCCGTGCGATCCTTTCAATCCGTTGGCGGCCAACCCCTGGTTATGAAATACGGACAAGGGGCTAAAATTTTTGATTCTGATGGAAATGCTTACACCGATTATTGCCTCTCTTGGGGGACTTTGATTTTCGGTCATGCCCACCGCAATGTTGTTCTTGCCGCCAAAAAGACCTTAGAGCAGGGGTTAAGTTTTGGGACAACCACCCGGGCCGAGGTTGATTTAGCCAAGTGGATCATAAAATGCGTCCCATCCATCGAACTGATTCGATTCGTTAATTCTGGAACTGAGGCCACTATGAGCGCCATCCGCCTAGCCCGCGGGTTTACTCAACGCAATATCGTTATCAAATTCGATGGTTGCTATCATGGTCATTTTGATGATTTTCTTATTCGGGCGGGCTCGGGTGTTGCCGAACTTAAAGAGTCAAGCAGTTTAGGCGTTCCCTCCCAACATGTAGAGAATACGATCAGTCTTCCCTTTAACGATACAGAAATTTTAGCGGAAACAATCCATCGACATCATGAGAACATCGCCGGTGTTATTATTGAACCCGTGGCCGGAAATATGGGGGTTATCCCAGCCGAGATTCCTTTTTTAAAGGTCTTAAGAGATTTAACCAAGAAATTTAACATCGTTCTTATTTTTGATGAAATCATCACTGGATTTCGGACCAATCTAGGGGGAGCACAATCGGATTATGATATTTATCCCGATATGACTTGTTTCGGAAAAATCATCGGAGGAGGATTTCCGGTAGGGGCCTATGGGGGAAGGAAGGATATTATGAGACATTTAGCACCTTTGGGGGGAGTTTATCAGGCAGGGACCTTTTCTGGAAATCCGGTTGTCATGAGGGCTGGTTTAGCAACCTTAAAGTTATTAAATAAAAATTTTTATGAGAGTTTAAATAAGAGGAGTGAGGAATTTGCAAAGACGGCAAACCAATTTTTCGAAAAAAATCAAATATCAGCTTATTTGTCGTCCTATAAATCCATGATGAGCCTTCGATTCTCTAAAACTATAGTCAAGAATTACAAAGAAGCGCAAGCATCTTCTCATAAAGAGAAGTACAGCCGGCTGTTTCATCAATTGTTAAATGCAGGTATTTATTTTCCCCCTGCGGATTTAGAGACCTTTTTTATTTCTGGGATGCATACCCCAAGGGATCTGCAAATCCTTGGGAAACAAATCGAAGAATTTTTTTCGAATAATTTGCAATATCAAATTCCCAAGCAAAAGGAGATGACCCATGTTTAAAAAACTCAAGAATTCCTTACTGGTTGTCCTTCTCATCGCGGGTGTATTTGCTTTAAGCGGATGTTTTGCCCTTTTTGTAGGGGCCGCGGCTGGAGTGGGAGGCTATGCTTGGGTGAAAGGTTCTTTGGAAAAGGAATTTCAAGTCTCAACGGATAAACTTTATAAGGTCACCATCAAGACCCTTAAACAGCTTGATTTGCCGATAAGATCTGAAGATCAAGATCGTCTTTCTGCTAAAGTCACCTCAGAATTCTCTGATGGAGCGGATGTCACGATTGCTATCGATGCCATCACCGAAAAATCAGCTAAACTCAAAATTCGTGTTGGTGTTTTTGGAGATAAAACACGATCAGAGTTAATACTCAACAAGATTCAAAAGAACCTTTAAGAAAAATTTTTTCCTCCCTACAGCCGAATAAATGAAAAAAGCTGTCCTCATCTTATTCCTTTTGTTTCAATGGACTTCTGTTGTCTTAGGCCAAAATAAATTTGGTCTTCCGGTGGGAGTCGAAGCTCCTGATTTTATCGCATTCGATCATGCAGGAAAGATGATTCATTTGTCGAAGGTTTATCAGAAAGGCTCTGTTGTCTTGGTCTTTTATCGCGGCGGTTGGTGTTACTACTGCAACTTACAATTGCAAGATCTTCAGACTCATTATGAGGAATTTAAAAAATTAGGGGCTAGTCTTTTAGCGGTCAGTGTGGATAAACAAGATAAAGCGAATCAAACGGTTTCTGATAAGAAACTTTCTTTTTCGGTGATCGGTGATCCCGATCTTCATCTCCTGAAAAATTATAACGTTGTTTATCATGTCCCATCGGATCTTGTTAAGGAATATCTAGAAAAATACAAGATCGATTTGAAAGAATATTCCGGCCGCGACGATGCCATCATCGCTGCTCCTGCCACGTTTGTGATTAACTCTCAAGGAAAGATTGTTTATTCCTTTGCCAGTGAGGATTATAATATCCGGCCCCTAACCCAGGAGATCCTGAGGACATTAGAAGATATTGCACCGAAGGATAAGGGAAAGGTTAAAAAAACTCAGCAGATAAAGGATTTTATCTTGAAATTCGGTCCCGGGGCCTTTTGGGCGTATGTGATTTTATATTCCCTTAATACCGTGACATTGGTTCCACCGATTTTATTTATGACCTTAGCCGGGGGAGCGATCTTTGGTCCTTGGTTAGGATCGGTAGCCATTATGTTAGGGTGTCTCTTGGGAACAACCGCAACATTTTTTATCTCCCGGTTATTAGGACGAAGATGGATTGAGCGGTTTATGAGGGGAAAGGTCAAGGAGTTTGAAGAGAAATTGGATCAAAAAGGTTTTTTAACTATATTGATTGTCCGGCTTGTTGCTTTTCCTCCCTGGGAATTTGTAAATTACATCTCGGGTTTGACTAAGATTAAATATAGAGATTATATCTTAGGAACCACTTTTGGGATTATCCCTGCCATCATTATCCAAGTTTATCTTGCTGATCGGGCGATCAATGTTAATTTAAGAGATCCTAAACTTGTTTTCCAGCTGATTTTTGCGGTTTTAGCTTTCGTTATTTTAGGTTTCATCCCAAAAATTTATGGGAAAATCAAGCAGAGACAAGCATTTAATTCAACGAAGAGTTAAAAATTCATAAAATCCACCTTTTATGAACATCGCAGTTATTATTCCCGCTTTGAATGAAGAAGATTCCTTGCCCTTAGTGATACGGGATTTACCTCGGGATTTGATTCAGGAAATCATTGTTGTGGATAATGGGAGTAGCGATCAAACACCTAACTTGGCAAGAGGGTTGGGGTGTCGGGTTATTGATGAACCTCAACGTGGCTATGGCCAAGCCTGTTTAAAAGGAATGGCCTCTTTATCGGAAAGGGTTCAAATTGTGGTCTTTATCGATGGAGATTATAGTGATCATGCCGAACAATTACCAGTCGTGATTGAACCAATTGTCAGGCAAGGATATGATTTGGTTATTGGCTCAAGACTTTTGGGACAACGAGAAAAAGGGGCCATGACACCGATTGCTTATTTCGGTAATCGTTTAGCGTGTTTTCTGATAAAGAAATTTTGGGGTGTATCATATACTGATCTAGGGCCGTTTCGAGCGATCACTTTAGAGGCCTTAAGAAAACTAAACATGAGGGATGGTGATTTTGGATGGACCATAGAGATGCAAATCAAGGCTATTTGGTATGGCTTAAAGATTAAAGAGGTCCCGGTCGATTATCGAAAAAGACGAGGTCGTTCAAAAATTTCCGGCACTTTTCCAGGGATTTTGGGAGCCAGTAAAAAGATTTTGTGGACCATATTCAAATATAAATTTGCCTTCCCAAATAAATGAATAAATATCTTTTGGGGGTGGGATTGATCTGTTCTCTTTTATGGGGCATGCTCTCATGGATATCGTTAGGTCTGCCCATTCAACTGTGTCTTTTTTTGGATCGGATAACTTTCTATACCTTCAGTTCGTCTATTCATCGAATCGCCAACGGATTTTATTATGATGTCAATAATAATGAAATGCCGACCATCATATTTTTATGTCTCTATTTGATAAACTTTATTTTGTACTTCCTTTTATTCTTAAAATTACAAGAGCATAAAACCCAAAAATATTCCCTTACGATCATTATTTTATTTTCCATTGTTTTTCGAATAATCCTTATTCCCTCTCAATTGATTCATGAGAATGATATTTATCGTTACTTATGGGATGGCAAAACTTTTTTAAATGGAATCAATCCTTATAAATTTTCACCTTCTGATGTTTTTCTGCACGAGCATGGGATTAAAGAAGATTATTGGGATCAAGAATATAATGTTTTTTATAAAGTCCGTTCTTTTTCAGAGAGAGAAGAACAAAAACTCAATAAATTGATTGAATTGAAAAATCAAAACCTCGATTTTTATCAACGCATAGGTCATCGTCAAGTTCCTACGATTTATCCTCCTTTGGCACAGATATTTTTTGCTTTTTGTGTTTGGCTTAAGAAGGATTCGATTTTGCTGATGAAGTCCGTCTTTGCCATTTTGGATATTTGTGTGATCGTTGTTCTAATTGAAATATTAAAATTGGTTAAACTCAATCCTTGTAACTGCCTTGTTTATGGTTGGTCTCCGTTAGTTTTAAAGGAAATTCCCAACTCTGGCCATTATGATTCTTTAGCGATTCTTCTTATGTGCTTAAGCTTATATTTCTACTTAAAGAAAGATCATTGGGGTGTCAGTTTAATGTTGGCTTTGGCAGCCTTAAGTAAAATTTTTACCCTTGGGCTTCTTCCTATCCTCGGTAGAGAATTGAAAAGGAGGGAATGGATGGTCTTGGGTGGAATTTTATTGTTATTTTATTTGCCGTTTATTCTTACGGATAACACTGGTATCAGGAGGGTATGGGAAGGGCTTATCATTTATAACCGAAACTGGTTTTATAATAGCAGTATTTTTGCTTTGATTTATGCCTCTTTTAAACAATTTTTTCCTCTGCTGGCCCAATCCCTTTTAACAGCCAAAGTTTTGGTTGGATTGATTTATCTGGGGGTTTTATTTCTTCTCTGGAAGGATCTAGGGCGATCAGACAGGGAAATTCTTCACAAGTGTTTTATGGCCGTAGCGAGTTTATTTCTCTTAAGCCCTGTGGGTGATCCTTGGTATTACTGTTGGGTTATACCGTTTTTGTGTGTTTTCCCCTACCGGTCCTGGATCATCCTTTCTGCTTTATTGATTTTGAGTTATCTTAACTTTCGGTCGGATATTATGATGACAACCGCACGTTTTTTTCATATCCCCTTGATCAATTGGGTTATTTATTTGCCGTTTTTCTTCATTTATTGGATTGTAGATCGAAAACGAACGTGTATGACAGTTAGAAATCAAATTATGAAATTATTGTGAAAAAGAGAATTTTTTTAGGATTATTTTTCTATCTGACTTCGATTGCTCTCCCTAGGAATCTGATTTTTGCTCAGGATCAATTTCGAGAGGACTATTCTCTATGGCAAAAGATCTTAGGGACTTATGTTGACGATCAAGGGCGGGTGGATTACGCCGGCCTTAAAAAGAACAGAAGAGAATGGGATCAGTTTATTGAACAAATTCAGAATTTTGATCTTTCTGGGCTAAAGGAGCAAGAACAGATTGCCTTTTGGATCAACGCCTATAATGCCCTGACCATTCAAACCATTATTGATCATTATCCAGTCAAAAGTATACGGCATATTCAATTTGGTTTGGTCTGGAAAATTAAAACAAAAGTTGCTACCCGGGAAATGAGTCTGGATGATATTGAACACAAAATTTTAAGGCCCAAGGGAGATCCGCGGATTCATTTTGCCATAAATTGTGCCTCCTTGGGATGTCCTCGACTTTCCAGAGAAGCATTTTATTCTGATCGAATTGACCAGCAATTAAACCATGAAGCCAACAAGTTTATCAACGACCCCGAGAAGGTGAGATTGGATCAATCTACAAATACCTTATTCTATTCATCGATCTTTGATTGGTACAGAGTAGACTTTGAAAAAGTCAGTCCAACGATTCTTGATTATATCAAACACTATTTGAATAAAGAAGATTCTGATTATCTTGCCAAGAACAAAGTCAAACTTAAAGTTATTCCTTATAATTGGGGGCTGAATCGACAATAAGAAAGAAATTATTTCCAATCAAAGGAGGTGGCCTATGCCAATGATGGATGATAAAATCACTTATGACAAAATATCCGATTATTATGGTAAGATTCTCAAGACAAAAAAAGATTTAAAGACAAGTGCCTGTTGCTTCTTAGAAAAGCTCCCTGTTTATGTTCAGGAGCCTTTGAAGCTCATTGAGGAAGAAATTCAAAACAAATTTTATGGATGTGGGACTCCTTTTCCGCTGGTTTTAGAGGGAAGGAGGGTTTTGGATCTCGGCTGTGGATCCGGAAGAGACTGTTTTGTCCTTTCCTACTTGGTCGGAGAAAAGGGAGAAGTGGTGGGTCTGGATATGACCGATGAACAATTATCGATTGCCAACCGCTACCTGCCTATCCAAATGGAAAGATTTGGATACAAAAAGTCCAATCTTAAATTTTTAAAAGGCTATATCGAAGATTTAACAACGATTGGGCTTAAGGATTCGTATTTCGATATTGTCGTTTCGAATTGTGTTGTCAATTTGTCTCCGGAGAAGGAATCTGTTTTACGTGAGGTCTATCGTGTTCTAAAAGGAGGGGGGGAGTTTTTCTTCTCTGATGTTTATTCGGACAGACGTCTTCCCTCTTGGACAAAAGAAGATCCAGTTTTACTGGGAGAATGTTTGGGGGGCGCTCTTTATTGGAAAGATTTTGAAAGACTGGCAGGACGAATTGGATTTCCGGATGTGAGAATTTTTGCAAGTTCTGGAATTGATCTTTTTGATCAGGAGACAATAACCAAAGTGGGGTTTGCCAAATTCAGTTCCATGACTTATCGGTTATTTAAGATCTCCGAATTAGAGGATGCCTGTGAAGATTATGGGCAAGTGGCTATTTACAAGGGAACAATCAAAGAAAGTCCACATCATTTTATTTTGGATGATCATCATATTTTTGAGAGAGGTAAACCCCTGTTAGTGTGTGCTAACACAGCCAGAATGTTAAAGGATACGCGTTTTAGTGAGCACTTTATTATTTTAGGCGATTTATCGGTTCATTATGGATTATTCAAAGGTTGTGGAGAATCCCAAACCAAAGAGAACAAAGAGAAAACGATGGGGGGGTGTTGTTGAAAATAATTTTTTAAAAAGGAATTCTCATGAAATTTGAGTTTATCTCTCATTTATGGCAACGAATCAGGGGAGATATTTAAAATTACCCACCTTAAAATCTTTGAAATGTTAGATATTGTTATCCCAGTCTTTAACGAAGAAGAGATTTTAAGGAAAAGAGAAAGCTATTTTCGCTCCCTCAAGACAAAGGCCAGTCTTATCTTTGTGGATGGAGGAAGCAGTGATCAAACCGTCAAGGTAGCCCAAGGGTATGGACGAGTTGTTAGCTCTGCTTTGGGTCGAGGAGTTCAAAAAAACTGTGGTGCCCAGTTAGCTCTAAGCGATTACCTTCTTTTTTTACATGTTGATACGCAAATTTCTTTAGAATCCGTGGATGAGGTTATGAGAGAACTCAATAATGGGACACGGACCGGCTGTTTTACCTTAAGGATCGATGATCATCGTTGGATTTTTAGGATTTTTGAGATGATTATTAATCTGCGTGCAAAATGTTTCGGTATCGCAGATGGTGATTTGGGGCTTTTTGTGACAAAAAGCATTTTCGAAATGATTGGACGATTTGACCCTTTGCCTCTTATGGAAGATATTGTCATTTCAAAGAAGATTCGTAGAATTACAAAGTTAAAAATATTATCTGATTCGATATTGGCTTCAAGCCGAAAATGGCAACAAAAAGGATTCGGCTTCACTTTGGTTAGATACACTTTGAATTTTTTTTATCTTTGGACAAGATGTATAAAAAAAAGTTAAAAATGCATAGGTTGAAAGATAAATCTGTTCTCATGATCTTTGCGAGAGAACCTGAACACGGAAAAGTTAAAACACGTCTCTTAAAGGGGTTACCAATCAAGGTGGTGACGCGTTTATATAAAGCCTTTGTAAGCGATATCCTTCACTTGGCTTCTCAAATTCAATGCGACAAGAAAGTGGTCTGCTTTACTTCGTTTGATTCCGCAATTGAATTTTTGTGTCGGTTTAAAGATAGATTTCAATTGACTAAGCAAAGAGGAAATGATTTAGGAGAACGGATGTATAATGCCTTAAAAGATTACTGGCACCGTGGCTATAAGAGATTGGTGATTATAGGTACGGATTGTCTGACTTTAAGAAAAAGAGATCTCGATTTAGCCTTTCAAAAATTGTCAAGATATGATGTGGTTTTAGGGCCGAGTAGGGATGGCGGGTATTATTTAATTGGGCTAACAAAACCGATTCGGTCCATCTTCTCGAATATGCATTGGGGTTCTGATAAAGTTTTTAAGATAACATTGCAAAGACTTAGAAAATCAGGTAGGAAAGTCTTTTTTCTTCATAAAAGAGCGGATATTGATACAATTGAAGAGTTAAGAAATTTTAAAGATTCCTATCAAAAGTATTGTTGGGGTGTGCAATCCATGGCAGTCATAAAAGGATTATCTGTATTGAAATAATTTTTTAAAATTTTCAAAGCCCTGGATTTTAGGAAGAATAAACGGTATATTTATTCTAAAGTTTTAAATCAGATCAAGGGGTGATTTGACGATGACCAATGAAGATACCTACTCTGAACGTCCCTGGGGAAATTTTATTAAACTTTACCAGGAAGCCGGCTTTTGGGTTAAGCGTGTTGAAGTCAACCCAGGACATCGATTGAGTCTGCAGAAACACGATAAAAGGACAGAGAAATGGATTATCGTAACTGGTAAGGGAATAGCCATTGTGAATGGGAGAGAAATCCTGGTTGAACCTGGGAGTGTCATTGATATTCCTTTAGGAGCTGTTCATCGGATTTCGAATAGTGGACACGCCAAATTGGTCTTTATTGAAGTGGCATGCGGTAGTTATTTATCTGAGGATGATATTATACGGCTTCAAGATGATTACCAGAGAGAGACTCAGAAATAAGTAGTAACTTTTTGCTTCTGTTTGGTTATTAAAATTAAAAATATTTGTAAGAGATTACTGCTTTCTTAGATGAGAAGGAAGAATATTTAAAGCCTGTCGATATTTGCTGATGGTCCTTCTTGCGATCTTCATCCCCTTAGCCTCAAAATATTGTTGAATATGATGGTCAGATAAGGGGGCATTCTTATCTTCTGCCTTAATCAGTGATTTAATTTCTTCTTTGATTGTTTGATTGGATACAGGTCCTTTATCCGACTTCCCTACGGGTTGAGAAAAAAAGAATTTTAAGTTGAATAATCCTTGGGGGGTTGATATATATTTATTATTAATGGCTCTGCTGATCGTGGATTCATTACGATCGATGGCCTGGGCTACATCCTTGAGAGTCATCGGGACCAGCTCTAAGGGGCCATATTCAAAAAACTTTTTTTGTTTATCTAGAATGTATTGGGTAATTCTTTGTAAAGTTTGTCCGCGTTGTTGTAGACTTTTAATGAAATGCATAGCACTTTTTAGTTTTTCTCGAATAAACGATTTTTCATCAGGTGTTAAATTATTTTGAAGGAGCAGGTCTTTGTAATATTTATTGATACGTAAGGGAGGAGTTCCTTCCTCATTGAGCTGAATCTGGAATTCGGATTCGGCATTTTTTATGACAATAACATCTGGTTTAATATAAATGTTAGGACTGATAGGCCGAAAATTCCTTGCTGGTTTAGGATCAAGTTGTGAGATGAAGCGATAAGCTTCTTTAATGTCTTCTAAGGGCTTTCCTGATTTTTTTGCAATTTCCTGGTATTTTTTCTGTCCCAACTCAATTAAAAAATTTTCAACGATATATTCAATCAGCCGCCCATTCCCGTTTAAACCAATATGGATTTGTGCTAATAGACATTCCTTTAAATCTCGGGAGGCAATGCCGGGAGGATCCAATCTCTGGATTTTTTTTAACACATGTTCAATAAGTTCTTTATCTTGGATCCTAAGTTCGGTGCCAACTTCTTCTGTGGTCAACATCAAATAACCGTCTTCATTTAAATTGCCTATGAGAAATTCACCAATCATTAATTGAAGGGGATCGGAAAACTCAATTCGTAATTGTTTTAGCAAATTCTCTTCCAGTGTTTCTTCCCTTTTGATAGGCCTTTCCTCCCAGGTTTCTTCCTCTAATATATAGGTGTCTCGATACTCCTCATGTTGTGCATCTAAAATACGTTCCAATTTTTTATTAAAGTCATCCTCGGATGCTTTATCTCTTTCTCGTTGTTCTAACTCATCAATCTCAAGCAAGGGGTTATTCTGTAATTCCTCTTCTATAGTCATATTAAGATCCATAATAGGCAAAAGAAGAATTTCTATAGATTGCTGCATAACAGGAGCAAGAACTTGATGTTGGAATTGATTCTGGCTGATTTTGACTTTCATAGATGCAAGAAGTATACCATATAAACAAAAAGTCAACAACTTTTTTTATACTAAGCTGTTTTAGCTAGGAATATAACCTGATAATATTATTAGACATACCTTAACATACTGAGAAATTAGGGTGATTCAGGCCTAGTCAAGGTCTGTCCTAGACAGGTATGTTTAATCTTTTAAACATAGTATATTGAACTGATAGATACATTCTGTTTAGGAATTTTCTATATTATGTAACTTTAAATGACACAATATATTACATTCTTGATAAAAGCCTTACAATTTAAAATGTGTTGGCACGTTTATTGCTATTACATTCAAATAAGCTCTCTTTATTTTTGCAATTGGGAATCAAAATATACAATAAGGAGGATTAAAAGTGAAAAAAAGAATGACTATTACGGAAGTAGCAAGTTTAGTAGGAATCAGCGCAAAAACCTTAGCCAGATGGGAAAAAGTAGGAAAAATTAGAAAGCCCAAACGGGATTGGCGCGGTTGGAGGGTTTACGAAGAAAATGATCTTAATGAGATTAGAAAGTTTCACGAAACACTGTTTGAATTTTAAAATAAATTATAACTATTCATTTTAGGAGAGATTTTATGAACTGCAAATTGCAAGACAGAAAACTTATTCTTTCCTTAATCCTATCCATTTGTATTAGCTTTTTTATGCCTATTGAAACGATTGCACAGAATTTTGTTAAGACGGCTACCGAAAATGAAAACGGAGGCGAAAAAGATGGGAAGGAAAATGAGGATGAGGCAATAATGAATGAACCAAATCTGCAAACTATTATTTCGGAGAATCCAAATGCACTTCATTTATCTAAGGAAGGATCTTCCGCAACGATTGTGCCGGAACCTTATCTAGAAGGATCAAGTCAATATACATTAGGGAAAACAGACGTTATTGAAATTGTTGTTAACCGGCATCCAGAGGTGAGTGGTCAATTCTTTATCAATAATGAAGGGAAAATCCAATACGAATTTGTAGGAGATGTTCTGGTAGAGGGTTTAACAAAGGAAGAGATGAAAAACAAATTAACCGAACTACTCTCGGTTTATATTGTAGCTCCAGAAGTGACTGTTAAAATCTTAGGTTATAACAGTAAAACTGTCTATGTCGTTGGAGAGGTAGCTCGGCCCGGAAAGATATTCATGCAAGGAGATACCATCACGGTCAGAGAAGCCCTCATCGAAGCCGGTCTACCATTATTAAGTGGCGTAACTAAAAAAAGTAAGCTGATTACTCCCTCAGAAAACGGCAACCCACTCAGGAAAAAGGTTAATGTCTATGCCCTTTTATATGATGGAGATTTGAGAGAAAACTTGGTAATGAAACCCGGAGACATTCTCTATATTCCGCCAACTTTTTTAACGAAAGCCATGCGCGCCATTCAACCGGTGGCGGGGCCGGTGGGGACCGCCGCTCGTACGGGAAGAACAATTTTGACACCTTTTTAATAAACACTTTTGAACAAAGTCTTAAAAGGATATGAACTATGGATGAATCTAGAGATGGGAATATGTCTATGTTGAATTCGTTGAAAATTTTTTTCCGAAGAAAAGAATTATTTATTATCCCTACCTTTGCGGGTTTAATCTTTGGGATATGTGCGGGGATCTTAATGCCTAGAGAATATCGATCTTCCACGATCATCTTGGTTGAAGAAGGTAAGACGGATAATCCTCTCTTTACCAATTTGGCCGTCTCCACAACGGTAACGCAAAGATTAACCGCTATTCGTGAATCCATGCTGGGATGGACCAACCTCGTTCAACTTGTGAAACGTCTCAATCTGGACAAAAATGTGAAAACTATTCAAGAGTTTGAACAACTCATACTTGGGATTCGAAGAAATATTACGATCACCCTGCGTGGCCAAAATATCATTGATCTTTCCTACAAAGGTGAGGATGCCCAGAAAACCTATGCCATAGTTAAAAACATCACGGAAATATTTGTGGAGAGAAATGTGAACAAACAGAACCAAGAGACAGAGGATGCTATTACTTTTATAGAGAATATGTTAAAGGTTTACGAAGCCAAAATCAAATCCGCGGAAATTGCCAAACTTCGGGATGATCTCAATGCCTTACTGGTTGATTCTACTGAACAACATCCCAGTGTCAAAATGTTACGGGAACAGATTGCCAGTAAGATAAAGGAATTGGAAGAAAAAAATTTAGAGTACGTGGAGAGTGAGGTGTTAGAAAAATCTTCAAGTACGGATAATCCTATTATTTTGGAGATAAAAAAGGCCTTGGATAATTTAGAAACAAAAGAGACTTCCGGTAATTCAGCTTCTCCTGATCCACAGAAGGATATGTATAAGGTGATGCTCATGGATAAATTGGATAAGGTGATGGCCCGCGATGAGGGTGTTAATACCCAAATTTACAATATGCTATTACAGAGGCTGGAAACTGCTAAGATCACTCATCGATTGCAGTCATCTAAGGAAGGGACTAAATATACGATTCTTGATCCTCCCCGGGTCCCTCTTAAACCTTCCTCCCCTAATGTTCCGTTGATTGGATTTATGGGGCTGATTTTAGGAAGCCTTTCGGGGGTGGGGTTGGTTTTGGGAATGGAGTTTCTGGATAAATCATTCATCGATGTGGAAGAAGCCAAGGAGTATTTAGGTGTCCCACTACTCGGAGCCATTTCTAAAATCAATACCGAAGACACCGTTCGTCAGACACGGGAGAGGCTTCGCTGGATTTATAGTTTAACCTTTGTGGTTGGAATTGCGGTGATTGTGATTACCACCGCTATTTCGGATTTTTTTAGATGAAATTTTACCTTATAGCCAATTTATAAAGGAAACTAGCGGTATGTACAACAAATTTTACGGATTTAAAGAATCTCCTTTCAATTTGACCCCAAACTCTCGATTTTTCTTTCAGAGTGCCAGACACACGGAAGCCTTAAGCACGTTAGTTTATGCCATTCAAGAAAGAAAAGGGTTTGTGGTTATTACCGGGGAAATTGGGTCAGGAAAGACAACTGTTTGCCGAGCGCTTCTTAACCAGCTCGATAGCCGAACGGAAATAGCTTTAATCACCAATACTCATCTCAGTGGCAAGGATCTTTTGTGCACAATTTTAGAGGATTTTGGCATTGATTATAAGCCAGGATCTAAGGCCAAACTGCATGCTCGGTTAAATGATCATTTGATTGAACAAATCCGAAATGATCGAAATGTTGTCTTAATTATCGATGAAGCCCAGAATTTGACTCCGTCCGTCCTGGAGGAAGTCAGAATGCTTTCGAATCTTGAAACCGAACATGAAAAGTTAATCCAGATTATCTTTTTAGGCCAGCCGGAATTAAAGAAGAAATTAGCATTAAGCCAGCTAGCGCAACTGCGGCAGAGAATTGCTGTTTTCTTTCACTTAACCAGTCTAACAAAAGAAGAAACTAGGGAATATATCGAACACCGACTCAACATCGCCAGCGGATCGCAAAAACAGTTTTTTACAGAAGAAGCTATCCGTTTAGTTTATGACTACTCGGGGGGTATTCCTCGGCTCATCAATCAGGTCTGCGACATGGCCCTTTTGAGTGGTTATATCAATGGGGTCAAATTGGTCGATGAAAAAGTCATGAGAGAAGCGATTGAAGAATCTCCTACAACCCAGATCTTACCGGCTGTCAGCAAAGCCGTACAACAACAAGACAAGACCTCCCAAGGAGATATTCTTGATATGAATATATCTCAGTTAACTGCAAAAAGGATTCAATCTTAGGGTCATTCACTTTCAAAAAGAAGAGAGGGCCAATTTCAAAACAACCGATGTTCATTGATTGGGAAAGGAAAATTCAATATGGGAAAAATCACAAGCGCTCTTAAAAAGGCGGCCGAAGAAAGGTTAGAACGCATCGAAAAAATCAATCGAATCAGAGAACATGAACAATTGATCATTAAAAATATGGGGGATTCCCAGGTTGATCCGCGCGTCATTGCCTATTTTGATCCCAAGGCCCTTATCACCGAACAGTACAAAATCTTAAGAACAAACGTCTTGTCTTTAAATAAAGGTAACCCTCCGAAAGTGATTGTGATCACGAGTGCTATTCATTCCGAAGGGAAAACAATCACGGCTTTGAATCTCGCCATGACGATCGCCCATTCCACACAAAAACCCAATGTCTTATTGATAGATGGTGATTTGCGACGAGGTCGTGTCACCAAATATTTAGGTGTGGATCAAAACATTGGTTTATCCGAAGTCTTAACGGACAAGGGGCAGGCCTCGGAAGCCTTATTTAAAATTGATATCGAAAATCTCACATTTATGGCCCCTGGCAGCATCCCACCGAATCCCGCCGAATTACTCGCCTCAGAAAGAATGAAAAGACTCCTTTTTGATATGAAATCTCTCTTTGATTATATTTTGATCGATACCCCTCCCATTGTTTCGGTCACTGATTCGGGGATTTTGGGATCCCAGGCCGATGGCGTTATCATGGTCATACAGGCCGGTCGTACTCAAAGAGGGATCGTCAAACGGGCAACCGAATTACTCCACCAAACTCATGCTAAACTCCTTGGGCATGTCTTGACCAATATTGAATATCACTTGCCGGAGTATATTTATCGGTATCTGTAATTTATTGAATGTAAACAGCAATTTTAGAATAGAAAAAGGAAAGGAATAACAATGAGTAAATTCCTAGTCACCGGTGGGGCAGGTTTTATTGGATCTAATATCGCTGAACATTTAATTAAAGAAGGACATATTGTCAGAATCCTTGATAATTTTATAAGTGGAAAACAGGAAAATATTTCCTTTACCAAAGGATTGGGGAGAGATGTTTTTCAGTTGATCAAAGGAGATATTCGAGACAAAGAGATCTGTCAGCAGGCCTGCCAAGGGATAGAATATGTATTACATCAAGCCGCGTTGAGATCTGTGCCAAAATCCATGCAGGATCCCCATAGTTACAATGATGTCAATATCAATGGGACCTTGAATATGTTGAAAGCAGCTAGCCAAAATAAGGTTAAACGTTTTGTGTTTGCCTCCTCAAGTTCTATTTATGGGGATACTGACCAATTTCCAGAAAAGGAAGACCAATTGCCCCTTTTGATCTCTCCTTATGCGTTATCCAAATTGGCAGGAGAATATTATTGTCGGATATTCTCTGAACACTATGGCCTTGAGACCGTGTGTTTGCGATATTTTAACGTCTTTGGTCCTAAACAATCCTTGGATGATGAATATGCGGTCGTTGTTCCCAAATTTATTCATTGCCTTCTTAATGATGAGAACCCCCCCATTTTTGGAACAGGAAAACAGTCACGAGATTTTACTTATATCGCCAATGTCATTTCGGCAAACATCTTAGCGGCCACGACCAAGGGAATCAAACATGAGGTCTTCAATGTGGCCAATGGCAAAGATCATACAGTCCTGGAACTGGTAGAGGTCTTAAACAAGATTATCGGCAAAAAGATTAAACCTAAATTTTTGCCCCCACGTCCGGGTGATGTCTTTAAGACTAACGCTGATATTGCTAAGATTTCCCGGAAATTGATATATAAGCCTCTAGTTAATTTTGAGGCAGGACTTAAAGAAACGGTTAAATTCTTTAAAAAGAAATACAGAAAATAAGGGGACCTTTTTACAAACACCGGATATTTATTGGGTATTGTTGGAGAGGAACGGATGGATTTAAAAAATAATAGCAAATTCTGGTTAGGTTCAACGATTGGTTATATGGTTCTGTTACTGGGGGCTTCCTTAAAACCCGATTTTCATCCTGAGTCAGCCACAAAGATAAAACAGTTGACTCATAATTTCGCCCATATTCCAGCTTATTCTTTATTGACTTTCTTTTTGGTCAATGCGTTGGGAGGATATAAGATTACCAGCAAAATTTTTATGTGGGCATTCGGTATATCGGTTGTCTACGGGGCATTTAACGAGGTGGTCCAAAGCTTTGTCCCTGGCCGAACCGCCTCGTTATTGGATGTTGGCTCAAATACCCTGGGAACGATCCTTATACTTTTATGTGTTAAAAAGGGTTATTTCAGAATCACATTTTAAAGAGAGGGTAATAGTTTGGCTTGTATCGAGGAAA
>CAYJXI010000034.1:0-31002 GCA_964374105.1 uncultured Planctomycetales bacterium
CGAAGTCGATTTTTCTCAAACTTGACTAATTTTACTAATAGTAGTATAATAGCTTACTTTGGTTTGAGGTGTCGAAATGAGAAATGGATTTTAATTGAAAGGGGAGAACTCAATTGGTACTGGTTAAAGAAAAAAAGAACGAAGTGATTGATAACTTTAAAATTCATGCTAAAGATACTGGATCTCATGTGGTTCAAATTGCTCTTTTAACTGAGAAAATCAATTCTCTAACAGAGCATTTAAAAACCTATCGCAAGGATTTCCATTCAAGACGTGGTCTTTTAATGATGATCGGTAAAAGAAGACGTCTTCTCTCCTACCTAAGCAAAAAGGATCCCCAAAGATACGAAGAAGTTCTCAATAAACTCAATTTACGTAAGTGAGGAATTATCATGAAGTTATGGCGTGTTGAAATTCCTTTTGGAGCCCAAAATCTAATTATTGAAAGCGGCAAATTAGCCAAACAGGCTCATGGAGCTGTTACCGTTAGCTGTGGGGGAACAGTTGTCTTGGTTACGGCCTGTATGGCGCCTAAACCAAAAGAGGAAGTTGATTTTTTCCCATTAACTGTTGAATATCAAGAAAAGACTTATTCTGCCGGACGGATCCCGGGAGGA
Organism: uncultured Planctomycetales bacterium; assembly: GCA_964374105.1. GTDB lineage: Bacteria > Omnitrophota > Gorgyraeia > Zapsychrales > JANLHA01 > CAYJXI01. The sequence goes on from CAYJXI010000034.1 coordinate 618, forward strand.
TTTTTTAAACGGGAAGGCCGTCCTACCGAAAAAGAGATTCTTACTTCCCGTGTCATTGATCGACCCATAAGGACCTTGTTCCCAGATGGTTTTTATAATGAAGTGCAGATTGTGGCTTCGGTTTTAAGTAGTGATGGGGAAAATGACCCAGATATCTTGGCTATTGTTGGAGCTTCGGCTGCCCTTGTTGTTTCTGATATCCCTTTTGATATTCCTATTGGTGCGGTCCGGGTGGGCTTGATGAATGGTCAACTGATTCTCAATCCAATCTACCAGCAACGGGAGAAATGTGAATTAGATTTTGTCATTGCCGGCCATGAAGGCGGAATCATCATGGTCGAAGGGGAGGCTAAGGAAGTCACAGAAGATAGGATTGTCGAAGTGCTTCGATTTGGACATGAGGAATTGATTCCTATCAGTAAAATTCAAAATGAATTACGTAAAGAAATTGGAAAACCCAAAACAAAAGTGGAGATCATTCCCAGAAATCAAGACCTCTTTGATAAAGTCAAAGAACTTTGCCACGGCCGTTTAACGAAAATATATCAAGTCAGTGAAAAAGAAGAGCGCGAAAAAGAAATTAAGATGTTATTGAATGAGTTGACCGAAGATTTGACCCAATTTGACTCCTTAATGGGAGATAAAGACTCGGAAGATTTTGAAACTGAGATTCGTAAGATATTTGAAATGATTGAATACGAAGAAGTTCGTCGAATGATCTTTGAAGAAAATAAACGGGCGGATGGGCGAGGGCTTAAAGAAATCCGGCCTATTACTTGTGAGATACATGCCCTCCCTAGAACGCATGGCTCAAGTTTATTTGTCCGTGGGCAAACTCAGAGCTTGGCGATTGTGACGTTGGGGACACGAAATGATGAGCAGATGGTAGAGGCCTTAGAAGGGACCTCTTATAAAAACTTTATGTTGCATTACAATTTCCCTTCTTTCAGTGTAGGGGAAACACGGCCTATGCGCGGACCGGGCAGACGAGAGATTGGGCACGGGGCCTTGGCAGCTAAGTCCCTGCAGCCGGTTCTACCTAGTAAAGATGAATTCCCTTATACCATCCGTGTGGTTTCAGAAATTCTTGAATCCAATGGTTCATCCAGTATGGCATCGGTGTGTGCTGGATCATTGTCTTTGATGGATGCTGGTGTCCCTGTTCGAGAGGCGGTGGCAGGCATTTCGATAGGACTTGTGAGGAAGGGAAATGACCATGTCCTTTTGACAGATATCATGGGTCTTGAGGACCATTTCGGAGATATGGATTTTAAGGTGGCAGGAACCCGCAAAGGAATTACGGCCATTCAATTGGACCTGAAGATTAAAGAAATTAGCATTGCATTATTGGCTAAAGCGTTGGAACAAGCCAAAGGGGCAAGACTTACCATTTTAGATAGAATGCATACAACTATTCCTAACCCCAGGGAAGAACTCTCCGAATACGCCCCCCGTATTTTCATATTACAAATTAGTCCTGAGAAGATAGGAGATGTCATTGGCCCGGGTGGAAAAGTCATAAGAAAGATCATCGAAGAGACAGGTGTTACCTCCATTGATATTGAGGATGATGGGAAAATTTTGGTCGCCTCTGCTAATAAAGATTCAGCTGAAAAGGCCTTAGTTATCATCAAAGGGATGACCGAAGAACCAGAAATTGGGAAAATTTATAATGCGGTGGTTAAACGGGTGACCAATTTTGGGGCTTTTTGTGAATTTTTACCGGGACAGGAAGGGTTGGTTCATGTTTCGGAATTAGCCAATGGATTTGTTAAAGATGTTAATAAGGTTGTTAAGGTAGGTGATGAATTTAAAGTTAAAATTATCGGAATTGACGAGATGAATCGAGTTAATTTAAGCAAAAAACAGGCTGAGTAGTATGGAAATCTTAAAAGTTTAATGGTAAGATAATAACGAAATCGGCATAAATTAAAGTAAAGGGGTTAGAATTATAAGATCCTTCGCAATATTTTTTAGGACTGATGAAAAAGGAACATATTAATGAGATTCACGGTATCATTGTTCTTGCCACGGGATTAATTCTATTAGCAAGTCTCGTGTCCTTTGTCCCCGAAGATCTTCCCTGGTATACTTCCAATCCTAATATTCCTGCCAAAAATTTTATACGAATAGTCGGGGCTTATCTGGCCGGAGGAATGCTTTTTACTTTTGGTTATAGCTCCTATGTGTTAGTTTTATTCTTGCTTTTTTGGAGCTGGAATAAATTTGCCTCACGCGATATTCGCTTTACCTTTACCAAATTTTTGAGTTTTCTTATTCTTTTTGTCGTTGTCAGTTCCTTATTCAGTATGTCCGGACCGCAGGATCCTCAGGACCGTTTTCTACGCTCAGGATTAACTGGTTACATTTGTTCTGACTTTTTGGTTCAGTACATTGGGCGAATAGGTTCTTATATTATTTTACTAGCCTTAGGATCTTTGACCTTGGTTATCACCGGTGAGATTTTGGTGTCACCTTTGATCTTAAAATTGACGGAGATCACCAATCAGCTGCTAAAATCTTTTAAAGAAAAATATGATTCAAGAAAAGATGAATATGTTTTCAGCACTTCTAAGCAACGGTCAAGATTTAAAGAGCAATTGGATGTTCTTCAGAAAAAAATAGAACCAAAAATTAAGGACTTCCCGCCTCTCCTTAAAGAAAATTTTACCCCAAATAAAGAACCCCTTTCCCTCAATGCCGCAGAGATTAAAAAATCACAAAAGCCGGTTATTCGAATCGCGGAAGAGAAAGAGCAACCTGCCATTATTATGGATAATAATGAACCCAAGGTCGTAGGTGAATATCGGTTGCCATCGTTGGATTTATTAGATACCCCGCAGAGCATCCCATCCAGTAAGTTGCAGAGTGATTTAGAGATCGGGGCACGAACCCTGGAAGAGACCTTGGCGGATTTTAATGTCAGTGCTCGGGTGGCGGATATTGAACGAGGGCCGGTGATTACTCGTTATGAATTAGAACCTGCCCCAGGGGTAAAGGTTCAAAAAATTACCGCCCTGGCGGATGATATTGCCTTGGTTATGAGGGCGCAAACAGTGAGAATTGTTGCTCCTATTCCTGGTAAAAACAGGGTTGGGGTTGAAGTTCCCAACAGTTCAATCGCCACTGTTTATTTAAAAGAAGTTCTTGCCCAAAGCCAATTTCAAGAATCTCCTTCTAAACTCATGCTAGCCTTAGGTAAAGATATTTCTGGACAATCACTGATTTCGGATTTGACGGAAATGCCTCATTTACTGATTGCCGGGACAACCGGATCAGGAAAAACAGTGTGCGTTAATAGCCTCATTATGTCTATGCTTTTTAATGCCTCACCAGATGAGGTCAAATTATTGATGGTAGATCCCAAAATGGTCGAATTGACCGCTTATAATAATATTCCCCATATGTTGTGTCCTACGGTTACGGATGCAAAAAGGGTATCGGCCGCTTTAAATTGGGTGGTGGGGGAAATGGAATCAAGATATTCGATGCTATCTCAGGCCGGTGTTAGGAATATCAAGACTTTTAACGAGCAAGGAAATAAACTTCCCTTTATCGTGGTGGTTATTGATGAGCTCGCTGATCTTATGCAGGTTGCAGCCAAAACCATTGAAAGTGCTATTACGCGTTTGGCGCAGTTATCCCGAGCGGTTGGGATTCATCTGATTTTAGCCACCCAGAGGCCATCCGTGGATGTCATTACCGGTGTTATTAAGGCAAATTTTCCTGCCCGGATTTCCTTTAAGGTGGCTTCCAAAGTGGATTCTCGAACCGTCCTTGACATGAATGGGGCCGAGAATCTTTTGGGCAAAGGGGATCTTTTGTTTATGAAACCAGGTGAGGCAAAACCCATCCGCGGGCAATGTTGCTACGTCAGTGATAAGGAGATTCAACGGGTGATTGATTTTATAAAGAAACAGCAATCTCCCATTTATAATGAATCCATATTAAAGCAACAAAGTTTGGGAGGTCCGGGATCAAGCGAAGAGAAGGATGAATTGTATGATGAAGCCGTACGTCTTGTCATTGAAACGAATCAAGCTTCTGTTTCCATTTTGCAAAGAAGAATGCGTTTGGGTTATACGAGGGCTGCTCGTCTCATTGATATGATGGAGCAGAATGGCCTGGTAGGACCGTATTGCGGGAGTAAACCCAGGGATATCTTAGTGAATCGGGAAGAGTGGCTTTTACAAAATATGAATAAACAACAACAGGAGACAGCAGGGCCGGCATAAATCCCTTTTACCCTTTTGAAGAACAATGGCGCAATCGGATACAATTGAAAATAAACCCAAAGGATGGGTCTTAAAGCAGGCAAGGGAAGATAAAGGTTTATCCCTTCAGACTATCCACGATCTGACAAAAATCCCTATTGATATATTAAAAGCGATTGAGGAGGGCTATACAGTGCGAACCCTTTCTCCATTTTATTTAAAAGGATTTGTCAAGATGTATGCAAAACAATTGGGGGTGGATGTCAGAGAAGTTCTGGATGTCAATCAAGTCTCCTCCCTACCTGAGCCCATCCAAGGAAAACAACAGGAAGATGAAATCACGATCAAATTGATCGAATTTTTCACTCCTCAACGTCAAAGGCTTATTGCGAAATCTTTCCTTCTTTTTATTTTATTGTTTTTTGCGGTTAAAATTTTAGGATCCTTCTTACATAAGGGAACTGACAAGTTGGATGAGAAAAAGATTAAAGGCACAACCAAAATCCAGGAATCCTCACGTCAGCCAAGAGAAGAAAAGAGAAAAAATTTATCTGTTTCAGAGGAACGAGCCACACCGGAGGCGATTCCCAGTTCTGAGGTGTTGTATGCTGACTCAAAACCAATTAGCCCCATCCCTCCCGTTCCTGCGATTGTTAAAAGTGTTAGCCTTACTGTAAGAGCGACCAAAAAGGGGTGGTTGCAAGTCACAACCGATGGAGTCCCTGTTTTTCAATCTACCATTAAACAGGGGGATACGGAGACCTGGCAGGCGGATGGGGTCATTGAACTTTCCGGGAAAAATATCGATTTTCTTGAATTTGAGGTTAATGGAAAGATGATTGGTCTGTTAGGACGTGCGGATCGCGGAGCTAAACGGATTGTTGTTACTAAAGATGGATTAACCGTCAAAAAATAATGTTATGATTTGTCAATCAAAACAAAATCAGAAACAAAAGACAATTTATAAAACGACCCAAGATTTCCAAAGAGAAAGAATGAATCAAGGACTTAAGGTGGGACTCATCAATTTGGGATGTGCCCGTAATCTTGTTGATTCTCAGGCAATCTTAGGCCGTTTAAAGAAGAACGGATATAAAATCGTTGATCTTAAAAATGCCGATGTCGCTATTGTCAATACCTGTTCCTTCATTGAAGAAGCCAGACAGGAATCGATCGATACGATCTTAGATTTGATTGAACTTAAGAAGGAAGGGAAATTGAAAAAAATAATTGTGGCAGGCTGTCTTGCCCAGCGCTATGGCCTTAAGTTAGCAGAAGAATTTAAGGGTGAGATTGATGCGGTCGTAGGAACTCCGACCTTACCCAAAGAGGGTTTACCGCCGCAGGTTTATCTAACCCCAAAGCATTATGCTTATGTCAAAATTTGCGAGAGTTGTTTTAATCAATGTAGTTTTTGTGCTATCCCCAAAATCAAAGGGAAATTTGTGTCTCGGACAATGGATTCTGTTCTTAAGGAGATTAAACTTCTCGATCAGAAGGATGTCAAAGAAATCAATATCATCGGTCAGGATATCACCGCCTATGGAATGGATCTTTATCATGAAAAATACCTAGCCAAACTTTTGAAGGAAATTGTCAAGGAGGTTAAGAATATCCAATGGATTCGTTTGCTGTATGCCTTTCCAGCTCATGTGACCGATGAACTGATTGAGGTGATGGCGGAGGAAGAGAAGATTTGTAAATACATTGATCTTCCCTTGCAACATATCAGTGACCATCTCTTAGAGAGCATGAATCGGGGAATCACCACCCAAGCGACCAGGGATCTGATTCAAAAGATCCGAACCAAAATCCCGCAAGGGAGTTTAAGGACAACTTTTATTGTTGGGTTACCCGGTGAGACTCAAGAAGATTTTGCCGAGCTCCTTCATTTTGTCAGAGCGACCAATTTTGAGAAAATGGGGGTCTTTGTGTATTCTAAAGAAAAGGGAACAGCGGCTTACGATATGCCAAATCAGGTTTCCGAGCTCACAAAAAGAAAACGACTGAAAATATTAATGAAAGAGCAACAAGGAATCTCGAAGGGCGTTCAAGAAAGGTTGATTGGTCGGAAACTTAAAGTTCTAATCGAGGAACAACAAAAAAAATCTCAAGATTTCATCTATTTAGGTCGAACAGAATATGATGCCCCGGAGGTTGATGGGATTATTTATGTCCATTCCACAAAAGAATTACCTTTGGGGGAATTTGCTCAAGTTGTTGTGACCGATGCCTATGAGTATGATTTAGTGGGAATAGTTCAATGAATTTACCGAATTTTCTTACCATTTTAAGAGTTCTTTTGACGATAGGATTTGTTATCCTTTTAACTCGTTCGGGCTGGGTTCCTATCTTGTTTGCCACATTGATATTCATGATTGCCTCGTTTACCGATTTTTATGATGGTTATTATGCCAAAAAGTATAACCTGATTAGTGACTTCGGTAAAATTATGGATCCCATTGCGGATAAATTCTTAATCCTGGCGGCCTTTTTCATTTTTGTCCAGATGGAGATTATAGCGCAGTGGATGTTTCATATCATTTTCGCTCGGGAATTTATTGTCACGGGTTCGCGAATCCTTGCGATGAAAAAAGGGAAGATCCTAGCGGCCGAACGGGCCGGGAAATACAAAACTCTCCTACAAAGTTTTGCAGTATTTATCATCTTAATTTTTATACTCTTACAAAAGGCGGGATTGACACTCTATTGGACAGAAGCCTTTAAGAGTCTTTGGTTTATCGGGATATATATTTTGATGTTATTGACGGTGAGCTTAACCCTGTTTTCGGGGATTTCTTATTTGTGGCATAACAGAAAAGAATTCACCTTGATCGCCAAATATTAGCCTGCCTATCGGCAGACAGGCCTGCCTTTCTTAAGATACTTAGCTGTAAATCACACAACAAAGGATTAAAAATTATCTTTGACTTTTAAGATCTCTCTGTTGAAATCCTAATTTTGAAAAAATAAATGTCTGATCGATTTTATAAATTGTTGGCAACCTTTTTTTATGTTGGGTATTTCCCTTTTGCTCCCGGCAGTGTTGCCAGTCTTCTGGGGGCCTATCTTTGTTTTCTATTGCACAATCATTTATTGTTTTATATCAGTGCCTTTATCTTACTTACACTTATGGGACTTCTTGCCAGTGATCGAGTGGAAAAATTGGAAAAAATGAAAGATCCTTCCTGTATTGTCATTGATGAAGTGGCCGGGGCCATGATAGCCTTTTTTCTATTACCCATGACTGTCAAAGTTATTGTCACGGCTTTTTTTCTTTATCGAGCTTTTGATATGTTTAAGATTTACCCAGCAGATGAATTGCAGGAAATCAAAGGTGGCCTGGGTGTTATGTCAGATGATCTCATTGCCGGATTATATACAAACCTCATTATGCATACGGCCATCTGGCTTCTGGGGTAGAGTCCGGGACTCAAGGACTGTCCCCTCATTCGCTCGTTCATTATTTTTCAAATTCGTATTTTTGGAGAATTTCATAAACAGGCCCTTGAGGAGTCAAAGTACTTTTAAACAAAGAAACGGATTGGAATCTTTGTTTAAGCGGTGGCGAGATCGAGAAATTCCTAATTTCCTCTATCAATCGGTATTGATTCTTAGATGATTTCAGCCGGCCAATTGTTAAATGGGGAGAAAATTGTTTATTTTCCTTTTCAATGGCTAGATACCCTAGTTGCTCCTCAATACGGTTAGCTAGATCGACAATGTGTTGGGCATTTTTACTGACTCCCACCCAGATGATTTTGGGGTGGACTATCTTAGGAAAAACCCCTAAACGATCCATCTCGATCTCGAAGGATGAGAAATTTTTAAACAGGGAAGGAAAGATTTCCTGCACCGAGGTTAGTTTGGGAGGAGGTATCTCCCCTAAGAATTTGAGGGTCAGATGGACATTGTGGGGATTGACCCATTTAACATCAAGATCGAGTTTTTTCAAATGATCTTCAATCTTTTTAAGAGAGATTTTGATCTCTTCATCCAATTCTAGAGCCATAAAGGCGCGGATCAACTTTTCCATCGTTTGGGTGGTAACGGCTAAGTGAGATTGTTTAGCAAAAGTTTTAACGCCTGTGAGGTTGCTCTTCGTTTGATCTGTAAACGTGTCCCTCTGAATTGGCAACGAATACTTAAAGTTTTGATCTTGGAGCTGACCGCGATGAAGATCAAGCCTACAGGTTTTGTTAGTGTCTTTCCCGTTGGCCCGGCAATACCGGTAATGGAGATCCCCCAATCGGTCTTCAGCAATTTTCTTACCTCTTTGGCCATCCTTTCCGCGACTTGATGACTTACGGCCCCAAACCGTTTGATGGTGGCAGAAGGGATGTTGAGGAATCTGATTTTTGATTCATTACTATAGGTTATCAGCCCAAGTTTTAAAAATTTTGAACTTCCCGGGATGTTAGTGATGCGATGGGCTAGAAGTCCACCGGAACAAGACTCGGCTATGCTTAATGTTTCATGATGCCGGATAAGTTGGCAGGCTACTTTTTCTTCTAACTGCATGGAATTATTATAGAAAAGTTTGTTTTGAATCACAAGGGGCAATTAGCAATTGTAAGAGGACTTGTACTATGACAAAATAGGACAAATATCTTGACATTCCCATACGATTAGAATATATTACTGCAAACAATCTTATATCTAAGTATGAAGAGACCAAGAATTCTAATTATATAAAACTAAGGGATAAGCTATGTTCAATACTATGGAAGAGATTATAAAGGATCTTAAAGACGGTCAGATGGTTGTGGTGATTGATGATGAAGGACGAGAAAATGAAGGGGATTTATTGGTGGCAGCCCAATTTATTACCCCAGAAAAAATTAACTTTATGGCCAAATACGCCAGGGGTTTAATCTGTGTTCCCATGGAAGAATTGCGTCTCAATGAATTGGGATTAGACTTGATGAAAGATAATCAACTCTCTTCCCATGGTCATAAGGCCAGTAATACCGCCTGGGCTATCTCGGTAGATGCAGCCAAAGGAATTACTACAGGGATCTCGGCCTTTGATCGAGCCCACACCATCAAGGTCTTGATTAGCCCGGAATCAAAACCCAGTGACTTGGTGACCCCTGGGCACCTATTCCCTTTACGTGCACGGCGAGGTGGAGTCTTGGTCAGAGCCGGACATACGGAAGCCTCGGTTGATCTAATGAAATTATCAAAGCTTTATTTAGCTGGGGTGATTTGTGAAATCATGAATGAAGATGGCACAATGGCCAGAACTCAAGAGCTGGTGGGATTTGCGCAAAGGCATCAGATAAAAATCTGTACGATTGCCAGTCTTATTGAATATCGCCGTAAGTTTGAGAAATTGGTAAAAAGAGGGGTGGAAGTGAAACTCCCTACCGAATACGGAGATTTTAAAATGATTGGGTATGAATCTGTCGTTGATGGGTTGACCCATGTGGCCTTAGTGATGGGAAAAGTTGATGGGACGGTGCCAGAATTGGTGCGGGTTCAATCGGAATGCTTAACCGGGGATGTCTTTGGGTCCAAGAAATGTGACTGCAATGCCCAACTACATAGTGCGATGCGTATGATCCGTGATCATGGCTCAGGGGTAGTTCTTTATATGCGTCAGGAAGGTCGTGGAATTGGGCTATTGAATAAAATGAAAGCTTATCAATTACAAGAAAAGGGTATGGATACAGTTGAGGCCAACGAAGCCTTAGGTTTCCCGGCAGATCTCAGAGATTATGGTATTGGCGCCCAAATTTTAGTGGATTTGGGAATAAAAGAGATCCGACTCCTTACGAATAACCCCAGAAAGATTATCGGTCTTGAAGGATATGGATTATCGGTGGTTGAAAGAGTGCCTATTAAAATCCCCCATAGTTCTACAAATGAGAATTATCTTAAAGCAAAAAGAGATAAATTAGGGCATATTTTATAATGGCAGGCTTGACCTCTTTTTTACTATTTAAAAGAGGTCTTTTTTATCATCAGTCCTATCTCTCTTCCTCACCCCATTTTTTGTAGGTATCCACAATGTTAAAGACAATTCAAGGACATTATCAAGTAAGGGGAAAACATTTTGGGATTGTTATTTCTAGGTTTAATGAATTTATTACCCAACGGTTACTGCAAGGTTGTCTTCAAGAGCTCAGACGTCACAATATTAAGGATAACCAGATTACCATTGTCTGGGTTCCCGGTTCTTTTGAAATTCCCATTGTTGCCCTAAAATTAGCCAAAAGAAAGTCGATTGATGTTGTCATTTGTCTGGGGGCAGTCATCCGCGGAGAAACCATCCACTTTGATTTGGTAGCACAAGCCGCAGCCACAGGGATCCTTAAGGCTAGTCTTATAACAGAAAAACCCATTATCTTTGGAGTGATTACGACCGATAATGTATCTCAGGCTTACCAACGTTCTAAGAAGAAAGGGCCTAATAAGGGACAAGATGCAGCTCAGGCCGCCTTGGAGATGATCAGTGTTTTTTAGTCAGATTTAATATTATCGTTTAACTAGAAGACTGCTCATCAAATCAATATATGCGAAAAAGAACTCAAGCCCGAGAATGTGCTCTCAAGATTCTTTACCAGATGGATATTACGAAAAGATCCGCTGATTTGACTGTTGAAAGGTTTTGGGAAACAGAATCTAAGGTTCATCCAGATGTAAAAGATTTTGCCAACCGTTTGATTTTTGGAGTTAATGAGAATCTTCAGAGCATTGATAATAAGATTACCCAATATGCTACCAATTGGCAACTGAAGCGCATGGCCATCATTGATCGGAATATCTTACGGATTGGTGTTTTTGAATTGAAGTTTGCCAATGATATCCCACCTAAGGTCACGATCAACGAAGCGGTTGAATTAGCCAAAAAATTTGGTGATTTGGATTCAAGTAAATTTGTCAATGGGATCTTAGACAAGATCCATAAAACAGAAGTCATTCAAAAAAATTAATCTCACGTGACAAAGTTTGCCGATCTGCATATTCATACATACTTCTCTGATAGTTCAGCTTCTCCCTTAGAAGTTGTTCAAGAGGCATCTGACCAAGGGCTTACCTGTATTGCCATTACCGATCATGATACAATGGAAGGCGTAACTCCCGCCATTCAGGCCGCCCGAGGAACTTTGGAAGTCATTGCTGGGATTGAAATATCAACGGAAATGCAAAATAAGGATATTCATATCCTCGGTTATTTTATTAATATTGAGGACAAAGATTTAAACGCTAGGCTCATTGAGTGTCAGAATGTACGGATGGATCGAATGAAAAAAATGATTGAAAAATTAGATGAACTGGGGATTAAAAATATCAGTTGGCAGGAAGTTTGTGCACAAGGTCCTGTCAAGTCCTTAGGTCGACCTCATCTGGCCAATCTATTGATTCAAAAAGGTTGGGTTAAAAGTCATGACGAAGCCTTTGCTAAATATCTAGGTGAGGGTTGTCCTGCTTACGTGAGTAAATTGAAAATTTCTCCTTTTGAGGCCATTCAGCTCATCCGTCAAGCCGGAGGAGTAGCTGTCTTAGCTCATCCTATGTTTAACAAAAGGGATGAATTGATTCCCAGTTTCGTTGAAGCGGGGTTAGAGGGTATTGAGGTTTATTATCCCAATTCCACAGCGAGTGTCTTTCGTTATTATGAAAGAATTGCCCGGAAGCATAATTTGGTTGTGACCGGTGGGTCGGATAGCCACGGCAAAATAAAAACATCCACTTATATCGGAAAAGTGAAAATCCCCTATCATCTCGTGGAAGAACTAAGGGAAAGAGCAAAAAAAACAAAAATATCTTCCTCCTAGGGCCAGAGGATAAGAGTGAATTGAAGATAATCCATCAGGGGTTTTATGCCTTGAAAGAAAATTTCTGTCCTTGAAATGAATGATATCGATTACATGACCAGAGCCTACCAATTGGCATTGAAAGGAAGGGGGCAAACCTCCCCTAACCCGATGGTGGGGGCGATAGTCGTTAAACAGCAAAAAATCATTGCTGAAGGTTGGCATAAACGTTGTGGTGGGCCTCATGCCGAAATCATTGCCCTTAAGAAGGCTCAACATCGGGCGCAAGGGGCGAAACTTTATGTCACCTTGGAGCCTTGTTTTCACTTTGGGAGGACTTCCCCCTGCGTAGATTCCATTATTAAGAACAGGATTAAAGAAGTTGTGATTGGTATGAAAGACCCTAATCCTTTGACCAATGGCAAATCCATCGCCAAGTTAAAACAACTTGGAATTAAAACGAGAGTGGGATTACTCGAAGAAAAGTTAAAAAAGATGAATGAATCTTTTATCAAATATATCAAATATCGAAAACCCTTTGTGGTGGTGAAAGTCGCGCAGACCTTGGATGGGAAGATTGCCACCCAAACTGGTCAATCGAAGTGGATCACCTCATCATTGAGTCGGCGATTTTCCCATCAGCTACGCAATGAATTTGATGCGATTATGGTGGGTATCAATACGGTCCTTAAAGATAATCCTGGCTTAAATGCCTCACGCAAGACAAAAGATCTGAAGAAGATTATCCTTGATTCTCATTTGCGGATTCCCCCAAAGGCAAGATTATTTCATAGAACCTTACTGCAAAATTGCGTTTTGGCAACAACAAAGAAGGCTCCCAGGGTGAAGATAAAATTTTTCCAAGACAGAGGGGTTCAAGTCATTCTCTGTCCGCAAAAGGATGGGCTAGTCGATCTTAAATGGCTTTTAGAAGAATTAGCTAAAAGAGAGATTACTTCCGTTTTGATCGAAGGAGGATCTCGGCTCATTGGATCTGCCTTGAAGGAAAAGTTAGTAGATAAAATGTTAATCTTTATTGCCCCGAAAATCTTGGGTGACCATCAGGCCTTAAGTGCTGTGAAGGGAAGAAAAATTTTTCATGTGAATCAAGCTCTCAGTCTTAAAGATATATCCCTCAAGAATTTTTCCCAGGATTTGTTCTTAGAAGGTTACATCCAATATTAATGAGAATTTATTTATGTTTACCGGAATCATCGAAGAACAAGGAACTATTGAAAAGGTAGAAAAGAAAAAAAACCTCTGGAGGTTGACTCTAAAGGCCAATAAGGTATTGAAACAGACAAAGATTGGGGAAAGTCTTTGTGTCGATGGCGTGTGTTTGACCACGGTTTTCAAAACTAAAAAAACTTTGAGCTTCGAGGTGATGAAGGAAACCCTTCGCTCAACGACATTACAATTTGTGAATCCCAAACAAAAGGTCAATCTCGAACGAGCCTTAAGAAGGGGGGATCGCTTAGGCGGACATTTTTTGACTGGACACATCGATAGGATGGGGGTAATCAAAAAGATGATCAAGAAAAAGAATGAGGTGGAATATCAAATCCAGGCTCCCCGGTCTCTCATGCGTTACATTGTCCTCAAAGGTTCCGTCGCTTTAGATGGGATCAGTTTTACCGTGGGGAAGATAAGAAATAATCTGTTCTCAGTTTATCTGATTCCCTACACCTTAAAAGTGACAACGCTTGGGTCTAAAAGTGTTGCTGATTTTGTGAATATAGAAACCGATATTTTAGCCAAGTATGTCTTAGGATAGAGAAAAGTTGGGTGATTTCGTTGAACATCTAAGCTAATTTCAAATTCCTAGTCTTTCATCTTGAGAGTTTCTTGTTTCAACTTTATAATAATCGCTATGAAGAAACGGGTTGTCATAACAGGACTGGGTGTTCTAACGTGCAATGGAAAAGGTCGACAAGAATTTTGGCAGGCCTTAAGAGAAGGTAAGATCGGCTATCATCCAGTGACTTTATTTGATACCGCAGAGTTTTCGGTCAATATCGCCGGGGAGATCAGTAATTTTGATCCAAAGGTCTATATGGGGCCTAAAGGCTTAAGACTTTTGGATCGAAGTACAACCCTTTTGGTTTCCACCGCTAAATTAGCCATCAATGACAGCCAGTTTCAAATCACCGAAGAAAATACCGATGAGGTTGGGGTTTCGGTGGGAACGACCTTAGGAAGCATTAAAAGCATCAGCGATTTCGATGAGGTGACTTTAAGAGAGGGCCCTCGTTATGTTAATCCCGCCCTCTTTCCCAATACGGTTATCAATTCTCCCGCCAGTCAAGTCTCCATTTGGCATCATATCAAAGGATTTAATACAACGATCTCTACTGGGTTTACGGCCAGTCTGGATGCCATGCAGTATGCTTATGATTTTATCCAATGGGATCGGGCCAAGGTCATTTATACCGGTGGGGTAGAGGAAATGTGTTTGCAGACGTTTTTTGGTTTTTATGCTCTAAAATTTATGTCTGGTTCCAAAGAGGGCACAACCTTCATCAATTGCCCATTTGATAAACGAAGAAATGGAGTGACCTTTGGCGAAGGGGCGTGTTTAGTCGCCATGGAAGATTACGCTCATGCTCGGGCAAGAAAGGCAAGGATTTTAGGAGAGATTGCCTCTTTCGGATATAGCTTTGATCCTTTCCGGATTAACAAATATAACCCTAGAGGAACGGGTCTAAAATTGGCTATCAAAGAAGCCCTGAATGAAGCGGGATTAGGTGCTTCTGATATCGATTATATTTGTTCTAATGCTAATTCTACCGTTGCGGCTGATCGAGTTGAAACAAATGCCATCAAAGAAATTTTTGGGGAATACAGTTATAAAATCCCTATCAGTTCCATCAAATCAATGATCGGAGAATGCTACAGTGTTTCCGGTGCTTTTGCCGTGGCGGCGGCCTTGGGGGCCCTGTATGAAAATTTTCTTCCCCCCACCATGAATTATCAAGAGCCTGATCCGGAATGTGATCTGGACTATGTCCCTAATCAGAGTCGTCCCGCGAAATTAGATCATGTTTTAGTCATCAATTTTGGACCCGGAGGGAGTAATACGTGCATGGTTTTAAGAAAATTTAATGAGAATTGATATGCGTAGGGATTCAAAATGATTTTGGAATAGTAGACAGCAAATCTAAATTATTAAATTAAGAATGTTGATCCCGGATGTTAAAGATAAAGTAGCTATTGTCACGGGAGGATCTCGTGGAATTGGACGAGGGATTATCTTGATGTTAGCTGAGCATGGATGCCAAGTGGCTTTCAATTATCTTCAGAGCGGAACACAGGCCAAATCTTTAGTCAAGGAGGTAGAACAGCGGGGGGGCCGATGTAAGGCAAGTTTGGTAGATATCAAAGATCATCAAGCTGTTAAAGAATGGACAGAACAGATAAAGAGGGAATTTGGAAGGCTCGATATTTTGATTAATAATGCCGGGATTATCATGGATAAAGCCTTGATGTTAATGACTCAGGAAGATTGGAGCCAAGTGATAGAAACGAATTTGAATGGAGCATTCCACGCCACGCGAGCCTGTATTGTCGCATTCTTAAAACAAAAAAGGGGAGATATCATTAACATCTCTTCGGTGAGTGGCCTTATGGGGATTGCTCGACAAACAAATTATTCTGCCTCCAAAGGAGGGATCAATGCCTTTACCAAGGCCCTGGCGAGAGAAGTGGCCAACTTTGGGATACGCGTGAATGCGATTGCCCCGGGGTTTATTGAAACCGAAATTGTTTCTGGATTAACTCAACAGCAAAGAGAGGAGATTCTCAGATATATTCCTCTGGGAAGAATGGGGGAGGTCAAAGATGTCGTGAATTGTGTTAAATTTCTTTTAAGCGAACAGGCCTCTTATATAACAGGACAGATCATCCAAGTGGATGGAGGATTGTATATTCATTGAAAATCTAAAGCTTTCAGCTATCAGTTATCAGAAAGTTTTTAATCTGATGGCTAAGAACAGAAAGCTGATAGCTTTAAAAAGGAACAGATATGGAACTAAATATCCAAGAGATTAAAAAAATCATTCCCCATCGTTTCCCATTCTTAATGATCGATAAAGTGTTGGAATTGAAACCTAATGAAAAATTAATCGGCCTCAAGAATGTTTCTGTCAATGAACCTTACTTTGTCGGCCATTTCCCCCAAGAGAAAGTCATGCCCGGTGTCCTTTTGATAGAGGCTATGGCACAGGCGGGTTGCATTTATTTTTACTTCAGTAAGAATTTGCAAGGGAAGAATCTCATTTATTATCTGGCTAAAGTGACGGCAAAATTCATTCAACCCGTCATTCCCGGTGATCAGTTACTCATCCATGTCACAACAATCAAAATGATGGGTAAAACAGGCTTTCTTAAAACTCAAGGCTTTGTCAAAGATAAGCTTGTGGCTGAGGCAGAAATCGGATTTGGTATTAGAGAAGATTAATTCCTCTTACTCAAAGCTTCCAGAACTCCTTTTGATTTTTATAAATTCTAAAAAATTCGATAAATTCATTGACACTGTTATCGACAGATGTGAAAATGGCAGATGGTTTTCCTAAATAGGAGGGATATATGAGGGAAAAAATTATTTTTTGGATTACTTTTGTTTTTATCTTCGTTTGTTTATTGAGTTTGAATCCTGCCATAATTTATGCCGAAGAAATTACCCCCGAAGAAAGAACCGAACAAAGAGAATTCCGGGTCCAAGATAAGAAAGAAGATCTTTTAAAGAAACCGGAAACAGCCTCGGACATTTTACAGCTTCTTAAAGAACGGGCCCAGGCCAAAATTAAAGAAGAAAGAAGAAAACTCCTCTGGAAAACTAAGATCGCCGCTGGTGTAAAAGGGGGATATGAAACCAACCCGCTCAATGACCAACTTAAGAAAAGTGATTATTATGCCGAAAATGAATTTACCTTTAACTGGCTTCCCACCTTCAATGATCGTTTAAGTGCGGATTTCGCTTTTCGCCTCACCCATCAGAGTTATGTCGAATTTACGGATCTTAGCACCTATGATCATGATTTCACTGCGACCTTTAAAGTTTTTCCCTTTGAAAGCCATGATTTCTATATCCAGCCGGGTGGTACGTATGAATGGTTGAACTATCCTCGTGACGAACAGGCCACTTATGAGGATACCAAGGCCTTCCTTAAATTCAAGCATTATATGGATGCGGATTGGAATTATGGGGGAAAATATGAATATTCCTACAAACTTTATGATGAAAAATTGGCCAGGAATGACGGCAAGGTCAATATTTCGGGACTTGCCCGGGCGGATTTCCGAAATACCGTAGAATTGTATGCAGCAAAAAATATATCAAAATACACGGTCAAACTGAAAGGAAAGGTCTATCGTAACAATTCCAATGATCAATATCAGCATTATTATGATTATGATGCCTACCGTGGGTATATTACCCTCTCTGGGGGTTTTCTTAAGGATGATAAACTCTATTTGAGTTTTACTCCTGATTTTGAAAGGAAGAATTACCGCCGGCGCATTGCGGAACGTACCGCGAGATTTGATAATGTTCTTCAATATAAACTGGATGCCTATTACACCTTAAGTAAACATTTTGAACTCTCCTATAGTTATACACATAAAATAGCGAATTCTAATGCCGCGGCCGGCGAATTTGAGAATATCACAAATTCGATAGGGGTTACGTATAATTTTTAGTAGTTTGTTAAATGCAAACAGCCCTGAAGTCTTGCTTCAGGGCTGTTTGTCAAATAATTACCTTATGCTATGTACGCTTAATGAGGTGGTTCGGGTGGTGGTTCCTGTTGCTGTTGTTGTGGCGGCTCAATTTGTTGTTGTTGGTCCAGCATCTGTTGATAATGTTCTATTTCTCTTTCAGGAACGTATCTTTCAACGGTTTCTCTTTCTGCGACGTATCTTTCCATGGCCTCTCTTTCAAAACCGCCACCTCTTTCTAAGGCTTCTCTCTCCGCAGCCTCACCCATTTCTCTGGCATGTTCACCCATTTCTCTGCCGGGTTCAAAACCCATTTCTCGGGCCTTCTCTGGATCAAAGCCCATTTCCCGGGCTTTATCGGGATCAAACCCCATCTCTTTGGCTTTTTCCGGATCAAAATAAAGATCGTGTTCACCCGATGAATGTTCCATTGCTGCAAATTCTTTCATCTTTTCCGGATCAAATCCCATTTCTCTGGCCTTCTCGGGGTCAAATCCTTCTGGACCGTGTTCTCTCATATATTCACCAAACTCTCGCATCTGTTCACCATATTCACGCATCTGCTCACCGAATTCACGGCCACGCTCGCAGATTTGATCAATTTCGGCGGGTTCTACGCCCATTTCTTTTAAGTGTTCTCGCATAGCCAGTTCAATTTCGCCAGGACCTCCACGGGTTTCCATTTCTCTTGGATCAAAACCAATGATCTCTTTTAAACCCTCGAACTCTCGCCCCGGGATACCTTCAATTTCAAGGGGGCCACCGTTTTTCTCAAAGAGTTCTTTCATCTTATCGAAGTTTTCGGTTTTGATGGCCTCGGCTAAGGCATCAACATCAACACCCTGTTTGATAAGGTCATCCTTGTGTTTTTGCAGCTCCTCCAAAGCCTTATCCTTATCAAAGTCCTCAAGGACAGGCTTATCTCCATCGTCAGCATCACCACCTATGACAACCTCCCCTTTGGCAATGGAATCCTTTAATTGTGACTCCATTTCTTTAGCCAACTCAGGATCGGATTGACGGGTGACTTCAATCTCAGCGATGATCTTCCCTAATTCTTTCACATCAATAGCAGGGGATTCATCTAAGGTTACACCGGCTGTTTCATCCAGAGCTTCACTGGCACCTTCATCGGCAGCCTGAGCGAAAGCTTTAGATGAAGTCAAGATTAAGGTCCCCATGACGAATAATGAAGCAACCAATAATCTTAAACACATATTTTTTTTTGTCCTTTTCATCTTCCTTCTCCTTGTTACTTGGTTTATTCTAAATCCTTACCTAACCTAAAAAAAATGCCCATCCTCAAATTCTAAAGGATGGGCACAAAGTTTAAAAAGACCTCAAAAATAAATTAAGTTCTTTGTCCGGTAACTGACAACCGTGCCCCGCCGTCCCGCTAAGCGGAACAAGAGGTGGGGTTTAGGCTCTATAAGCTTTGCCCCTGCTTCGCTCAATTGCTTTCGTGTTGAGCTTCGGCAGGGCCCTGCGTAGTCAAACACGTTAAGCCTGCCTGCCGGCAGGCGGGTATTTGACGAAGCAGGGGCCCTATCCTTTCGGATAGTTTGCCCTTATCGTAAGACCCTAAAATATGAAAGATCAATCAAATCAAGCAAAATATAACATATGGGCTCAAGGAATGTCAAGGGAGGGAGAAAAATTTTTTCCTTTATTCAAAATCTCTTTCGCTCAAATCCAGAGAATAAGGTATAAACACAAGGGATAACAAAGATGGTAAATAGAGTAGAAACACTCATCCCGCCAATGATCGTTATGGCCATGGGGATTAAAACCTCTGATCCAGGGCCCAGGGCAAGGGCCGGGGGGATGGCGGCCGCAATAGTAGAAAGCGAGGTCATCAAGATTGGACGTAAACGAATAGGGCAGGCCTCAAGCAAGGCCTCTAAAGACCCTTTTCCCTGAGATCTTAATTGATTTGTAAACTCGACCAAGAGGATAGAATTTTTTTTAACAATCCCCATCAATAAAACAATACCAATAAAACTATAAATATTCAGTGATTGTTGAGTCACCCATAAGGCTAGGAGAGCTCCAGAAATACTGAAAGGAAGGGCCAATAAGACCGTTAAAGGATCAATATAACTATTAAATTGTGAGGCCAAAACCATATAGGCCACTAAGATGCCTAACCATAAAACAAAATTTAGACTCCGAAAGGACTCTTGAAAGGTCTGGGTGTTGCCTCCAAAGACAGCGTGATATCCTGTAGGCAGAACTTCTTTGACAATGCGGTCTGTGGCAGCCAGGCAATCGGTCTGGGATTTGCCAGGAATGATGTTGGCATAAAGATTAATGGAACGTTCTCTATTCCTGCGAGTGATGGTAAGAGGTGTCTTTTTTTCTTGAATAGTAATCACCTCATTAAGCTGCACAAGTTCTCCATGATTGTTGAAGACAAAGAGCCCTTGAATATCCTCGGCTTTCGTCCGTTGCGAGGCAAGCAAACGGATCCGTACATCATATCGTCTGCCGCCGGAGGTATATTGGGCAACCCGTTCCCCCGCAATCAAGGTGTTGATTGTTTGGGCGATCGTATCGATACCCACACCTCGTTCTGAGGCCTTGGTCCGATCGGGAAATATCTGAATCTCAGAGACTCCTTCTTCTAAATTTGAATCAATATCCACCATGAGCCCACTATCTGCCATCTTTTGTCTAATGGTTTCTTCGAATTCCGTGAGCCTTTCCCAATCCGGCCCTAGGATTGAGACCTCAATAGGAAACCCCCGTTGAGCCGAGAATCCACTCAAAGAAGGATCTTGAATAACGACCCGGAGGTCAGGAATTTTGTTAAGTTCTTTTCGAAAATAGGTCATGACATCTTTTTGTTGGGGTCTTCTCGGGTAAGGGGAAGTGATCGGACGTTCGCGGGGTGGTTTTAAAGTTACAAAAATTATGCCGCTGTTTACTTCTCCTCCGCCAAAACCTCCAATGGCACTGAAATATCTTAGAACCTCTGGACGACTCATAACAAATTGTTCGGCTTGTTTAAAGCGTTCATTGGTAAACTCCATCGAAGATCCCACGGGTGTCTGTAGCCGACAGAAAAACATACTCTGATCTTGCGGTGGGACAAATTCCTTTCGAAGGACCCATAGGATTCCTAAGGAGGCAAGAAAAATAAGGATGGCGCTGGTGACAATGGTCTTAGGTTTTCTGAGGACAAAGAGCAGGCCCATTTTATAACGTTCGGATAACGATTGAAAAATTGAACTGACTTTTTTCTCAAGGGTATTACGACGTTTGGTCACATTTAAGAATTGCGAGCATCGCATCGGGGTTAAGGTTAGGGCCTCTAAAAGAGAGAGAGCCACGGCCACCGAGATTGTTAAGCCAAATTGAAAAAAATATTTTCCCATGATGCCCTGCATAAAAGCCACAGGAAGGAAAATGGCAATGATCGCTAAGGTCGTTGCCAAGGCCGCAAAGGTAATCTGCCGGGCTCCCGTCCTTGCGGCCTCAACTTTATCTAAACCTTTTTCTTGATAGCGGGCGATATTTTCCAAAACCATGATCGCATCATCAACCACAATTCCAATAGAAAGAGAAAGAGCCATCATGGTGAAGGTGTTCAAGGTAAAATTAAAAAAATAAATAAAGATAAAGGTTCCTAAAATGGAGGTAGGAATGGCTAATAAAACATTGATATTTGCACTTAAGGATCCCAGAAAAAGCCAACACACCAAAGAGGTGATAAGGCAAGAAAGGAATAAGGTAAAGGTCAGTTCATGGATGGAATCTTTAGTGAATTTGGTACGGTCAACTGTGACAGTAGCTTCCATGCCTTTGGGAAGTTCTTTTTTAATTTCCTCAAGCCGTTTAAGCACCCGTTTGGCCACCGCCACTTCATTGACACCGCGTTGTTTTCGGATCCCCAACCCTACCGCTTGTTGCCCGGCTCGCCGGGAAATACGTCTTACATCCGCAAGGCCGTCTTCAATCGCAGCGATATCTTTAAGAAAGATAGGCCGGTAAATGGGCTGTCCTCCCCGGCGTTGAATCACGATATGCCCGAATTCCTCGGGATTGAGCGCCTCACCCATCGCCCTGACATTTTGTTCTTTAAGAGGAGTTTCGATACGTCCCGCCGGCATTTCCACATGACCTGCTTGAATCGCTTGAATCACATCTTGAATGGTCAATTGATATTCCTCAAGTTTTTTAGCATCAATCCAAATTCTTAAGTTGCGTTCCAAAAATCCTCCTAAAAAGACTTCCCCTACACCATTGATCGTAGAAAATCGATCCTCGATATGGTTTTGGACGTAATCCATGAGGTCCCGTAAAGGGATCTCTCCAGTGACCGTAATCCATAGAATCGGTTGATCTTCTGGGTTGACTTTGGTGACAATAGGCGGATCCATCTCTCGCGGAAGCTGGCGTTGGGCTTGAAGAAGTTTGGTTTGAACTTCTTGAACGGCAAAGTCAATATCACGATTCAATTCCAATTCTAAAGTAACTGTCGCCTGTCCTTGCCGGATGCTTGAGGAGATGTCGCGAATACCTTGAATGGTGGTGAGGGCTTCTTCGACTGTGTCGACAACATCCGTTTCCATGACTTGTGGCGATGCCCCTTCCCAGGTGAGTCGAACCGAAATGACTGGAAAATCCACATCGGGTAATTTACTGACCCCTAATCTATGGAAACTGATGAACCCAAAGACCATGAGGGCCGTCATTAACATCCAGGCAAAAACCGGTCTTCGAATGGAAAGATCAGAGAGTGTCATTGGAAATGTCCCCCACCGTTACTTTGAGATTCCAATATCTGCGTTTAACTTCATTTTGAGTCGATAAATATTCCCGTTTGACTTCTTGAAGTTCCTCTAAGGCAGAAAGGACATCTAGGTTATTGACCAAGTTGAAACGGTAATCTTCCTTTTGCATCTTGTAATTTTTTTCAGTAGCTAAAAGAGCCTTTTTAAGGGATTCGCTCCTTGCTAAAGAAGATTGCCATTGAGTGAAAGAATTTTTAATTTCCAGCATAGCTCGACGGAAAGTAAAACTAAACTGTAATTTCAATTCCTTAGCGATACTCAAGGCCTCTTTGAGTTTACCAATATTTTCCCCGCCATTAAAGATGGGGACATCCATTTTGAGAGTCACATCCCAATCGACTCCGGAAGAATTACCAACGCGTTTTGTATAATAATTTCCATCCAAGCCCACTTGGGGCAAAAACTCCCCGCGGGCAATGGTTACCTGATTTTGGGCCATGCGATAGGCCTCTTTAGCCGCTAAAACGTCGGGACGAGTGCTTGCTTTTGTAAGACAATATTCTGGGGTGAGAAGGGGATCTAAAGGCAGAAGGGGGTCAGTGACTTTTATCATTCCTTGTCCGGTGAGAAATTCTAGCAACTGACGGGCCACCTCTCTTTCTGAACGGATTTTTTCTAGCTCTGCTTCCAGACGACGCAGGCGGGCTTCGGTACTGACGACCTCACTGGGCCTGGATCGTCCTAGTTCTTCTCTTTTTTTGAGTTCGTCAATACGTTCAATCAGGGCCGATTGAATAGTTCCTAACGTCAGCAGGTCTTCTTCATAAAGCAATAGTAGATAGAAGGCATCAGATACATCGGTAAATAGCAGTTGTTTGGCTCGGATCTCTTCTTGAACCTGTTTTCGACGGTCCGCTCGGTTTCTGGCCAAGTTTGCAAATTCTTTGAACCCCGAAAAGAGGGGTTGGCTGAATACGAATTTGTTTTCCGGAACCTCCCTTAAAGTAAATGAGGTTCGACCCGTTCCATCTTGTCTTTTTTCGGAATAGGAAAAGGAGGCCTTGGGAAGGATGCCACTTAAGGATTGGATAAATCGGGCCTCGGCCTCTTTGATCCGTTCTTGTTGAATGGCAATGGTCTCACTTTGTTTAATGGCCAACCGGTAACAATCAAAAAGACTTAAAGGCTCTTCGTCTACTTCGGGATGGACGTTTTCTTGTTGCCACATCATCTCCGGGGAAAGGTGTTGACCGGAAGCTAATCCTAGAGTAGGACTCAAAGAAAACCCTAGAGAGACTGTAAAATAACAACTCAATAAAATAGAGAGGACATTTTTTTTCATTCTCGATAAACTAAAATAAAATTTAATTTCTTCAATTATTTGAGGAAGACATTCTAACATACTCCGCAGGAACAATAAAGAGTAATGAGAGAGTAATGAAGAATAAATTGGTCTTCTGATTGTCAAATTTCAAGATTCCAGGTAGAATAAAGACAAATAACAATATCAGAATGATTATTCTTAAAGCTCCAGATAAAAATTTTCATCGTTATACAGAGAAACCATTCCCTAATTATCGCTTTATGGCAGGAGAGAACCCTCATCCCACCGAACACCCCCAAGGCCATTCCTACGGTAAAGAATTTCATCAATCTGAGAAGCTCTATCCACAAAGGTGGTATAAGAATGAAACGTATCTTTATGGGGTGGATTTGTATAATTTTGCCTATTGGTGGGAGGCCCATGAGGCCTTTGAGAGCCTTTGGAGAGAGAGCCAACCGGTCAGCTTAACCAGGGATTTCTTACAAGGGCTCATTAAGGTTTCCGCAGCCTTTCTTAAGTGGCATCAGAGAAAAGAAAGGGGTCTAAAATATTTGTTTCAGGAAGCCATGCGGCATTTAAAGAGAGTGTCTAAACAGAAGTCGCTTTATATGGGGTTAAATTTAAAAAAGCATATATCCAAATTAACGGATCATTTTCAAGGGGTTTTTTCTGATCCTCCGCAGTGGAAGGATCCTCTGGATAATTATCCATTTATTGTACTGGAGAGAACGAAGAAGGCTTAAGAAGGACAAAATACACCCATAGAAATGATCTTAAGCAACCATTCAAGAGATAGGAATTAATCAAACCGGATATGATCAATCAGAGTAAAAGACGACCAGAAGATTTTTTTATAAGAAAGCTGTTGAAAGACATCAAGATCAAAGAAATCATGACTCGACCGGTCATCTCAATCAAGGTCGATGCCCTTTTCAGTGAAGTGGCAGAGAAAATTACCCAAAAGAAGCTCCGACATCTGCCCGTTGTGGATAAGAATAATAAATTGGTAGGATTGATCACTCAAAGGGACCTTTACAAAATTTCTCCCCCGCGTAAACTGGAAGATGGAAGCTGGTATTATGATAAAGATGAGCTCAACAACTTTATTTTAGAAAAAGTCATGATCCCCCAGCCTTTTTCCATGAAACCCGATGATTCGGTAGGAGAGGCTGTCCTCAATATGGTTCAGCTAAAATATGGCTGTGTACCCGTAGTTTTTAAAAACAATGTTCTTTGTGGGATTATCACTCAGCTTGATATCCTTAAATTAGCCGCACAAATTTATAAGGAGTAAAATTCCAAGGAGGGAAGAGGAATGAAGGATTATCAATTTATCCATCGCAAGAAATTTTTCTATTTAAATAAATATCAGAAACAAATTATTGCCTTGGTTCTGATCCCAACCTTGATATTGTGTATCTTGATTTCAGTTTTTATTACCTATTTTCATAAAGAAATCATTAATTTTGTCTTATACACAACAAACCCACCCAGTCCGGAATTCTTGAACAGGTGGGGTAATATTATTTTAATTGTTTTGTGGATCTACTTAATATTTGTTATCCTTTGGGTGGAGAATGTCTCAAGGAAATTGGTAGGAGCTTTTGGAAGGATTCTGCGGGAATTGGATGAGATTATTGCCGGTAAGGAACAAAAATCGATTAAGGCCAGAAAAGATGATGAATTGGCCAATGAACTTTTAAAACGTATAAATAAGTTGATTGAAATGTTGCCGAAGAATCCTTCATCTCAAGATAATAAAAAAATTCCTGGTCGATTTTAAGTTAAGAAAAGGATCAGAAATCCCGGACTTGCTTGATGCGTGGATTTTCTTCGAAAGAAAAATCAAATTATGAAGGTTGCGGTTATTGGGGCATCAAACAAACCCGAACGATATTCCTATCAGGCGGTTAAGTTATTAAAGGAAAAAGGGCACGAAGTTTACCCCGTTCATCAGAGAATTCGAAACATCGAAGGGATAGCCGTGTATCCTTCCCTTAAAGATATCTTGGACCCGATTGATACCGTATCGCTCTATGTTTCGGCTGATATCTCAACACTGCTCGCGGAGGATATCCTTGCCAAGAAACGCCGTCGGATTATTTTTAATCCCGGGGCAGAGAACCCTCTGTTAGAAGCCAGGGTTAAGCAAGCAGGGATTCAGCCTGTTAACGCCTGTACCTTGGTTATGCTAAAAACCGGACAATTTGAAAAATGAAATCATTGGAACGTCTGTTTGTATCTTCCTTTGTCCTATCATGAAATCCGAGCAACCTCTTTGGGCCTTCCATAAGGTTAAGAATTCTTTAAAGTCTATCTACGAAAGATTAATCAAGATCAATGATACACCGCAAAAGATTGCCATCGGTTTTGGGATGGGTGTGTTTTTGGGGATTTTCCCAGGGGTGGGGCCGGTGGCCTCCCTGATTCTGGCGACTCTTATGAGAGTGAATCAACTTGCGGCCTTGACAGGAAGCCTTTTGACTAATACGTGGATCAGTGTCGTCACGTTTGCGTTAGCAGTGAAGGTCGGTTCAGCGATGGTGGGAGAGGACTGGACGCATATTTATGCCGAGGGCAAGACAATTTTGAAAGATTTCCATTGGAAGAATCTCGGGGATGTCGCCATCTTAAAGATCATAAAACCTTTAGTTTTGGGTTATGTGGTGGTGAGTTTCGTGATTGGTTTTGTGGCGTATCTCTTAGTGCTGGTCATATTAATCGCAAGAGAAAAATCAAAAAAGACCGAAAAAGGAAAGTTATAAGAAGAATAGGGAATCTTAACGATAAGCGCTAACTACTTTAGGGCTGGGGACAAGGCCCAATTGAATCAGTTCCTGAGGATGATGAACCAAATAATCCGGTTTATGGGCCTTAAGAGTCGATGGGGAATTGTACCCCCAAGCCACTGCCGCCACCCTGACTCCAGCCTTTCTTGCCGCATCAATATCCCGCGTTTCATCCCCAATATAAATGACACGCTCGATTTGAAAGCCATTGGTTGAGATCAGGTTGTTTAAGCCGGTGTTTTTACTCCAGATTTTGGAGGTGGTGTTAATAAAATCAAAGATATCAAGATCATGATTCTTGAGGAATAAAGAGACATTCTCCAGCGAATTCGAGGTGAGGATCCCTATTGTGTGTCCTAAGGATTTAAGTGACAAGAGGATATTTTTTAATCCTTGAGTCGGTTTGACCGAGGTCATTTCGTTATTCAATTCCTTCTTGGCCTTGGCGACAATCAGGGGGATTTTCATAATGGGGACTTTAAGATACTTGATGACCTCATGAGTGGTTTTGTTTTTAAGATAAGGGATCTCTTCGGGATAAATTTTATTAAAATGAAATTCCTCAGCGAGACGATTGCTGATCTTGACAATGGCAGGGAAGGTATCGGCGATTGTACCGTCAAAATCGAATATGAAGATCAATGTCCCTCTCATAAAAAATGAGTATACCTGTGAGAAATACGATGAGCAAGGAGAAAAACGAAAAGTTTTTCCCTGCCGATTTTTGTCTTGAATACCCACACATAAGTATGGTATATTAAAACCGGCTGTTGAAAAGATAACAATCTTTCCTCAACTCGATTCAGCTTTCTTAATAAAAAGGGAGAGAAAAATATGTTCAGCAAAGATTCCCGTTGGGATCGACAGCTTCCTCACCAATCCTATGAGGAAGAACCGATTGAAGTGGGTGCGGTTTTTAAAAAGGGACAATTGATCCCCAAATGGTTTATCTGGCAAGGTCGGCATTACCCCGTTAAGACAATCACCTATGAATGGCAGGATCAAAGAGGAGATCAAACCTTACGTTATTTCTCCGTGAGCGATGGTGTCAATCTTTATCAGATTTATCTGAACAATAAATACCTCAATTGGCGATTGGTGAGAGTTTCTGCTTTATGATGATGCATGTGGATATGGATGCCTTTTTTGCCTCGATTGAACAGCAAGTGAATCCAACTCTTAAAGGCAAACCCGTCATTGTCGGTGGGCGCAATAACAAATACCGTTCCATCATCTGTGCGGCCTCTTATGAGGCCAAGGCCTTAGGCATTGATTCCGCCATGCCCTCCTGGAAGGCTTTACAAATCTGTCCGCAGGCTGTTTTTGTTGCCGCCGATACCGCCAAGTATATCTATACTTCCGATCAGATTTTTGAGATTTTACAAAAATTCAGTCCCCAAGTCGAAAAATTTTCCATTGATGAGTTCTTCCTTCCTATTGATGGCTGCGAGAAATTCTTTGGTTCTCCGGAGAATATGGCCCAAGAGATCAAACAGCAAATCAAAGCACGTTTTGGTTTGACCTGTTCGATGGGGGTGGCGCCAACAAGGATCACCGCTAAACTGGCGGCTAAAATGAAGAAGCCTGATGGCCTGGTCGTTTTCAAAACCAAAGGGGAGGCCTTAGCTGTCTTACAGAATCTACCCATTGAAAAAATTTGTGGAATTGGGGAACGCCTTAGAGAAAGATTCAACCGTTTGGGGATTCAAACCTGCGGGCAACTGGCCGAATATCCTAATCAACTTTTAAAAGAACACTTTGGTGTTATCGGCCTTTGGCTTAAGGCCGCCTGTCAAATAAAGGAGATGGGTGATATTGGATACGCTAAAGAAAAAGAGGCCTCCCCCAAATCCGTTGGGCATTCCCAGACATTACGGGAGGTTACCAGGGATCAGGAATACATCAGGGGTTGGATCTATCTTTTATCCGAGATGGTGGCCCAGCGATTACGTTGGATGAGATTACAAGGACGAAGAGTCTACTTCTATATCAGTGACGGATTTGGTGGTGGCTTTAGCAAACAAAAAACCTTTGTTGAGCCGACCTACGATGGTTACGAGATTTATGAGCGGTGTCTCTCTATCATCCATTTGATGAATCTTTCGCATCTCATCGCCAGGGTCTTGGCGGTGAGTGTCTCCATGCTCTCGGTAGCTGATCCCAATTCCCTTTTTGAAGATGATCTTAAACGCGACCGATTATTGCATCATCTGGATTCTATCAATACCAAATACGGTGAATGGACAATCTTCCCGGCCGCATTAAAAGAGGTAGAGTATTAAGGCGTCCTTTAGCAGGCATTATTTCTTCCATAAGAAAGTTGAAATTTCATGCTTAATCTAATATATTGTATAGGTTGAGAATTCTCGTTAAGATAAGCTTTAGGAAAGGAGAGAAAAATGCATACCCAACGAATCATAGCAATGTCTCTTATTACGGCAGCCTTAATGGCGGGGCCAATGGTGTTTCCCAAATACACCTTAGCCTGTGGGGGAAAATCGCATAAGCATACCGGGCACGGGGATATCAAGGAGAAATTTTTTTATAAAGCCCATTTGATCTTGGAGAATCAGCCAATGCTGAATTTGGCCGAGGAGCAGATGACAAAAATCAAAACCCTTAAACTGGATACAAAAAAGGCCATGATCCGGCAGGATGCGGAAATCGAAGTGGTCAAAATTGATATCCACAGTCAACTTTGGCAAGACCCAATTGATGTCAAAGCCGTAAACGCCCTCTATGACAAAAAGTATGAACTTAAAAAAGCAAAAGCCAGGACCTTAGTTGAGGCCTTCGCCAATTTAAAGAATTTTCTCTCGGCCGAACAAAAAACAAAACTTAAAGAATTTTATCAGAAATAGGTCGTCATTTAAGTTTAAATTACGGGGCTCACTGGCCGCCGGCCGGTGTGACTGTGTTAAGCCATTCATGGAACCTTTTGAAAAAATCCCTCAAGCGCAGTTGATTGAATTTTCGGGTGAGCATTTGTATTATGAGATCCGAATGCTTTATGGGGTTAGCGATACGCTCAAAAAAGGGACCAGCAATATTTATATCTATAATGCCTTATTAGAATCCTTTGTTGTCCATGCCAGTATCATCCTGGATTTTTTCTATAAACCGCAGTTGAAAAAAGATGACGCCAAGGCGAGTCATTACATGGCCGATGTCAAGAAATGGATGGCCGTTCTTCCCCAACAGGATAAGGATTTTCTAGAATTTTATCAGAAGAGAAATAAACGGGTGATGCATTTGAGTTATCAAAGACTTGAGGTGAACCCTGAGGAAAAAAAATGGGATTCTCTTAAGATCACAAAGAGAATCCGTAAGATTGTTAAGTTATTCTTAGACCATGCGAATCCTGAGTTGCTTCATCCAAAAATGTACGAATTGAAAATTGGCCAATACAAAAATCAGGATTTTTAAGATAAAGGATTTCACGGAGGGCAAAAATAAGAAAGAGGTAATCGATGATAAAAAGACATACACAGGCAACAAAGCAGAAAATTAGTTTTGCGCAAATGGGAAAAAAGAATTCCATGTTTGGGAGACATCATAAAAGAAGAACGTTACTACTTCTCTCAAACAAAAATAGAGGTAAGAATAATCCCATGCACGGAAAGCACCATACACCTGAAACGATAAGAAAAATCAGTTTGACTAAACGCAAAGCAAATAAACTTAAATGAGGATTCTAGTGGTTCGACAGATTAAATTTTTCATGTATTTTTGATTTAATCTGCTCACCACTAGTCCTTAAGCAAAGTGAAAAAATTAATTTGTTGAAGGGATAGTGTCAAAAGTTCTATGAAGAATCCATATAGCAAGGGGTTGAAGATATGAA
>CAYJXI010000035.1:0-22675 GCA_964374105.1 uncultured Planctomycetales bacterium
TTGTTAATAATTCAAACGATAAAGAGATTAAGAGTAAAAACTTTTGACAATACAGATTTTTAACACAGGAGGTCATATGAAAAAACCAGGTTGGGTCAATTGGATTGGGATTATCGGGATTATCTGGGGGGTTTTAGGGTTACTCGGAGCTGGGCAGACACTCCTTATGCCAAAGCTCATGGCTATGCAACAGGAAATGATGCCGCAGATTCAAAAGACTCTGGAAACTTCTGGCCAATCGACTTCTCAGTCTATGGACATGCTAAGTCAAATGATGGATCACCCCGATTGGTTTGGTACTTGGTGTGTGGCAGTGGGGATCATTGCGTTGGTGATCTCAGCCTTTTATATTTATGCCTCCATTCTTCTCTTACAGTTGAAAAAAAGCGCGATCCGATTGTTTTACATAGCCATTGGCCTCAGTGTAAGCTTTATCATTCTCAGGGCCTTGGTGACCATATCGGCCATGCCTTTGTGGGGGATGTCTTATTTGATGTATGGTGTCATTGGCCTTGTCATTCAGGGAATTGTAATTTTCGTTGTACTGCGAGGAGATAAACAGGCGTTCGGGTAGCATTAAAGAGGACTGAAAATTTGGTAAAGTAAAAGGAACAGAAAATGAAATTTGATATTTGTAATTCCTCTTACTATTTGTTCCCCTGATCTTTTCCTGTTCTCTTTCCCATTTTTCTCAATTCATATATAATGAAGTCCCATGACAACCCATTCTTTAAAGACCTTCCCCTCACCTGAGGTTCGGATTGTGGAGGCCTCGGCGGGTTCGGGCAAGACCTTTGCCTTAGCCAAACGTTATGTCCAGCTTCTTCTTACCCTATCCTTAAAACGTCAACCTCTTCCCATGCGGCATATCTTGGCGATTACCTTTACCAACAAAGCGGCCATGGAAATGAAGGGACGTATCTTAGAGTTCTTAAAAAAGATTGCTTTAAAGACACTGCCTCTTAAGGAGGAGAAAGAAATCCTGTCTCCTTTGGACTTGAATCAAGATTTGGCCCAACCGCATGCCTTCTGCATCATGGAAGAACTGATCCGTCATTACAACTATTTTCAGGTACAGACCATTGATAGCTTTATCAATGCCCTCTTGTGTGGCTGTGCCTTCAAAATTGGTTTGTCGGCCAATTTTAAAATCAAAAGAAATGTCCGGGAATATCTCACCTTTTGTTTAGATGAACTGATTGAGGAGGCTCATGGGGATGAGAAAATTTATAAAATCTTTGATCACTTTCTGAACCAGTATTTGTTTATTGAAAATCGCAGCGGCTGGTTCCCCAAAAAGGACATGCTGGATTTGATGGAAGGATTATTTCGGGTCCACAACACCTATCCGCAATCGCTTGAGATTTATCCTCTTAACAATGACCAATTGGTGATTTTAAAACGTAAGATTCTGAAAGCCATGCAAAAAATTCGGCAGGAACTGCCCGAGGGAATGGATTCCCGATTCAGCGAAAGTCTGGCCATCTTCCTTGAAAGGAATTCGGTTGGCTTTGACATCGATAAAATCTCGGATTATTTTAGCCGCGAATTGCCTCCGTTTAAGAAAGGATTTAAAGGGCCAGTTGCCTTCGCACGATTATGGAAGAAGATCAGAAATGATTTAGAAAAACTGGCTGAATGGGAGGCGTATTCGATTTTTAATTGTTATATTGAAGTCTTCCATCCGCTTTTGGAAAGGTTCCGACAACGAACCATTCAGGATGACATCCTGTTTTTACCAGAACTCAATAAAAGAGCCCGGGCCTTATTTGATGAAGGGGCCGTTACGGTGGAAGAGCTCTATTATCGTTTGGCCACCCGGTTTCATCATTATTTGATCGATGAGTTCCAAGACACCAATCGATTGCAATGGCAAAATTTGATTTTAATGGTGGAGGAGGCCCTCTCTACCGGAGGCTCTCTTTTTTACGTGGGTGATAAAAAGCAGGCGATCTACGGTTTTAGGGGGGGAGAGGTGAGGTTATTTGATGAGTTGAAAAAAACTTTGCAGGTCTTCCCGATCACCCTTGAGACTCTGCAAAAAAATTTCCGGAGTCAAAGGACAATTGTAGAATTTAATAATGCCGTGTTTGATCTTAATAATCTCAAAAGGTTTTTGAATGCGGTCATGGAGAAGAAGGAGAATGATTTTGTTTCTGAAGAGGAAGATTTCCAGGCCTTGGAAAATATTTTTTTTAATGCCAAACAGGAATTCAAACCAGAAAACACGGGCGGGTATGTCAAAGTCGAGGCGGTCGACATCGATAAAAAAGAAGAACGGGAGATAAGGATCAAAGAAGGATTAATCGAATGTCTTAAGAAATTAAAGGAGAGGTATTCTTTAAGAGACATGGCCATTTTAACCCGTTCCAATCTGCAGGTGGAAGTTGTGACCGCCTGGCTGATGAAAGAAGGGATTCCGGTCGAGAGCGAACGAACGACAAACATTAAAGAAAATGGTATTGTTAGAGAACTTGTCTCCTTTTTAAAATTTCTTGATTCGCCGATTGATAATCTTAATTTTTCTTATTTTGTATTAGGCGATATCTTTAAGTGTAGATCGGGGTTAGATTCTCAAGAGATCCATCAATTCATTTTTTCCCTTAAGCAGTCCCGGTCTCTAGAAAAGGATTTTTATGTCTATAAAGCCTTCCGTACGAAATTCCAGCAAATTTGGGATCATTTGATTGAAGATTTCTTTAA
This sequence comes from uncultured Planctomycetales bacterium, assembly GCA_964374105.1. Lineage (GTDB taxonomy): Bacteria > Omnitrophota > Gorgyraeia > Zapsychrales > JANLHA01 > CAYJXI01. The sequence continues at coordinate 2,704 of CAYJXI010000035.1, forward strand.
TAATGTGGGTCTTTACCCGCCCTATGAACTTGTGATCAGTATTTTTGCAAGATTTAAGATTTTAGACCATTTCCCCCACGCCCAAGGGTATCTGATGCGGTTCTTACAGCTTATCAAAGAAAAAGAAGAGGAGTTCTTAGACCTTTCTATGTTTTTAGAGTTTTATGAGGAAGTCGAGGGAGAAGAATTATATGTTCCCATGCCGGAGAGTGAGGCTATTCGGATTTTAACGATTCATAAATCTAAAGGACTGGAATTCCCGGTTGTCTTGATACCGTTTTTGGAGATGGACATTCAAGTGGGATCGGGAAGACAGGATGGTCAACAGTCTTTTCTTTTGGAGGTCAAGGAGGGAGAGATGGCCTTGATTCGTCTTAAGAAAAAATATTGCAAATTTTCTAAAGAATTATCAACTCTGTGGAAAAGAGAATACCTGAAATCATTATGGAATGAATTGAATAGTATTTATGTGGCCTTGACCCGGGCCTCAAGGGAATTGTACATTTGGGTTCCCAAGAAGACTTCCCAGAGTTTTAACCTTGCCAATCTGCTATTACCGGAAGGCTTAAGCGAGATAGGCCGTCCGAGGACCCAACCCCAAGAGACGATCGGCCTTAAGTCGAAGATATTCTCTTTGCCAAATCCCATCTATCATAACTGGCTTGATTATCTTAAAGAAGAATTTATTCAGGCAGAAGAGGTGATTCATCGGGAGGAAATTTTAAAGGGAGAGATATTGCATTTTGCTCTTTCCCAGATAAGGAATCTCATCAATGCCGATAGTAACAGAGAGATAACAAAGGCCTTAAGTTTATTACCGTTTCGATACCCGCAGATTAAAGATATCTCCTTATATGAAAAGATCCTGCAAGATGTTTTCGACCGTAAAGAACTACGACAATTTTTTTATGTGGAAGAAGGAGAAATTTTTAATGAAAAAGAAATTGTCAATCGTTGGGGGGAAACCAAAAGGATGGATCGGTTGATCATAAAGAAGGATGAGGTTTGGGTGGTGGATTATAAGGTCTCGCATCTTAAGAGTGAGGAATATCAAACCCAAGTGCAAGGATATATGGATATCCTTAAAAGCCTTTATCCTAAAAAGGGAATACGGGGATTTCTGATTTACTTAGAGGAATTGGCATCGGAAGAAATAATGATAGCGGATCACGGAGAGCGGCTAGCGTATAGGATGTAAAGAAGCGGATAGCGAAAAACACACACCCGGTGTTTGGGTGGGGGGTGATCTGACTAAAATGAACAAAATCTTGACATTTAGTTTTACGGAGAGTTTTATTGACAATCTCATGGAATATCTCCGGCAACATTTCCTTAATGATAAAAAGGATTTAAGCAGATTGGCCATCGTCTTTGGAGGAAAAAGACCGGCCCTATTTGTGAAACAGAAGTTAGCCCAAGAACTTAAAGTTAGTTTTTTCCCGCCGCAATTCTTTTCGATAGATGAGCTTGTGTCCTATATCGTTGCAAAAAAAGAAAATTTCTCTGGGATGAGGGACCTTGAGGCCAGTTACATCCTTTATCAACTTGCGAAAGAGAAGGCACCCCAGGTTTTAAAGGGAAGAGAGAGTTTTGCCAAATTCCTCCCCTGGACAAAAGAAGTGCTTTCCTTTATTGAACAGTTGGATTTGGAAGATATCCCTTCCCGTCAACTCCGGAACGTTGAGGCGAATGCGGCCATTGGCTATCCGGTGCCGGAGGATATCAATCGTTTGCTTAAAGAAATCGTGATTTTGCGGGAGTCGTTCCATCAATACAGCCTGAAAAATAATACCTATTCCCGGGGATTTCAATATCTCCGGGCCAAAGAGCTTATGAAGGAGGTCCGGCTTCAAGAATTTGAACAGATCCTTTTTTGCAACTTTTTTTATTTTCATCGCACTGAAGAGGAAATCATCAGAAGCCTTTATGAAAGAGATCAGGCCATCCTTTTATTCCAGGGAGATGAACGTAAGTGGCCGGTTTTAAAAAGAATAGCTAAAGATTTTGCTATCTCTCTCTGGGAGGGAGAAACACCTCAACCCACGACCTTTGAACTTAAACTTTATTCTGGGTTTGATGTTCAGAGTCAGGCGGGCTGTGTACGAGAGATTTTAAAGACTATCAAAGATTTGGAGCAAACAGTTATCGTTTTGCCGAATGCTCACCGCGTGATCCCTCTACTTTCGGAAATTCCATCTGTTGCTCAAGATTTTAATATCTCGGTGGGCTATCCGTTAAAGCGCAGTTCTCTTTATTCCTTGTTCGATTTCATCTTTAGAGCACAGTTAACAAAAAGAAAGGATGGATATTACACTAAAGATTATCTTCGGCTCTTACGCCATCCCTTTGTAAAGAATTTAGAACTTACTTTTGCCCCCTCCATCACTCGAATCCTGGTGCATAAAATCGAGGAAATTTTAATGGGCAAGTTTATGACACCCTTGGCAGGGAACTTATTCCTTGATCCGGAAGATTTGCAAAAGCTAGATGATCTTTATGAGATTTCCCAACACAGTTTGCGGGCCGTGGGATTCTTGGGTAGTCAGAAGGATCTAAAAAATTTGGTTGGGCAACTGCATGAGTTGTTGTTTTACGGCTGGGAAGATATTGACAATTTTAAGAAATTCGCGGATACCTTAGATATCTTCTTGGAGACTTTTTTAAAAAAGAGTTCATTGAAAAATTATCCTTTAAATATCAACATCATTTCCCGGATCTTCGCCCTGAAAGATGAGTTTAAGAATGCAACTTTTTCTCATGAAATTTTTCCTAAAGAAGAGATTTTTAAAATTTTTGAGCATAAGTTAGACGGGGAGATGATGTCTTTTCATGGGTCCCCTTTAAAGGGACTCCAGATCCTGGGGCTGTTTGAGACCCGATCCTTAAACTTTAAACACGTGATCGTGATGGATACCAATGAGGCCGTTTTACCAAGCTTAAGGATTTATGAGCCGCTTATTCCTAGGGATGTAATGATCTCCTTGAATCTGGATCGTCTAGAATGGGAAGAGGAAATCCAGCGTTACCAATTTATGCGACTTATCTCTTCTGCGCAAACGGTCCATCTTATTTATCAAGAAGGTCAAGATAAGGAGAAAAGTCGATTCATTGAAGAATTGATTTGGGAGGAGCAGAAAAAATCTAAGAGATTGGATGTCTTTCAAGAAACTCATCTTAACTTTCAGGTCAAAATCACGCAACAGAGACACCGCATTGTCAAAACAGCCCAGATCATAGATTATTTGCGCCAAATGAAATATTCCGCCTCCAGTGTGAATATGTATCTCAAGAACCCGTTGGAATTTTATTATAATTATTGTCTAGGGCTTCAGGAAAAAGAAGATCTTTTAGACGAACCCGAGGCCAAACAGATTGGCACATTCGTCCATAGTCTTTTAGAAAACTCTTTTCTCAAATTTTTAGGGAAACGACCTAAGCTCGATGAACATTTTAAGAATTATTTTTTTAAAATTTTTGAAGAACGGTTTCAAAAAACTTTCGGGCGTGGGATGAAGTCTGATTCTTTCTTATTAAAATCGGTTTTAATTTCTCGGCTGAATCGATTTTTAGATCAAGAGGCCAATGGGAAAACGCGTCAGATTAAAAAGATTCTATTTATTGAAAAGCGATTTGAGGATACGATCCCTCTGTTGTGCGGACCTATTCAGTTTACTTATCGTGTGGATCGCATCGATGAGATGGAAGACGGCTCGATCCTGCTCATTGACTACAAGACGGGAAGTATGGATCCCATGCCTAAGGGAATTGAAAAGATTGAATCGATAGAGTTCTCCCGAGAGAAAATTTTAGAGAATGTTATATCTTTTCAAATGCCGCTTTATTATTATTATTTGGAGAAACAGTATCCAGAGCAGTTGATCAATGCGGCTTTTTACAACTTAAGGACAATGGAATTGAAAAAATTCATAGATGAGAATACCTACGAACGAAAAAAGATCAGTGGGACATTTTTGCGGGCCTTGGATTATATTTTGTCCGAAATTTTAAACCCCGAAATTCCTTTTGAAGACAGTGATGAATAATCATTTATTGAATTTAATCGATTTTCACTTCCAAGATTCGTATCTTTTTAAACATTTACCCGTCTTTGATGAGATTTATTATCTCGGTCAAAAGGAGGGGAATGTTCAGCTTTTTCAGGCGATTCGGGAAGACCAAAAATGTACGATTTTGAGTCTAACCATGATTCGTCAAGAAGAAGATTTTTTATGGCAATCTGCTGGCGATTTACTGGAGCGAACCGTTATTGAAGCGGCCAGCAAGGTACATGGCGTCTTTACCTTTGAATTATTGACCTTTGACATTCACAAGGAAGTGAAGACTTTTAACTTTATGGAATTAGTACATTTGATTGTTAATCATTCGCGAAAAGTGAATTTGGGCAGACAACGGATGATTAAGTATTCTTCCCTATATGGGATTTTGCAGAAATTACTGGATGAGACTTGGGGAAAGATCACGCTTAAAACTTCCGTTGAGGTTTTTAAAAATAGACCGGAACAATTAGACACAGTTATCAGAAAACTTTTTCATTTGGCGGGTTTACCGCATGGGCCTTTGATTCTTTTTATTAATGATTTAAGTAGCGAACCTCTCTTTAACCCACAGAATAAAATTCAACAAGACCTTTTGTATGCGGCTATTGCTCGTCAAACAGAAAAGATGATAGGCTCATTGCCTGAGGTATATATTCAGGATAAAAATGGATTAAGAGAGCTCTTATCGAGAAGCGTGGTGAAATGAAAAAGGCCCTTAACATCCGTCCTCCCCTTTTTGCCTTAGGATTTCTCTTTGTGGCTTTTACCATCCACTTTCTGTTTTTACCTTCCCCCATCATTTCTTCTGATTTCAGGCTTCTGGGAATAGTTTTTGTTATCTTGGGATTATCCTTTATCCTGTGGGCTAGGGTCTTGTTTAAGAAGAAGGGAACCGCTATTTTACCAACTGACAATCCAACCCATTTTGTGAATTCGGGACCTTACCGGTTTACAAGAAACCCTATGTATTTGGGGATTGTTCTCATTTTGTTAGGTATTGCTATTTGGGTAGGGACCCTCCCTTTATTTTTTGCACCCTTGGGGTTTTTCTTAACTGTTCAATCTGTTTTTATCCCGTATGAAGAAAAAAATATGGAGCGGACTTTTGGTAGAGAATATTTAGAATATAGAAAAAAGGTGAGGCAGTGGTTATAAAAAAGTTATAAAAAAGTAGGGGCACGGCATGCCGTGCCCCTACTTGACCGAAACTTTTTGATTGTCTGTGTGTTGGAAGGAGTAAAAAAAGGAGGTTTTCAAATGAATAAAAGGTTAATGACAGGGCTGATGGTTGTTCTTTTGGGATTAAGTGGGTTTTGTATGGAAGCGAGGGCAGACAGCAAAAAGAATCAATGGCGTGATAAAAGAGAGGATATCTATGACCGCAGAGAAAATAGAAGGGATCGCAAAGAAAATCTTAAAGATCGATTAGAGGATCGAAAGGATAGAAAGGAAGATTATCGTGATCGAAGAGAAGACATCGGTGATCGGTATGAGGACCGGTTAGACAAGTTAGAAGATTGGCGTGATCGTAAAGAGGATATTTTGGATAAGCGCGAAGATCGTTGGGATCAACGTCATCAAGGTGGTCCGCGAGATCGATTAGAAGATATCCGAGATAGAAGAGAAGATAGGTTTGATCGAAAAGAAGATTCCCTTGACCGCCGGGAGGATTGGCGGGATCGCAAGGAAGACTTTAAGGATCGCAGAGAAGACTATCGTGACCGTAGAGAAGATTTTAAAGATCATCGAGAGGACTTCCGCGATCGTAGAGAAGATAAGAGAGATCGCAGAGAAAATTTTAAAGATCGAAAAGATAGCGTTCATCCCAAGCGAGGAGATCAGGGGTCGCATAAACTTAAGGCAGGGAATAGAGGTACTCATCCTTCTCAAAGGGGAGGTGGACGCGCCAAATAAGGTCGTTAGATTTTTTTTCACAAGACGGTTCTAATTTTGAGAGGAAAAGAGAAATTTCTATAAAATTAGACCGTCCTTTTTTATTTTAAGCAGCAAGAATTGTTAAAGAAGATTTTTTAGAATTTTGCTTTGAGTTTGAGGTATAAATTCTAAAATAGAGTTTGAGGTAAGTCTAATACCCCCTTATATGCCCTGCAAAAATCATATAGAAATACTATCAGAATTCCATTGTGTAGCCTGCGATGGATATTTCTGCAGGGAGTGCATTAAGGTAAGACGCCTTGATAAAACTTTCGCTTATATTTGTAAAGAATGCGGAGGTAGATTAGAAAATATTCAACTCTTAAGAAAAAAAAGGGAAGAATTAACAGAGGAATTAAGACAAATCAAAAAATCTTCGGATTTTCGGTTGCTTCTTCCAGAATCCTTTATTTATCCTTTGAAAGAGATGGGCATTCCTCGCATATTAATTTTGACCATTCTTTTCTTAAGTTCTCTCATATCTCTCTCAATCAATTTTAAAGATTATTCCTATTTTTCTCTTTCCCCTAGCAACTATTTTTATTATTAGCTATATAATAATGATTATTGAATCGTCGGCGGTTTCTTCGACTGATGAATTGCCTCATTTATCTGATGTGTTAGATTTGTCTGTTTTGGATGAAAATCTTAAATATTTGTTTTTTCAATCTCTGCGGATCATATGGGTTAGCGCATTATGTTTTTTACCAGCAAGTTTATATTCTTTGCTCAGAAGTGGAAAAGAAGATCTAGTTTATTGGTTTCTCATTGGGGTTGGCTGCTATGTTTTGCCAGTATCGCTTATCTATACAATTGTCTCGGAGAATTTTATTTCACTGAAACCGAAGAATTTTTTAAAAACGATCATCCGGACTTTTGTACCCTACACTATCCTTTTGTTGCTTGGGTTAGTTATCATGGGTCTTAATATTTCGGTCGTTCAATTTGTTTCATTTCAACAACCTCTTTTTAATCATCTTTTAGATTGGTTGATCTCTATTTATTTAAGTTTTGTATTTGCCAGGTTTTTGGGAATTTTTTATAGAGCTTATCAGGATCGTTTTATTGGCTTTGATAAAGATTAAAAATAAAGGATCTCTTTCAATTCCCAATTCAATTCGCTATAAAATTCAAGTTGCAATTTAATATTCTGATATTGTATACTATGCTGGCTTTTTAAATATCAGGGTCAAAATCATCCCCCATCAGCATTTCCTTGGAATTAAGAGTTTTGTTATGTTAACTCAATTACAAAAATTGACAGATTCATTATCAGTCACAATTATCATTGAGTGGGATAATGTCCGCCTTTCCGAAATGGGACGTTGTCGAAAGATGCTGAAGAATCTTTCGACCCAAATCCAACAGCTGAAAGATCAAGTTCAACTTCCTTCAAAGTCAGAGAAAAGTATTTTTTTCCCATGGTTTGAAGAAGCCATAGAAATCCTGGTCCTTTATAATAAGGATGAGGTGGACGGCTCAATTGTTGAGAAAATAAGCAGAGAGTATATCCCTCCCACTCACTCTGATATATTATTGAGATTTTTGCCGGCCCCTGGGTTATCATATTATCAGCTTAAAAATTTTGGCTCGCAGTATGCTAAAGGGGATATTCTGGTATTTTTGGATAGTGATGTTATCCCTGAGGAAGGCTGGTTACAACATCTGCTTCTGTCTTTTTCAAACCCCAATATTCATATTGTTGGTGGCCATGCTTATATAGATCCTTGCAATCTGTATGACAAAACATTTGCTTTGGCTTGGTTTTTCCCTTTACGCTCAAAAGAAAAAGAGTTATATACGGCGAAAAGATTTTTTGCCAACAATGTTGCTTTTCGCAGAAAGGTATTTGAACAATTTCCCTTTCCCAAGATAGAAGGGACGGCACGTGGATCATGTACGAAATTGGCAAGAACCTTGATGGAAAACGGATATACGATTTATCGTAATCCCCAAGCTCAGGTGAGCCACCCTTCCCCTAATGGAGCAAAACATTTTGTGATCCGTGCCTTGGCCCAAGGGCGAGATCGGGTGATCAATACTCAATTGAGAAATAAAAATGAAGCTACCTTAATGAGCTCATTGAACCGATTGAGCAGTAACCTTAAGACCTCGTTTAAGTCTATCTTCAAAAATCACTCAGCGGTCAATCTCTCGAGAGCTGGCATCCCCCTTGCTGTGTGCATTGCCTTCCTCTATTACCTTCTTTATTTCTTAGGGGAGATGATGACTCACCTAAATCCCACTTTTATGAAAAAGCATTTCCAGCTTTGATAAATATTATCCTCAGTCAAAATTAAATTAAGGAGAATTTTATATATTTTTTCTCTGCGGAGAGTAGACAGTGCCTCCGAATCAGGTTATACTTGGGATAGATTTTAACACCCTTATGAAAGGTCAAGATTTTGGTACGGAAAATAAGTCATCGGTTATCCTTATTTCTAATTTTTTTATTCTTTTTCTCTACTGAGGTTCTTGCCCAACCTTCGGCTACCGTTACCTCCCCCCAAGATAAAAATTCTGTTGAGATATTTAAAGAAGTAGCCCCCAGCGTTGTTTATATCACAACCCAAAAGCATAACGGGGAATCAGGGATTGGCAGTGGATTCATTGTCCGTTCGGATGGGGTGATTCTCACCAATTACCATGTGATCTCCGGTGCTCAAGAAGTGACTATCCGCTTGAATGATGGGAGGGTTCTTCCAGTCATATCCATTATTGAGTTCAATAGATTGAAGGATATTTGTGTCTTTAAAATAGATTCGGTGGGGTTACCTACAATTTCTTTAGCGGATTCTAACAGATTTGAAAGAGGACAAAAGATTTATGTGATCGGTAACCCTTTGGGACTAGAATATACAATTTCCGATGGACTTCTCTCAGGTGATCAGAACTTAGGATACATGCGTCAATTTCAGATCTCCGCCCCTATCTCGTCCGGAAATAGCGGAGGGCCCCTGATCAATACTCGGGGGGAGGTCATGGGAATTATTTTTTCAACCGCCGTCGCCGGTCAGAATGTCAATTTTGCTATTCCTATCAATGAAGCAAAACCGTTTATCAAAGATGATGAACGAATGCCTTTCAGTGAATTTGTGAAGAAAGTGACCCCCGCTGACTTTTCTTATGATCAAGGTCTTTTCGCTTTGCAGGAAGGACAGATTCAGGACGCGGAACATTTTTTTCGAGAGACCCTCAATGTGGACGCAAGCTTTGCCGAGGCTTATTTGCAACTGGCCCTATTGCATGGGAATTCGAATGATATCCATCAGATTGAAAAGGCCATTGAGAACGGAGAATGGGCGATCTTTTTGGATCGAGAAAATAGTTATTATCATTATATTGTGGGATATTATTGGGGAAAGAAATTTGAATTAAGTCGTCAACACAACGATGCCCTCAAATCCCAAGAATATTTTAACAGAGCCATCGAATTAAATCCCCATTTCGTTTTAGCCTATGAAGATTTAGGAGGATTACATATTGTAATGAATCAACTTAATGAGGCTGAAAAGATTTTTCGAAAGGCCTTGGAAATCAATCCCGCCTCAGCCCTTGCCTATAATGGTCTGGGGAATATCTCTGTCAAGAGGCAAGAATATGACAAGGCTATTTCTGATTATAAAACAGCATTAGGGATCGATCCCAATTTAGCAACTGCCCGTTATAATTTGTGTCTGACGTACATTGAGAAAGGAGATAAAGAGGCTGCGTTTGATGAACTGAATAAGATTCAAGACTATGCCAGCCGCTCGATCCTGGAAGAAGAATTTTATAAAAAATTTGGGAGTATGGCTGTGAGGGATGCTTCATTGGCTCAACAATCTGATAGTTATAGTATCTCAGGAGACCAATTTGGTTATGAAGATAGCGGGATTAAGGATGATGGGGGACTTTGGTCGATTATTTTGTATTTATTACTTTTTATCCTTATTGTGGCCATTTTATTTTTTGTCATCATTAAGCTAAAAACTCCCGGTGTTGATCAACGCAATCCTCCGACATCTCCGAAAGAGGCTCAGTTGAATCGATTCTCTTCCCCTTCACAGGAAGCACGACCCTTAGATTTCTCTTTGGACAAGAGTGGTCAATCCATGGATGAAAGGCCCAGAGAGGCCTTCTCCTTGGCTCAATCAATGCCTCCTATGGGAGATCCGCTTCATCCCCAAGAGTATAATTGGGCCTTATTGTGTCATTTAAGTGGACTGACTAAATATTTCTTAGGCCCGATCTATTTGATTATTCCCTTTATACTTTGGCTGGTTAAAAGGAACCAATTTCGCTTTGTCGATTAGCAGGGCAAAGAAGCGGTAAATTTTCAGATTACAGTTTGTCTTTACTACCTCATATCTTTTTTGTTATGTTTTGTCTTTATCGGCTTTATTCTTTTGTTGATGCTTGCGATTTGGGAAATTGTCAATTGTATTAAAGCAGCCGTTAAAACCAGCAGTGGACAACCTTACCGCTAGCCATTTTGTATTCGTTTCGTGAGATAATTGAGATATTCGAAGCTTAGCCTTAGGTTTGGCTGTCCAAATTGACTTCATACAGGTTCCCAAGAGGCTGTCATTCTCGCGCAAGCGGGAATCTAAGATGTTCGTTTAACCTGGATTCCTGCCCTTCGACTTCGCTCAGGGCAAAGTCCTGAGTGTAATCGAAGGACTGCTTTCGCAGGAGTGACATGGCGGATTCGAATTCCTATCCTGCCTCGCCTTGATCATCTTAAACCTCTTTTGAATTTGGACACATATGAAATTTAATCTAGTTAATTTGAAGTGATCTTTAGTTAGCCAGCATTTCTATGTTCTCCCTTTTATTCTTATTTTTGTCCATTCTTTTTATTCTTTCCACTTATGAGCGAGTGGTTGTAACTTATCTAGAAGATGATCTGTTATGGTTTTTGCCTTTTATTAGACAGATTATGGAGGTTAAAGATATAGGGTGGATCTTTAAGAATCTCTTAACGGGGGAATTGACCTTTATCGATGGTATTTATTTTGTCGTTTTAAGCTTGGGTTTCGGTCATCATTTGCAATGGTTCGCCATTGTTTCCGTAGTCACTCATTTCTTTATCACTCTGAGTTTTTATTATTTATTGAAGAACGGGCTTGAGCTGCCATTGATCGTTTGTCAGTGGGCAGCCTTAATGTATTTTGCTTTTTTTGGCCACCATCATGTTTATCTATTTCCTCTGTCAGCCCATCATCAGTTGGTGATTCTTTTGACCTTCCTTATATTGAATCTCTATCTAAGGATCGATAAGTTGTTTGAAAACCATCAAAACTTTAAGAAGGAATATGGCCTGGCGCTTATTTTGATTTTTTTAGCTGCCTTTCAAAGAATGTCAATTTTTCTTATCCCATTGTGTATATTGGTGCATATTTTTTTCACAACCGAAAGCAAGCAAAGGCTTATTGCAAAATATGATTTGTGGCTGCCGATATTTATTTTTGTTCCTTTGATTCAGATAATGATTCTGATTGTCGGGAGTCAAGGGGATGTTTTAAGTGAATTTTTAAAGCCCTTGTATCAATTGTTGGGAGAAAGGAGAGGACTCTTTTCGATTCCCCTTTCCATATTTTTGCCGATCTCGATTCCATTTTTTGTTAGATTCCTTTTATTGAAAACCCTTCGTGATGGTTGCCCATTTTCTCAATTCATTAACAAATTAACCTTTCTTGTTGTCTTTTTCCCGCAGATGCTTTACTTATGCCTTTATGCCTTTTGGGCTTCTATCCCCCTAGCCGTTGGTACAGATGAATTGACAAAATGGCATCACATCCGTTATCCGGACCACCCCGTATTGAATACCCTGGGGTTAATATTGGTTGTGATCATGATCTTATGCTTCCTGAGATTTATGGTTAAAAAGAATCCACATTTGATTATTTTTGTTGTGTGGTATGCCTTCTTGATACCTTATCTTTATAGTTATCTCAAAGTTTATCCCGATATGATGCCTTCAAAATATTTTGTTTATCTGTCACCTATATTCTGCGTGATGTTTTGTTTGTTTTTCTTTGAGATGATCCCCTCCCAGCTAAAAAGATGGAAAACGCGATGGAATCTAGGTGTAGGGATTTTAACTTACCTCATTTTGATGATGAATATTGTTTCCATTCATATACGAGTTCACCGGACCCTGTTGATTGACTATCACTGGAGCTACGACTATATCAAAATTGCTCATTCAATTGTTGAGGACTTAAAGTTCAAAGGGAAACAGTTCCCTCTGTTAAATCAATCTATTTGTGTTATAGGAATACAGGACGTCCCTCATAAAAAGAACTGGCAAATGTGGTTTCTTCATCGGTTCGATTTTGATCGATTCGATTCCTTCCGGTTAACGCTTTTATCAATGCTCCCAGGTTCGAGGAAAGATATCTTGGTTAATGACGTCTGTCCTCCCGGGAGTTTGGTCTATCACGTTAAAGATTTTATCGTTTTCGATGAAAAAGGGAAAATGCTCGAACCATTTTACCAAGATTTTAGAAATGGTTTACAAGCTTTACTTAAGGAAGATTATGCAGTAGCAACTCAAACTTTGCAAAGGGCGGTCAGGGAAGGGCCATTTTTATTGCAATTTTTGAAGAAGAACATAGGAACGTCTTACTTAAGCCAAGAGAGGCGGTTGAAAGTGATTTCTGAGTTGGTCGACCACCTGACTACAAAATATTTTGATGGAGATGAAAAAATCAATCAGATCGATACTTTAATAGGAAACGAATTGCGCGATTATGGGGCCAGTTTGGCGTGTCTCGGGTTTTTAAAAGAAATTAATGGGGATGATAAAAAAGCCGAAGAATATTTAAGACAATCATTGCTATTGATTCGTAAAGAGGATTTGCAAGACTTTGCTTTGGCTAAAAATTTAACCTTGTCATCGATAAGGGGAATGAAGGATTTTATTGAGACCGGTCAGGATTTGTGGCCACTGGCAAAGGGAGAAAATATAAATTTTCATGCCCTAGAGAGTTATAAAGGTTTTGACCTTTTCTTGTATGCCAATTTTTATTTTGGGTTGGCCAACAAAGAAGGTCCTTTAGATTTGGTCAAATGGAAGGCTGGGCAATACACACATTATTTTACCGGGACAAAAAAGTATGAAATTCGGCAAAAGATTGATTATCTCTTGTCTCCTTTGAATCCTCAGCCCCATCATGGCGGGATTGATGTAGGCGCAGTCAATTCTTTGGAGGAGATAAAATACAAAGATTATCAGATCATTAAATTTAAAGATAGATATTATATCTTTGACGATGAGGTTCCCTTTAAAAATTTTTCTTCTAACTTGAAGAATAAGGCGCTTTTTAAGGCAAGGTCCTATTTAGAAGTCAAAGCGGTCATTGATCACTTTGAGTCCATGTAAGGGGAATCGGGCAATGAAAAAGAAGATAGTTTTTAGTATCTTGGGAGTCCTTTGCATCAGTTTATTCGCTTGTGTTCTTCACACACACAATCGCTTAAGGATGAGAAATATTGTAAGACACTTTGAGAACTTTTATCAAAAAGCAAGTTTTCATGACGAATTGAATTACAAACTTTATTTTATGAACCTTCCCTTAGGATATTTAAAAGTCAAGATAGGAGAACTTCAAGAGCAAGACAAGAATATTTACAAAGCCCATTTGCGGTTAAGACCGTGGTCTTTCTTGAGTAGAATATCAAATCATAATATAGGGTTAAATATGACATCACGCATTGACCGGCAAAGTCTTCTTCCTTTAAGATATGAGCAAACGGATCTTTATTCCCTGAAAAAAGGCAAGATTAAAAGAATATTGGAATATGATCATCAAGCCCTGACCATTTCGAAGAAAGGACATCTTGAGGATATCGAGGAAGATACCCGCGATTATCCAACCTGGTTTTTGTGGTTAATGTCTCAAGATTATACCAAGCGGCAGCCTTTCAAGACCACGATCAACATAAACAAACTCATTTTTTTGAGTGTAGGTAAAGTTAAAGATTCTTTTGAATATGAAACTAAGAAATATAAAATAAACGTTATGAAGGTTAAGTTTGACTTTTTAAAGATGGAGCAAGATTACCATGTCACTAAAGTGCTCCCAGCCACTTTTTTTTTTAATCCAAAGGGATGACCATTATATCCCGGTTTTAATGGAGTTTCAGAAAGGAATATTCAAATTCGATATGGTGATCGATTAAAATGATAAAATAATGGTTCTCTTGGTAATAAAAATAGGTTAAGTGAGTTCAATGACGGGTCGGGGAGTTTTTCCGGCCCGTCATGACCCCTCGGGTAAGGTAACCTAAAAACTCCCCGAGGGTTCAGTTAAATCTTTCGGGTGAAAGAGGCAGATGTTGGAAAATCGTTTTGCCAGAGCCGTAGAACTTCTTAAGGTCGTCTTTGGGTACCAAACCTTCCGCCTTTTACAAGAAGAATGTATAAACACGATCTTAAGTAAGCGAGATACCTTGCTGCTCATGCCCACCGGAGGAGGGAAATCTTTGTGTTATCAAATCCCTGCTTTACTATTTGAGGGATTGACTGTGGTCATCTCTCCTTTGATATCGCTGATGCAGGATCAGGTTCAGCAATTGAAGGCCTTAGGGATTGAAGCAGAATTCTTAAACAGCACCTTAAGTTGGGAAGAGTACCGGATGAATAAATGGCTGGTTAAGTCGGGCAGGACTCGGATTTTGTTTATGGCACCGGAAACGGTATTCAAGGAAGATATATTCAACCTTCTTTCTTCTATGGAGGTGGATTGTATTGTCATCGATGAGGCACACTGCATCTCGGAGTGGGGGCATGATTTCCGTCCGGAATATCGGGAATTAGTAAAATTAAGAGATGCATTAACGAAGGCGGTCTGGTTGGCTATGACGGCAACCGCCACACCCCGTGTCCGAAACGATATCCGGGAGAATTTACAATTGCAAAATCCTAAGGAATTAATCGCCAGCTTCAATCGAGAAAATCTTTTTTATGAAGTTATTCCCAAGGTCGAACCCCTCAAACAGCTTTTGGATTTTTTAAAACGTTTTGTCAATCAAAGTGGGATCATTTATTGTTTTTCTAGGCGACAGGTTGATTCCTTAACGGCCCAATTAAATAAATGGGGTTTCCAAGCCTTGAGTTATCATGCCGGCTTGGACGATAAAGAAAGGCGACACAACCAAGACCTCTTCATTCGGGATGATGTGCAGATTATGGTGGCCACCATTGCCTTTGGGATGGGTATTAACAAACCCAATGTGCGCTTTGTCGTGCATTATGATTTACCCAAAAATATCGAATCCTATTACCAGGAAACAGGCCGGTCCGGTCGGGATGGCTTAATAGCCCATTGTCTTTTATTATTCGGCTATGGGGATATCTATAAAATTAAATATCTGATTGAACAAAAGTCAAATCCATTGGAGAAACGCATCGCCCACCAGCATCTGCAAAGAATGATTGACTATGCACAGACCGAAGGTTGTCGAAGGATCCCTTTGATCACTTATTTTGGGCAACCCCATACAAACCCACAATGTGGCTGTTGCGATAATTGCCTCAACCCTAAACTCCCGGATTATGACCTGACCCCCTTGGCTAAAAAATTTTTTTTATCTCTTTTAAGAACGGGGCAACGTTTCGGGGCTTTGCATGTGATTGATGTCTTGCGGGGGAGTTCCCAGAAAAAAGTTCTTCAGTATGAGCATCATGAACTGGATGTTTATGGGGCAGGAAAAGAATTGACTGTCAAACAATGGGCATTTGTTCTGCGACAATTGATGCAAAGGGGGTTCATCCAACAAAGAGAGGACTCCTATGGCGTTCTCAAATTAACCCCTCAGGCGTATGCAACCTTAAATGGTCAAGGAAATATTATGGGTTTTGCTCCGCCCTCGGATATTTTTCAATCCAAAGGACGTAAGGAACCAAGAAGCCTTTCGCTTTCCTATGATGAAAGGCTTTTTGCCCGGTTAAGAGAAAAACGCAAACAGTTGGCTGACGAGAACCAAGTTCCTCCCTATATTATTTTTTCAGATAAAAGTTTGATCGAGATGTGTCAGATACGCCCTTTGACCAAAGAGAGTTTTGCTAAGATTTACGGCGTGGGGATGAAAAAACTCAACTCATTTGCCGATGACTTTATTTCTGTGATACGTGATTATTGCAATAATATTAGAGAAAGATAAATGATCTTCTTATCAAAGAGAAATGTGTCATTGATGAAAGATAATATCTTATGAATAGGAAGAGAGACAAAAAGGTTGATTTTTATTCTTGGCTCATTCTTGTTGTCGCTACCCTTGGACCTTTATTGGGTGTTCTAGGACGATTCCACTGGTTTTTTGATTTATTTAGTCATTATCGAATCCAGGAACTCTTGATTTGTTTTCTAGGGAGTATGGTACTCTTTTTAATAAAGGAGACAAAGAAGGCCATACTGGTGGGGTTCATATTTATCCTATTTGGCTTCCCGGTACTGCCTTATTATTCCTTGCGCCTTGTTCCTGCCAGAGAATTTAAACAAGGCAAGCCGATTGAAATCATATATGCCAATTTGGGGAATGACAATGTTCGTTTTGATCTTGTCAAAAAGATGATCCAACAGGAATCCCCGCAAGTTTTGATCTTAAGTGAGATCACCGACTCCCGTTATCAGCAACTCAAAGACGTCCTTGCCGTTTATCCTACCCAATCTATTCATAGTCGCAGTGACAATTTTGGGATAGCGGTTTTTTCAAAATTCTCTATGAAAACCTTAAGCACCCATTATATAGGGAAGGCGAATGTCCCTACGATTGAGACGGTTTTTGAATGGGAAAATCAGGAAACTGTTTTATGGGCAATTCATCCCCTACCCCCGATAGGTAAACAGTATTGGGAGCTACGCAATGAGCAACTCAAACTCACCGCCCCAATTTTGAAAAAAGAAAAAAGACCCAAAATTGTCATTGGCGATTTTAATACAACACCTTGGTCTTACTGGTTTGGTGTCATTAAGGTTAAAGGATTAAGGGATTCTTCTTTAAGTTTTGGGATTCAACCCACCTGGCCATCCTTTTGGCCGAAATTTTTACGAATCCCTATTGACCATGCCTTGGTGAGTAGGGAAATCCAGGTTATACAATACCGTGTCTTAGAGGATATCGGTTCCGACCATTTGCCGATTTTGGCGAGGATAGGATTATAAGAAATCTTCCCTAATTGAGTTTTAACCTCGGGTTATGGCTGTCCAATTTGTGGGTAAACTACCCACGTCATTCCCGCGAAAGCGGGAATCCACAACGGATTCAAGCAACTGGATGCCTGCCCCCTGCTTTTCCGGGGCAAGTTTATCCCGCATTTAATGCGGGACAGGCATAACAGTTTCATGTTTAAAATCGAATTGTCATCTATCATGCTTCGCCAATTTGGACATACATGACCTCGGTTAATCTTTTTAAATTCAAAAGGTTGGTTGGCATTGATTTTCCTGAGTGAAAAGAGGGGAAACTGTTGAATCATCCATTGACGGCAAAATGGTTTTGTGCTAGTTTATGGCAATGATCAAAGACCGGCTTTTGCATATTCAAGAAAATATTGCGAAGGTCTGTGCGGGGATCAAAAGAAATCCTGCCGATATCATCCTGGTGGGGGTGACAAAATTTGCCAATGTCGAAGGGATTCAAGAAGCCCTGAAATGCGGATTAATCCATATAGCCGAAAACAAGGTGCAAGAGGCCCAGAAGAAATTCCTTGCCCTTAACATATCGGAAAGGGAAGTCACCAAGCACATGATCGGCCATCTGCAAACCAATAAAGTCAAGGCGGCCCTTAAGATTTTTGATATGATCCAATCGGTGGACAGTCTTAACCTGGCAAAAGAGATTGATCGAGAGGCTCAGAAACTTAATAAGGCAGTCGATATTCTGATTCAAGTCAATACGTCAGAAGAGAAACAAAAGTTTGGGGTAGAAAAAGGAGAAACCTTAAAACTCATTGAAGATATCATTCCATACGAACACTTAAGAATATTAGGATTAATGACAATGGCCCCTTACCAAGGCGATCCTAAGATGATCCGTCAGTGCTTTCGTGATCTCAAAGTTATTAAAGAGAAGGTTTTTCAACAGTTTCAAAATCATCCCCAAGTTCAAATGCAGTATCTTTCCATGGGAATGACGGACGATTACGAGATCGCCATTGAAGAAGGAGCCAATATGCTTCGTATTGGACGGGCGATCTTTGGGAAAGACACAGATTAACTTAAGATGAGGATTCAGATGGCACAGATAAAAATTGGAATCATCGGCGGCGGTAACATGGGGGCGGCTATCTTTAATAGCCTCAAAGGTAACTTTCGAGTCAGTGTTTGTGAAAAAGATAAAAATCGATGTCAGTATTTAAAGAATCTCAACGCTAAAATATTGGATATTAAAGAACTGGTTCAGCAAGCCGATACCATTATCATTGCCGTTAAACCACAGGATATGGAGACCCTTTTAAGAGAAGTTTCTCTATTTTTGACAAAAGAAAAATTATTGATTTCAATCGCGGCAGGAATAACCACTGCCTTTATCGAAAAAAGAGTTAAGAAATATCCTCGTGTGATCCGAACGATGCCCAATATGCCGGCCCAGGTTCAAGAAGGAATCACCGCCATCTGTCTTGGGAAATTTGCTAAAAAAAGTGATGGGGAAATGGCGAGAAAGATCTTTAACCAACTTGGCAAGACTGTCATTGTCAAAGAAGAGCTTCTGGATGCGATCACGGCAGTGTCAGGAAGCGGTCCAGCTTATGTTTTTCTCTTTGTTGAGTGTTTGATCAGAGCAGCACAATCGTTAGGTCTTGGTCCAGCCTTAAGTCAGACATTAGTTGAATCGACTCTACTGGGGAGTGCTCATCTTTTAAATAAACTTAAAGAAGATCCGGCCAAATTGCGAGCCAAGGTGACCTCAAAAGGAGGGACGACTCAGGCCGCGATGGATATTTTCTTTGAACATCGAATTGATCAAATTTTTATTGAGGCCTTGAGCGCCGCTAAAAACCGTGCCAAGGAATTGTCAAAGGATTAGGAGAAGAGATTATGGCCAAAGTGGGAATCATCGGTGGCAGTGGATTGTATGAGATCGAAGGCATTCAGAAGATCGATGAGGTTTCCCTTTTAACTCCCTTTGGGCAGCCTTCTTGCAATTATATTGTTGGGAAATTGGAAGGAATTGAGGTTGTGTTTTTACCCCGGCATGGGAAAGGCCATAAAATTTCCCCCAGTGAGATCAATTATCGCGCCAATATCTTTGGGATGAAAAAATTAGGGGTGGATGCGATGATCTCGGTCTCTGCTTGTGGCAGTCTTAAAGAGGAAATAAAACCACTGGATTTTGTTGTCCCGGATCAGTTTGTCGATCACACCCGGGGAAATCGGGCCGCTACTTTTTTTGGCGGGGGAATTGTTGTACATGTGCCTTTTGCCGAGCCTATTTCGCCAGAATTGAGAACGATTGTTATCGAATCCGCAAGATTTTTGGGTTTAACCGTGCATGAGGGAGGAATCTATTTAAACATGGAAGGCCCACAGTTTTCAACAAAGGCGGAATCGAATCTTTATCGCAGTTGGGGAATGGATATTATTGGAATGACCAATGCCACCGAGGCAAAGTTGGCTCGGGAGGCGGAGATTTCTTACGTGACCTTGGCGGCGGTGACCGATTATGATTGTTGGCATGAATCCCATGAATCCGTGACGGTGGAGATGATCCTTGATAACCTCTTTAAAAATGCGGCCAGTGCTAAAAAAATTTTGAAACTGGCTATACCCAGAATCGGTCAACTGAAAAATTTTTCCGCGGTAGGGGTTTTAAAACATGCGATCGTCACACCGAAAAATGCTATTCCTGAAGACAAAAAGAAGGAATTAGAAATCTTGATTGGGAAATATATTAAATGATAGAGATAAGTCAGAAGTAAAGGGGTTGTGTTAAATAAATTTTTACCTCTGACCTCCGACCTCTTACCTCTGACTTCTGACCTCTGACTT
>CAYJXI010000035.1:22775-30829 GCA_964374105.1 uncultured Planctomycetales bacterium
ACCTCTGACTTCTGACCTCTGACTTTTTAAGATGAACATGGATTATCAGAAAACCCTCAATTTACCTCAAACGGCTTTTTCCATGAAGGCGAATTTAGCCCAAAATGAACCCAATTTTTTGAATCGTTGGGAACAAGATGGCCTTTATCTTAAGATTCGCCAAGAATCAAAAGGGAAAAAAAGTTATATCTTGCATGATGGACCTCCCTATGCCAATGGGAATATCCACATCGGTCATGCGCTCAATAAAATCCTCAAAGACATGATCATCAAGATGAAAACAATGCAAGGACTTGATTGTCATTATATTCCCGGCTGGGACTGCCATGGACTTCCGATTGAACATCAGCTTTTAAAGGAAATCAAAAAGAAAAAATCTGAGGTGGACCCCTTAGAGTTTCGTAAGAGAGCTCACAACTATGCAATGAAATATGTGGGAATTCAGAGAGAGGAATTCAAACGACTAGGTGTTTTTGGGGATTGGGAGAATCCCTATTTAACATTATCCAGTGAATATGAATATTGGATTCTGAATTCTTTTTCGCGATTAGCAAAGAGAGGTTATATCTATCGAGGATTAAAACCGGTCAATTGGTGTTCTTACTGCGAGACTGCCTTAGCGGAAGCGGAAGTAGAATATGAGGATCATACCTCACCATCGATCTTTGTGAGGTTCAAGGTGAATAATCCAGAAGTCCTTCGTGGTGTACCTAGGGAGAAACCTTTATTTTTGCTTATTTGGACGACGACCCCTTGGACATTGCTGGCGAATGTGGCGGTGGCGGTGCATCATTCCTATCGATATGCGTTGGTTGATATTGGAGGGGAGTTCCTGATTATGGAAGAATCTTTAGTTGATAAGGTGACGCCTCTGTGTAGTGTTACTCAACCGGTAGAAAAATTCTTGAATCCAAAACCAACAATTTATGAAACAATTCATCGAGATATAAGCGGCAGTGAACTCAAAAAATTGGTCTACACACATCCCTTTGGGATTAAGAAAAATTGTAGAGTTATCACCGTCGACTATGTCACCAAAGAAGACGGCACTGGATTAGTCCATACCGCACCCGGTCATGGGCAGGAAGATTATGACGCTGGGGTTGCTCATAAACTTGATATTCTTATGCCGGTGGATGACCGGGGAATCTTTACCAAAGAGGCCGGTGCTTTTGCGGGAGAGCATGTCTTTAAGGCCAATGAAAAAATCATTGACGATCTTCAAGCTCGAGGATTATTGTTTTCAAGAGGAAATGTGACCCATTCCTATCCCCATTGCTGGCGATGTAAACATCTCATAATCTTTCGTGCGACAAAACAATGGTTTTTGAAAATTGACCATCTGAATTTGCGAGGCCATTTGAAGGATGTAATCAAAAACCAGATTCAATGGATCCCAGCGGCAGGAGAAGAACGGATTTTAGGGATGGTGGTGACACGCCCGGATTGGTGTTTATCTCGTCAACGGCATTGGGGTGTCCCCATACCCGCGGTGATCTGCCAAGGGTGTAAAGGGGAATATAAACTTTTCCCAGAAGTTGTCGATTATTTTGCTCAATTGGTGAAGGATCAGGGAACAGATCTTTGGTTTGAAAAGGATATAAAGGAATTGATCCCGGAAGGATTTCGCTGTCCAGATTGTAATGAAAGTCAGCTTGAGAAGACATATGATATTTTGGATGTATGGTTTGATTCGGGCGTAAGCCATCAGGCGGTCATTAGTCCTATGTTAAGAAGGGACATCCCGGTGGATCTTTATTTAGAGGGGTCGGACCAACACCGAGGGTGGTTTCAATCATCCCTTATTCCGGCCATGGCCCTGGAAGGAAAACCCCCCTTTAGAGCGGTTTTAACGCATGGTTTTGTTGTGGATGGGCAGGGACGCAAGATGTCCAAATCCCTGGGGAATGTGATATCCCCCCAAGATGTCATCAAAAACTATGGGGCCGATATTTTAAGATTGTGGGTTGCCTCCAGTAATTACCATGAGGACATTCGATTATCTAAAGAGATTTTAGATCGTTTGATCGATGCCTACCGCAAGATCCGGAACACTGCGCGGTTTCTTTTAGGTAACCTTTCGGATTTTGATCCTCTGACGCATCAGTTGCCTTATGAACAATTGTGGGAGATAGATCAGTGGGCTTTGTTTCGACTTTATGAGGTCATGGAGGGGATTAAAGCGGCCTATAATGATTATGAATTCCCAAAGGTGTATAAGTTTATTTATTCATTTTGCAATGAAGATTTGTCCAGCTTTTATCTTGACATCCTAAAAGATCGGCTGTATACTTTTGCCCATTCTTCTTTAGAAAGACGTTCCGCTCAGAGTGTTCTTTTCCATATTTTGAATCATTTGGTCAGGGCATTGGCGCCGGTTTTAACATTTACTGCCGAAGAAATTTATCAGCGGATGCCCAAAGATAATAACACCCGAGAAATTAAAAGTGTACATTTATTGGATTGGATCGAGATACCCAAGCAATGGATGAATCCTCGTATTGCAGAGAAATTCAAGGCCTTAATTGAGATTAGACCCTTTGTTTCAAAGGGATTGGATGAAAAGCGTCGATTAGGCGAAATAGGGAGCTCTCTGGAAGCAAAAGTGATCTTCGAAACAGCCAGTCCTCAGGATTTATCACATTTAGGGGAATTAGAAGACATTTTACCAACGATGTTCATTGTATCCCAAGTTGAAATTAGGCAAGTAAAAGATGTCCCAGAGGGTGTCAGCGATTCATTTGCTAAGACACGAATTGCTATTGAACGGGCTGAGGGAGAAAAATGCAGCCGTTGTTGGAATTATAGCCCTTGGGTTGGGAAAGATCATAAACATCCTGATTTATGCCAGCGGTGCCTTAAAGTTATTAAGCAACTTTTTTAAGTTTCGGCTCCATGTCTTTAAGGACTTATCTTAAGAGAGCAATTTTTGTTTGATGCTATTCAAATGAATTATGAAAATATTTATTTGGTTAAAAAATTTAGTGCTAAAATTAACTGAAAAATTAAGGAGTTTTGTGAATGACTTCTAAGAGAATGGATAAAAAACAGTTGGAATTTTATAAGAAATTACTCCTTAAGATCAAGGAAGAAATTGTTCATGATATTAAGAATATGAACCAAGTCAATTCCGCTGATAGTAAGGATTTCTCTGGTGATGTTGCCGGACATGCCCTGCATATGGCGGATGTGGCGACAGACATGTATGATCGAGAGTTTAATCTGGGACTGGCTTCCAATGATCGGGAATTACTTTACAAGGTTGATAGCGCCCTCAAACGGGTTGATGATAAAACCTTTGGAGTGTGTATCAAATGCAAAAAATTCATATCTCCCCCGCGCCTCAAAGCGATCCCTTATGTAGAAACTTGTCTGAAATGTCAAGAAGAGCTTGAAAAGAAATCTTAAATTCCTTGCCCTGCTCATGCAAAAAGACGAGCGTTCTCAATTCGACATTTTTCTTTCTTTGATAACAGTGTTTACGGTCGTTGGTATTGATCGATTATCAAAGATATTTTTTTCTAAGATATTGACTTTGGGAGAATCTTTGCCAATGATCCGCGGGATTCTTCATATGACCTTAGTCCATAATACGGGGATTGCCTTTGGGTTGTTTAAAAATCATGGCATGGTGTATATCGTTATCCCTATCATTGCTGTCATTCTTCTTGTTTATAACATCTGCTATTACAAATATAATGAAGAAAAATTAAGCCGATTGTACATCTTTGCTTTTTCCTCGATTTTGGGAGGGGCTATCGGAAATTTGATTGATCGGATTTATTTTGGATATGTCATTGATTTTATTGATTTCCGAATCTGGCCGGTCTTTAATATCGCTGACAGTGCCATCACCATTGGAGCTATCATCATTGCCATCAAATGCATACCTTCTCAACATCACCCTAAGCCATAAGTTAACAGTTTCTCGTTTTTAACTTTCAAATCTCTTGTTATGGAATAGTTGAGGCTTGACAGATGCAGATTTTGGTTTAATTGCGAAATGTATCCCATTATTTGTAAAATTGGCCCTTTGACCATTTATTCCTACGGCTTGATGTTGGCCGTCTCTGTCTTTGTTTGTTCATACCTATTGAGCCGTGAGGCTGAGGAACGGTTTCATATCAAAAAAGAAATCATTTATGATTTGGTTTTTTGGTCGGTCGTGGGAGGAATGCTGGGAGCAAGGTTATTATTTGTCATATTACATCTTCATCTTTTTCTACCGAATCCCTTAGAAATTATCATGATTCAAAAAGGAGGGTTATCTTTTCAAGGGGGATTGATCATTGGGGCCATCATTGCGGTTATTTATATTCAAAAGAAGAAACTCCCTCTATGGCAGACTGTCGATATGATTGTTCCCTATATGGCCTTAGGTCAAGCGATCGGAAGGATCGGCTGTTTTTTGAACGGTTGTTGTTTTGGTCGATCTGTTGTTTGGGGAATTTATTTCCCCGTGCATGCGGCAAGACTTCATCCCACACAACTTTATGATGTGGCAGGATTACTTTTGATATTCTTAATTTTAAAGAGAATTCAGGCTAGTTCTCATCTAACGCGAGTTGTCCCAGGGCGAATCTTGGCCTGGTATCTGGTCTTGGCTTCTTTGGAACGATTTATTATTGAATTTTTCCGGGGAGATCATCCTTTTGTCGTGTTAGGTTTGAGCATTTACCAGCTGATCAGTTTAGTCCTATTCATTTTAGGTCTTGGGGTTTTTATATTTTTAAAAAAATTCAGTAAGAAATTCTAAGCAAAATAATTATCAGAGAAAAGGATTCAGACAATTAGCTTTTATCCCCTTTTTAAAGAGGGTAGCCCACCTGTTTTTCATCAGAGTGGATGTTAGAGGGAATCGTCTTTTTTAAAGACCCATAAAGATCCATGCAGAAAGTTACTTTAAAAGTAGATTCTGAAAATAATCATTTAAGATTAGATATTTTTATATCAAAAAAATTAGAAAATTGTCCCTCCCGGACCTT
Source organism: uncultured Planctomycetales bacterium (assembly GCA_964374105.1). GTDB lineage: Bacteria > Omnitrophota > Gorgyraeia > Zapsychrales > JANLHA01 > CAYJXI01. The sequence goes on from CAYJXI010000035.1 coordinate 27,761, forward strand.
TGTCAAACGATTGATTGAGGAGGGGAAGGTTTCTGTCAATCAGAAGCATGTCAAGGCTCACTATCAGGTGAGCGAAGGAGATGAAATCACAGTTGACATCGAAGAGAATCCGGTTCCAGATAAAAACATTGCCCCAGAAGATATTGAACTGGATATCTTTTATGAAGATCCCTTTCTTTTGATTATCAATAAACCAGCGGGAATGCTTGTCCATCCGGTCAAGGGTATCTTGAAGGGAACCTTGGTCAACGCCTTGTTATATTATAGTCGTTCACTTTCTTCGATCAATTCTGAAAAACGGCCTGGCATTGTTCATCGACTTGACCGAGACACCTCGGGATTGGTCGTCATTGCCAAAGACGATAAAACTCATGTTTTTCTAGCAAGACAGTTTGAAAAAAGAAAGGTCAGAAAACGATACGTTGCCTTGGTATCTGGCAAGATTGAATTTGAGGAAGGGATCATTGATGCACCCATTGGACGACACCCAGTTCATTTTGATAAGAAAACGGTTTCGTTTTTGGAAGATTCCAGAGAGGCTAGAACCTATTATCGGGTCGTAAGGCGATTTCCCTCTCAAACGTTAGTTGCTCTTTATCCCCAAAGCGGACGGACACATCAATTGCGGGTCCATATGACCCATCTTGGGTATCCCATTTTGGGAGATGAAAAATATGGGATGAAAAATTCATTTCCAAGATTAGCCTTGCATGCCCAGGCCTTAGGGTTTCTTCATCCTGCAAGCAGATCTTTTGTCGAATACTTTTCTCCAACTCCGAAAGAATTTCTAAATTTAAACAATTTTCCTTAAGAATAGACTTTACTTGATGGACTTTTAAAATATAATAAAAGTGTATCAAAAATTTTAACCATTATTTGCACAAGATAGAAGGAGCTTATGGTCATGAATAATTCTGGCAAAATCATGACGATATTTATTGTGGTGATCTTTGTGGTTCTTATTTGTTTAACTGGGATCTCATCATTCTTTTTTTTAGAAGAGGTTAAATTACGAAAAGCAGCTGAATTTAATTTAGAACAGATGAAAACGATTGAGGCTAATCTTCAAAGTGAATTAAAGGAAACTAAAAAGAAAGTATTTCTTTTAGAAGAAAAAAATAAAGAAGCCAATGAAAAGATTGAGGGGCTCGTTGATGATTTAGAATTTGAGAAAGAGGTTAAAGATGCCATTAAAGAACAGAATCGTGAATTGAAGGAATCTTTAGAAAAGGCCAAGCAGGCTCAAGAGAATATTCAGAACCAATTGAATGCTCAACTCGCCGAGGCGGAGGGTAAAATCAATTCCCTTAAGAAGGAACTCGAGTCGGCTGTTACTCGGAATAATGAATTTGAGCAAAACAATCAGGACTTGCAGAACCAATATAATGAGCTTAAAGACAAACTTACGGCCATGGGGATTTCCGACGCTGGCCCCTCAGATGTGCAAACAACAGAATCCACAACAGATGCTGATGTGGGGAATCAAGAAAATGTTCAATTGGAGAAAATCGTTGTGGTCCCATCTCCCTCATTACAAAAAGGAACAATTGTTAGCATAGATAAAGATACGAATTTTATTATTATAAAATATGGAGAAGCAGATGGAATAAAAAAGGGATCAATCCTGTCCATTTACCGAGGAGAAAATTATTTGGGTGACGTCCAAGTGTCCCGAGTCATTTCCGAAATGTCTGCAGCTGATTTCATTCCTCCCTTAACAAGTCAAGATGTTCAAAAGGACGATCGTGTCGTCATAAAACAATGATTCTCAGTGTAAAACCTTCGAGATTTCTAAGAGGAAGGATAAAGTTACCTCCCTCGAAATCATATTCAATCCGGGCGTTTATCATTGCTGCCTGTGGAGGACAATCCTTGCTTATCAATTCATCTGACAGTGAGGATGTCAAGATAGCAAGATCCGTTGCCCGACATTTGGGTGCGGTTGTCTTAAGAGTTCAGCCAAACGCATGGTTAGTTAAAGCAAAAAGAAAAAAAGTAAATTTGTCGCATATCAACGTTGGTGAGTCAGGCACGGTTTTAAGATTCCTTCTTCCCCTTGTTTGTTTACATGATCAAAAATCGCAAATTGATGGAAAAGGGACTTTAAAAGGCCGTCCCAATTATCATCTGATCCGGACCCTGCGTGCCCAGGGTATTCAAATTAAGGGAAGTCAGCAAAATGAGAGTATCCCCATCTTAAAAGCAAAAGGTCAACTCAAAGCAGGAAGGATGGAAATAGCGGGAAGTGTAAGCTCCCAATTCATTTCAGCTCTTTTAATAGCTTGTCCGCAATTGTCGAGAGATTCCACAATAGTTATCAAAGGGAAAAGGGTGGTCTCCAGCGATTATATCACCATGACTTTAAAGGTATTACAAAAGAGTGGAGTTAAAATTCAAAAGGTTCATGAACGATTATATAAAATCAAAGGAGGCCAGCAATTCAAAGGATTAAAAAATTTTACAATTCCATCGGATTATGGTCTTGTAGCATTTTTATTAGCCACTGGCGCATTGATCCCTACCCAATTGGTCTTAGAAGGATATTTAAATGATGAGCTTATTCAAGCCGATGGAAAGATATTTGACTTCCTGGTTCGAATGGGTGTTAGGTTTAAGAAATCAAGCCAATCGATTCTATTGAATGGACCGTTTTTTTTAAAGGGCGGTAATTTTTCATTAAAAGATTGCCCTGACCTTTTGCCAATTATGTCGATCCTTGCTCTTTTTGCAAAAGGGAAGACACGGCTTTATCATATTCAACATGCCCGTGTTAAAGAAAGTGACAGGGTTACTGATCTAAGAACAGAGTTAATGAAAGTAGGCGCCAAGATAAAAGAAGAAAGAAATGCAATGACCATCTATCCCCAAAAGGAATATCAAAATAATGTTTTACTTAACCCGCATCATGACCATCGATTGGCTATGGCATTTAGTATTTTAGGATTAAAACTTAGTGTCAAAATTAAGGATATAGAATGTGTCAATAAATCATATCCTGATTTTATCAAGGACCTCCAAAGGATCGGTGGTACTGTCTTTTCTTAAAATTCCGAACCCCAATCATTAAAA
>CAYJXI010000036.1:0-30180 GCA_964374105.1 uncultured Planctomycetales bacterium
CATATCTTCAACCCCTTGCTATATGGATTCTTCATAGAACTTTTGACACTACCTGTTAACAATCAAATGATTTCTACACCTTCCTTCGATAGGTTAGGGATTATTTTTCAAGGACAAGCGTATTCCAAATCGATACTGATTTCTGTCCATTCCGGTCCTTTTGACTTCCATCCCATATCGCGAAAGCCACGCTAATGGAATCTCCAACCCTGAACTTAAGATGATCTTGTCCCTTCAAAGAACGAACAAAAATAACATGCCACTTCCCTTCACTCCATATACCATTGGCCTTTACTTGTTTTGATTCCACCATGTGTGTTGTATACGTCCCAAGCCCTTCTGAAAGGCCGCCCTCAGAAGATTCCTCCTTTTGCGGATCCGAGAGAGGATTACCCGCACCCCATCCCGTTATAAACTGCGGATCATGGAACCGTGTTTCTGATTCTGATGTTTCAAAGGCTTGACCGTACTGATAATCTTTTTGCGACAGATACCAGTCTGAAGCTGTGGAGGAATAGTGTTTTTCGATGTCAAGCCTTTCCTTTCCCTTTTGTTCCCATGCTGCTTTCCAATGCCAGATATAGACAGGATGACCCTTACTTCCCATACCGAAAAATGGCGGATCCTTCTCCATTGAAAATTGCAAAGCTACGCCATCGCTGAAAGACTGAACCTCAACAAGATTGTCATCTTTCTTTGGATCCTCCCATGTTAAGAGGAGGGCCAAATTCTGTGTATTATGAATCGCCCTGACTTGAACCCCTTCAATGCGCTTATCACTCCACCAAAGGGGTGTCAAGACCACATAAACGGGTTCTACATTCAACCATTGGTTGGCAAGGGGATTCATTTCAACATCTCCGGATACTTTTCTGGCTACAAGCTGCATCTTATGAAGTCGCCCCTTTCCCTCAATTGTTGAGGGAATGAGTGATTGCACAAAATGAATCAACTCCCATATTTGTTCTTGGGTAAAAACACCCGCATAACTTGGCATAGGAGAACCCGGTAAGCCAGCGATGAAACGAAAATATAACTCTTCGGAAGTCGCATCCCCTTTAAAGATACCAGCTGTTAAATCCCGTGGTTTTACAGGAAACCCGAGATTATCCACCATATTTTGCTGTCCATCTCCTTTTCCTTGAACGCCGTGACACCCTGCGCAGGATGCCACAAACAATTCCCTTCCTCGAGAAAGAGACTCCTGTGTGAGTTGGGGTTCTGAAGGTACCTTTATCATGATGTCCTGGCTCATTTTTTTATTGACTATTTTCTTAATCTGTTCCCATGTCAAACCTTTTTTGATCATCGCATCATTAATCTCCCCTGCCTGTTTATACTTCTCAATTTCAGAAAGATAACGCACATAATAAACGATTGCCCATCTGTCTTTGTCTGACAAATGTTCCCAAGGGGGCATGGCCGAGCCTGCCATTCCTCTGGTAATAACCTTGAAAAGATTCTCATCAGTAGCTTCTTGGGTTGAGGTTGAGACAAATCGAAATTTATCCTTTACAAAATTTCTCGGCTTTGGATTTAACAAATAGGCCGCTTGACCATCACCAGCTCCTTGGGGTCCATGACAGACGGCGCATTGCTGTTGGTACAAAACTTCCCCTCGCTGGAATAACTTCTTTGTTGCCGCTGGTTTAGTCTCATTAAGTTCACCTGATTCTGCAGGCAGACAACTAAGCAGAGCAAAACCTAAAATGATCCATAAATTTTTCCCAGAGCATTTTACTTTTTCTAAAACCGACAGACTACCCTCTCTCATCTCTGACCCCTTGGTTTGTTCGATGGTTTAATAACTTTATTTTTATTGACATGAGGTAACTAACATAACAAAAATAAATATCATCAACAAACGAATTCGCTTATGCCAACCTTTCTTACCATCACTTTTCATCCCTTCCCTCTTTTTAATTTTTGGCTCTGACTTTGTTTACCCCTATTAACCTTATCCACAAATACAAACTTTATTTCTTCCTGTCTGTTTTGCTTGGTACAAGGCCCGATCTACTCGAGAAATCAATTCATAACGACTCATGCCTTTAACATATTCTGTGACTCCCACACTAAAGGTCATGGCACGTTTACATTCTAACTTCATCACCTTGCCTCGGATTTTCTCGGCAATAAATCTTGCCCGGGAGACATCTGTTCCCGGTAAAATAACCACAAATTCATCCCCTGCGTAGCGACAGACAATATCTACTTCCCGCAGATTGGATTGGATCATTCTCCCTACCTCTCTAAGCAAGAAATCTCCTTGCAGATGCCCAAAGGAGTCATTATAGGATTTGAAATGATCAATATCAATCATCATCAAAGAAAATGTCCAAGGGAATCGTTTGGTCCGGTTGATTTCATTTTCTAAACTTTTCGTAAAATATCGATAGTTATAAAGATCGGTCATGGCATCCGTAATGGTTAAGTAATTTAATTCTTTGTAAATCTGGGCATTTTCTATAACCACCGCGGCTTGTCGAACAATAGCCGTAAGAATCTTTAAATCGAGTTGTGTAAAAATATTGCTGGTGGCAGGATTTTTATCGGTCACATTGACAACGCCGATCATCTTATGATCGAGGCAAATGGGAACACTTATAAACGATTTGCTTTCATATCCTGTCCGGTTTGGCCTGGCAAACCTTTTATCCGTTTCAATATTTTCCACTAAGATGGATTTGGCCTCTTGGATGACAAAACCAGCGATCAATTCACCAACCTTAATATTCTTCCGAGTGAAACGTTCATTCAAACCAGCCGATCCCTTGATGCACAACTCTTGCAATGTTTCATCGATGAGCATCAAAGAACAGCGTTTGGAATTCAAAATATCACATGCCTTGGTAATAATAAAATCAATCAATTTATTTATATCTTTGATTGCGCTGACTTTTTCATCAAAATTAAGGATCTGCTCAAGTTTATATTTTTCAAAGACGATATGTTCGTTTAACTTTTTTAGTTTTTCTTCATATTCGATTCGCTCCGTGATATCCTTCCAGACGGAAACAAAATGTGTGATTTGATTGTTTTCATTTTTAATTGGCGTGATGGTCTGATCGGCATAATAAAGAAAGCCGTCTTTTTTCTTATTGATGGTTGTGGCTCGGAAAACCTCCCCTGACAGGATTGTTGACCAAAGGGCTTTGTAATACTCCTCTCCATGCAGGCCGGATTTAAGAATGCTTGGGGTTTTCCCAAAGACTTCTTGTTTCAAGAAACCTGTGGTCTTTTCAAAGGCCGGATTGACATATTGAATAATCCCTTCTTTATCGGTAATCAAGATATGATCCGCGGTCTGAGTGATGGCTGCCGTCAAGACATGAATAGTCTGCTCGGCCCAATTTGCTATTATCTTTTCAGTTAATGATACATTCATATCGTAACCTACCGTTTTAACAAATATCGTCCCTGCCTTCAATTTCAACTCATTCGATGATCTCATTTTAAATAACCAAATCGAAGCTGTCCATATAGCTTTTTATCTCTTTGATCTGTCCGAGCTTAAACTGAATCAACATCTCAAATAATTCTTTGGATTTTTGAAAAACCGCGACATCTTTAAGATGTCCATAATAATCTTTGAGTTTTTCTTCAAAATTGAGGATTCTTTCGAAGATATCCTCTGGCTTGGCCTCCGGCGTAATGACAAAATGAGGAATAATATCATCTTTGTGAAAGTCGGGAATGTTTTTTATAAATTCCGCATGTTTATAATCGTTCAAATCAATGTGTTCTAAAAAATGGACCGTCGTCCCTTGTTGTTTTCTTAGCATTTGAACGATTTTCTTCGAACGAGGGTTTTTAAGACCTCGATACAATAAGCGGTAGAAGTATAATAATCCCTTCTCCCAGCGTTTGATCAAATCTAAAATTTCCTCTAAACTGTAAATAGCCATCCTACTCACCTTTCCCTTTCATTGCACATCCACTTTGATTTGTTTAGGCTTAGCATCTTCCCTCACTTATAGAGCACAATTTCCAGGATCCCCTCCTTAAATGTCGCCTTGACATTCTTGGCATCAATACCTTTAGGAAGAGAAAAGGAACGACTAAATGTCCCATAGAATCGTTCCCGGCATAGATAATCCTTCCCCACAGTCTTAAGCGGACCTTTTCCTTTCATCTTTGCAGTTAGCATTTTCATTTCAACTCCCCTTTTCACTTATAATTATCCCTTGAAGTTGAAAATTTATAAATTCGCTGTATTACTTAAATAGATACGTAGTAATACTTAAAAAGATCCACTTAAGCAAACCAGAGAATAGTTTCCCTTCTTACTTAACCCTTGGAATTGGCAGGCCTTGCTTAAGCGGAACTCTAATTTGTAGAATTTAGAAAGGAGGGCTTCCCTTGCTTTAGGGCAATTATTCTGACAAAAAAATCATCTATTTATTTGCAAAGGACGTATTATAAGGTAAGGCATGCTTCCTTAAAATTCCCCATGCCGTTTAACCGTCTCTTTAAAATTAAATGATTCTATATCCCCTAAAGGGGCATCATAAACACTGGTCATAGGCAGATCATCAAAGCAACCTTTAATTTCTTCTATATCTTCTCTAGGAAGGGGGCTCACCCCACAGGGACGAAGGGGTGTATTGATCTGGATTTCATCGGCCCCTATCAAGCTGGCAATTTGGGCTAATTGTCTTGCGTAGGGTTTGTTTTGTTGGACAAACATAATCTGTAAGGCTAATTTCCCAACAAAAGTCCCTTTAAAGGACATCAGACCTTCAATGATTTCCTGAAATCTGATTCCTTTGTATGTCTGATCGATTGTTTCCAAGGTTTCTTGGGAGCAGCTATCCAGCTTCGCTAAAACATAATCTGCCAAAGAAAGATCTTCTCGGACATCTTTCTGATTCAATAAAGAAGAATTGGTAATGACGGCAATTTTTTCCGCTCTCTCTTTTCTTAATGCCTGAATCATTTCTCCTAAATTTTTGGCTAAAGTGGGTTCACCTCTTCCCGAAAATGTAAAATAATCAATCTTGATTCCTTGCGGCAATGTTCTAATTTCCTTGATAAGATCTTGCGTCTTAACAAAGACCTTTCTTTGATTTGATAAATGCGGTGTTTTCCCCAATTGGCAGTAAAGGCAGTCAAAATTGCAAATCTTCTCCTGCAGGGATAAAGGATCAATCCCCAAGGAACGACCCAACCGCCAAGAATAAACAGGCCCGTAAAGGTAATGATATTGTTCAGAAACCGTAAATATATGCTTTGTATTCATAGAATTTCAAAAGTAAGGGACAGGCACTCTCCCTCTCCTGGTATTTCCCTTCTCTAAAAAAAAGATTTTTAAGTTTTAGCATGCAGTAGAGCCGGTTTCTATTTCGAAGTCAGAAGAACTTTCCCAGTCACGATCAACAGTTTTATTTTATATGACAAATGGGACGCCAGCAATCCGCTATCTTACGTAAAATGGTCAGCAGTATTACTTAGAATGAAGGAAATTTAAACTCCGATATTTTGGAAAAGGAATGCGGAAATTTTTCAACCTTAACAAACTCGCCTTTGGATATGTTCGTGCATTTTTTCAAATTCGTCTTCTTCTGGGACTACAAAAAGATAAGGTAAAATAAATACAAGCCAGCCTAAGGAGGCCAGCAACCACAATCCCGCTGATAGTCCGAGAAATTTAAAATAGGCATCGGGGAAAAAGACAAGAATTGTTCTTTTCACCACCGCTAAGGTAAGACCTAAGACTATCCATTTTAATATCCACAGGGAGCTTTGCAACAAGGAGGCCTTCCCGGCATGAGATAAGGCAACCATTGTTGCAATAGTCAATACCATAAGGCTTAATCCCCCAATAAAGGATATATGTAACATCACCACATGATACTTTGGTAAAAATGCGGCTAACCAAAATCCTAAGGGAACCATCCAAGTAGACAGCCAGATAAGACGTACATACAATTCCTTTGCCCGCGGAGGTTGAGGCAGAACCTTCAGCCTTAAGAATTCCGCGGTAATAACAAAGGCCCGGATTCCATGTCCCCAATTTTCATAAGAAATTCCTTGCAGAACGAAACTCAAAAAAAGTCCTACTCCATTCATTGCATGAAAATAGAGCAGTCTATTGGAAACAAGTTCTTCTCGATTAAAAGTTCCCATGATCCTGGGAATCAAAAATCCCCCTACTCCTACAACCATCGCCAATATAAATCCCTGATCCATCATGGGTTTTCCAATCTGGATCACCCAGGATGGCAAAAAATGAATTTGCGAAAGAATAACCAATAGAGTTCCCAAAATTCCATGAAAAACCGCTATGGGAATCCAGATCAACTCTGCCGGTGGGTGACGATCCCCATCCCTGACCTTTCTTTGCTTAATTCTTATCACCACAAAACGGACCAGCAATATAAGCCAAACGATATAACAAAGTTCGGCCCAAATCCAAAACTTTAAATCTAATAATATTAAAATACCAAGAAATATTAGTAAAAAAGAAGATAACTCTTCAAATGTTGCATTGTGTGTACCCGTAAATCGGGGAATAAATGTTAAAATAAAACCCGACACAAAACAGTTCATAAAAAGCAGCATCTGGACAGAAGAATGGAAAAACCCTGAATAAGTATTGGCCCATCCCAGGCTATAAAAAAGCCAATGTCCCACACCAATAGTTCCCATCACAATTCCTAGAGGGAAAAAGAGACGGTAGGGTTCTCGGCAAATAATCTCAACTGAGACAGGCAGTCTGTTTAGCACATTGAGAACATTCATTTTGACACGGTCGCCTTTCCCATTTGGCTCGAAAGCGAGAAATTTCTTCATCGCAATAATGGTCTTGTGTTAATAATGTCTTATCCAGTATTTTCTCACTGGGGATGAATTTTTGAATGCTGTAACATTTCACTTGCGGAATGGAACAGATAATCTCATATAAATCTTCAGTGGAACACAAAGGTTTGACAACGGTGGTGCGAAATTCATAAGGAAGTCCTGCATGGAGGATAAGATCGATACTCTCTTGGATCCTCTTAACATTCACCTTCACCTTAACCGTCAACTCGTACTTTTTTAGAGGGGCCTTGATATCCATGGCAATAAAATTGACTAATTTACGTTCAATCAATTGCTTTAATACATCCGGTTGGCTTCCATTGGTATCTAGTTTTATTAAATATCCAAGCTGTTTGATCTTCTTAAGAAATGGGATCAATCCATTCTGCATAGTGGGTTCTCCACCGCTAACCACCACCCCCTGAAGATATTTTTTTCGCCTTTCTAAGAATTCTAAAACATCTCTCTGGGGGATGATCTCTCTGAATTCTTTGGGGATAACCAATTCCGGGTTATAGCAATAAGGGCAACGGAAGTGACAGCCTTGGGTAAATAGGATCGCTGCCACTTTCCCCGGATAATCGATGACCGAAAAACTCTGTAATCCTCCTATGCGCATATTTTATAAGTCTTTCGCAATCGGAATTCTTCTTTTTTCCCTTTGTTCCACTGTTGCACCGGTCTTAAGTATCCAACAACCCGAGAATAGACCTCACACTGATTATGACATTTAAGACAAATTTTGTGTTCCCCAGGTAAATATCCACAGTTTGGACAGACGCTAAAGGTAGGGGTGATCGTAAAATAAGGCAACTTGAACTTCTCGCAGATCATTTTGATGAGTTGCTTAAGCCCTTCGGTGTTATTGATTTTTTCCCCAACGAATCCATGCAAGACTGTTCCTCCTGTATAACGAATCTGCAAAAGATCCTGCATCTCTAAGACCTCGAAGATATCATCAGAATAATTGACGGGAAGATGTGTGGAATTGCTGTAAAAAGGTTCTCTCCCATCTTGGAATTCACCTTCATTGGCACAGATGCAATCCGGAAAAACGGTTTTGTCCTTTTTGGCCAAACGATACGAGACCCCTTCAGCGGGAGTGGCCTCTAGGTTGTAATTATTATTCGTTTCTTCTTGGAACTGAAGAAGCTTCTTTCGCATAAAATCCAAGACCTCTCTAGAGAAGACCTGACCCCGAGGGGAACCGATATTCTCATCAAATAAATTCAGACATGCCTCATTCATCCCAACGAGCCCTATGGTAGAAAAATGGTTTTTCCAGTATTGACCTAACCGTTGTTTAACCTTTCTCAAATAAAACTTGATGTAAGGATACAGGTCTTCCTCAGTAAATTTTTCTAAGATCTTTCTTTTGATTTCCAGACTCTCTTTGGCTAACACCATCCTCTTCCCAAGTTTTTCAAAGAATTCCTCTTCGTTTTCCGAAAAATAGCCGATCCTTGGCATATTGATGGTCACAACCCCAACAGATCCCGTCAAGGGGGCGGCCCCAAACAACCCCCCTCCGCGATTTCTTAATTCTCGATTATCCAGACGCAATCGGCAGCACATACTTCTTGCGTCTTCCGGTTTCATATCGGAATTGATAAAATTCGCAAAATAAGGAATTCCATATTTAGCGGTCATTTGCCATAAAAGATTCAGATTAGGATTATCCCAATAAAAGTCTTTGGTGATATTGTAAGTAGGAATAGGAAAGGTAAAGACCCTTCCCTTGGCATCTCCTTCCAGCATCACTTCCATGAAGGCCTTATTAAACATATCCACTTCTTTTTGAAATACCTTATAAGTAAGGGATTGAATTTTTCCCCCAACAATGACACCTTGATCTACGAAATAAGAGGGAATGTTTAAGTCCATGGTAATATTGGTAAAAGGCGTCTGAAATCCCACCCGTGTCGGCACATTGATATTGAAAACAAATTCCTGCAGGGCTTGTTTCACTTCTTTGTAGCTTAAACCATCGAATCGAATAAACGGGGCAAGAAGTGTGTCAAAATTAGAAAAGGCCTGGGCTCCCGCCGCCTCCCCTTGCAAGGTATAAAAGAAATTTACAATCTGACCTAAGGCGCTGCGTAAATGTTTGGCGGGTTTTGATTCCATCTTTCCAAAGGCCCCTTTGAATCCTTCCATTAACAAATCTTGCAAATCCCATCCCACACAATAGACACTGATCAATCCCAAATCATGAATATGAAAATCCCCGTTGAGATGGGCCTGTTTTACTCCTTCAGGATAAATCTTATTAAGCCAATAGATCTTGCTGATTTCCGAGGAAACATAATAATTGAGCCCCTGCAAAGAAAAAGCCATATTGCTATTCTCATTCACCTTCCAATCAATTTTATTGAGATATTGATCAACGAGATCCGTATTGGATCTGGAGACGATCTCCCGGATTTGGGCGTGTTGCTGACGATAAAGGATGTAGGCCTTGGCGGTCTTTTTATAAGGAGAAGTCAACAAAACATCTTCTACGATATCTTGAATCTCTTCCACCGAAGGGGAAGGTTGGATGAGAATTTGCTGGGCAATATTCACCACCCTCACGGTGAGCTTTTGGGCCACCTCTTCCCCAAATTCTCCTGTAGCTTCGCCGGCTTTCTTGATAGCACCAGCGATTTTCTGTGGATTAAAATCTTCTTGTCTCCCATCCCTTTTGACGATTTTCGTCAGTATCAATGTGGTTTGCATTTATTCACCTCCCTTTTTAGGTAACGATCAGCCCCCCCCTTGGTGGGACACTCATCTCATTTTAGTTTAGTTAATACATCATATTGTGTATCCCAGCAAATTTTATTCAATATCTAGTATTACACTACCCCTTTAAAAAGTTCCTGTAAATCAGTAAAACTACGTAAAAAATTATGTAAGATTACGTAATTGAGGAGGCGGGGGGATTAATGGGGACAGCGCCCTTTTCTAATAGAGATTTAGGAGAGTCAAAAAGGGCGCTGTCCCCATTTTCCGCAAATTATTGAGCAACAACGGCAATTTTAGTTTAGAGACCGCCGACAGCCCTCAGCCCCCTTATTGACTTTCGGATGTCTTCCCATGACCTTATCCTACTAAGATGCCGTATAACATATTTAGGTCTAAGGTAAAACTTTTTATAGGCGTACGGGATTATTTTGTTTAACTGTTCTTCCGTCATAGTATAAGGAATAAAAACAATCTTGTTTTCGGTAAACCTATCCAGATCTCTAACAAGAAGTTTTCCATATTTTTCAAGATTGTTATATAAGTAAGTCCCGGGGATAGGAGTAAGGGGAAAGCACTTCATATAATCCGGGTCAAGTTCGATGATCTTACGAACATCTTCTAGGGCGTCTTCATAGGTTTCTCCGGGGATACCGAAAATAAAAGAGGCTTCTACCTCAATTCCTGCCTTCTTGGTAGCTTTGACCGCCTGGATGGACTGCTCTGGAGTTATGCCCTTTTTTAATTCCTTAAGATTTTTTTCAATCAAACTCTCAATGCCATAAAATATTTTCCAGCAACCCGCAGATTTCATTTCTTTTAAGAGATCAAAATCAACTGTGTTGACCCGTGCCTGGGCCGACCAGATGATATCCAGTTTATTTTTCTTGATCAAACGACAGAGTTCATAAATCCTGTCTTTTCTTACGGTCATCGTGTCATCCCAGAAAGCGATCTCTTTTATTTTGTATTCGCCTACCAGAAAGATTATTTCCTCGATGATATTTTGTGGACTTCTGAACCTTATGTTGTCTCCCGTTACATGGGAACAGAAGATACATTGGAATGGGCAGCCTCTGGAACCCATGATATTTGTTACCGGCAATCTCTTGTACTGCTGAAGAGCGGGTTTGTAAGCCAGTACGTCAATGAGTTCTCTGGCAGGGTGAGGTGTGACATTTAAATCTTTTATGGGTGTTCTCGGCTTATTAACTTTTATTGTTCCATCCTTTTGCCTAAAGGCTATCCCATCAACACCCTCAAGGGTTTTCCCATCCTGAAGGTGTTTGCACAATTCTGCCATCGTGATTTCTCCCTCTCCGATGATAACACAATCAAGATGTGGGCATTCCTCTAGGCAACCTTTAGCAAAAAATGTTGGATGCGCACCTCCCACAATAACAAAGGTCTCGGGCAATTCTTTCTTGATAAACTCGATGACCTTCTTCGTCTTCTGCCAGAGAAAGGTCATCGTAGTCATCCCAAAGATATCTGGCCTTTTACGTCGAATTAAAGAGGCAAGAGTTGGGAAGGGTTCAATACTCCCATCGAATACACTGACATCATGTCCTTCCCTTTTAAGATAGGAGGCCAGGTAAAGGATACCTAAGGGCGGGAGGGATCCTGCGGCCTTTGCTATGGCTTTATTGTATCGGTCTTCAAAACTATGCGGTGCTAAAGCGAGTATGATCTTCATTTTTCTATCGAAAAAGCTCCTTTGGGCTCATTTTCACCGCAATAGTGTCTATCTTCTTCCATCGGGTTTTTATCTTATAGTGAATGAGATGCCGTAGCAATCCGATATAATCCATAAACTCCCCGGCGTTGAGCTTGCTTTCCCCTCTATGCCGGTCAATGAACATGTAAGGAAACTCAACAATCTTGTTATCATGCTGAGACTTGATAATAATCTCAAGCCCAATTTTATAACCCTTCGCGGTCAATTCGACTCCCTCTAAGATACGCTTTTTAAGTAAAAAGAATCCGCTGACACAATCCTTAATGCGCGTTAACGGTCTAGCAAGCATGATAGCGCCTCTAGAGTATAACTTCCTGGTTAAACTCCAATTTTTTATATCGCCTCCTTTAATATACCTACTGCCCACAACAAGGTTTGCTTTGCCTTGTTCAATGAGCATGACCATTTCAGGAATCCTTTCGATCTCATGACTCATATCCGAGTCAGTAACACACCAAATATCACCTGTTGCTAAACTAAATCCTTCGGCTACCGCACTTCCTAGTCCCCGTTTCCCGGGTCTATGTAGCACTCTTAGATTGTCACATTCTTTTGCCAACTGATCGGCAATTTGTCCTGTCCCATCTGGGGAGTTATCATCAACAATAATAATCTCAGAATCAATCTCAAGGGCTCTGAGCCTGCGGATGAACTTTTCTATATTATCTCTTTCATTGTAGGTGGGGCTTACGATAGATACTTTCATAATTAACCCTTGTCCTTGAAGAATTCAAAAAGAACTATTAGATTCCCCCGCCTTCACAGGCGGGGAACTTACTGTCTCAAGCGCTGTTGGCGCTAATCGTTGTCCAGAAATTTCATTTCTGGAATTTGCTCTCATCCCCGCCTTAAATAAAGGCGGGGAATTCTCGCTGAGATTAAACTAACGCTTATAAAATTTTTTGTAAATCAGTAGAACTACGTAAAAAGATGCGTACGATTACTCAATCACTCATCGGGATATTCTGAGTTTTAGGTTAATTTTTTAAACCAGACAATACTCTTCCATCGTCTACATTTCTCCTCAGAATACTGTAAAGCCGGAAAGTGTTTGGTGATAAAGCTGAATAGGCCGTGTTCGTTTATCCACCTGGCATATTCAACATACTCCGGATAATTGGAAAGATGATTTTCTTCGGTCCGAGCGCGAAGATAATAAATGAAAGTAACCACACTGAGGTTCAAGGTGTGTTTAAGTGCTACGGGAAAATTCTCGACCGAAAGGAAAGGCAAAGAGATCAGCCACCAACTGGCGACTTTGCACACATAGGCAGGATGTTTGGTATAGCGATAGGGTCCGGAGGTGATGAGCCCGCGAAATGTCAGATTGGAGGAGCGGTAGCCAATAGCGACACTCGCCAGGCCATAAACCAGCGAGAGAAAAATGATCATAATAGCCCAAAAATAATTAAGCACCGGATAAAAACCAAGCCAATGATACCAGTGAAGCCCATCATCGTAAGGAAAAAGCCCGAGGCCAAAAATAGAATAAAACGGACTGTAACAGGCTAAACAGACAACCCACCCTAAAAGGGTGGGTTCAGTTGACCGGATGTGTGTATCCCAAAGGCGGAAGGTCAAAATATAGCCCAACACATGATAAATGACGTCAAATGTGTAACACAAGGCGATGAGATAATTGTACATTAATAAAAAAGAGTAAGGCCAGTTCCGCCAGCAAAGTTGCCAATCAAAGGAAAGCAACTCATTAACATAGGCCACAAGCAGGGCAAACATAAAGGGAGTAAAAAAGCCCTTAATAAACCAGACTCGTGTATGCTCCTTAAGAATCACGGGATTGACGTCTTTGTAGCGTCCGGTTAAAAGACATCCCATATGCCAATACCCGTCGTAAGGGTCCTCTTGCCATTGATCGATTTGCCAAAAATAAACAAAACTTAAGATAACGATCCATGGAGCCAGAAAATTTAGGAAATCAAAGAAGGTGTTGTAAAATGTTTCCGCATTGGGAGAGGCTCGATAAGTTGGATTGAAATGATAAAGAAGAAGAATAATCAGAAACGTTCCATGCAAACCTATCAATTTGATGAATACTCGTTGTCTGTTAATCTTCCCCCGTTGGACACGAAGGCCAGTAGAGGGCCGTTTATGCACCTTAAGATGAAGAAAATCATAAAGCCATAAAGGAAGGGCAACCGCCAGTAAACATATTATCGTTAACAAAACGGCTCCCATCTGAGGAAATTTGCGATGCAGAAAAAACATCGTAGCAAAAAAGAAAATCAGGCAGAATAAATTGATGAGATAATTCGAGGAGGAAGAGGCAAGAGATTTAACCGATCCAGCTTTTTGATTATTCATAATCCAGACAGATGAAGAAAGGGTTTAAAAGTGAAGTTAGGAAATCCCTCCTTCCTTTTTAGCCTTGATAATCGCACATAAAGCGAGCGGGTGACGGGTGCGAGGATTCCTCCCTTTCCAAAGGACTTGGGGATCTTGAAGGCCATTGAGTTGTAGTTGATTTAGCATTTCTTCTTCTGTCAAGGCACCTCCTATACATCGAAACCAATCATCCATATCTTCACGGATATCTTCCGGTAATTCCTTTTTCAAGATGATCTCTGCAAAAATAGTCCGCCCCCCACGTTTCAGCACTCGGACAACTTCTCTCATGACCCTGGCCTTATTAGGTGAAAGGTTATAAATGCCATTCGCCGTGACTAAATCTACGGACTCATCAGGTAAAGGGATTTGATCTGATGAGGTCCACAGGAATTGATAATTGTGGAGATTAAAAGTCAGCAAATTTTTCTCTGCTTTGTTAAGCATGTCTAAGGAAAGATCTAAACCGTAAACCTTCCCCAGAGGCCCTGTTGCTTGAGCATACAAAAAAAGATCAAGCCCTGCCCCGCATCCCAGATCTAAGATCACCTCTCCTTTGACAATATCGATAAAGGCTTGAGGATTCCCCGCCCCGGTAAAGGATTCCCAAAAAGAGGAAGGAAGTTTATCGAGTAATGCCATGGGATAACCAACGGCCTCTGCAAACTTTCGTCCTACTGGAAAATTGAATTGGCCGCGGGGATCTATGGCCACTTGGGTGTAACGCTCAGCCACCGCCGTTTTAATCTCTCCCTCTGACATCTTTGAAATTATATTTCCCTTGGTCTGACTTTTTTCTCTAGTATGTGGGATGCTGAATAGGTTCATTTTAGGCCTTTCTAACGAGATTACATTGAATGGTTAGCAATAAATATTCTCTTCTTGCCCGCCTTTTTAGCCTCGTACATCGCCCGATCGGCCTTGACAGTTAATTCAAATCGATCAAAGTGATCCTGATATTCGGCGACACCAATGCTGATGGTGACCTTGTCTTTAAAATACGCCTCTTCCACCCTATTCCTCAATTTCTCCGCAACCAGTTTGGCCTGTGCCAAATTCGTCTCTGGCAGGATCACCACAAATTCATCTCCTCCATACCGGGATAAAGTGTCAATGGTACGCAGATTCGATTTTAAAATATCCGCCAATCTTCTTAATAACAGATCACCTTGCAGATGTCCGAAGCGGTCGTTGTATCTTTTAAAATCATCAATATCAATCATCATAATACTCAAGGGCCCCTGGTAGCGTTTCACCCGGCCAATTTCCAAATCCAAAGCCTTCACAAAATGACGGTAATTGTAAAGATAGGTGATGGGATCCACGTTCGAAAGATATTCCAATTCTTTGTACAACTTAGCATTCTCTAAAGCAACGGCCACTTCTCTTGAGATCGCACAGAGAATCTTCAAATCAAGCTCATCAAAAATAGCATTGGGATCAAGATTTTTGTCAGAAACATTGATGACCCCAATCACCTTTTTGCCGAGTTTGATGGGGATACTCATGAAGGAACGGCTCAAATAACTTGATCGATTAGCCCGCTTAAATCTTTTGTCATACTCAATGTTGGAAACCAAAACCGGCTCCCCTTCTCTGGCCACCCATCCTTCAATGGACTCTCCTATGTTGATCTGGGTCGTCTCGATAATGTCATCACTTAACCCTTTGGCCCCTTTGATACACAATCTATTGTTACTCTCATCCAATAACATGATCGAGCATTTGCCGGCATTGAGAATTTCACTGACGCGATTGACCACAAAATCAACCAATTGATTAAGATTATGGATGGAAATAATCTTCTCATCAAAACATAGAATTTGTTCAAGCCTTGACTTTTCGATTATTAAATTTTCTTCTAATCTCTTTTTTCCCGTAATATCCTGAACAATGCCTTCTACTCCAATCACCGCCCCAGAATCATTTCGGATAAAATTGCTGGTGACAGAAAGGACCACAACACTCCCGTCCTTTCTTTTATTCTTGACCTCATAATCACGAACGAATCCAGTCCTTTCCATGGCCTTGAGGAAGTCTTCCCTATCCTGGGGATGGGCATAAATCTGCCGGGCCAAATTTAACCCTAAAATTTCCTCCTTGCTGGAAAATCCTAGGATATTCACAAAGGCTTGATTGACGAAAAAAAGATTCCCTTCTTTATCCGCCATATAAACACCGCTTTGGACGGATTCAATGAGGTTTCTTAACACCCTTTCAGAATTGTTAAAAAGTAAATTTATATTTCTATCTTTAGCTAGATACATAATGAGTATTTACCTTCTCTCTAAATTCTCACAGATACAATCCACAACCGGCTTTTTCCTGTGCTTCTTCTTGGCTCTTATGAATTTTTTCCTCCATCCACACTATGAAGTCTTTCCCTTTCTGTTCACCTTGGATCAGCCCTTCCCGAACAAGCCAGCCCACTGCCATCACAATAACTTCGTGAGGCCGCTCATAAAAATAAACAAGATCCTGAACACTGGCCGGACTTTTCATTTCTTCAAGATAGGAGAGGATTTCTCCTGAGACTACGCCGATTATGGTGATCATGTAGGGCCTCCTTTACCATTATTAAAGATCAGTTGCTCAAAAGAATCCTTTTTAAAGCCGGGATCAATTTGTCATACAGTTCACTCTTGCCAATATAATCATTGATATGATTGCTTTTGAAAATCTCTCGAAAGGATTCGGCCTCAAACATGGTCAGAACAATGATCTTACAATCCGGCAGAGATTTTTTGATTTCATTAGCCGCTTCTATGCCGTGAATATTTTCCAATCTCAGATCGGTGATCACGATCTCTGGCTTCTCTTGGACCGCCATCTCAATCCCTGACTCACCATTTGATGCCTCATAGACATCGATATTGACAAGTTGCTTCTCGAGGTAATTCCTAACCATCCTGCGAAAATTATCGTTGTCTTCAATCAGTAGAATTTTTTTATTCATTTCCTATACCTTTCTCTTTTAGGACTTCTTGCTTCAATTTTATTCTGCTCAAAAAGAAAATTAAATTGGATGAAATACGCACCTTAATGCGTACTACTACGTAGAAGAAAGCAAAACTTAAGCGTTGTCTAATAAAATTTCCAATGAAATTTAAATAAAAGCGCCAAATAACTGATGAAAAGTGCGGTAAGAGTAGGGAGCAACGCCAACTTAAACCAACATTTCCAACTCATGGAGATTCTATTTCTTTCTAAATAAGAATAGGCAACCACATTGGCGGAGGCCCCAATAGGAGTGAGATTGCCTCCTAAATCCACACCCAAGCTGATGGTCCAAACCATGATTCCTAGGGAGGGGAGGAATTGATTGGCCACAGCTTGCTTGATAATAAAGCTCCTGGCCAAGGCTAAAGGAACATTGTCTACAAAACCAGAGACAAAGGCAGATCCCCAAAATAGGGAACTTAAAAAACCTATTTGAGTATCAAATAACGATGCCAAAAAGTAAGTCCCGGCCTGAATGATTTTTCTTTCTTCCAAAGCCCCAATCAGAATAAATAAACCCATAAAGAAAACCAATGTTTCGGAATCAATCCAACGGATAAAATTATGTCGATAGACCCTCGGGCCCCCAAAGGTCAAAATGATAAAAGCCGGTAGAAGTGAGGCGGTGGCAATCGAGATAGGAAAATGCCATCTTAAAAAGAGGGGTCTTCCTATGAGAAAAATCAACATCATACCCATTCCCATCAACCCGTATCGTAAAAGATAAGGGTCGGTAATCGGGGAAAAGGGAATTATTTCTTTTATCGTCTTAAGATCTACCCCTTGATCAAAACTCTCTAAGGATTTTTTATTCATCAAGAAGCTGACTCCCAAGGCTCCCCCTCCTGCCAGCAGACCCACGGGGCCATTGTGAATCAGAAAATCATTAAATCCGAACCCCAAGACTGTTCCTAAAATCACGTTGGGAGGATCACCCACCAAGGTGGTCGCTCTCCCAATATTGGCCAATACGACCTCGGTGATGATGGTGGGGACAGGATCAAATTTAAGCACTCGGGCTAATTCTAAGGTCACAATACTTTAAAAAATCATCACGGTAATGGAATTGATGAAGGCCGAAAGAAAAAAGGAAAGTAAAGGGAAAAAAAGGAATATCCTTAAGGGTCGATAATTCAAATGTTTTGCCAATCCATAGGCAATCCATTTGAAGAAACCAGATTCCGTCAGGATATCCTCAAGGATAAACATACCCCATAAAAAGCAGATGGTTTCCCAATTGACAAAAGAAATAGCTTTTGGGATATCGAATGTCCCCAAAACAACCATGACGATCGCACCCAGAATAACCAAAGAAATGCGGGGCAACTTTTCCCAAATCAGCAACCCAAAGACGACAACAAAGACAAAGAGGGTTAAGAAGCAAGTAAGGTTCATCACATGATTGGGCAGTAATTGGTTTATTCCCATTATTCCCCTTCCATTAAAATCAAATCATTTCCTAAAAAACACCGATATAACCTTACCGATGTTTTTTAAAAAGATAAATTCGATGTCATACGTAGAGATTTGCGTAAAAATACGTAGGTTTCTGCCCACCCCGCTGAGCTTAAAGCGGGCCAGGGATTCTGCCTTAAGCGGTCAAAAGAGGTGAGATTAAGAAAAAGCTAATCGGTTTGTTAAATGAGACCTTTGGCAATGGCGTATTTCACCAGACCTGCGGTATTTTTAATACCGAGTTTATCGGAAAGATTTGCTCGATGAGTTTCTACGGTGCGGACACTTAACTTCAATCGAAAGGCGATATTCTTGTTGGCAAGGCCGCTGGTAATCAGTTTTAAAACTTGCAATTCTCTTTTTGTCAAGATTTCTAAGGATGGCGTTTCGACATCATCCAAAGACCGAATATATTTATCCGTCAAAAGAGTCGCCACCGAAGGAGAAACAAATTGTTTGCCTTTAAGTATAAGTTTAATAGCAAGGATCAGTTGTTCATACGCGTCATCCTTAAGAATGTATCCCGAGGCCCCACAAGCCATAGCGTGACGAAAATGTTCATTATCTTTTTGCATAGTTAGGACAAGAATCTTAATCTTGGGATATCTAACATGAATTTCCTTGAGGGAAGTGATCCCATCCATATTGGGCATAGATAGATCAAGGACAATGAGATCACCTTTAACGGATTTAAGCTTATTCAAAAGCTCTTCTCCATCCTTGGCCTCTGCGACCACTTTGAATGAGGATTCTTTATCAATCAGATTTTTTAAACCTGTTCTTAAGATCTCGTGATCATCGGCTAGGATAATTTTATACAGACTCATTTTTTTTTCTTCTCCTTATAGAGTGGGATGGATAGAGTTATC
This sequence comes from uncultured Planctomycetales bacterium, assembly GCA_964374105.1. Classification (GTDB taxonomy): domain Bacteria; phylum Omnitrophota; class Gorgyraeia; order Zapsychrales; family JANLHA01; genus CAYJXI01. The sequence goes on from CAYJXI010000036.1 coordinate 18,934, forward strand.
GCAGTCCCCCTTCCTTTTTGTGAGTGGATATGCAGTTCTCCTCCCAACAGTTTTGTGCGCTCCCTCATCGTCGAAAGTCCTAATCCCTCGATAAGGCCAGTTGTTTCAGAAAGACCGCTTGTTTCAGAGACTTTATACCCAATGAATCCTTTGCCGTTATCTTGAATGGTTAAGAAAAGTATATTTTCTTTTATCGACATACCAATATCAACGCGGGTGGCCTTGGCATGCTTAACGATATTTGTCATCGCCTCCTGGATAATCCGATACAAATTGATTTCTGCGCCAAGAAATAGGAAATGATCGAGTTCGAGGGCTGTCATTTCTATCCTCATATCCGTGTTTCGTTTGAATTCTTCGATCATGACCTTGATCGCCGTTGTGAGGCCGAGAACTTCCAAAGTAGGGGGTCTTAAGACTGTGGCAATATTCCTTGTCTTTTCAATGATCGTGTTAATATCCTCAACCATTTTTGCAAATGACTTTTTTAAGACGACCTTACTGTTCAGAGATTCTGCTGAGGTGGATTGAAATAATAACTTTAGAGTCGCCAAGGACTGTCCTAAGTCATCGTGAATATCCCTGGCAATCCTTTCTCTTTCCTCCTCTTGAGCCTGGAGGATTCTTTGGGATAGGGCCTTAATGGATTCCTCCATTTCTTTCTTCTCTGTGATCAGATGCCGAATAGCAACATATTGATACGGTTTTCCTTTTTCGTTCAAAAAAGGAACGATGGTTGTGTCCACCCAATAGATACTTCCGTCTTTGGCTCTGTTTCGAAATTCCCCTCTCCAAACCTCTCCCCTGGCGATGGCTTTCCACAAATTTCGAATATATTCTTTAGGATGATATCCAGAATTGACAATGCGATGATCTTGCCCTAAAAGTTCCTCACGGGAATATTGGGAAACTTCGCAGAATTTATCATTCACATAAGTGATTTTCCCTTTTTGATCGGTGATGGCCACAATCGTGGAAGTATCCAAGGCAAATTTGATATCGGTTAATTCCTTAAGCGTGCCTTTTAAAATCTTCTCAACTTCCTGATGTTTAGTTTTTAATTCTTCCAGTTTATCCATTAGAAATTCCTATCGGATAGAACACGACAACATTTTAGATTTTATCAGTTCTTCTCAACAATAGAAAATAGACTTCTACTCTTTTTGAGTGACGACTGCCAGGGAAAATTTTCTCTCAATTCATCTTGTCCGATATCCCCTCCCTCGGGGGGGGAAGGATTTTCTTTATTGACATATTCAAATTCGATAGTTTTCTCAAAGGGTTGGGCTTTTTCTTGGATCCCTTCAATTCTGGCTTTGATTTCGATTTGATAAAAACCCCCTTGGGCTTCTTGCGGTAAGGCGATAGGAATCTTAGATGGAACTAAGGGGTTTGTTGAGATCCCTTTAATTAAGGAAGGATAATTGACCAAGGCGAGACTTTCTTCAGGAGGGATAACCCTAATCTCTACTTCACTTTTCATTTCTTCCTTGAAATAAGAAGGCACCTTTAAGTAAGTTTCTAAATTAAAATTTCCCTTTAAAACTACGGTAGTAGGTAAGCGAGCATCCAGCTCCGCGCGAATGATAGAGAAACTTGTGCTGTTGCCAACAAAAGCGATGCGATCCATCTCAAAATAATCCGCATTTTCCACAGGATTTATCAAGACATCAAATCCAACCTGTGCGACAGGGTCCATATCCCATTCCCCAAAGGCCAAAACCGGGAATATCTCATAGGTCCCTTCCCTTTCGAATTCCGGAGAAAGAAAATCAGGAGTGACGAATAAATGAGCTCTCTTATCGTAAGGATCAATTTTCAAGGAATATCCCTTGCGTTCATCCATGACCTCCGTCCCCAATGGGACTTCTCCTAATAATTTCAAATCCTCCGTAATATTGCTTAAAAGATAATAGTAAATTGTTATTTTTTGAGATAATAATTTACCTTTGATCCGTGCGGATATCCCGATCCTAAATTGATCACCTAATAAAATCTGATCCGTGACGTTCATCGGCTTACTGCCAGCCAAGATCAAGGCCTGAACATTGACATTCAGCAAATCCTGATGAAGAGACATCCGCAACACATGTTTTTTAAGAAAGGCCCTGAAATCATCGATGGCCTGTTGCATTTCTCTTTTCATTTCTAAGACGGATTTATCTTGATGAGGGTAAAAATTAATAAAAAAAACTTTCTCGTTGTACTGCTCTTGGACAGATTCAAAACTCAAGGCACTCTCTTTAATCTCGTGGGGAATAGACGTCAATTCTTTTCTTAAGATTTCCTTGGTCTTAAGTTTTATTTTATCTAGATCCGATATATCTTTGCTGACAGTCCGAAGTTCGTTGTAATGTTCTTCTAGCCGATCTATGAATTCGAAAAAAATCTGCCTTTTTATTTCTTGGGCAACTTTTAAGTTTTCGTAAATGATCGGTGCGGCCCTTTTCTTTACAATATGATCGATTTTTTTATCTTTTCTATATTCCTCGGCCTTGAATTGTTGTTGAATTTCCTCCTTTAAATCTTCAAGAGGAATTGGCTCAAACCATTGGACAGTAAAAAGGGCAGCCTTATTTGTCTTAAGCCCCAAATGATTAGCCAAACGGGCCTCTATCTCGTTTGACATCTTTTCGAAAAAATGCAAAGAGAAAAGAGAACCAGATTGTTCTTCCATCAGAGGAAGTAAGGAATATCTATTTCCTATTCGATAGAATCCTATCTCTGTTTCTTCAAAACCCAACTTATTTATTCCTTTTAAGGCTTCCTGAACCATACTCAACCAATCATTCTCTAACAGCGTTTCTTTGCCAATCTCATCGGAATAATCAAGATAGGTATAAGCCAGTTCGGCTAACTGAGAAACACTAAGAACCTCCAGGACCAATCCTTTCAAGGATTCTTTAAAATTCTTTTCGGAAATTCCCAGTGTCACTTTCGTCATTGGCATCAATGCAAACAATTTAAACACCGCTGCTTTGAATCCCTCGTTTTGATCAACGGATAAACTGAAGGTGTTGGCGGCGGTATTTAAAATTAAACACGGAGACATCGCCTTCTTCTCCTTTGGTCCTAGAAGCATCATATCCAAATTGAGGGCATGCGCCGTTTGGGAACGCAAGAAATCCCTTAAAATTAACCCGTTTTCTTTCGATGCCAATGCCTTAACAAAGAACTTAACCTTTGGATTTTTCTGCTCCATCAAATTCACGGCCTTCATGTTATCCCCTGCTAACTTGAGCGACGCTTTGAATTCTATAATGGGTATTTCCAAAAAATCCGCATAAGTTTGAATCATTTTAATGTCTTTAGGGAGTTTATTTTTCAAAAAGGCGATATCTTCTTCGGCCGCTTTTAAAGAATCTAAATCCTCGAGGATCAATTTAATTTGATTCCAAGAGAACCCGGCATACATCAGAGCAAGTTTCTTGCGAACAAAGTTTCTTCTGGAAGAATTCTGATGGATCCCTTTAACAAGGATTTGTAATCGGGAAGGATATTTTCTGGTGTGAATCCACTGCGGTCTCCCTAATCCCCCCTGGGTTTGATAATATTTAAGGAAATGCCTCTGCCATTTTTCTCTTGATCTTGGCGAAAGAGGCGGGACTTTCACTCGGGGGTCCATCTTCTTTTCTCTAGCCATCTTAAAGGCTGTCTGAGAGGCACTCCAAAGAAGATCATCATTGTCAGGAAGGCTTACCATCACATGGGATTCCGCAATCCCAAGAAGAAAAAAAATTGATAAGGTTACTATCCCTGGCTTTAAAATAGACATGAGGGATATTCTAATCCTTAAACCCCCTGACTGACAAGAAAAAACTTAAAAGAGGGGGGTAACGATCTATTGACCCCATTTGATATACCAACTTAAAAGAGGGAATCAGTGAGTTTACTATGCCTGACTCCGCGAGGGCCTGCCTTGAGAGGAGCTCTGTCCTTGGCTTCACTTAAGGACTCGCTGAAGGATACTGAAGCTTTAGTAAAGTCGGCTTAAGGTTAAGAGTCAACCCTTAAGCTGAGGACGAGTCGAAGGGTTGACTCACTTTGTAAAATTGGCCGGCTACTTTGGCCGGTAAGGAAGCGCGGATATGAATTGTATCGTTATAATATTTAACCGAATAAACTTGTCCTTGGGTATGGGCTAGGCTAATAAGATCCATTCGGTTAATGGGAATCACACAATCGATCGTGATAAAGAGAGTGAAAAGCATGTCAGAAATCTTATCCAGCAACTGGGGGATATTCTCTTGTGTCTTGGCCGAAATGGCAACCGGATTTTCGGCAATCGGGTAAATTCCTTCCAGTCTTGATTTATCTTCCAATTGATCAATTTTATTTAAAACCGTGATCATCGGCTTATCATTCGCCTTCAATTCTTTCAAGACCTCAAGAACAGATTCCCGTTTCTTAAGGAATTGGGGATGACTCACATCCAGAATATGCAACAATAAATCCGATTCGGTGACTTCCTCTAAGGTTGCCTTGAAAGCCTCAATCAGGTGCAAAGGTAAATCATGCATAAATCCAACCGTATCCGAAAGAATCACCTTTTGATGCGATGGCAATACCAGCTGTCGGGATAAAGGGTCTAAAGTCGTGAATAGCCCATCTTGGGTTAATTGATTGGCATGGGTCAACGTGTTAAGTAAGGTCGATTTTCCGGCGTTGGTGTATCCCACCAGCGATATCATCGCCAGCCCCTCTTCTCTTCTTTTTTTTCGTTTGAGGGAGCGATCATAGGCCACTTCTTTTAATCCTTTTTTCAATTTGGCAATTCTTTCGGCAATTCGCCGTCGATCGACTTCCAATTTTGTTTCCCCGGGCCCCACCGTTCCAATCCCGCCTCCTAAACGGGACAAATAGATCCCTTGCCCAACCAGCCTGGGGATCAGATATTCTAATTGCGCTAACTCAACCTGCATTTTCCCTTCCAGGCTGGTGGCACGATGGGCAAAAATATCAAGGATGAGTTGGGTTCGGTCAATGGTTTTAACTTTGATCACTTCCTCTAGATTTCTTTGCTGGTTACTTTTAAGATCACGACTAAAGACAACGGTATCCACCGGATGGGAAAAACAAAAACTGGTTATCTCATTGACCTTGCCAGTCCCAATGAGACACGCGGGGCTTGGCCGGTCAATCCGACAGAAAATTTTATCAACCACCTTACCCCGACAAGCCATCACCAGTTCTTCTAATTCCTGAGCAATGTCTTCTTGGGCCCGGCCACCCTTGCGTTTAAAATCAATGATCACAAGCAAGACTTTTTCTTGAATCATTGTATTTTTAGAAGAAAGAATCATGTTACTCCCAATATTATTATTTCCTTAAGATTTTCGCAAAATGGAAATGATTTTTTTTACGATTGTGGAGGGAGAATCACTTTCTTTAAACTCCACCCATTTAAGTCGTTTATCTTTTCGAAACCAGGTCAACTGACGTTTGGCAAAATGCCGCGTCTTTAATTTCATCAAATCTTTTGCCTTTATAATATCGTATTTCCCTTCCAAATAACCCTTGATTTCAGAGACACCAATAATTTTGTCTGAGGTTAAACTCAATTGAATGTCTTTAAGGTTTTTAATCTCCTCAATCAAGCCGTTTAAGATCATCTCTTCGACCCTTTGGTTTATTCTCTGATAAAGGAGTTTTCTATCACAATTCAGGCCTAAAATTGTAATATTGTATTTCCCCCATACTCCCGAACGATTTTTCTTAAGTTCAGAGATCGGCCTTTGCGTAAGATAAAATACCTCTAAAGCCCGAAGCATTCTTCGGGTATCATGGGGATGAATCTTTAGACTAGCATCCTTATCAACTTTTTTTAATTCCGCATAAAGGGCCTCTGACCCTTCCTTCAACAATCGCTCCTTAAGGAATTTTCTTAATGTTAGATCTTTCCCTTTCTCCTGAAAAATCCCATCCAATAAGATCTGCATATATAACCCACTTCCTCCCACAATGATAGGCATCCTCTTTCGATTAATAATTTCTCTAATGGTCTTTAAGGCCATTTGATTGTATCGAGCAACATCAAATTCTTCTTTGACTGAGACAAAATCAATCAAATGATGAACGATCTTTTCTCTCATCGCTAAAGGAGGCTTATTATTAGCTATGGAAATCTCTCGATAAACCTGCATGGCATCACAAGAAATGATTTCTCCTTTAAGCTCTTGGGCTAACAGAAAGGCCACCTCTGTTTTGCCAGTGGCCGTAGGCCCTACAACGAAAATAATCGGCTGGGGACTCATCCTTCTTTAAGGATAGATACGGGTAGGATAACCTAAATCGGATAATTTCTTTCGGAGATCTTCCGCATGATCTAATCTGGAAAATTGTCCAATCCGGACACGATAAAATTTTCTCCCCTGATGGTCCGTTGTTTCAACAAGATAAGCATATTCTCCTTTTTCTTGCAATTCCTCCGCAAGTCCAAAGGCCCTTTCTGAGTTAATGAAGGAACCAACCTGCACCGCAAAATATTGTTTCTCTTGAAGAAGCTGTTGGGCGGCATGCGCCTCAAGGCTTTCCGGGAAATCCTGAATGATTTTATCCAGATAATATTTCGCCTTGCTCCAGCCAGCTAATTTCAAATGACTTCGGGCTAATTTAAGATAAATCAGACTGACAAACTCCGAATTTCTGCTCAATTTTAACAGAAGCTCTGTTTTTTTAAGGGCGTTTTCATAATCCCCATCCATATAGTGAGCATCGATCAATCCTAAAAATGCCTTTTCATATAATTTTGTATCAGGTTTATTTTTAAGGACATCTTGAAAATTTATCCTGGCCTCTTGAAATTGCTCTAGATAAAGTTGACTTAAGCCCAGATAATACCTGATCCAATTGACTTCCGGGGCCTGGGGGTGATTTTCAATAAATTGAGAAGCTAATTGTTTTGCCTTTGCATAATTCTTTTCCAATAAGGCCATCTCAATATCAGCAACACCGATGCTGTTCATCCCATAAGAAAAAAATAAAATTAGTAACCATCCTAGAAATTTTGAGATATTCTTTTTTCTTTTCATGGAGCTATCTTAACAAAAATGTCATCTTTTTTCTATAAATTACTTCGCTTCAAGTTATGTTTTATTAATTTCTACAAAACGAGTATCATTCCCCTCCCACCCTTGACAGGAGGAATCCAGTGAAATCCTGGCTGGATGCCTCTCCCCAGGGGAGCATGACAGCAAGCGACAATGTTAATAGGGAAAGCAAGTAGAGTATCGCCCTAATGCTCTTTTTTTATATTTCTTGGGACCGGTTTTGGGTTTGTGGGGCTCTTTGCGGAAAGGGATGTTTCTTTGGTGGAAGATTTTTCTGTCTAAATTTTTCCCGGATGCGCTCTCGTTCGTCATGAGGAAAACTTTGCCAACGTCTCCTTTTTTCCATCAATTGCTGTCTTTGCTCAGGGCCCAATTCCTTTAACCTTTGGAAACGACGTTTAAAGAATTCTCTTTGCTGTGGTGAAAAACTCTGCCATCGTTGATATTTCTTTTTTAATAATTCTCGTTGATATCTGGGTAAACCTTTAAATCTCTGCCAATTTTTCTTAAGTTTTTCTTGGGTTTCAGGTGGCAACTTCTTAAATCGTTCATAACGTTTTCGGATGATCTCTTTTCTCTTGCCCCCCAAAGTCTTCCATTGATGATATTTTTGACGTAGCTCTTGTTTCTGTTCTTCGGAGAGATTCTCCCACTTCTGCGAGGGGCTCAAAAGCTCAGATGGATCTTCTCTTCCCGGATCTTCACCTAAAGGAGGGATATTGTCTTGTGCACCTAACTCAGTGACACTGAAAAGAATAACAAAGCACAAAAAAGTCAATATAACAATAGCCTGCCTGCTCGGTAGGTAGGCCTTAACTCTCCATAATTTTTTATCCATGTCCCCTCCTTGAAGGATCCAACCATTGACAACACTCACTTTTCGTCTTCATCCAACTGATCAACAATCTCATACTCTTGCAAAAACTCTAAATCTTCCTCCCAGAATTCCAGCATCTCCAATAATTGCAAATTCTCTATAATCTCTTGGTCTTCGTTCTGGATATTTTTGGTATTCCTCATAGAGGAAACGGACCTTTCTTGATTTATATGATATTGATGATCGATTTTTCTAGGCTCATCTTTTTGGTTTGAACTTGCCATGAGGCTTAACCCTAAAATCAATCCCACGCCTAAGAATAAAACTCTCCCTTCTCCTTTAAGCACTATGAGACCCCCCAGGCATCTAAATTCTCAATGATTTCCAAATCCTCAAGAAATTCAAGTTCTTCAATGAGTTCCAAATTTTCTGTCAATTCGAGATTATCTACTAATTCCATCTCTTCGGAATTTAAGGCGGTAAGGACCGTTTCAGTTTGATACACCTGCGTTGTCGTTTTAAAAGTAATATAACCAACAATCAGAACGATACTCAGCACTGCATAAAAGGGAGCCAGACTTTTTTTCAAAAAAATTGTATTTAAAGTCCGACCCCATTTGATATACCAAGGTTGTTTTAAAGCTAACCGGGTCCAAAAACGGGAAACATAACCTGGTTGGGGTTCCACATCCTTCCATTGGTCAAGGGTGGCCCAAATTTTCTCATAGGCCCTGACTTCCTTTTGACACAATAGGCAGGTTTGCAAATGCTGCTTTACTTGTTCAATCTGCTTTTGCTCAAGGGCTTGTTCTAAATATTCTGGAATTATGTTTCTTATTTCATTACAGTTCATACTGTGCCTTTCCTCATCAATTAATTCTGAATTTTTAGTTTTCTTTTATTTTTTTAACACTCTAGTATTAAAAAAGTTTCTAAATTATTATTAATAAAATTTATTATTCTAACTTAACGATTTGAGCCAATTTAATCTTTAAGTTGACCTTAGCCCGACTTAATAAGGACTTCACCGCTGAAACAGAACAGTTTAAAGCCTTGGCGATATCTTCATAAGTTAAATTCTCATATCGTCTTAAGATGACCGCCATTTGCTGATTTCCCGGGAGACTGGCGATGGCCTGCTGAATCGCTTGAATAAGCTCCTTTTGTTCTAATTTCTGGTCAGGGAGGACGGTCGTCTTATCTTCAAATTGTTTCGTGAATTCATTCTCTTCTCCTTGTGTACTCTCTTCTAAGGAATACGCAATCTTCTTTAACTTTCTTAATTCATTGAGGCTCAAATTTTTAGCGATGGTGTAAATCCAAGTCTGAAATTTTGCCTGGGGTTGATAACGGGAGGCCGAATTGTAAACTTTGATGAAAACTTCTTGGGTCAAATCTTCGGCTAACTGATGATCTGCCAGTAACCGGAAGATAAAATTATAAATCCGGGAAAAATATTTGTGCATTAGGGTTTCAAAGGAGGCTTTGTTTCCTTTTTTAAACTCTAACATCAATATGACATCGGGGTCAGAGATTGAATAGTATTGATCATTGATAGTATTCATAAATGTTATTTTATTAGAAAATTGAAAAAATGTTAAACTTTTTGAACATTTAATTATTACTAGAGAATAAATAAGTTATGACAATTAGTAAAATCAAAAGAAAGTTTTATTGCAAAATTTCCTAATCTTTAGACAAAATAATACATTTGAATTTCAACAAAATTGATTAAGAATTTTATAACTTAATAAGTCTTAAAGTGTTAAGAAACTGGCGATTTAATCAAAGCTCAAGCTGGCATAGAAATTGCTCTTTAATTGTAAGCATTAATTTGTGTGCTTTTAAATATTCTGGCTAATATGAAAAAACTCATAATTTCTTTAATTCTAAGCCTTTCCAGCCAAATTCCTTTGGCCCATGCCTCCTACATCATTGATGGGGACTTGAGTGATTGGGGCGTTCTTCTTAACGGCGGCTCCCAGAATGCTGGATACCTAGACACTCATCCTCCTTCAGGTGGTCTTGATATCGATTATATCACTGAAGACAATGCCGATATCAATTCGGGTTTTATTCAAGTCGGACCAGGCTGGTCCATAGGCAATCGTTACGACGTTGAAGCCATTTATTTGGACAATGACCTAAATGATCTTTATATTGCTGTAATCACAGGATTACCTCCCAATGAAGTTGATTATCCGGGTGGAGATATTTTTATAGACACAGGGAAATATCAGAATCCCTCCTCTTTGAACTATAATGTTAATAAATTTGCTTACGGAATAGATATCACTACCTCAAAATTATATTCTGTTAATAAGTGGAGAAAAGTCTCAATTAGCAACCATTCTGTCTCCAATCCTTGGGAGATCAAGCGTGGAGTATTCCTAACCGATGTTGAATTTGTCTACAGCGGTAATCAAAATTCCCATTATGTTTTAGAGGCCAAAGTTCCTCTGAGTTTTCTAAATTTAAGTGCCCAACCTGGCAATCCGGATCAAGATGTGTGGATTCACTGGACGATGAAATGTGGAAATGATTATTTAAATCTGCACGGTGATGTCAATGCTGTGCCCGAACCTTCTAGTCTCTCTTTATTGGCCGGTGGATTGTTATTGAGCGCCGTAAAACGCCTATCAAAACGACCAAAAAAAACACATTCCTTGTCTTAATAAAAACGTCCTTGGAGCTCTCTCCCTCTTATTTTTCTATCATCTCTTCCATAATTGGTTTTTCAAATTCAACTCCCAATCGAAGCAAAGATTGATAAGCGGCCATCCGCACTCCATAAATCTTCCCAACCTTTTGGTTAGGATTTGAAACCCCATACCTAACCTCATGGGTCCCCTCATCTGACAACAATTGTGTTAGAAAAGTGATTGTATCCCAACCTGGATAACTGCTTAAGATTTTCGCTCCTTCCATTCTTTCTTCATAATTATCCGAGTGAATATATTCCAAAGCTAATTTTTTAAATTCTTCATCGGCCGGAACTACAAGATAACAGGAACTCCCTGACCACAGAACCTTAAAGGCCTCACTATCCTCCGATAACAATAATCTCACCGCCCCTGAGGGAACAGGGGAAAAATCAATCGGAATTTCTGGATGAGGAATTTCGGGACGTTGCGTTTGCGAATTGGAAAGTAACCTCACTCGCGCTCTTATCCCATTAAGGATTTCATCGGGATTTTGAGAAACCTTACCATCGGCAAAAACCACTGGCTCTCTTAAATTGGCGAGATAGATAGGGTGTTCTGGATAATCCCCCCGCATCATCCAGTGCCCTTTAAAATTGAAACCCTCGATTTTGTCTTTCCCTTGAATAAACCCAATCCCCGCCATGAATGGCGGGGTATTCTTTCCTCACAGCCAGAA
>CAYJXI010000037.1:0-29991 GCA_964374105.1 uncultured Planctomycetales bacterium
AAAGAGATTAAGAGTAAAAACTTTTGACAATACCAAGTGGTGTTTAAGGAGGCCAGGTATGAAACCTTATATTCTAAAGTTTATTGTAGCTTTTGTAGTTTTTTTTTTAACATTACCCGCTTTTGCTGGACCTTATGAAATTACTTTCCCTATTGATGGGGTTACCAGCGAACACCAGTCTGCAATAAGTGAAATTTTTGAAAAAAGAAAGATTGATTCTCTTTTGTTAAAAACTGAAAATGGTGTTGTTCGGTTTTTTACTGGCGATTATGGCATGGAATCCCTGTTAAAACTCAGTGATGTCGCTGAAGCTTTGAAGGAGATGAACCTAGGGATAAGAACTGAAACGTGGATTCTTAAAGAGCAGATAACTGGCGTCTGCCTTTCAACAGAATATGCCATAGGAGAGAAAGATCTGGACAAGGCCATCCAATCATTTAAGGATGTTGAGATTAAGATTTTGGGAACAGTATTGATAGGTGGTCAATTGTGCAAAGTACTCCACCTGACTGCCCCAATTGACTATTCCAATTTTGAAGCTCATTTAGAGCAGGCAAATATAAAAATTAATGACCTCGTGTGGGGCCATTGGGAATACGGTTGGGGTGTAGAGGGTGGCCATCATGATCGGGCTCACAGTTTTGGCGCCCTAGTCAAGCCACGTATAGAAAACTAAATGGAACATAGGGCACACCCATATTAATGTGGTGATAAATGTGGGGATATGACTCTTGGGTAATACCTCTAGAAGAGGGTAAGAATAAGGGTAATGATTGCGAAGTGGCTGGTAGATGCCACCGCCATGGCGGGGTCCCGCCAACGGCGTGAGATGCGGTATAGCCTGCCTGCCGACAGGCAGGGATGACAATTTCAAAAGGCCGCCAACCGCCTTTAGGCGGATGACGAACCTCGTCCCGACTTAGGCGGGGCGAAAAAATGACGGGAGAAAAATATGCAAGACAAATGGATGATCCACGCTAAAGAATTTTCCAACTGTAACTGTGCTTACGGCTGTCCCTGCCAGTTTAATTCACGCTCCACCCACGGATTCTGTGAAGCCATTGCAAACGTATTGATTGAAGAAGGGTATTTTAATGACACGAAATTGGACGGGCTTTGCTTTGTTGGTATTTTTAAATGGCCGGGAGAAATCGCTGATGGCAACGGTCGTTCACAGTTCATCATCGATGAACGGGCTGATAAAAAACAGCGTGAGGCCATAAAAAAGATTGCCCACGGCGAATCAACTGCACCCGGAACCACACATTTTTATGTTTTTAATAGCACCGTTTCCGAAACCCTGGAAACGCTTTATGCCCCGATCAAGATGGAAATTGATATTGAAGCCCGCCATGCCCACTCCCGCATTAAAGGATTAGTTGAATCAAGGGGAGAACCGTTAATCAATCCATTCAGTGGAAAAGAAGATCGAAAAGGCATCCATTTGCCCGGGGGCTTTGAATATACTTACGCCGAAGTAGGCTCGGGAAATTCCCGGGTGACCGCCGGCCTTGAATTGGGCCTTTCCAATACTTACGGACAATTTTGTAAGCTTCACATGAACCAGGACGGGGTTATCCGCGATCAAAAACTCCCCTTTAAAAACTATGGACTTCGCTCAAAAGTTACCGCGTCGTGATTTCCTGGCGATCATCGCTTCACTCACCGGTGTGGCCGTATTGTGTTGGATGTATCTGTTGGCCATGGCCCGGGATATGTGTTGCATGCAGATCCCGGTTTGGAACGCCGCCTACTTTGGGATGATGTTTTCTATGTGGGCGATTATGATGGTGGGCATGATGGTACCATCCGCCGCCCCGATGATCCTTATTTATGCGGCGGTTGCCAAAAAAGCAGAAAAACAAGGGATGCCGATTGCATCGACCGGGGCATTTACCTCGGGCTATATCTTGATGTGGACCATATTTAGTCTTCTGGTTACTTTGGTTCAATGGCAATTGGACAAGGCGGCTTTGTTGTCACCGATGATGGTAGTAAACAGCCCCAAGTTTGGTGCAGGTTTGCTCCTGGCTGCCGGTATTTATCAGTGGTTTCCGGTTAAAGACAACTGCTTACAGCATTGCCGCTCGCCTTTCCATTTTATTTCAACCCATTGGCGCCCGGGAAACGTCGGTGCTTTCTTCATGGGGATTTCCCATGGCACCTTTTGCATCGGCTGCTGCTGGGTATTGATGCTTTTGCTTTTTGTCGGTGGGGTTATGAATATCCTCTGGATTGCGGCCATTACCATTTTTGTTTTACTTGAGAAAGTCTTGCCCCTGGGAAATCAAGGTGGAAAGTTCACAGGCATCCTGATGGTTATGGCTGGCACGATTATGCTCTTCAATTAAAGGTTGGGGCAAGTCCCTCCTGCCGAAGCCATAGGAGAAAAACACTTTGGCGAAGCGGGGTAGCGTACGACGATTAAAACCTGTTAAAAGTCATAAATGTTTATAAAAATTGAAGGTTGGTAAAAATTGCTGAGACAAAGGGCCACATCAAGGGCAAAGGCGATACATTGGCTAATACTGGTGCTATTGGGAGCCATCATCGGTGATGTTGAGCTTGCAGAAGGCAAGGCTCCGCTTAGCCGAGAGCAATGCATCGCTGATATCGAAAAAGATTTACACATCATTGAAGAAGGGGAGGATTTAGCCGAGCGAATGAAAGCGCTGCGGGTATTATATTGGGATCTTTTCAATCTGAGGTATTTAGCCCGAAGAAGTAGTCCGGGAGATGATCCGAATTTTAAAGGGTACATTGATAAACTTTTCTCTCTTTTCGAAAAAGAGAACAAGGAGATGAAGTTAGGATTAAGTATTCTTCTTATCCGTTTGGGTGAACAAAGGCCGACAGCCTATGTCGCTTCAACGTTAAGCGAGGGGAAGTGCACTGGTATGAGCCCAGAGTCGATCGTGGAGATGGAAAGTTTTCTAGTCAATTCTCAATCCTTGACTGATCCATGTGAGAGAGTTCGGTATGAACTGGTGTTACTCCTTCAAGATGTCTGGGATCGGCAGGATGTTCAGCAAGCTTTCCGACAAGTGATACAACAGGACAAGAGTGTATGGGTTCGTTCCGCCGCCTTAGGAAAGTTTTGGAATTTAGGATTTCGAAATGCCTATATTAAAGAACTTTTGAATGAGTCTGATCTTCAGCGACAGATTCAGCTTATTGACGATTTGATGAACGTCTCCAAATTTATGCGGAGTGCTGGAACAGAGGCTGCCCCGTTGCGTTTCTATCCCTTACAGGTTGTTGAGATCAATAAGCTCCGCCAACTGAAAGAAACTACGACAAATGAAAGTCTCCAAGCTAAATTGAAAGCATTGTTGTTGAACGAAGCTGACAAAACCCTTCTGTTCTACACGGATCCTTCGCCAGGAGAACTCAATAAGCCGCTTATTCTTAGAAGTTATCTCATAAATGTTATTTCCCCTCACCTTTATCCTCTCCCCCAGGGGGAGAGGGGAGGGTGAGGGGGGATTTATGAGATGGCTTCTAGTAACATCCGAGCTTTGCTCCCAGAGTTTAGTGATTCACATATTGAACGCTTGAAGGACCTAGCGAATCAAGAAAGAGAATATAACATACAAAAGAATCTGTTAGGGATCATTGAAGATTATCATGCCTTCAAGTCATCAAAAACAACAAGACCGTCTAGACCCTAAAGGGACATTGGGAGAAGATAAGTAATGTGCCAGGAATTTATACCGGAATTTAGAGCATACCGCACATCCTCACCCACCAACCGCGCCGCACTTCGGGTTGATGCTGGGGGGTTGTGAAGTCGATTATTTAAAACTTCTACCGGAGTTCGCTCAATGGGAAATAACGTCCTGTCTTTTATTTTAATCATCTTTGTCCTGTTTTTCTCTGCGGTATCATAGGAAGGTAAGGAGACACACGACGTAACCTCAATTAGTTCGGGTCCAGTCGTGTGTCCCCTTCGTTCTTTTGTCCCCTTCGTTCTTTTGTCCCCTTCGTTCTTTTGTTGAAACCTCCGGGACAATGTTCCATCAGGCGATGACGTTGTCCATCCCTGACCGGCATTGTCATATTGACATTTTCCCTACTATCACTATCATTAGCCCTGTATCAATGATTTGACCATACTCTGTGCGCATGGCACAGGGTGACCACTCTTCATCGTGCACACAAGGTCAGTGCCCGGTAATAAGCATTTTTTGGAATACTAAACCAATACTTATGGAAGCAAATAATTCGACAACAAAGGTTCTTGCCCCCAATGCATACTTTCCGCTGACGGAAAGCCAGATGGTAATGTGGGTCGGCCAGAAGCTTGATCCCTACAATCCTGCCTACAATAGTACGATTGTCTACACCATCTATGAAGCAATTGATCCTGAAATTTTTCAAAAGTCTTTTCAGACAGTTGTCAACCAACGCGATAGTTTTCGAACTGTTTTTGAAGAAGTCGATGGCATTCCGCAAGCTAAAATTCTTCCACAGCGGACTTATCAAGTCATCTATTTAGATTTTTCGCAAGCCCCTGATCCTCATTCGGCCGCGCGAGCCTGGATTGAACACAGCGCTAAAACAGCTTTTGCCTTGGAACAGTGCTTGTTTAAATGCGCGCTGTTTAAAAAAAGCGGCCATGAATTTATTTGGTACATGGGACAGCACCACATCATTACCGACGGTTGGTCACAGCAGTCAACCTTTTATGCTGTTTCGCACCTTTACCGGCAATTGACCGAAGGAACCGAAGACACCAAAGCCCCAATCCCTCAATTTATTGATTACATCACCGATGAAAAAAAATATCAGCAAAGTTCGCGATTCTTCAAGGATCGGGAATATTGGGAACAGCATTTACTCAAAAAGGATGAGCCGCTCAATTTTTATGGTCAGCCACCCAGCCGGCAGGCCAACCCGATCCGGCGGATTTCCAAGTCGATTGGTCCTCAGATAACAGATAAAATTGATCAACTATTAAGATCTTTAGGCAATGAGAGCGGCTCAGCCGATGCCCTTAAATTTAATTTTTTTATGTGTGTTTATGCCGTTTACCTATCATTGATCAGTGGTAAAAGGAAGTTCAACATCGGGATCCCCATCCATAATCGCCGTGAAAAAGGATTGAAAAATGTGACTGGCCTGATTGTACGCTTGTTGCCCATCCAGATGGAAATCATGGATAATGACACGATATTTTCTTTGATGACAAAGATTAAGCGCACGGTCTTAAAGGCGATGCAGCATGGCCAGTATTTTCTCACCAACTCATTGCAGAATCCGCTCTATGATGTCCTGTTGAACTATCATATGTGGCAGGGAACCTGTTTTTATAAAGGCCCTGTTAAGGTGGAATGGATCCATCCCGGTCATTCTTACGGCAGTATGGCCTTGCAGGTCCATGATTTTGGGAGAGGAAGCACCCACCAAAGTCAGGATATCACCGTGGATCTCGAATTGAGCTGTGAGATCTTCAATTCCGCGATGAGTATCCAGGCGGGGCGGCATTTCATGCGTGTGTTAGAACAATGTGCGGTTAAAGTTGACTTGCCGGTTGTAGAAATGACACTTTTCTCTGATGAAGAAAAACAGAAAATTCTCATTGAGTGGAACGACACCGGTAGCCCTTTACCTGACAAACATGTTCATCAGATCATCGAACAACAGGCTAAAGCAACTCCTCAATCTGTCGCGGTCACCTTTGAAAACCGTTCCTTGACGTATGAGCAGCTAAACACTCAAGCCAATCAATTAGCCCACGTCTTACGCAAAAAAGGTGTTGGACCAGACGTCCTGGTTGGCGTTTGTCTAGAGCGTTCACTGGATATGGTGATATCTCTGTTGGCCATCCTTAAATCTGGAGGGGCTTATGTTCCTTTAGATCCCGAATATCCGCAGGACAGGCTTGAGTTCATGTTGACGGACTCAGGTGTTCCAATACTGCTGACACAGGCCAGATTAAATGACCGGCTTTCGTCATTCAAATCACGACATCCAGATTTACAGATTTTAGTTGTTGAGAATGAATGGCCATTGCTGAATTCGCAGCCTAAAGATAATCCACCATGTCAAAATAGCGCAGAACATCTTGCTTATATGATTTATACGTCCGGTTCGATGGGCAAACCTAAGGGTGCTATGAACACGCATATTGGCCTACTTAATCGTTTGCTATGGATGCAAAAGGAATATCAACTGAGCTCTGACGATGCTGTTCTGCAAAAAACACCGTTCAGTTTTGATGTCTCGGTCTGGGAATTCTTTTGGCCGCTCATGTTCGGCGCGCGCCTGGTTGTCGCCAAACCCAGCGGACACCAGGACAGTTTATATTTAAAGAATCTGATCATTCAAGAAAAGATCACGACCTTGCATTTTGTGCCGTCCATGCTGCAAATATTTCTAGAGGAGGAAGGCCTAGAGACCATTGACAGCCTGCGCCGGGTGATATGCAGCGGGGAAGCCTTATCGGTTGATACCCAAAAGAAGTTTTTTAAACGGGTCAAAGCCGAGCTTCACAATCTTTACGGACCGACCGAGGCGGCCATTGATGTCACGTATTGGGCTTGTCGTCCCGACAATGACTTGAAATCAGTCCCGATTGGACGACCCGTATCGAATACTCAAATCTATATTTTGGATTCGGCGTTAAACCCTCAAGCTGTGGGGATGCCTGGAGAATTGCATATCGGCGGGATCCAGCTCGCCCGCGGTTATCATAACCGGGAAGAACTGACGGCTGAGAAGTTTATTCCTAATCCATTCAGTCAAAACCCGAAGGATCGGTTGTATAAAACAGGGGACCTGGCCAGGTATCTACCTGATGGAAATATTGAGTATCTCGGCCGGCTAGACCACCAAGTCAAGATCAGAGGATTCAGGATTGAACTGGGCGAGATTGAATCGGTTTTTAATCAATATCCGGGAATTAAGTCAGTCGCCGTTATCGCGCGCACGGATCTCGGCCCTCAGTCTCAGCTGGTGGCTTATTTGGCGATGGACGGTGACGTGCCGTCTGTCACAGAGTGGCGGAAATTTCTCATGCAGCAGTTGCCCGAGTATATGGTCCCGGCGCATTATGTTTATCTGGATACGCTGCCGTTATCCCCGAATGGAAAATTAGACCGCAAGGCGCTGCCGTCTCCTGAGAGTTCCCGTCCTAAGTTATCGCAGGATTATATGGCCCCGCAGACGGATATGCAAAAGCAGCTGGCCGCAATTTGGCAAGAAGTCCTGCGCAAAGAACAGATTGGGATCCACGATAATTTTTTCGAGCTAGGGGGAGACTCTCTGCAGGCCATGCAGGTCGTCGCGCGGATCCGGAATATGTTTGGCACCGGATTACCATTTAGGACATTTTTCGAAAACCCCACCATTGGCCAAATCAGCCAGGCGATTGAATCAAATAAATACGTGATGGAACAACTGTCGTTGACCCCGGTCTCCCGGGACCAGGATATTCCTTTGTCATCATCACAAATTCGGCTGTGGTTTTTAAATGAATTTGAAAAAAATAGTGCAACATATAATATGCCCATCGCTTTTAAAGTCGAGGGAGAACTTGATATTGCCATCTTGCAAAGGGTTATTGACAAAATTGTCAACCGGCATGAAAGCCTGCGTACGACATTTACCGCTACCGATGGGCAGCCGCGCCAGATTATTCACAAACATCTGCGGGTCCCGGTTGAGTATATCAACCTCTCTGACCTGACTTTAGAATCCAGGTCTGAGGCGGCCCAGAATCTCGCCGATAAAGAAGCCAATACACCGTTTGACCTTAAAGGTGGGCCGCTTTTTAGAATAAAAGTCATTTCGCTGGGGCCTCAAGAATATGTGCTCCTCATGACAATACATCATATTATCTCCGATGGGTGGTCGGTAGGAATCATTGCCAAGGAAATGACCGAACTTTATCGTTCGCATAAAGCGGGAGCCCCCATTGATCTACCATCGTTACCGTTACAATATCCTGATTTTGCCTACTGGCAACGGCAATGGCTGCAGGGTGATTTTTTAAAATCACAAATCAATTATTGGAGGGACCAATTAAAAGGCGTGCCGCCCTTGCTTGAACTGCCGCTGGATTTCCCACGACCGGCTGTTGAATCATTCCGAGGCAAGGTGATTCATTTTAATCTGGATGCCCAGTTATGCCGACAGGCCAGGACTTTAAGTCAGCGCCACGGGGTCACGTTTTTTATGACGTTGCAAACTATTTTTGTGATGCTGCTCTCCCGCTACAGCAGCCAGGAGGATATAGTGATTGGCACGCCGATCGCCAACCGACACACCCGTGACCTTGAATCGATTGTCGGATTTTTTGTCAACACCTTGGTCTTGAGAACGGATTTGTCAGGGAACCCGACCTTTCCTGAACTGTTAAAGAAGGTCCGCCGGACAAACCTGGAAGCCTATGACCATCCGCATGTCCCGTTTGAACAGCTGGTTGAAGAGTTAAACCCTCAGCGAAACCTCAGTCACTCTCCCTGGTTCCAGGTCATGTTTGTTCTCCAGAATACACCTCTAGAAATGTCTCCATTGGAGAATCTTAAACTGACACTATTAAATCAGGAAAACCTTACTGCAAAATTTGATCTGATCCTAGAGTTCATCGAACAAACCGATGGGCTTTTCGGGATAATTCAATTCAACAAGGATCTGTTTAAGCCGGAAACTATAGAAAGGATGGCCCGGCATTATGAGCGGCTGCTTGAGCAAGCCGTTGCTGACCCTGATAAGAATATTAGCGAATACACATTGTTGGATCATCAGGAAGCAGAAACGATATCCCATCATTTAAGGCGGCCTCTGGATCATTCAATTTCAGCCCCATGTCTTCACGAATTGTTTGAGGAACAGGCCAAGGCCCAGCCACAGAAAATAGCTGTCATGACCGAAGACAAGGGATGGACCTATGGCGAATTAAATGAACGGGCAAACCAACTGGCGAAGGTATTAAGGAGGCTGGGAGTGACCGCGGGGCAGCATATCGGGATTTGCGTTGAACGGTCATTGGATATGGTCGCAGGGTTGTTAGGAATTTTGAAAGCCGGCGGTGTATATGTTCCGCTCGACCCGGACTACCCTCAAAACCGTCTGGATGAAATCATCAATGATGCCGCGTTGAGGTGTCTTTTAACACAGGAAAAATTTATTCAACAATTTAAAACATGTCAGCTGCCCGTCATGAGGTTAGATGACGAGGCATTATTTCAATATGAAGATACCCCTGATCTTGAATCGGTGTCGCAACCAGACCATTGTGCATACATCATTTATACATCCGGGACGACAGGCCAGCCTAAAGGCGTCATGGTTGAACACCGGGCGTTGGTTAACTTTGTCCGCGCGGCAACGGAAAGGTACGGAATCACTTCGCAAGACCGAGTTTTACAGTTCTCCTCGATAAGCTTTGATGCGGCGGCGGAAGAAATCTACCTGGCCTTGATTAACGGCGGGACACTGATCTTGCGTACAGAGGACATGATTGCATCGACCCGCGCCTTTTTTGACCAATGCGGCCGTTGGGGCATTACGATGCTGGATATTCCTACCACCTATTGGCATCAGCTTGTCACGGATATGGGGGAGGAGAAAATTTTTGAACTCCCTGAATCGCTTAAGACAATTATCATCGGTGGAGAACGTGTCTTGCCGGCAAAAGTTGAACAATGGTTTGAATTGGAAGGGAATAAGCCTGTACTGATCAATTCCTATGGCCCGACCGAAGCAACGGTTGTCGCCACAACCAAGCGGTTGGAAAAAGAGGATACATTAAATGGAGAAATTCCGATTGGGCGGCCGTTAGCCAACGTGAATATTGTTGTGTTAGATCCTCACCTTGAACCTGTTCCAACGGGTGTCCCCGGTGAACTTTATATTGGAGGGGCGGGGCTCGCCCGGGGGTATTGGAACGATCCAAAATTGACGGAAAAAAAATTCATTCATTGGACCCAAGATAAGAGGTCTGCGGTCCGTTTATATAAGACAGGGGACAGGGTCCGTTGCCTTGCTGATGGGAATATTCAGTTCCTTGGTCGTATCGATCAGCAAGTCAAGATCCGCGGGTTTAGGATTGAACTAGAAGAGATAGAATCGATCCTGACCCAGGCCCCATCAGTAAAACAGGCGGTTGTTATGGCCAAGGAAGAAGCGCCAGGTGAAAAATTTCTGGTGGCCTTCATCGTCACGGACAGCGATGAAAAGGACGTAAGTGTCATCAGGGAATTTATGAAAATGCGTCTGCCCATCTATATGGTTCCTGTATCCATTGTTGTTCTTCCATCGATACCGGTCACAGTTTCCGGTAAGTACGATCGCCGCGCGTTACAGCGGTTAACCTTTCAAAAAGGAAATAAAGTCCGTAACTATGTTGCGCCCCGGGACACGATTGAAAAAAGATTATGCGAAATTTGGGCAGAGGTTTTAAAGTCCGAGCGGGTGGGAATTAAAGATGATTTTTTTGATCTGGGAGGGCACTCCTTGCTTGCCGTTGTCCTCGCCGCCAGAGTAAAGAAATATTTTAACGTGGAAATTTCCCTGGTCACTTTGTTTCATGACCCAACGGTGGAAAATCTCGCCAATCTGATACACCGCTCCCATGACGCTGATCTAACTTCACCACTCATTAAAATCCAGGATAAGGGAAATGATTCCCCGTTTTTCTGCGTCCTTCCTGTTGGCGGTAGTGTACTATTGTACCGAGATCTGGCCCAGGCCATTGGTGATGATCAGGATTTTTACGCGTTCCAGCCGATGGGGTTGGATCAATCGGATGAACCATTAGAAAAAGTTGAAGAAATCGCCAGGTTTTATCTCCGCTTTTTACGTACGGTTCAGCCTGGTGGACCGTACAAACTTGGTGGCTGGTCCATTGGAGGGGTCATCGCCTTTGAAATGGCTCGGCAATTACAAATTCCGGGTGAGGAAGTCAGTATACTTGTGATGATCGACAGCCATTTTTGTCAACCACACCAACAAATGATTGCAAAGAATATTATTTCGGATGATACGGCCTTAATATTGGCCATGAGCCGTGAGCTGAATAAAGTTCTGGGAGATAACATAGAGTATTCTATCCCGAAATTGAGATCGATGAGCAAAGATGAGCAGTTGAGTTATATTTTTGAACAGGCCTGCCGGGAGAACTTATTGCCCGCAGGGGTTGAACCAACATACTTCAACCGCCTGTTTGAAATGTATAAAGCAAATATCCATGCCCTTTTTCAGTACAGGCCGCAGGCCTATTCAGGACCGGCGGTCTTATTTTCCTCAGAGCAGGACGATCAATCGTTTTTCGGTAATCCCGCCAAGGAATGGGGGAAATATATTCCTTCCATTGACTTCCATACCATTCCGGGTAATCATTATACGATGCTCCAAAAACCAAATATTAATATATTGGCCCAGCTGATGCGCGGATATTTTAAATCCAACCAAGCCATGTCCATGAAAAAACAAGTCGCTGAAGTAGTGATCGGATAATTAAATCAAAAGAACATGACAATTCTGACAAATTTATCGATGATAACCAGCATTATCCACAATAATATTGAAGCGGCCGAAGGGGACCCCCAGGAGATCACCGGCGTTTTGCATCCTGAAGAAGAGAGCCTTTCTGAGAAAGCTGTTGAGACCCGTTGCCGGGAGTTTGCGGCGGGACGAATATTAGCCCACCGGGTCCTTGCAAAATGGGGTTTAAAGAATTACGCCTTGATGTCTGGAGCCAATCGCGAACCGCTCTGGCCGCAAGGATTTGTCGGCAGCATCACCCATACTTCGGGATATTGTGCGGTTGTCGCCGGACGCAGGCAGGATTTTGACAGCTTGGGGATTGATGTTGAACGCGTGGAGCGAGTGCACCAAGACATTTGGCCAGCGGTGTGTACACCTCAGGAACTTGATTTCCTAAATTGTTTGCCAATATCTGAACGTCAACAATATGCCGCACTTTTTTTTAGCGCTAAGGAGAGTTTTTATAAATGCCAATACCCGCTAACGCAACAATGGTTGGAATTTGGTGATGTGACTATTCAGCCATTGGCAGATCAAAAATGTTTTGAAATTAAATTGCATAAAGATATTATTCCGAATCTCGGTAAAGACTCGTGGTTGCAAGGCCGATATTGTTTTAATCTGGGTTATGTGGCGACCGCCATGACAATGTCATCATGGAAAGAGGGCATGAATGTTTAAACGAATATTTCGGGGAATCATTTATTTATTATTTTTCGCCAACGCAAGTTTTGCGCAAGATGGGGTAAGTGAGAAGAAAACATCCCTGACCAATGAAGGGGGGCCAGTAAAAATTTATGACCTTTCGTTGCGTGATACCGTTGAATTGGCGTTAGCCAATAATTTTGATATCCAGCTGGCGAAGTATGATATCTGGATTGCTCGAACCCACAAAGACCAATCGCGCGCCATTTATGATCTTCTCTTTAAAGCGGATGTTAGTTATCGGGATGATAAAAGCCAACAAGTATCGCTCATCACCGGAAGCGAAACCACACAAAATAATTATAATTTTGGATTCATTCAAAAATTACCCACTGGCACCACCCTGCGTACGGATTTAACGAACGAACGCTCTGACACGACATCGGCCTTCGCGACTTCCCAATTAACTCATGATTCTACGGCCAAGGTTACGGTTTTACAAGCTTTGGGTCGCAATTTTTTAGGTCTGCAGGACCGAGGATCGATCAAAGTTACGCTCAAAGATATTGAAAATACCCAATTCACTTCAACAGAAAAAATTGAAGCGCTCATTGCAAATGTAGAAGCCGCGTACTGGGATTTGGCGTTAGCGAAAGAACGAGTACGGATTGAAGAGGGGATGGTCACCCAAGCACAGCGGTTGTATGATTCACAAGAGAAAAAGTTTAATGACAAATTGGTTGAAAAGCCGGAGTTGATCGCCACCCAAGCGAACCTTCAAAGACGACGCAATAATTTACTGCTGGCACAAAACCAAATCGCGCGATCACTGAATCAGCTTAAATTTTTGTGTAATCTTCCCGAATCCAATATCCAAATCAATCCCATCGAAACGTTTGATTTGACCGAAAATGCCGAAAACTTAAACGATGCCCTCAGGGATGCCTTTAGCTCCCGCTCTGATTTCTTGCGGGCCCATAACGAAATTGAGCGGCAGAAAATGATTCTGGCGATGAGTCAAAATAATTTGTGGCCGGAGATCAATCTGACAGCGTCATTAGCGCGCAATGGGTTAGGCGATCACTTTAAGGATGCGATTAGCCAAATTTCCGACCAGGAAAATCCGGAATTGTTTGCGGGATTAGAATTCAATTTTCCCTTAGTAAATTCGCAGGCCCGCGGGGCATGGAATGAGGCCAAATTGCAAAAGGCCAGGGCCTTGATTGCCCTGAAATTACTTGAGCGAAAAATTATGATTCAAATTGTGGATCAGCTTAGGGACTGCCAAACTTTCCGCCGTGTGGCCAAGAATAGTGAAGACATTGCTCAGTTGCAGACACAGAAACTCACCGAGGAGGAAATTCGTTTTAGTCAAGGGCGTTCCGATACCGATACGCTCATCCGCTTTCAAGAAGATTTAATCCAAGCCCAGCTTTTAACCGCTGAAGCCAAACACCGTTATCATCTGGCCTTGATTGAACTTAATCAAAAAAAGGGAGTGCTCCTGACGCAGTTTTGGCCGGATGGAGTTGATTCTAAAAAATGAAATTTTCCGAATTCTCCGTTAAAAATTCATTGCTGATTCATTTGATTTCCGCGTTTGTGATTCTGGCGGGAATCATCTCCCTTTTTCAATTGCATCGCGAAGTCTTACCAGATATCCCTTTTAACGTCATCACTATCAGGACAGTTTATCCTGGCGCGACCCCTGAAGATGTCGAAAAATTGGTTACGATTCCATTAGAAAAGGAAATCAAAGTCGTCAGCGGTATCAAGGAGATGGCCTCTTCCTCCGATGAAGGCCTTTCGGTCATTGACATCAAATTAGAACCTGATCTTAAGGACACAACGAAAGCTTATGCGGAAATCCGCCAGGCTGTGGGGCGTTATAAAGATTTGCCCGAAGAAGCCGAGGAACCGCAGGTGACGGAAATTAATTCGAAGGAAATCCCTTTATTGGGAATTGCCATAAGCGGCGAAGTTTCGGAACAGCAAAAAAGAAAATACGCCCAGTCTCTTGAAGATCAACTCTTAGAAATTCCGGGGGTGGCTAATGTCCAACGATTTGGCTGGCGTGACCGGGAATTTCAGGTCGAACTAAACCCGGCCAAATTGCAAGAATATTATGTATCGATGGATGAGGTGGTGGCGGCCTTGCGTGCCCGGAATGTTACGATCCCTGCAGGAAAGATCATCCTCGCGGATAACGAATTTTATATCCGATCCAACAGCGAATTCAGAACACCGCAAGAAATGGAAGAGGTGGTGATCCGTGCGAATGATTCAGGGTACGGGGTTAAGATTAAGGACGTGGCGCGGGTGGTCGATACCTTTGCGGATGAAACGCTGATTACGAAGATCAACGGGAAGCGCGCGGTGTCCATGGTTGTCATCAAACGTGAATCGAGTGATACCTTAAAAGTCGCTCAAAAAATCCGTGAAACTGTGGCCGAATTTCGTCAACATCTTCCGGAGGGTATTGAGGTGACGGTCACCAATGACTTCTCCTATTATCTAATCCGTCGATTGGATGTCATCAAGGGCGATTGTTATATTGGATTTTTCATTATTCTTTTGATTCTTTTTTTGTTCATGGATCCTTTACCCGCGTTCCTGACCGCTTCCGGAATTCCCTTTACTCTTTTTACAACCTTTGCTGTCATGAATCTTTTTGGGATATCCATTAATGTGGTCACCATGCTCGGTTTGATTATTGTGTTGGGAATGATGATTGATGAAGAAATTGTCGTGGCCGAAAATGTTTACCGCTATATGGAAGAAGGGATGTCCCCGCATGAAGCAACGATCAAAGGAACGAATGACGTGGCGGGATCGGTCTTTGTCACTATTCTGACCGCTTGGGCGGCTTTTGCGCCGTTATTATTTATGTCGGATGTTGTCGGGAAATTCGTACAATATATTCCGTTGATTGTGGTCATTGCCCTAGGTGCATCGCTCCTTGAGGCGATCTTTGTCCTTCCTTCTCATTTGGCCGAATTTATTAAAGCGGACCGTTTCCTGCGCCAAAAATCCGAGAAGAAACGCAAATGGCTTTATGATTTAACCAGTTTTTATTCCAAATGGCTTAAAAAAGCGGTTGAACATCGCTATCGTGTCGTAGGTGGTGTGGCCGTTTTGTTTGTCTTCACGATTCTTTTGGCCGTTTTTCATATGAAGATTATTCTCTTTACTGGAGAAGGTATCGAAAACTTTTTTATCCGGGCCGAGGCCCCTATAGGTATTTCATTGCAAAAAATGGATGAATTGACCCGTCAGGTGGAGCAAATGATTTCTACCGAGATCCCCAAGAATGAACTGAGTTCGTTTCGGACCTACGTTGGCGCAATCGAAGAAGAAGGCGGATGGGATCCGTATGCCAGACGAGGTTCGCATTTGGCACAAATCATGGTTTTCTTAACGCCCCTGCAGGAACGCAAGCGCACCCCTAATGAGATTATGGATTCGCTGCGACCCAAGTTAGCAAAAATTCCAGGGTTCGAACGTCTGTATTTTTATAAAACCAATGACGGTCCACCGGTGGGCCGGCCGGTATCAGTCGCTATCAAAGGCGATGACTTTGCCGTTCTGGACAAAATTGCCACTCGCTTTAAAGAAACCTTGCAGGGAATAAAGGGGGTGAATGATATATCCAGCAGTTATGACTATGGTAAAAGACATCTGCAGATTGTTACAGACGAAGAAAAAGCCAAAGAGTTGAATCTGTCAATCGATGCTATAGCCCGGACGCTTAGAAACGCCTATCGCGGCAGGGTCGCCACATCCATTAAACCCTCCCGCGCTGAGAAAGAAATTGATGTGGTGGTCCGTTTTCCCGAGGGCGAACGCTCGCAAATGGAATCTTTTGACAAAATACTGATTGCAAACCAAATGGGTAAGTTGATTCCTTTAAAATCGGTTGTGCGGATTGAAGAAACTCAAGGCGTGTATCTCATCAATCATCTCGATGGAAAACGTGTCATCTGGGTAACGGCTGATGTGGATAATAAATACGCGACGTCCTTGAGTGTCAATCAACGGCTGCAGAAAAAGTTTAAGGATATTACCAAAGAAAATCCCGGGTGTTATGTGAAATACGGCGGTGAATTTGAGGATCAGCGGGAAAGTATGCTGGGGCTGTTGATGTCCTTTGGCTTAGCGATCTTTTGTATTTTTATTATCATGGCCGCGATGTTTAAGTCAGTCTTGCAGCCCTTGATTGTGATGCTGGCTATTCCTTTCGGAATTATCGGCATAATACTGGCTTTTTGGGCGCACGGCCGGCCGCTTAGTTTTTTTGCACTCATGGGATTGGTGGGGCTCACCGGAATTGTGGTTAATGATTCCGTTGTGTTGGTTGAATTTATCAATAAACTGCGTCGCAAAGGAAAATCGCGTTTGGAATCGATTTTAGAATCCGGCCGCTTAAGATTTCGTCCGGTTCTGATGACGGCCTTAACCACGATTAGCGGTCTTATCACCGTGGCGTATGATTTTTACGCGGGAGGCGATCCATTTTTAAAACCCTTAGCCTTGGCCATGGTGTGGGGGCTCATGTTTGCGTTCCCTTTGACCCTTTTGGTGATTCCCTGTATTTATGCGATTATCGATGATGTGGTGATGAAGTTTGCACCTGCGCCATCGGGAGCACCTGCATCAGAACGTCTATGTGCAGATTCACAGCATTCGCAATAAACGCACCGGCCTGTTATTATTAAGGTTATCAAACCAGGTGATTTTTAGTTCCACTTTATTTTCTCCAGACGATTGCTTATACTTGTTCCAAATAAAAAAGTTTTCATCAAAACCTATGGCTGACCGTTGCTGCCTGTTTGCCGACAGGCAAGCAAGCCTGCCCTGCAGCTTCGCTTTGCGAAGCAAAGCGTGCGGGGTACCGTACGACGATTTTGAAGTTATTAAAGGCGATAAATGGATATGATGTTAAGGGTTAGCGGAGATTCTATCAAATGACCTTTCAAATCTGGATTCGAAAAATTTGGGTAACCTTGATTGTGCTAACTGGGCTCGTAGTGTACACGATAGTGTGGGAGCAGGATTCTAGAGCATTCAGCCGTGCTTCGGCAATAGTTGAGGTGGGTCATAATTTTGAGGAGAAAGGTAGCCTTCAAGAGGCTCTTGAGCAATACGAAGAAGCTGTGGAAATATATCCCAAATCTGCCTATTTTCTAGCATTATTGGGAAGGGCCTATCATCAAGCGGGGAATAATGAGAAAGCATTGCAGACATATGAAACAGCATTAAAAAGAAGCCCACGACATTTTTGGGTACACTATCTTATTGGTCAATTATATCGGGATCAACAGCGATACAATGATGCCATTGAAAAATTCAATCAGCTTATTTCAATGAAGGATAATTGGTATCGTAGCAATAAGGTATTTAACTATACGCAATATCAAAATTTAGCCTACGGTGAACTTGGGTACTGTTATGCCAAGATTGGTCAACGGCAAGAAGCTTTAAAGGCCTATCAACAATATTTAACTCTAAATCCTTTAGCTCAAGATAAAAATTCGGTTGAGGATTACATTCAACGATTAAAGAGTGGCTCGTGAAAAATATGGTTAATCAGCTTAAATCAAAAAAAGTTTTTATTCAGACATGGGGCTGGCCGATGCCACCGCCATGGCGGGGTCCCGCCAACGGCGAGGGGGACTGCAATGGAGAGGATAGCGAAGTCAGTCGTAAAGCTTGGATAGTTAAAGAGTTATAAAAATAAATCCTTGATTTTTTAATTATTTCAACTATTATAACTATCAGATTCATCCGTCCCGCGTTGAAGGGGGAACCTGGACGTTAAAAAAGTAAAACCTTCGCTAACCAATAACAGCGGAGGTTTTTATGTTTATAGGATTGATGAAGAAAATATTTCTAACCCTTCTCGTTTCAACCTGCCTGACCAGCATCTCACTCGCTGAAAATATCGCGGATATACGCACCCGCCAGATCGAAGACGGACTTTACAATCTCCTCTATATTCACCAGCAAATACAAGCCGTTGACAATGACATGATCCTTTATTTTGGCTGGATGCCGGAAGAGAAGCAGGGGATGAAGGACACTGCCCAGCAGTCTATCCAAGAACTATCCCACCTGAGAACCAAATTAATGTCTGTTGGAATGCCCCTGGAATTGGCCGATGTGAAAAACGAGTTGATGGATGTATTGGAAAAACAAAAGAATATATATCGGGGTGTTGAAACGAAGACTGACGAACAAATTCGGGCCTCTTATGTGAATTTTCAGAAAATTATCGACACCCAGATTGAACATGTCGGGCAGAAACTCGATGAATATCTAACCGCGCCGCGTATGCCGGATGATTTTTCTGTTATCCAGGAAGAGCTAAGATTATTTACTGATTTAAACGATCAGGCGCTGTTTAAACAGGCAGCTGATCTCTTGGAAAGCAAACAGATTAAGTCAAGCTATGAAATTCTCTCCGGCTTACGGGAGAAATATAAGAATACCCCCGATGGAGAACCACCAAGCAATCTTATAATCATGGCATGTCCAATTGGTCTGAAATCCCCAATCTGGAATATAACGACAAACGGATGGATATCATCAGGGTTATTCAACAGTATCTCATCAATCATCCAGATGACAACTGGGCCAAAATACAAATCATTGCTTTACTGACATTGGAGAATATTGTCAGGGGAGAGCAGTATGGCAACAGCAATTTAAGTCATACGGCCGTGCTTTATATGAACCTGGATGATCTGAATGAAAATGCTGAAGTCAACCCTTCGACTATCCCCGTCATAAATGACGGGGCTTGGCTCAGGGTTGACTTCGAACGGCGCCTTTGACCCCACCCTAAAGGGCGCGGGGCTTGGGCGCCGGAGAAGTCAAAGCAGAGAAAGTTGAGGTGGCCAATGCCCCAGAGAAATAATCGAAATAGCAAAATGGTCTTAATGTTCCTTATTCTTGTGCTTACCCAATAGCATGTTTCGGCTGATAAAACAGTTCTAATGGATAATAAAAAATAGAGGGCTTATGTCCAAATACTACAATCCCCAAAGAGCGAGAAATTTATACGACCCAAAATCGAAAGAGCCGTTTCGAATCAGCCGTTCTAAGATTGAACTCTTTCTCAATTGTCCCCGATGCTTTTACTTTGACCGGCGTTTGGGTGTTGGCCAGCCTCCGGGATATCCTTTCGCGCTCAATTCCGCGGTCGATCATCTCCTTAAAACAGAATTTGATTCTTACCGTGCACAGGGTAAAGCGCATCCCTTTATGATTGAGGCTGGAATCAATGCCATTCCTCTCAAGCATGAAAAATTAAATGAATGGCGCGATGCCCTGCGGGGCGGTGTCGTTTTCTTGCACGGTCCAACAAATCTGCTCATCACCGGAGGAGTTGATGACGTGTGGGTAACTCCACTTGGGGAATTCATTGTTGTTGATTACAAAAGCACTTCCAAAAGTGAAGAGGTAACAATCGATGCCGACTGGCAGATCAGCTATAAGCGGCAGATGGAAATATACCAATGGTTGTTTTTGAAGAATGGCTTCAAAGTCCACCCCACCGGATATTTCGTTTACTGCAATGGGATTTCGGATTCAGTTGCCTTTAATAAAAGACTCGATTTCGAAGTCAAATTAATACCCTACAAAGGCGATCCTTCTTGGGTGGAGCAAACCATCATTGATATGCATCGATGCCTAAACGCCGCTAACATGCCTGAAGAAGGGGAGGATTGTGATTTTTGTAAATACAGGAATGCGGTTAACGGATATGAATCTTAACCCGAGCCAACTATATGTCCAAGGTTGCCATTTATGACGTTTCGTAATAATATGTAATGAAATGTAACAGGTGAAAAATGGCCAGCCAGATTGAAACTTACACAATTGACGAAGTAGCCAACGCCATCAAACTGCATCCGTATACTGTCCGTCGCTTATGCAGGGAAAGAAAGATACCAGGCTTTAAATTCGGCGGGCAATGGCGATTTCGAAAGGATGAAATTGATAAGTGGTCGAAAAATGACAGAGGGAGAAAATAGAAAGACTATGCGTATAATTTTTGCTATTCACGGAATTCGAAGCGCAAAAAAAGATAATTGGATTTATAAGTTTATTGATTTTGCAAGTAAGGATAAACGGTTTAAAAATGATATTATGGTACCGCATACATATGGATATCTTTGGGCCCTCAACTCAGTTAACCCTAAAACTAAATTTGATCATGTTAAAAGCGTCATGAAGGAACTTCGATCTCTTACAAGCCAATATCCTGACGCAAAGTTAAATATTGTTGCCCACAGCTACGGGACCGAGTTAAGCTATCAGGCCATCAAAAGAAGCGGAGAAGATGGCAAGCCCCCGATTAAAGTCGATAAACTGATTTTAGTGGCCAGTATTGTTTCTGCCCATAGGGAAATTCCATATACCGATACCTTACGAGAAGGGAAATTGAATAAGCTGCATTGTTATTGCAGTTATGAAGATGAAGTTTGCCGTTATAATCCATTCGGTCATTCCGGATGCTGGGGGTTTTTGCGCCATGTTCATGACCCGAAATGCTATAAAAAACCATTTAAAGACTTAGAACTCTACAATCATCAGCAAAAAAGTCTAGAGCATGGTGATTACTTCAAGGGAACCAAGTTTTATAAAGAATGGTTGGAGATTCTGGTAGGTTAAGCCGTTGAGGAATTTTTAGTTAGGCAAATTTTGCATGGCATTAAGACTTATAAAGATTATTTGGCAGGGATGTAATAGGCTGAATAACTGCGAAATTAGGTAACTTATGAAAAAAGTAAAATTTAAATGCAGAAAATGCGGCAATACGTTTGTGATTGATATATTTGAGCCCGGCGAAGCTGAAACAACAAGAAAACCGTCTTCTCCTGTTCGTTGTCCTGAATGTCGTGGGCCAGTAGAAAGAATATAATAAATGACTAGAGATGAGAAATGCAAAGCTTGCGGCGCCGTTCTTTTTCGGAAAGTTCCCTTAGATGCAGAAGGCGAAAATTGGGCGGTTTTGGATGAGGATTATAAGCAGATGGAATCTGTTCAAAGATGGCAGAATGACAAGGAATATTATGAATGTCCCCAGTGCAAGAAAAAGAACTGGATTAGCGGCTTTTCAGAGCCAGGCAAAGGCCGAAAAATTTGGATATCACATGTGACGGATTGACAATGAATCGGATGGAACAAACTTATATGCTAAAATTTAAAGGTCAGATCAGGTTATGAAGATGCAGGTAATCATTTTAATAAGCATCGTTTTCCTTGCCGTTACTGGAATCATTCTTTTGATTGGCCAACATCCGCATGATAAGGAGATGTTTGATATGAAAAGAGTGATTCTCGATGTTCTTCTTGTTTTTCTTGGCTTCAGTCTCGCTGTCGCCTGGGACGTTATTAAAGATTATCGGCATGACTCGAAAGAAAAAGCTGCAATTATTACAATGTTAAAATTTGAATTAGGCGAAAACCATGCTGTCATAGAACAGAATTTAAAAATTATTCAGACGAATCGTAAAGCAATGGGAAATGCTCAACAGACGATGATTCCTTTATCTTTATTGAAAACTGATGCTTGGGATAGCGCCAAATTAAGAAATAATTTGTTTGTGAAGAATACAAGCGACCTTTTCAAATTAGTTAATCTTTATACTGCTGTCCATATTGTCAATGAAAAGATTGTATTCCGGGAAAATTATCGAATATCAAATCAAGCAATGAGCAATTACAACGAGGTAATGAAGATAATAGACAATTCTATTGAGGAAGCTCTTACTAAAACCTTGCCTCTTCTGGAAAATACCCAGAATAGTTTAGACAAAATGCATTCATTAAAAGTTGAAGGCCCAGGCTTTACAATTACTAATGGTTTCGTAGCAGAAAAATAAAGAATGAAGCGCACAAAAAGACAGCAAGAGCAAACGGATAATCACTCCGAAGACATTCGCTCCAAGGCCACTCAAGAGATTACAGAGCTTGAAGGGACGGCGCAGGAGAGTTTGTCCCAGAAACTTCCCGAGCAAAAGGTTGTTTTTAAAGCGGATTCTATAAAATCCCGGGCTGGGAGACGGGGGGTTCACAATCTTCCTGATCAAACAAACCCGCCGATGGGCTTTGACCCGGACAAAGCCTTTGACAGTGTATTTCCTTTTCTAAAGCTGCCTTATCTACAGCCGAATACCCCTGAAGATGTCATTAGCTTTGGTTCACCGCAAGCCGGGGGATATCTGGATGAAAAGAATAAAAGAATACCGCTTAATGCGATTTTCTTTGGAGATAATTTGCATGTGTTGAGAGCTTTACCGTCGAATTGCATAGACCTTATTTATATTGATCCACCATTTTTCTCCGGCCGAAACTACAATCAAATATGGGGTGACGATAACGAAATTAGAACCTTCCGAGATATATGGGAGGACGGCTTGCCCAGTTATTTGGTTTGGCTAAATGCCCGGCTTTGGGAGATGAAACGAGCCTTAACGAATGCTGGTTCAATATATGTTCATTGCGATTGGCATGCAAGCCACTACATCAAATGTGAAATGGATAAAATATTTGGTTATGAAAATTTCAGAAATGCAATCGCTTGGCATTATCCAGGACGAGAGATGCATTTAACATCAAAATTTAATTCAAAATACGACACAATACTTTTTTACTCAAAGTCTGAAAATCTCAAATTTACAATGCTTACAGAACCGTGGGGTCTGGAGGAGCGGCTTAAATCACTACGCCGGAAAGTTTATAAAGACCCAGATGGAAAAGAATGGGTATGGGAAACAAGAGGACAGGCAAAAGGCCAAAAGCCGTATAAAAGATATTTAGACGAGATTATCTCTAAAGGAAAACCCTCCAATGATGTGTGGACTATAGATTTTATTCGAGCCACAGACAGTGAAAGAATCGGTTATCCTACTCAGAAACCTGAAATATTGATTGAACGTATAATTAAAGCCTCGTCCAACGAAGGAGATATTGTTGCAGATTTCTTTATGGGTGGTGGAACCACTTGTGCGGTGGCCCAAAAGTTTAATCGCAAATTCATAGGTTGTGATATTTCCCGAGTTGCCTCTTCCGTTGCCTTAAACCGTTTGATAAATGACGCTGAAGAGATTTCCGGCAGGACGGCATCTACAAA
Source organism: uncultured Planctomycetales bacterium (assembly GCA_964374105.1). GTDB lineage: Bacteria > Omnitrophota > Gorgyraeia > Zapsychrales > JANLHA01 > CAYJXI01. Next base: position 23,279 of record CAYJXI010000037.1, read on the forward strand.
AGCCAAGAAGCAAACAAAGAAAGAAGAACAGCCCTCTTTGGGTTTAACCATAAAGGCCGTCCCGGATATCAGAGTTTATTACACGGGGGTATATCCGATAGAAAAATTTGAGTTCATAAGCCAAAAAGAATTCGAAGACTTTATTTTGACTTGCTATGAAGCCAGAAGATTTACCGGCGAAGGCGAAATCACCGGCGTTATGAACGCCTCGACCACAATCCTGATCGGATCCGTAAAGCCGCATGAGTCTATTTCTGAAAAGCGGTTAAAGAAGTTTGTTGAAGACACCTTAAAGCTGCGCTATCAGAAGAATATAAAGATGCGGCTAAAAGTCGTAGCCTGGGTATTTCCTCCGACATTGCAGAAATATGCGCAAATATTAGAGAATTATTTTTATAAAGAGAATTTGCCGGTTGAGATTGAATTGATCCCAATCAACAGCCAATTGTTCAGGAAGAGAATACTGGAGCATTATCAGGATGCTGACAGGGGCGAGTTTTTGCTTAAATTTATTGCCCAGCCCTCTATCACGGATATTCATTACAAGAAAGCCAGCGGTCTTCATTATAAGTTTGAGGCGGTGGCCAGAAGCAATAACGTTGATGGCTATTTGATCAATTGCCAGTGGGATTTTGACTTTCAGAACGGGAGATTTGCCGAAAGTGAATACGCGCTGATGAGAGAGCAGAAGGACGGCAAATACGTCGCCAAATTGAGCGCGGAAAAAGAATTTGAAAAATCGGGAACATACACCATTGCCTGCCGGGTCCAAGATAATTTGGGTGGTGAAGCCGTAAAGACCATAGGGATTGAAATAAAATGAAATACGCTTTTAAAGAACATGAGTTAGATTTTAAAAATTGGTGCAAAGACGGTTACAAAACAGTTTTGTCTGAAGTCAAATCCGGCAAAGCTGTTGATTTCCTAAGGAATCTGGATGATCCCAATTTTGTCCCGCCGCTTTATCGTCACCAGATAGAATCAATCAAAAGGGTTGTTTATTCTTATGAAGTCCTTAATAAAAAAGATTTGTTAGTGGAAGTTGTAACCGGCGGCGGCAAGTCGGTTATTATCGCCGGTATTATTGCGTATATGCTGACGGTTCATGATGCCCGGCGGTTTTTGATATTGACTCCTAATACGATTGTAAGAGCTCGCTTGAGAGATGAATTTGACCCTGAAAGCCGGGTGTTTGTTTATAAAACATTCCCGTTCTTCCGCAATGGTCTCGCAGAAAATATGTCCTTGCACATGATGGAACAAGGCCAGGATCCGGTAGGGATACGGTCCGCCAATATCATTTTAGGCAACATTCATCAAATTTATGATGGGAAGGTCAGCCTTGATATCATCATGAAAAATCTCGGAGACATGGTCATTTTTAATGATGAGGCCCACAATTCAAAAGCCGATAATTACAATGAGGTCTTAAACAAATTAAAAGAAAAACGGATATTGCGCCTCGATACGACGGCTACCCCGGATAGGCTTGACGGGTTACATCCGGACAGCGAAAAAATCCTGGTTTATGGCATCAAAAGAGCCATGCAGGACAGAATTATTAAAAGGATCGTAGTTTGTAAGCCTGATATTGAAAAAGTAAACTCTTTATTCCCCGCCATGAATGGCGGGGCTTTCTTGTTAGATTCTTCAAGGGGAGGCGTTCCCCTTGAAATCCCCACTTTATAGGGCGATTCAACTCCCCGCTCTGAAGAGCGGGGCTTAGAAGGTTCAGTCAAACTGACTTATAAAGATACCGAAACGGGGAAGGAATTGAGAGCTGAGGAAGTTCCTTGGGAAGAAATAGAACACAAGAAAATAAGGCCCACTCGGTATATAACCAGCGAGAAACCCATGCGTCAACAGATATCCATTGCCAAGCAATGCCTTGATTACCAGAAAAAAACGGTGGCTCTCGATGACGCGGATGGCAAGCCAAAATGGAAACCCTTGTTGTTTGTTGTGGCTATATCGATTGCGGATGCCAGAAATATCGCAAAAGTTTTACAAAACGAGTTCAAAATGAATACTTTGCTGGTAACCAATGAGAGCGAAGAGGGCGACAAAATAGAAGCCATGGAAATTAATCAGCACCTTAAAGATTGCCAATACGATGCCATTGTTTCTGTCTTAATGCTGAGGGAAGGCTGGGATGTTAAGAACATTTCCGTGATCCTTCTTTTTAGAAAATTCTGTTACAAAATGAATGAGTACACAAATGAAAAATATTCGGTTTATGGACAGCAAGTTATCGGTAGGGGATTAAGAAGGATTGATCCGCATAAGAAAGATGAATGGGAGCAATGTTTAGTCGTTGACCACCCAGTTCTAAAGCACGACTGGCTCTGGGAAATGTTGGATGCAGATCAATATGAAAGGGCGGTCAATCCGGATGAGCTGATTGATTTCAATAAAATCCCTAAGCCAAAAGAATTTGGCACTGAGGAGGTCGAAGCGGAAGGACAGGTCGGAGATTTATTCGGGGACATACAAAGCATTATTGATGGCATACCCAATCCCCCCAAAGATAAACTCGAAATGATTAACGACTGGGAAAAATATTTAGACGATTATCCGTATCAAACAGAACAGATTGACATTGAGCAAACCATTAAGGAAATCAAGAAAAGAAAGCTGGCTTCGGGGTTTAACGAGCAGGAAACAGCCGATGATTGGCATATTGATGTTGAGAAGGTCATGCAAGGAACCGAATTAGACATTGACCAGCTAAAGTCGGCAATTCAAAACGAACTAGGCATCATTTGCCGAGATTCTTTAAAAGAATATGACCGTAACCCCGACAAGCGGCAGGACATTATTTATTACGTGCTTAAGGGCCATATCAAAAAACGATTCTTGTTGGGCAATGAACTTTTTACTGTGGAAGACAGGCATTTATTGCATAAGCTGTGGTTTGCTATTGTAGAAATTAGGGAAGTATTTCTTGACCCCACATTAGTAGCAGGCATTCTCAACCACCCTCCAAAATCATGATTTCTTCAAGAGGTAAATTGATTGGGCTTAAAAGAAATCCCGCCGGTGAAGAAACCTATGATTCCGACCTTGAAAAATACTACATGGTTGAATTAGAAAGAATGCCGGGCGTTAAAACATGGACGAAAAGACACGGGATAAAAATCCCTTACAAGGCGTTATTCATTACCAGGTATTATATCCCTGATTTTTTAGTTGAGTTTAATGACAGCAGCAAGGAAGTGCACGAAACAAAGGGGTTGCCTTTGCTTTTTTGGACTTCTACGGCTTTGAAGCGGGAAGTTGCTGAGGCATATTGCAAAGAGCGGGGATGGAGATATAAGCTGATTACGAAGGATAAAGAGGTTTTTTACAGAAATAATTTTATTCCGTCGGTATTGGGAACAATAGAGGATATTAAGACATAAAATACCGAAGGAGCTTATAGGTGAATATAAACTTTTAAGCGGGGTGTTCTACTTGGAGAGTGTACCCTTTGTCAAAATGATAGTTGAGCTTGTCCCACTTGATGTTCCGGAAGTAAAAACCCCAGCTTGGGCATTATCTCCGCTAGGGATTGGAGCTGTGGTTTCGTGAGGATGTGCACTATAGCCAACTTCCTCGCATGCCTCAGAACATCTGGTTTCGCAGAAAACTGCGACGGCAGGTACTGCGCCAATCAAAAGATAAGCTGTAAAATTTCTAAAATTATTGTTCATGTTTTAATTTTATCATCGGTTTCGTCGATGTCAAGGTTGTAGATAATAACAAAACACCTAAACTACCGGTTTCGCATTGTAACGAAATAAATCGAATGTGATAATTTATGAAAGTCACCTCAATCTACAAATGTAATGTTAAGTCAAGAAGGGCATTGCCGTTATTCCTTTCGAGAATTCGAGCTGGATTTCCTTCTCCCGCAGACGATTATCTCGATAAGAAACTCGATTTAAACGAATATCTCATCAAACATCCGGCCGCGACATTTTTTGTCAAAGTCAAAGGCGATTCGATGATCAAGGCCGGGATTCATTCGGGGGATATTCTGGTGGTTGACCGTTCGCTTGAGCCGAGGGATAAAAAGATTGTGATTGCAGTTTTGAATGGCGAGTTTACAGTTAAGCGAGTGCGTAAAATGAAGGATAAATTATATTTGGTTTCCGAGAATGACGATTATCCGCCTATTGAGATTAAAGATGGTGCGGATTTTGAGATTTGGGGAATCGTAGTGCATGTCATTCATTCTGTTTAGAGGTAGTCCCTCAAGTGAGGGGCTCATTGAGGAGGCGGAAGATGAAGAAAAAAGATATTCCAAAGGAATTTTTTACCGGCAGTTTTAAAAAGGATGTTTGCATGTACATCAACGACTGCAAGCAGTATCTCAAGGCGGCCCTCGAAAAGCGGCCCGTGGACATGATGGCGAATGAATTTTCTCCTACGGACAACGAGTATTTGATCATTTACGGAATGAAAGAATTAAAGGACCTGTCCATGAGCGTGGGTGGACGTCAGCCGCTGGACTGGAAGGGAAATTAGGAGGATCGCTTAGAAGGAATAAATTGCAATATATTGATAATATTGTTCTTAGCATAATACAGGAACATGCAGGGGTTGCGTATTCTGGCGAGGATAATCCTTTGTAAGATTAGGGAAAAAGAAATCTTGAATTTGCAGGATAGGGAACTTGATTAGGAGGCGGTTTCACTTATAGCGCTAGATGGAGCGAAAATTTAAACCTATCGTTGTTCAGCAGGTCAACGAGATCGAATGGAATTTGGTTGGTAAATGATTGAAGTCCCGTGCCAACACCCCCACTAACATCCGAGGATCGTAACTGAAGAGCCCAGGAACGCTATTTTTTGTAATGACCATTATACGTATTATCGTAAATTGGTCTTGACCAATTTACGACATATGTTAAACTGGTCATACTTAAATATCCAGTTGACGCGTCAAGGAGAAGTCTGTGAAAAGAATTTATACATCTGTCGTAACAGAGCATTTTAAATCAAACCAGCAGATGCTGTTTTTGTCTGGACCTCGGCAAGCAGGGAAGACTACCGTGAGCCTGACGGCCCAAGGATTAACCGATCAACTCAGTTATCTTAACTGGGATAATTTGGATCACAGGGCTATTGTTGTCAAAGGGGTCACCCATGTTGCCAATCACGTTGGATTAGATAAAATTTCAGCACGTAAACCAGTTGTCGTTTTTGATGAGATTCATAAATACGGCAAGTGGAAAACATTTCTTAAGGGTTTTTTTGATACCTATAAGCGAAGAGTTAATATTATTGTCACCGGCAGCTCACGATTGGATCTTTATAAAAAAGGCGGTGACAGCTTGATGGGACGGTATTTTTTGTATCGATTGCATCCCTTGTCTGTTGGTGAAATCGCGAGGGTCAATTTATCGAATAAGGAAATCAATCCGCCGTTATCTATTAAAGAAACGGATTTTAATAAGCTTCTTAAAAATGGTGGGTATCCAGAGCCTTTTTTAAAAAATAATACACGATTCTTGAACCAATGGAAAACACTACGGCAACGTCAGTTGATTGAAGAGGATATTCGTGATCTAAGTCGAATTCAAGAATTAGGACAAATTGAGCTCTTAGCTGAAATGTTAAAACACCAGTCCGGACAGTCGACAAATTACAGTACTCTGGCAACCAAAGTAAACGTCTCCGTTGATACCATCCGTCGCTGGCTCAAGACATTACAGTCATTCTTCTATTGTTTTACTATCCAGCCATGGTCAAAAAATGTCCCGCGATCCTTGATTAAGGAACCTAAGACTTTTCTTTGGGACTGGGTGAATGTTGAGGATCCGGGAAGCCGTTTTGAGAATTTTGTGGCCCTGCATTTATTAAAGGCAGTGCACTTCTGGACAGATCGTGGATTGGGGACCTATGATTTATGGTTCATCCGAGATAAAGAAAAGAGGGAAGTCGATTTTCTTGTTACCAAAAATCAAAAGCCATGGTTTTTGGTAGAAGCTAAGGTCTCCCAGGATCAAAGCTTGAATAAAAATCTGTATTATTTCCAGAATAAAATTAATGCCAAGCACGCTTTTCAAGTCACGTTGGATATGGATTATATTAACAAAGACTGTTTTTCTTATAAAGAACCTGTCATTGTCCCAAGTAAAACATTCTTGTCGCAGTTAGTGTAGCGTTTCGTAAAAGGGGGATCATCGGGGACAGCGATTGATTTTTAAAATATGAAAATCACCAATATTTATCCATGCGAGGTTAAAACAAAGCGCGAGTTGCTGATGTTTCTTTCCAGAATCCGCGCCGGTTTCCCTTCCCCCGCCGATGATTATCTCGATAAGAAACTTGATTTAAACGAATTCCTCATTAAACACCCCGCAGCCACCTTCTTTGTGAAAGTCAAAGGCGAGTCAATGATCAAGGCGGGAATCCATTCGGGGGATATTTTGGTGGTTGACCGTTCGCTTGAGCCGAGAGATAAAAAGATTGTCATTGCGGTCTTGAATGGTGAGTTTACGGTTAAGCGAGTTCGTAAAATGAAGGATAAATTATATTTGGTTTCCGAGAATGACGATTATCCGCCTATTGAGATTAAAGATGGTGCGGATTTTGAGGTTTGGGGAATCGTAGTCCATGTCATTCATTCGGTTTAGTGGTAGTCTCTCGGCCAATATTTTTTTAAGGGAAGATAGTGTCAAAAGTTCTATGAAGAATCCATATAGCAAGGGGTTGAAGATATGAAAG
>CAYJXI010000038.1:0-29900 GCA_964374105.1 uncultured Planctomycetales bacterium
CGGAATTTAAATTTCGGGTTGTCAGTTTAATTAAAAAATGATATTATAGGAATGCTGAAAATCAAATATTTAACCAAATACTCATAAACCATTGCCAGGAAAAAAAACGATTATTAGAAACAGAATCTTAAAATTACTACGAAACCAAAAGGAGGAAGAACGGCTTAGGAAAAGTTTGGTGATCTTAAAGAAACTTTTTTCTATACCGGAATTTCGGAAGTCTAAAATCATACTCTTTTATGCATCCTTTGATGGAGAGGTCGATACATTTGAAATGATGAAGCAAGCTTTAAAATTAGGGAAGAAAATTGCCCTCCCCGCTATTATCCAAAAGAAAAAGAAGATTATCCCAGCATTGATTCAAAATCCAGAGCATGATTTAGATCTGGGTCCTTATGGGATCAAACAGCCAAGGTTCGATAAATCCAGACGGATTCCCTTAGATGAAATTGATATGGTGATCGTGCCTGGAGTTGCCTTTGATAAGAGAAATTACCGCTTGGGACGAGGGGAAGGGTATTACGACCGATTCTTGAAAAATCTTACCCATAAGATTCCCAGCATTGGCCTTGCTTTTGACTTTCAAATTCTAGATTTCTTACCTATTGAGAAGCACGACATTCCGGTTTCCCGCATTATCGTTAATTAATCACCAAGCATTATACCATCAATCCAATACCATTCTCAATTTTAGGTAAAGGGGACACCCTGTCTCTTTGCCCACCTTGGTGGGGCGGCGGGGTGATTTCCGATCATAATAGAGGGGAGAGTTGTCTATGGAAGAACAACATCTTAACATTATTATCGTTATTGCCTCGGCAGCGTTGCTGATAGGGGTCGCGATTGGTTTTTTTGTGAGGACCTTCTTTGCTAATAAAAAGATCAAAGAGGCTGAGCAAAAGGCCAAAGAATTGACGGACATGGCCTCACGAGAGGCAGAAAGTCGTAAGAAAGAGATTGAGCTGGCCAGCAAAGATTTAATGTTAAAGCTGCGTCAAGACTTTGAAAAGGAAACCAAAGAGCGCCGGGAAGAGATCGCCAATGCCGAGAAACGAATCCTGCAAAAGGAAGAGAATCTAGAGAAGCGCGTTGACCTGCTAGAAAAGAAAGAAAAGGATATCAATACAAGGCTTATAACCTTGCGTCACGAGGAAGAATCCATTAAGACAAAAAGGGAAGAGTTGACAAAACTGATTGAAGAAGAAAAGCAACGCCTGCAGACGATCTCAACCATGACCCGGGAAGAAGCCAAACAGTTGTTGTTATCCCGTCTGGATGAGGAATTGATTCAGGAAAAGGCGACCCGCATCAGACGCATGGATGAAGAAATCAAAGAAAACACAGAGAAAACGGCTAAGCAAATCATTACGACCGCCATCCAACGCTGTGCCTCTGATCACACGGCCGAAACCACCATTAGTGTCGTCAGTCTGCCCAGTGATGAAATGAAGGGGCGCATCATCGGCCGGGAAGGTCGGAATATCCGGGCCCTGGAGATGGCTACGGGTGTTGATATTATCATTGACGATACCCCTGAGGCGGTAACCATTTCCGGATTCGATATGGTCCGGCGGGAAATTGCCAGGATTGCCTTGGAGAATTTGATCAATGATGGACGAATCCATCCGGGGCGAATTGAGGAAGTGGTCGAAAAAGCCAAAAAGGAAATTGAAAACAAGATTAAGGAGGAAGGCGATAAGGCCGCCTTTGATCTGGGTATCCATGGCATGCATCCGGAATTATTGAAATTGGTGGGACGACTCAAATACCGTACCAGCTTTGGTCAAAATGCCTTAGTTCATACTAAAGAAGTAGCCCAGTTAATGGCGCTCATGGCTAGTCAATTGGGGTTGGATTCCAAGATTGCTATTCGGGCCGGACTTCTTCATGATATTGGTAAGGTTGTGAGTCAAGAAGTGGAAGAAGGAACGCATGCTATTGTAGGGGGAAATTTGGCGCGTAAATTTGGTGAACCTGATGAAGTGGTCAATGCGATTGCCTCCCATCACGCGGAAGTGGAGTCTAATACATTTTTTGGGATTTTGTTGACCGCTGCCGATGCTATCAGCGCAGCTCGTCCCGGGGCCAGGGCGGAAACCTTAGAAACCTATGTCAAACGGTTAGAAAGTTTGGAAAAGATTGCCAATTCCTTTAAAGGTGTGGACAAGGCCTATGCCCTCCAGGCGGGAAGGGAATTGCGCATCATGGTGACACCTGATAAAATCAATGATGATGAAGCCATTGTCCTCGCCCGCGATATTAGAAAACGCATCGAACAAGAATTAGAATATCCGGGACAAATCAGAGTCATTGTGGTTCGGGAGACAAGGGCCATCGAGTTTGCAAAATAAGCTATCAGCTTTCAGCTCTTAAGTTGTCAGAAGGGATTTAAAAGATTTAGGTACGAATAGACGAAACTATTACTTATTAAGATAAGCTTTCAGTTTTCAGTCTTCCGCTTTTAAGAAAAGACATTAAAGAACTGCTCTAATTGCATTGAGCTTTTTTTCAAACCTTCTGAAAACTGATAGCTGATTGCTGAAAGCTTAAAAGTTTTTATAAATATGAATATCCTCTCTATCGGCGATGTGGTGGGAGAACCGGGACGAAAGTCATTGTCACAACTTCTGCCCGCCATTAAAGAAGAATTTAAAATTGAATTAACCGTGGTCAATGCTGAGAACGCCGCTGGCGGAGCAGGGATCACTCCCCGCATTGCCGAAGAAATTTTTCGGTTCGGATGCGATGTCCTAACGTTAGGGGATCATGTCTGGGATCGGCATGAGCTTATCGAATATTTACAGGAAAAAGACACGATTATCCGTCCGGCTAATTTCCCGGAAGGGACACCAGGAAAAGGCTTTTGTCTTTTTGAATGTCCATCGGGTAAAAGGATAGGGGTTTTAAATATCATCGGCCGAGTCTTTATGCGATATAATGTAGATTGCCCCTTTAGAACATTGCAGAAAATTGTTGAACAAATTAAAAAAGATACTAAGATGATAATAGTGGATTTTCATGCCGAGGCCACCAGCGAAAAGATTGCTTTGGGACTTTTTATTGATGGCCAGGTTTCTGCAGTATTAGGGACCCATACACACGTTCAAACAGCCGATGAGAAAATCTTGCCGAAGGGGACAGCTTATATTACTGACCTCGGAATGACCGGACCCCATGACTCTGTCATTGGGCAGGATAAGGAAAAGATTATCCAGCGATTTCTAACCAGCATGCCGGTGCGGTTTGAAGTCGCTAAAGATAATACGTGGTTGCATGGGGCAGTCATCGATGTTGATGAACAAACTGGTTTAGCCCGAAATATTATCCGTTTACAAAGGAGGCTACCATGAATGCATGGAGTGGAATGGATCGAAGAAAATTTCCGAGGGTGCAGTATCCCTGCCTGGTTGTTATTCGCGGTGACCAAGAAGAAAAGGATATCATTCTCACACATACGGAAAATATCGGGATCGGTGGGGCTTGTGTGATCTTGAAAAGAAATATTAAATTATTTTCGCCGGTGGAAATCGAGCTCGACCTTTTAGATATGGGAATGCATGTGAAATGTCACGGAAAGGTGGTCTGGTCAATTCGACGTAAAATGGAGGAAGAAAAAAAACCATTATTTTATGATATCGGTATTGAATTTGTTAATCTGACAGACAGGGATCGTCAGCGCATCGATGAAATCGCAAAACGTTTGGTGAAACAAGGGGAAGGCACTCCCAGTTTTAAATAACGTTTTTAAGCCTTTTTAAATTCCCTTTCTTTAGGGGAAGGGAATCAGCCCATAAAAAATAAGGTTTACTAATCCTTCTAAAGAATGATTCACAGCACATGAGTTTTACGTTTAGAAGGATTTTTTGTTTGATAAAGGAATTGAAATTTCAGGGAAGGACAAAAGCCATGGTGAGAGTCAGATTCGCCCCGAGTCCAACCGGGTATTTACATATCGGTGGAGCACGCACCGCCCTTTTTAATTGGATGTATGCCCGTTCTCAGGGCGGTGTGTTTCTTTTGCGCATCGAGGATACGGATCGGGAGCGATCCAAGGAAGAATACTTGCAGGAAATCTTAGAGAGTATGGAATGGCTGGGCCTGAAGTGGGATGAATTTTATTGTCAGAGTGAGCGGTTTACCATTTATCGCGAACATGCACAGCGGCTTTTGCAGGAAGGCAAGGCCTTTAAAGAGGGCGAGGCCATTTTATTAAAAATGCCCAAGAAAAAGGTTAAAATTTTTGATTTGATCCGCGATGAAATTGAAGTTGATACAGAGACCCTCAAAGACCAAGTTCTCATGAAGTCGGATGGAACACCCGCTTATAGCTTTGCTTGTGTAGTGGATGATGCCTTGATGGGGATCTCGCATGTGATTCGGGGTGAGGATCATATTTCTAATACCCCTAAACAAATCGTCATTTACGAGGCCCTGGGGTTTAAAATCCCTAAGTTTGCCCATCTTCCCTTGATATTGGGGGAAGAGGGAGGACGGCTTTCCAAGCGACATGGTGCGGTGGCGGTAAGCGATTACAAAAAGGAAGGGTTCCTCCCGGAGGCGGTGGTGAATTATCTGATGCTTCTAGGCTGGTCACCGGGGAACAATCAAGAGATGATCCCCTTAGAATCCGCCGTTAAGAAATTTTCTATCAAGAAGATCAATAAAGCTGGGGCGGCCTTTTCCTTAGAGAAACTCAAGTGGCTCAATGCCCAATATATAAGGAAGCTCGATTCCGATCATTTGACAGAATTATTAGTCCCCTTTTTAAAGGACAAGGGGTATATCAACGATAATTATGATAGGAAAAATCTGAAAAATATTGTACACTTGTATCAAAGCCGCATCGGTACCTTAATTGATTTTTTGGATTGGACTCGGTATCTGTTTAATGACAAAGTTTTGATCAGCGGGGAAGACAAACAAAGGTTTTTAATAAAGGATAAGACGAAGACCTTCCAATTATTAAGTGAACGGTTGAATAAAATTGAAGAGTTCAATGCCCAAACCACTGAGGAGGTTTTTCGAAAGATAGTAGAGGAATCAGGGATCAAGGCCGCGGATCTGGTGCACCCGGTGAGAGTGGCGCTGACCGGGAAAACAGTGGGCCCGGGATTATTTGAAACCATGGCGGTGTTGGGGAGAGAAAAGACAGTTCAGAGATTAACCGAGATTTTAAAGGATAATGACCAATAATTCTTCTGAGGGCACAAGAATGCACAAGGAGCGAAGGTGGTGTGTGAGGATTTGGATGCTGGCTTTTTTTTTCATGACAAGTATCCTTTTAGGTGGCTGTGAATCCGTGCGTCCCTTTGTGGATGATGCGTATGATAATGTTGAGAAAATGGATAATTGGATTAAAGAGAATTTATGGTAGTCTTTGATTGTCAAGATTTGTAATTTTTTAAAAGGACAGCTCCCAGTCTTATTCAGACAAGATGGGAGCTGTCCTCATTTTAATAGGACTTTATAAAAATCAATGTTTTATGATTACGTCGATTTAAAGTCAGATTACACTGATTAAAGAAAGGAGAGAATCTGTGATCATTACGAATATTGAATATGTCCCTGGCAAACAGATTGCAGAGCATTTTGGACTTGTCGCAGGGAGTACCGTAAGATCGAAGAATGTTTTTAAAGATTTTGGAGCAGGTTTTAAAAACATTTTCGGAGGGGAACTCAAGAGTTATACAAAGTTATTGGAAGAGACCCGTGAAGAAGCCCTGAATCGGATGGTCAAACAGGCCGAGCAGTTGGGCGCCAATGCCGTTGTCAATACAAGATTTGCTACCTCGGATATCGCTCAAGGCGCCTCGGAGATTTACGTTTATGGGACAGCAGTCAGAGTAGAATAAATTTAAGAGGGGGATCAAAGATGGGGGATTTATTTGATATTCTATTGTTTTTCCTTGCTTTGGCTGCAGGATATTTTTCGGGTTCACTGGTTGAGAAAAGGCACTATCAATCCATCAAGGAACGGGAATCAAAGTTGCTTAATCTTGCGGCCGTGACATCGGAAAACCTTTTAGATGAGAATAGGCTGATTAAAACAACGCAATTTGTACACGGGAACATCGTTATCTCAACCGATTATTTTAAGTTGATTTTTTCGGGGTTAAGGAGTTTTTTAGGAGGGCGGATCTCTGCTTATGAAACCTTGGTTGACCGCGCCAGGAGAGAGGCTATCCTGCGAATGAAAGAAATGGCCAAAGACGCGGATATCATTTTGAATTTACGTGTTGAGACATCCCTGATCACCCAGACAGGGAGTGTCGAGGCCTTTGCTTATGGGACAGCCGTTTATTATCAGAAATGATAAAATACACGCCCAAAGCGATCGACGGCAATGTGAATGTTTCTTCTTCCTCACCTTTGAAGGATTTTTTCGAACTCGTTATTAAGATCACAGGTCTTCTTTTGGTCATTTATATTGTCCTGGGCGTCAGCGTGGATTATATGGCCCCTCGACTATCTGTTGACATGGAGGTAAAGATTGGGAAATTATTTTTAAAACAATTTGATAATGAAAAGAGGTCAGGGCAAGAAGAACACATCCAGTTGATTTTAAATGACCTCATTCATCATGCGGACATCACCCTGCCGCAGATGGGTTATCAAGTCCACGTTGTAGAATCAAAGGAGGTTAACGCCTTGGCTTTCCCCGGAGGCCACATTGTGATATTGAGTGGGCTATTAAACGAGGTTGAATCAAAGAATGAACTCGCGATGGTTTTGGCCCATGAATTGGGACATTTTGTGCATCGAGACCACTTAAGAAGCCTTGGACGAGGATTGGTCTTCTTGGTGTTGTCCACCCTATTTTTGGGAACGGATAGTTTCACCAGCAATTTTCTGGCAGGTTTTATTTCCAGTGCGGACATGAAATTTTCCCAAGCGCAAGAAACAGCGGCGGATTTATTTGGATTGGACTTGATACAAAAGACTTACGGCCATGTGGCGGGCACAACGGATTTTTTTGAGAAGGCCAAAGCAAAAGAAAAAATGGGGAAATTTTTCCATTTCTTTTCTTCCCACCCTCATCCTCAAGAAAGAGTGCAGATGATAAAAAGAGTTATTGAGGAAAAGGGATATCAAACGGGAGATAAAATATCCCTGGATTATTTAAACAAAGAATTTTAGAAAAAAAGCAGCTCCTCTAGGGGGAATCAACAGATTTCAGTGTCCTTCCCAACGTTTGAGATTTTTGATGGGGTGTGAGCAGGTAAATCCTTTCTAGAAAAATTTTTAGATAGATATTGCCCTGTCGTCTAATGGTAGGACATGAGACTCTGGATCTCAGTATCTTGGTTCGAGTCCAAGCGGGGCAGCCAATATTCTTAGAATACGAACTTTTTCACTGAAGCCTCAATTATGAATAATGATTGGGGCTTTTATGTCCCCTGGGAATTTAATCGTTGACATATTGCTGTTATAATTGTATATTTATTGTGGACATATTTATGGACAAAATTATCTTAATAGCATATAATTAAAATGTTTATATAGGACATAATTATGGACAATAATAAAGACATAATTTTGAAGTATCCTTGGTTAACATTCAAGGTAAATTTACAAGGGCTCTCTTACCCCATTTGGATTCAATTGGGTGAATGTTTATCCAAGTGTGAACATATTTCTCGTATCCCTCTGCGTCCTTCAACCGCTCAGGAGATGCACAAAGTATACTTAGCCAAAGGTATTAATGCTACGACAGCTATTGAAGGGAACACGCTTTCAGAAGAACAGGTCAGACAGATTATTGATAAGAAATTGGAGCTCCCTCCTTCAAAAGAATATTTAAAACAAGAGGTAGATAATATATTGCTGTTGTGTAACGAATTGAAGGACGCTGTATGCAATGGTAAGAAGCTTGTAATAAATAAGGAAGAAATTAAAAGGTTTAACAAGGTCATTTTGTACAATGTTCCTTGTCCTGATTATGTGGTTCCTGGTGAATTTAGAAATGTACCGGTGGGGGTCGGAAATTATAAAGCGGTTGATCCACAAGATATTGATGCCTTAATGGACAACTTGTGCTCTTGGTTAAATAGCGATTATTTTCAAATCAATAAGGTTCACCACATTGTTAGTAACCTTATAAAAGCGATTGTGGCGCATCTTTATCTTGAGTGGATTCATCCCTTTGGTGATGGAAATGGCCGTGTTGGACGTTTGTTGGAGTTTGCCATTCTGATATCTGTTGGTATTTCATCTCCTGCCGCCCATCTTCTTTGGAACCATTATAATCAGACACGTAATGAATATTATCGTCAGTTGAACATTGCTACTCAAAAGCGAGACGCTTGTGACTTCGTTGTCTATGCCGTTCAAGGATTTCGAGATGGCCTTGTTGAACAATTAAAGTATATTTTTAAGCAAGTTTTGGATACTTCTTGGGAAAATTATGTTTATGAAAAATTTAAGGAACATAAACGTTCTGAAAAGAGTACTAAACGAATGAGGGCTCTTGTCCTTGAACTTTCTAAGAAGAGCGAACCCGTTGCCAAAGAATTATTAGTCACCTTGAACCCCAAAGTAATAGAATATTACAAACACGGATCCGCAAAAATGTTGAGTCGAGATATCAATGAGCTGGTTAGTATGGATCTTATAGTAAAAACGGACAAGGGGTACAAGGCCAGAATGGAAAAAATGCTGGGATTTTTTCCAGCCAAGGCAGCGTAAGCTTTTTCTTAAAATTGGAATAGATAATGAATTGGAATCAGATTGTTGAGAAAGTCAAACCTTATCTTGTCAAGATTGAGACTCCGGCGGGAAGTGGCACAGGTTTTCTGTGTTTTTATAATGACAATAAACAGTGGTGCGGCATCGTAACGGCTCTACATGTTGTGGAAGAGGCTGACAATTGGCAACAACCTATTAGAATACTTTATCCAAATTCCCCTGATCAAATTTTCTTAAAAGAGGGAAACCGGATAGTTTTTCCAGATGCAAGAACGGACTCAGCAATTATTTTCTTTCAAAAGCCTCAGGGAGCGGTTTTTCCTGATAGTTTAATCTCCTTACAAGCGATAGACCAACCTTTAGATATTGGGTTCGAGGTTGGTTGGATAGGTTTTCCATATATTGAGCCCCACACATTATGTTTCTTCTCGGGTTGTATTAGTGCCCGCAGGGAAGATAGAAAAGCCTATCTCATTGATGGGGTTTCTATCAACGGTGTAAGCGGCGGTCCTATATTTTGTTTCAACGAAAAAGAGGGCGTAAGAATTATAGGAATCGTTTCGGCTTATCAAGCTAATAGGGCAACTGGAGCGACATTGCCCGGCTTATTAATTGCACAAGATGTTTCTCATTTTCATGGTGTAATAAAGCATATACGATCGATTGATGAAGCGAGGAAGAAAAAACAAGAGTTGAAAGAGGAAGAAAAAGCTAAGAAGCTTGGAGCGGAGTCGGCCGATATAAAGGCTGAGCCACCAGCTAAATAAATCTTCCTGTCTTATTGGCGCCCTACGAAATGATTATCTTTATAGAAAAGTTAGAAGTAAGAATACGTGTTATCACTATGTGCAATAGCCAAAAATGTGCAATTATTTCACCCTTTAAGAGCCCGCATCAACCCCTCCAATTTCACTACAGAATGTGCATTTAGCACGTGCAATTATTTCTTGGCAGGCTAATTTTTAACCGTTCTCTGCCGAGGAGAATTTTATAGCTTCTTGAAATTCAGTGGGATAGAATAACTTATATCGTTCGGTACGTTTTTTTCGCGAGAGAGCAAAGCAGAAGATAATTTCATAGAAAGTTCGTATTCTGTTCTTAATGGCGCAGCCAGTTAAATATCTCGGAATAACCCGGTGAAATAACAGAGGCTCCAAAAGAATAAATTCTATGGAGCCTTTTTGTATTTATAGGATATAGATGACGGTTAATATTTTTAAACTTTAACTTTAAATTTACGCAGTTTTGTTTGAGAATATGAGTATGCTGGAATTGGGGAAATATCGGTTTAATGCGGATAAGACCAGAACGGGTACTCCCTTAAAAACAAGCGGAAATGGATTATAGGAGAATATCGTGAAGAAATATTTATTGGGAATTCTGGTTGTTATATTAATTCTAGCCATCGCCATTTTTGCCATTGGACCCCTTAGGAAGAAGCAAGAGACAGTAAAGCTTTATCAAGGAAAAATTGTTATCGGCATTGAAACATGGCCGGGATATCTGGCTTTAATCGTTGCGCAAGAAAAAGGATACTTTAAGGAAGCTGGACTCGATGTCGAAATAAAACGTTATCTAACCTTAGGAGACCTTTCTAAGGATTATATGGCCGGCAAAATGCAGGGGCGCGCCAACCTCACGTTTGATGCCGTTAATGAATATTTAAACGGCCTTGACCACAAAGTCGTTTTGGCCATTGATTATTCCAATGGTTCAGATGCCATCGTGAGTAGAACCGATATCAAAACAGTCAAGGATTTCCAAGGGAAAAAGGTTGGTTATGAGCCCAACACGCTGGAAGAATTTTTTTTAATGTGGGCGCTCGAGCAAAATGGGATGAAAATTTCTGACATTATTCCCGTTCATGCGGGCCCCGCCGAAACACCAAAGTTATTAAATAATGGCGAAATCGATGTTGCGGTTTCACACGAGCCTTTTATCTCCCAGTTATTTTCTTCCGGCAATTTTCATATGGTCTATTCTTTTGCCGAAGCGCCGGCTCTTATTACCGATATTTTAACGTTTAGGACAGATTTTATTAATGCCCATCCCCAAACTATTCAAACAATCATAAACATATATTTTAAAGCATTAAACTTTTGGGAAGAACATCCTGACGAGGCAAATGCTATAGTGGCCAAAGAATTTGGTGAAACGGCAGAAAATATTGCCCAGCAATTAAAAGGAATCACGATGCTCGATGCACACGATAATCAAACAGCCTTTACTTTTGCTGCAGGATTTCAATCTTTGTACGGAAATATGCGACAAATAGGGGATTTTGTTGCCCGGCAAAAGGGGGAAAACAATACCCGTCATAGCGATACAGACAAATTAATCGAGAGGCGGTTTATAAAAACGATCGATGAATAAAATTAAATTTCGTCAAAGATTACTGTTTAAAATTCTTCTAATGATCCTGTTGGCAACCGGATTGACATTGGCGATTGTCGGATTCTCTGCGTACTTTTTTACACACGCAGCATTGCAGGATTTAATTATGAAAAATGACTTAGAAATTCTTGAGAATACCATGGATAAAATTGACCGCTCGTTATATGAACGATATCTCGATATTCAAGCGATCGCTGGGGAAGAATCCTTAGGCAATTATCTAGCGGATTATACGAGAGGCCAGGCTGATGAAAATAAAAAGAATAGTAATTTGAAAAGGATCAAAGATCTGTCTATTGTGACTGGCCCATGGAATACTTTATTTGTTATTGATTCGGATGGAACCATCATCTTGGCAATGGATGAAGGAGAGATGGGGCAATCTCTCGACAGGTGGTATTACAAAAACATTGCTTATGAGAAAGCAATGAAAGGAGAAACAAATTATTCTGATTTTGTTATTTTAGAACATACCGGAGAACCCGCCGTCGTTTTCGCCGCTCCGATAAGGGATATGAGTAATCCTCAGAAGCCGATCATTGGCGCTGTTGTGGGAGATTTTACTTGGATGGCTATTGAGCAGATGTCGGATGATATAACCGTTGATAATGTTGTTTTATTTAATCATTCTGGTGATGTGATTGCCGGAAATTCACTGTATGCTGGTGGGGGGGGGGTATTGAATGAGTCTCAAAGCAAAGTAATAAAGCAGGAACTTAATAAGGAAGGTTCGAAATCGATGATTATCCATCGCGGCCAAGGTATTTTCCCGGAAGATATGTTAGTTTCCATGGCCATTCAGGAGGGATTTCTGTCTTATAAAGGGAGCGGTTGGAGTTTGGTTTGCAGCCTGCCGGTTCGTGTGGCTTTTGTCCAAGCTAAAAAAGCAGCGGGACGGATAGTTTTGATTTTACTACCTATCATTATATTATTGTCAGGTGGGATTTTGTTTGTGGTGCACCGGCTCATTGTCACTCCTACTACGCTGTTAACACAAACTATTAGGGATATCTCTTTAGGTGATTTAACTAAACAAGTTGCAATAGTCTCAAATGATGAAATTGGCCAACTGGCCGTGGCTTTCAATGACATGACACAAAAACTAAGAGAATCCCATGAAAATTTGGAAGAGAAAATCAAACAGCGAACCAGTGAACTACGCGAAAGCCAGGAACACAGCCGTTTAATTATTGAAACCGCCAATGACGCTTTTGTTAGTATCGACTCTAAAGGTCTTATTATCGACTGGAATAGTCGGGCGGAATCAATGTTTGGTTGGCCACGTTCTGAGGTCATTGGAAAATCTTTAGCGGAAACCATTATCCCACCCCAATATCGTGAGGCCCACAAAAAAGGGCTTAAGCATTTTATGGCTACCGGGGAAGGGCCTGTTTTGGGTAAAACGGTTGAGCTTACGGCATTACACCACAGCGCTAAGGAGTTCCCTGTTGAAATTACAATTTGGCCTATTCAAATAATAGGAAATTATCAGTTTAATGCATTTTTGCGTGATATTTCCAAGCGTAAAGAAATTGAGAACGAACTTAAAAGAAGCTATCAGGAATTGGCCGAGCGAGAGAAGGGGCTGCGTCAAACACTTGCGGATCTGCAGAAAGCACACGAGGAGCTTAAACAAGCCCAAGCGCAACTCCTTCACTCAGAAAAGCTTGCTTCAATCGGCCAATTGGCCGCAGGGGTGGCGCATGAAATCAACAATCCCGTTGGTTTTATTAATAACAATATGGAGGTGTTGGGACAGTATATTGCCGATTATGGCAAGGTCTTAAGGATGGTGGAAAATTTAAAAGCGGCCATTGAACAAGAAAATTTAGAAAAGGCAAAATCCATCGTGCAGGAAATGGCCCGATTCGAGGAAGAGATTAATTTGGATTATATTATCAATGACATCGATAATCTATTGCAACACAATCAAAGGGGGCTGGAAAGGATTCAAAAGATTGTGTTGGATCTGTGCACCTTTGCCCGGGAAGATAAAGATACAATGGAGTTGGTCAAAATAGAAGAAGTCATTGATAGTATTTTGAGTATTGTACAGAGCGAGCTTAAATATAAAGCTGAGCTTAAGAAGAACTACGTGGATACCCCTTTAGTGAAGGGCAACGCCCAGCGATTAGGACAAGTTTTTGTTAATCTGCTGGTGAATGCCGTACAGGCGATAGAGGAGAAAGGCATGATAGAGATTAAGACCTATCAAGAGGGACGATATGTCTATGTCGATGTTATTGATACGGGCAAGGGCATCTCTCCAGAGAATTTAAGAAAGATTTTTGATCCGTTTTTTACAAGCAAACCGGTTGGGCAGGGGACGGGGCTTGGCTTGAGTGTTAGTTATGAAATCGTTAAAAAGCACGGCGGCGAAATAAAGGTTCAATCTGAAGTTGGGAAAGGCACAACATTTACCGTTATGCTGCCCATAACTTGATTTTTGTTCTGGAAAAGAGTGTGCGATGGCAATTGATATAAAAAAAGTAGAGGCAAAGTTAAAAAGTATCAAGGCAAAGGATATCATGTCTCGGTTTGCCATTACTATCAAGGAGCATCAAACGGTCATGAATTTGGCCCACCTGACGATGCGTTTTAAAATCAGCGGTGTTCCGGTTGTGACTAAAAATGGAGAAATTTGCGGGATTGTGACGGCAACGGATCTTTTTAATTTAATGAAAGACATTATTAAGAATATGGATGATGGGAAGAATTTGGAAAATTATCCGGATAGGCAGGTTGGTGCGTTTATGACAAAAGATGTCGTTACAATAACAGAGGAAACAACTCTTTATGAAATTATGAAGATTATGTGTACGAAAAATATTCATACATTGCCTGTTATGGTTGTATCCAAGAAAGAAATTGTCGGGGTGATCGGCAGACGCGATATCCTTAATGCCTTCTATGTCGGGATCGGGAATCAGTTAAAATAAATTATTATTCTAGAGGGGGCATCATATGTCAAAAGGAATTCAAGTCTTGTTTTTAGATGATGAAGAAAGCATTATTGATGGGATCCAACGGCTTTTTATCAAGGAGCCATACGGGGTCTTGGGAACAACGAGTGTTAATCAGGCCCGAGAGATTCTTGCTAAAGAAAAGATAAAGGTGATTGTCAGTGATCAGCGGATGCCGGAAATTCAAGGGGTAAAATTCTTAAGAGAGATCAAGGAAAAATATCCCGATATGGTTAGAATTCTCTTTACGGGATATACTGATTTTTCCGCTGCCGAAGAAGCTATCAATTTAGGTGAAGTTTACCGTTTTATCAGCAAGCCCTGGAAGACCACCGAGCTATTGTCTACCATTCGCCAGGCCATCGAGCATTATAATCTGGTAGTGGAAAATCGAAGATTATTCGAAGAGACAAAAATGAAAAACGAAGAACTGGAGATGGCTAACCGGAAACTAAAGGCGATGTACGAACGGCAAAAAGATTTTACTTCAACAGTCTCTCATGAATTAAGGACACCATTGGCATCTATCATGACGGCCATTGATATTGTTATGAGCGGCACGGCAGGGGATTTAACGAAGGATCAAAAAAATTTTTTGAATAAAGCGAAGGATAACGTCGCCCGATTAGAGAAACTTATTAATGATATCCTGGATCTCTCTAAATTGGAGTCGGTTAAGACACAGCTTAAAATAGAGAAAAACAATATCAATAATATCATTAAAGAAGTGGCTGATCTCCAGGGATCGGTGGCTAAAAAGAAAGGCCTTTATTTGAAGGCTGAACTCGCCCCCGGGTTACCGATGATTCCCGTAGATTCTGACCGGATCAATCAGTTGCTTAACAATCTCATTAACAACGCGATCAAATTTACTGAGACCGGTGGGATTACCGTTACCAGCAGAAACCATCAGGATGCTAATCATCTCGAAATCTGCATCAAAGATACTGGTCCCGGAATTAGTCAAGAAGATATCCCTAAGTTGTTTCAAAAATTTCAACAATTGGGAGATCCGGCCACGAGAAAAACCGGAGGAACAGGATTAGGGTTAGCCATCTGCAAAGAAATTGTTAGCCAGCACGGCGGTAAAATATGGGTCGAATCCCAAGATGGCCAGGGAAGCAGTTTTTATTTTATCCTTCCGATCCAAGAGAGGAGGAAAGCATAGGATATGGGGAGGAAGAAAGTCATTTTGATTATTGATGATGAAAAGGATTTGGTCGAAATGCTTCAATTCCAATTCGAAGCTCAGGGCTTCCAAACAATCACAGCCCAGAACGGTCAAGAAGGATTAGAGCGCTTAAAGACGACCACGCCGGATCTCATCATCTTAGATATGAACATGCCCAAGATGGGAGGCGTTGAATTTTACACACATATTTGCGGCGCGGACTCAAAACCAAAATATCCTGTCTTTGTCTTGACCGCGCGGGCCAATATGGAAAAGTTGTTTAAGGAATTCGAAGTGCAGGGTTTTATGGCCAAACCGTTTGAGATAAATCGGTTGATTGCGGAGATTGAGAGAATTGTAAATAAAGAAAAGAAAGAAAATGTGTCTAACGCCACACAGTCCGCACAACAATCCAGTTCATCTGTACAAAAGAAATCCGATATTTCTGTTCAAGAAGAGTTTTTGCTGAAGGACGCCATGCTTGATACTGGCCAGACCCACTCTAAGTCGCGGATGGATGCAGTCCCCTCCGGGGCCGATGATAAAAAACAAAAAAAAGATGAGCGCCCCGAATATCGAGAAGTACAGCGGGAAATCTTCATCTTGGAAAATGATCCGATTGTCTCTTATGAGTTGAGGATGATTTTTTCCAAATATAACTGTCTTATTTATTTCGTTTCTAATCCGGAAGAATGTCTTGACAAGGCAACACATCATTCTGTGGACTTGGTTATCTTAAAGCACTTTGTCAATAGCGTCAATATGGAGGGACTGACCACCCGTTTAAAAGAAATGCCTAAGTTTAATAAAATCCCTATTATTCTTTATGACAGCATATTTCAAGAAACAGAGAAAGAAAAATCAACGGGGGAAAAGAAGGGCGCTTTACTTCTTAACGAACAAGGCCGGAAGATGCTAGAAAAGGTCAAGGCATTGTTGGGTTTATAAAACGGAGTCGAAGCGGTGTCCCTCAAATAAAAGTGTTATGTTAAATGAACATTTTGGGTGTGATTTTACTAATATTATTTTGGTCGGCTGTCTTGGCTTTCGTTCCCACCACGTTTTATCTTTTGGTTAAAAATCCTCCCCTTTATAGAGCTGATAGAATCTCTTCCAAAGGGATCTTTATCCTCAGTGAAGAATTTCGCATAGAAAAAAGCAAGAAATCAAGGATATGGATGATCGGGATAATTTATGCCGCGTGCCTAGTTTTCTTTTCTTTTATTTATGTTTTTAATCAGCAACAGCAAGTAGAAGGAATAAAACCGTTTGATATTTTATCGACACTGTCTGTCGTGTTTTTCTGGGTCTCAATCTTAACTTACCTCCCCATCGCCTTCTATTTGATTCTCAAGAATCCGTGGCAATATAAAGAGGAAGGGGTTTGTCTAGCCGCCGTTTACATTTCTTATGGCGTGTGTATATTGATTTTCTCAGGGATATTTGCCTTCCATTGGCTGAAGAGTCATCATTTCCTCATCAGGGTGGGGGATGTTGTATCCTCATTGTTGATTATTATTTTCGGTAGTGCCGTCCTTTCTTATTTGCCGATTCTCGTGTATGTGTTTTTGCGGATCATTAATCCCTACAAACAGAGGCAGGTGCATCCGAATACTGTTTTTGTTATTTATAGTGTGTGTTTTCTGCTTTTTTCTAGCATATACGTGATCAACTGGGTGAGCGATCGGCGTGCGGGAGTACAGTATAAGTCCTGGGTAGATCTCCTTCGGATCCGGTAATTCTTTGGTCTGTAGAAAAAAAACAAATCTTTTTAGCCAATAAGGCATGTGCAATAATCAAAAATGTGCATTTATTTTGTTTTTAAAAAACCGTATAGACCTTTTCAATCGGCCTTAAAATGTGCATTTAGCATGTGCATTTGTGTTTATTGCCGCCGATCGATGAATCGTCTTATACCTGAAAGAATGTTATAGTTTCTTTGGATTCAGCGGGATAGAATCATTTACACCATTCGGTAAGTTTCTTTCGCGAGAGAGCAAAATAGAAGATAATCTCGTAAAAAGTTCGTATTCGAGTCCAAGCGGGGCAGCCAGTTAAATATCTCGGAATTTTCAAGGAGAGATAACAAAAAGTCCAACGGGATCCACCCCATCGGAGTTTTTGTATGATTGCACGTGCCAGAGACTTAGGCGACTAATTTTTGTCCGTTTTGAAGATTCACTTTTTCTGTTTATCTCTGCCCTGAAAATTTACGAAATCTCGCTAGAATCCAGCTTCTCAACATTTCTTTATCTCTAAATGGCCGATTTTTTAATCGATTTCAGTAAATGCCATTTCGAACCGAATTAAAGCGGATTTTTCAGGGACATCGCTCTTTTGTGTGGCCTAAGATGTCTATTGGGATGGACAAATTATGTCAGGTCAATTCGGATTTGACAAAAGGCCATTGGAGAGGTATCATTTGTTTACTTGAGTAAACAAATGTTTATAGAAAGAAACACATATGCGTTTAAACAGCCCTTTAAATAAAATTTTGAATAGCGAGATCAAGGTCCGGGTTTTGAGGATTCTTTGCCAGGCTTCGAGCGAAATGAGCGGCCGGCAGATGGCAAAGATGGCCGGTGTGACACCCAAGACTGCACATGAAGTCTTGCAGGATCTTTTGCGGGAAGGCGTTTTGACTATGCGTGCGGTCGGCAAGACCCACTTATTTCGTCTGAATGAAGAACGTGCGATCGTCCATGAAGTTTTGAAGCCTCTTTTTTCATTGGAGAAAACTTTAGGTGAACGGTTATTCGACGTCATCCGCAGGACAATAAAGAAATCCGCACTTAAGGACGATATTTTGAGCGTTGCGCTTTTCGGCAGTGTCCATGCTAAAACAGAGTTGGCGACCAGCGATGTGGATCTTTTTGTCATTGTAAAAACCTCTGAGCTTAAGAAAAAGACAGAAACGCTATTTTCTGATATAGATCAACAACTGTCCTCTCAATGGGGAAACCTTATTTCTCCTTATATCAACAGCATTACCGAATTTAGAACTAACGCCAAGAAGAAAACAGGGCCAGTGCCACATATTCTTAAATCATATCAGCTCGTTTATGGCGACAGATTGGAGAAGTTGTTGCGATGATGAAACATTTGAAAGCAAGAGCGGTTGATCAAAGCGAATATACGATATATTGGAATAAAGCGGAAGAGTTTTATGACACCATGCAGCACGCGTATAAAAACCGTATGTGGACGGCCGTTGGGTTAAACGCTATACATTGCGTGATATCGTCCTGCGACGCGTTATTGGTCAAGTCGCAGGGAATTCGCGCGGCCGGGGATGATCATATGCAGGCGGTTGAATTGTTAGGCCGCTCTTCCATTGACGGCATTGAAAAGCAGATGGCAACAGTCCGCCGTATTATCGTCAAAAAGAACGTGATCGCTTATGAGAGCAGAGAATTCCGCGAAACCGACGCGTCGGACATTTTTAAGCAGGTCGAGCGTTTTTATCGATGGACGTTTGAATACTTGAATAAGAAGTAAAACCCGATATTGGGGGAGGATGGGAGAAAAGCATAGTGAAACAACTGGTTAGTATATTTTGTAAAATGATAAATGATAGACGCGTGCAAGTGATATTTATTATAGCCTTAATTTGCGTGTGTTTATTCCTTTACTGCCAGAGTACAAGATATTATTTGCAAGGATCGAATCATGGAGATGTTTATAAGATTGATCGTTGGACTGGACGAACATGGTGGATTGTCGGTGATGAAGAGATTTTAGTAGAAAAGAAACCATCTTCTTTATCAAAGGAGGTTAATAAAACTTCTGCGTCTAAAGATATCCATAAAACTCCCGAAGAATTAGTTATAGAATTTGCAAAGCAATTTGGGAGCGGAAAATTGGCCGGTGTAAGCAGCATCTCTGAGGCGCTTTCATATTATAAAGGGAGTATCAAGATTATTGGATGGTCAGCGAAACGCATTGATGACCAGACCTATTTGGTAGCTTTTGAGTATGAGACTGCCGAAGGCATAGTCGGGTACTATTTTGAGGTCAATTTAGTTATGCAGATTATTCGTAGTGTCGCAGGCGACCCAGACTTAGAGAAAAAACATGGGTTGCAATGCGTGATATCCGGTTGTTATGAAAATAGGCCAGGATGTTCAACCTGCAAAAGGATTTCCGTCCAAAATTAGTGAAGAAAGATTCAATAACAGATAAAGATGATTTGCTGTGGAGGATAAAATGACGTATTCGCTTGATTTAATATTTAGTGAGCCTTTAAAGGGCGATCTCTTGGGTCCCAACGCACAGATTTATATTAAACGTCATACAAAGAGATGAGGAGGATCGTATCTTAATCACGCCTCAATGTGCAACCAAAAGAGAGTTCGAAGAACAGATCGATCGTCTCAAGCGGGAATTGGAAATAATCAAAGAGAAAGCACAACAAAAATTTGCTGGGCAATAGAGATCCAACCCCAATTTGTTAGAAAATATTTTTATGCAATTGAGTGCTGTAGGGCTATTTTTAATTTTTTTCGTAAGTTCAGATTTTGAATTTAAAAGTTCGAGTCCAACTAGGACGCGCTGATTGTATAGAGATAAACTCAGAGATAGATTTACGTTCGAGTCCAAGCGGCGCAGGTGATGTTATCACCCTTTATAGGGAATATTTTATAGAGGGTTTTGTTTTGGTACAATGTTAACAACCTTAAATGAAAATGTTAAATAGATTAGAATATCCTTTCCGCAGTTTAATCAATATCAGCAGTGCGCTCCTATCTGTTGTTGCCGTGGTTCTGTTAGTTTATCGTGCGGCAACGCAAGGCACAGTATGGCATGTCGTATCTTTTTCGATTTATGGCATAAGCTTAATTGCCCTTTGGACAGTGAGCGCTATTTACCACTCCTTGAATGCAACTCATAAGATTTTAGAACAGCTCGACCACGCCATGATTTATTTTTTAATTGCCGGGACCTATACGCCAGTTTGCTTGATTGTTCTGCGGGGAGGGTGGGGCTGGAGCTTGTTTGGCGTTAATTGGGGATTAGCCATTGCCGGCATTGTTTTAAAATTGGTTTTCCGGCATCCACCGAGATGGGCTGTCATTTTATTCTTTGTTTTTTATCTTCTGATGGGATGGCTGGTTGTCATCGCCTGGGTTCCTTTGGTGCGGGTTTTACCGGAGGGAGGAATTTTCTGGCTTGTTTCAGGCGGGATTTTTTATACGGTAGGGGCGGCTATCCTCAACATAAAGCGTTTTAACTTTTCCCCTAAATTTGGCGCTCACGAAATATGGCATCTTTTTGTTATGGCAGGAAGTTTTTGCCACTTCTGGATGATGCTGAAATATGTTTTATATTTGAATTAATTTTTTGACTGGTGGAACATGAACAAGGGGACTTTCTTAGGAAGTGTAATTGAGGTGGATTTGAGAGGTGCTTAATTGGATATCAGCTGACTTTTTCTTCCTCCCATAAGAATTTTCGGGTTTCCTCAACGATGATCTTATTGAGGACAACTAAGGAAATCAGATTGGGAATGGCCATGAAGGCATTCACAATATCGGCCAGCGACCAGACAATGGGCAATGTCAAGAGTGATCCGACCAAGACCGCCCCCACCCAGACCCAGCGGTAAACTTTGATCGCTTTTTCACCCCATAAGTACTCGGCCGCCTTTTCACCGTAGTAAGACCAACCAATGATGGTGGCAAAAACAAACGTCAAAAGCCCAACTGTCAGAACGAGAGGCCCTAGAAGCGGCAGATCCGCAAAAACAGCCCGGGAAAGTCCGGCCCCGTTTAATCCTTCGGTCCAATGACCAGAATTGACCATAACAATTCCCATGAGGGCGCACATCACAACGGTATCCCAGAATGTTCCGGTGGAAGAAACTAGGGCCTGGCGTACGGCATTTCTCGTTTGGGCTGCCGCCGCGACAATGGCCGCACTCCCCAACCCGGATTCATTCGAGAATAATCCTCTGGCAATGCCATAACGCATGGCCTCTTTCATGCCCGCCCCCAAAAATCCGCCCACCGCGGCCTGTCCGGTAAACGCGGTCTTGAAAATCAGTGTCAAAGTCTCTGGAATAGTCTCAAATTTTACAATGATCAGGATCAAACAGCCGATAATATTGAAGATCGCCATAAAGGGAACAAGTTTCTCGCATGTATTTGCAATGGTTTTGATCCCACCCAGGATCACCATCGCCGTCAGGATGGTGAGGATTAATCCCGTGACCCAGGGCGGGATATGAAAGGCCTCATGCGCCGTTTGGGCCAGAGAATTGGCCTGCACCATGTTGCCGATGCCGATGGCGGTTATGGCTGTGGCAAAAGCAAAAAATATGGCTAGAAAGCGGTTATTCATCCCTTTTTCCAGCACATACATGGGGCCTCCGGCCATCAAGCCCTGTTTTGTGGTGACGCGATATTTGACCGACAACAATGACTCAGCATATTTGGTTGCAATGCCGAAAACACCTGTTAACCATAACCAGAAGACCGCGCCCGGCCCCCCCGAGGCGATCGCCGTTCCTACCCCCACGATATTGCCGGTGCCGATGGTGGCCGCAAGAGCGGTTGTCAAGGCCCCAAATTGGCTGACATCACCTACGCCTTCCTTGGATTTTTGCAAAGAAATCTTAATGGCCTGCCAGGTATACCGTTGGATAAACTTGAGTCGGAAAGAGAGAAAGATATGCGTCCCCATGAGAATGATCAGCATCGGGGGACCCCAGACGATGTTGCTGATTTCTCCTAGTAATTTCTCTAGATCAGGCATGGGTTTTTTTGTGGTTTTTGCCTATACTATAGAGACATTTTTCTTTGATGTCAAAAATTACTTAATTTATTTCCCGCGCTTTCGGGATGATCCCGACATTGCATCGGGACCAGAAGGGACAGTGGTTCGATGTTCGTCCTACGGCTCGCTACACTTGTTCAGGACGACCCTGAGCAAAGTCGAAGGGAGCCTCGAGGGGGAGTCCCCATGTATCATAGATACGACCGGTGCAAGTCCTACCAGAGATGGGGGGAGTCCAGGCAGGGTGATTTTGAACCCTCACCCTCTGTAATGAAATGAGTTGCAGAGGGTTTTGTTTTGATACAATGATAGTGTCGGAGAAGCCCAATCGTGTCATTGCGAGCGACCGAAGGGAGCGTGGCAATCTTTTCTTGTCATCGGAAGATTGCTTCGTCGCTTCGCTCCTCGCAATGACACCAGTGGTGATTTTATGGTTTTTCGACACTCTCACAATATTCATAATCCCAATGAAAATATTGCATAGATTAAAATATCCTGTCCGCGGTTTAATCAATATGATGGGTGCAGTCCTATCTGTCGTTGCCGTGGTTCTGTTAGTTTATCGTGCGGCAAGGCAAGGGTCGGTGTGGCATATTGTATCCTTCGCCATTTATGGCACAAGTTTAATTGCCCTTTGGACGGTGAGCGCCATTTAGCATTCATTAAATTTTTCAAAAACAACAACCAATGTTTTAAGACAAGTGGATCACGCCATGATTTATCTTTTGATCGAGGGGACTTATACACCCATCTGTCGGATTGTTCTGCGTGGTGGCTGGGGATGGAGTCTGTTTGGCATCAACTGGGCCTTAGCCATTACCGGGATAGTTTTAAAATTAGTTTTTCGCTACCCTCCTCGCAGTGTTATCGTTGTATCTTTTGTTTTCTTTATTATTATGGGGTGGCTTATTATTATTGCCTGGTTTCCTTTAGTAGGGTTTTACCGGAAAGGGGAATTTTCTGGCTTGTTTTAGGTGGGGTTTTTTATACGGCGGGCGCGACGATTTTAAATATGAAGCGCCTCGATATTATTCCAGGATTTGGTAGTCACGAAATATGGCATTTTTTCGTGATGGGAGGAAGTTTCTGCCACTTCTGGACGATGCTGAAATCATGAGTGTCCAAATTACCAAATTGTCATTCCTGCGAAAGCAGGAATCCAGATGAGAAATATGGACCCCCGACCTGTCTGCCGAAAGGCAGGTTAAAACATTCGGGGGTGACAGAATCCATGTCTTAAATTAGCATTATCTTCGATAACTTATTTCTATTTTGGACACGCATGTGCTGAAATATGTTTTATATTTGAATTAATTTTTTAACCAAAACCTAATACGATTAAATCTATATTATTTAATCAAAAGAATTCCTAGCAGTATTGCTACGGGGTAGTAAAATATGCTCGCTATGAGCGAGCATATTACCAAGAGACACAACGCAGCTCTGCTGATGTTGTTAAAAAAATCACAATACCTATTAGCTAAAATTATTGTGAAAAAACTGCTTGGAGTACCAATATTGTTCGTCTTTGTGAACACAGGATTGGCTCAAGCCCTTCAAGTTAAATCAGAAAAGTTTGGATTGGGCGGCAGGGATTACCGTATCCCCATCCAGTGGATCACTGCATCGGACAAAGCCAAAGGATTTATTCATGGCCCAGGGGATTATGGCCGGAGAATCCAAGCAGGGGGTCAGGAGCGGTTCTATGAGATCCATGTGCCCAAAGGATACAGCCTTAAGAGGCCGACATCTGTGGTCCTGGTCTTTCATGGTGGGGGTGGCTATCCAAGTGCCGTGCGATATCAGTCGGGGATGGATGAAGTTTCAAACCGGCAAGGGTTCCTGGTGGTTTATCCTGCGGGCACGGGCAAGTTGTTTAATGATCGTTTATTGACATGGAATGACGGACGTTCCTTTAAAGACGGTTCTTCTAAAGAAGCCGATGATGTGGGTTTTGTTGCTGTCCTCTTGGATGATCTAGGTCAAATTTTTGATATCGATCAAAGCCGGATATACGCGACCGGAATTTCCAATGGCGCTCAGTTTTGTTATCGGCTTGCCAAAGAGCTTTCCAATCGTATTGCTGCCATTGCGCCAATCGCAGGACACCGCACAAGCGATCAGATTTTTCCGGCCCCACCCCGCCCCCTCTCGATCATGCAGTTCTCTGGTTTAAAGGACTCGATTGCCCACTACCATGGCGGGAGTTCCCAGCCGCGTTTCAATCAATTTGAAACTACTTATCAGCCGGTGAGGAAAGTCATCCAGTCATGGGTCAGTCACAATGGATGTCTGCCTGAAACCACTGAGACCCAGAGGATCGGTAAGGCATTCATGACACGTTATGGTCCGTGTGAGGATGATACGGAAGTTGTCTTATGGACCCTCGAAGATGGCGGCCACACTTGGCCGGGGGGAAGGATGACTCGGTCCGAGGAAAGATTCAATTTGGGCCATATTAACAAAGATATTGTTGCTTCAGAGGTGATGTGGGAATTTTTTAAGAAACATTCTTTGGCAAAAGTTGTAGTAGCGTCTCTCCCCCCAGAACCCAAAGCGCATTGCGGGAATGACATTTGTGAAGAAGGGGAGAATGCTATCAATTGTAAAAAAGATTGTGGCTTAAATTCTCCACCTTATTATCCCGAGAAATACAAGGCAATGGTTTATTATGATCCTATTTTAAAAAAGGAATTGACGCGAACTTACCTGATCTACGTTCCGTCGTCGTATAGAAAAGGGGTGCCTATGCCTCTGGTTTTAAATTTCCATGGCGGAGGAGGCACAGGCGAGGCCGCGGAAATCAGCATCGGTGGAATGAATAGAAAAGCAGATGAGGCAGGTTTCCTGGCCGTGTATCCCAATGGATTGAGCGCGGTTAATGAATCAGGAAGAAGGCAGGTCTGGTATGCCGGCAGTACACTCAACCTTTCTTTTATCAAAGAAGCAGATGATGTCGGTTTTATTAGGGCATTGTTGGAGAAGCTTAAACAGGAATACTCCATTGATCTAAAGAGGGTCTATGCTACTGGAATTTCTAATGGAGCTTGGATGACCTATGCGCTGGCTTGTCAGTTATCTGATAGAATCGCAGCGATAGCACCGGTGGCGGGGGGTATGGTTTTCGAAAATTGTCAGCCTAAAGTGCCGGTTCCCATCATTCATTTTCATGGGACCGCTGACCCTGGCTGGCCCTATTACGGCGGCGGCTCCTGCTGGACGGATTCGGTAAGACCGCCAATCACTGAGACCATTTCCCAATGGGTGGAAAGAAACGCCTGTGACCCTACCCCAAAAATCACTTATGAAAAGGGTGAGGTTTCTTGTAACACCTACACGCCGTGTTCCCAAGGGACAGAGATCACATTCTGCACGATCAGAGACGGCGGCCATACCTACCCTGGCGGATACACCTTCCCTATAGAAAGAGTTGTCAGATGGGATGAAGATTGTGCGCTAGGCCAAAAAGGGAGAGGCGTGGGAAAGGTCTCTTACGATATCTTTGCCCTGGATGTCATGTGGGAATTTTTTAAGCATCACCCGAAGAGGAAAGGTTTAAGGTAATTCTACATGCGATTTGGACTATGTTCTCTTTTGGTCATCTTACCGATCTTCCTTCTCTCCCAAGGAATATACGGATCTTTCCTATTTACCTTTTCTATACCCCTTCTATGGCAAGCGGGGTTTAGAAAAGAACCCGTCGTCTCTTTAGGCATAACCCAAAAATCGTTAGGGATTTCTTTGGTTCTAGGAATGATCAGCGGGTGTCTGTTGGGATTTCTCGGTGGACAAGGATTAAAGATCTTAGGGTTAACCGGTATTTCACTTGATCCGATGGCCCAATTGCAATGGACGATGGGAGGAATCGACATCCGTTTCCCTTTAGGGAATGAACTGGGTTACCGGCTTTTAAACAGAAGCGATACCTTAAAGGGAATCTTGGTCTATCTTCTTTTTAACATCTTTTTGATTGGATTGGGTGAGGAAATCTTTTGGCGAGGATTTATTCAATCGAAGTTAAGAAAATATTTTTCAAAGAACGCGGCCATCGGATTAAGCGCGTTCTTTTTTGCCCTGATTCATTTTTATCTCTTTTTTGTGATTCCTGTTAAGTTAGGCGTCGCCTTTCTAGTTCTGATTGGCTTAGGCGGTATCATCTGGGGTTATTTGTATGAGTATTCAAAGAATATCTGGGGTGTGGCCATCTCGCATGGGATCACGGCCTTTTTGATTTGGAAATTTTATTTTTTTGCATCTTAAACTAGGATGGCCATGGATCTTCTTGTTATTTGTAGTGTTGCCTTATTGGCCTCGGCCCTGACTTTATATTCGGGATTTGGTTTGGGAACAATATTGATGCCTGTCTTTGCGATCTTTTTTCCCATCGATGTTTCCATTGCCTTGACTGCCATTGTTCATTTCCTGAATAATATTTTAAAACTCATTTTATTGTGGAAAAAGGCCAATTGGGATATTGTTGTCAAGTTTGGGCTACCGGCTTTGAGACCGGGTCCAATGAATTTGAAATCGACGAGAGTTTTTTGTCATCCCCGAAAGCTTGAATCGGGGATCTAAAACTCTCGTTGTGGATTCCTCCCGCCCTTGGCGGGACGGGAATGACACGAGGATTTGACCCAGTCTCTTTCTTGATGGCTTTTGTGGGGGCCAAGATCCTTTTTTGGCTGGGAGAGAGCAGGCCTTTGTTGAGGTATCAAATGTTTGATAAGGAATTTTCTATGACTCCCATTAAGTTGACCATGGCTATGCTTATTGTCATTTTTGTATTCTGGGAACTTATTCCGTTTTTTAAGAAGGAGATTCTTCCCAAAGAATATTTGCTGGTCGGCGGCCTCTTAAGCGGTTTTTTAGGCGGACTTTCGGGTCATCAAGGGGCTTTGCGCAGTGCGTTTTTAATGAAGTGTGATTTAACCAAAGAAGGATTTATCGCCAGCGGGGTCGTGATTGCCTGCTTAGTTGATTTTTCAAGAATCATGGTTTATATGTCTTATCTTGTGAAGACCAACATACAAGATTATTCGCAGGTTTTAGTTTGTGCGGTTTTGTCGGCTTTTACCGGTGTGTTTTTAGCCTCTCGTTTAATGAAAAAAATCACATTCAATCCTGTGTAAGGCATTGTTTCCGCCATGCTTTTGTTTATTGCTGTCTTGTTAGGATTAGGAGTGCTCTAAGTAGGAAACAGCTGTAAGCGTTTATTGATGCACAGAATGCCCTTTTTTGGGCCAGATGATGGAGGCGAGAATAGAAAGGGCCAACATACTGACAATGACCAAAAGAGATATGCCGGTTGGGATCGCAAAGATATCCGCGAGAAGCATTTTAACACCAACAAACACCAGGATAACCGCAAGCCCATAATGCAGATGATGAAACAATTGCATGATGCTGGCCAGAACAAAATAAAGCGAGCGTAATCCTAAAATGGCAAAGACATTGGATGTATAAACGATAAACGGATCCCGGGTGATCGCCAGAACCGCCGGAATCGAATCAACCGCAAAGATCAAATCTGTTGTCTCAACCACCAAAAGAACTACAAAAAGAGGAGTGGCAAAAATTCGGCCATTTCTCTTTAAGAAAAATTTTCCTTCCTCATAATTTTGCGTGATCGGCATAAAACGTCTGAAAAGCCTAAGAACAGGATTTTTCTCCGGCTGGATTTCCTTATCTTTATCAAAGGCCAGCCGGATGCCAGTAATAACCAGCATGAGTCCAAATAAATAAATAATCCAATGAAAGTAGTGAAGAAGGGCAATCCCTAAGGCAATGAAAATGCCCCGCATAATGAGCACGCCTAAAATTCCCCAGAAGAGAACGATGTGCTGATACTGGGCGGGAACGCGGAAATAAGAAAAGATAAGAAGAAACACAAAAAGATTATCCATGCTGAGGGATTCCTCAATCAGATAACCCGTTAAGAATTCTACCGCCGGCTGAGAACCGCGCCAGAAGTAAACTCCCAGATTAAAAAGCAGGGCCAGGATAATCCACATTGCGCTCCAGAATAAAGCCTCTTTAAATTTGATCTCGTGTTGTTTACGATGGAAGACTCCTAGATCAAGGATAAGCATTGAAAAGACAAAGACAGAGAAACCAATCCATAAGAGGGCTTGATTTGTTATCATATCAATTTGACACGGCAGATTTAAAAAGTTGGTTATTGAAAATTTTAACAGGTTTCAGATCATCCATTATATTGGTAAGCCCTTTTGAGAACAATAGAAAAATTCTAATATTCTAATAGGAATTCCGCTTTTAAATAATTTCTTACTTCATCGGGTGCATCGCTTAAGATATTTTTTGCAGTTTCGGGATCGTCTCGACTAATCCAAGCTTTATAGGTCAGGCTCAAATTTGATTCTTTCTTTAAAGAATGGTAGGTGCGATATAAATCCAAAGGGGAAAATTTATTCAGCCAGACGTCCAATTGTATTTTAGGATTTCTGTTGACCATAAGCCAGGCTGTGTTGAGAAGTCTTGTATGCCACAGGGAATTAATGATTAGGGAGAAGAAAAATAAAAAGGCAATGAGTCTGGACCAGGGAAAGACACGGGAAATCCTTTGAAAAACAAATCCCATTGTGATCGCAAAAAGAACGCTGAAACTGCATCCATACCAAGCACAGCCCGAAAGGATATAGTTGGTGATATGTAAAAGGGTAAAAAATAAAGTAAATAGTAATAACGCTACGTTGGATTTAAAGAAGTAATGGTTGGGGTCTTGGGAAACTGTAGAGCCTTTGGATTTTCGAAAAGATGTCAAAAGAAGAATGATTGCGCTTAAAGATAAGATATGATGAACAACATGAGACCACGTTATTGTTCTATCATTAAGGAGGGTCAATCCTATGCGGATGTTGTCCGCATGGATGAGTCGGTTAGCTACCGAGGCATATTGCGTAATTAAAACACTTATGTTCTTGTCTTTGAGATACAGATTAAATCCGGCGTTAAGATTATCGTGCAGTAAAAGAATAAAATTCAGGACTGCATTGGAGAAGCTAAAGGTCGGGACGTGTTTTTGGATATCAACAAAATTAAAGAAATCAAAGCCCGGGAAGCCAAAGAGATTGTAAATCCAAGGCAAGAGGAAGATGAGGCACACATAATAAAATACGGGGATGGTTAAGAAAGATAAAATTGCAAAACTCTTTGAATGTTTTATAAAAATTTTTGGGAAAAATAGCGGGATAAGAAAAAAAATGAATAAGGAATATTCATCGAACAGGAGGGATAAACAGACGGTGGCCACTAAGAATAAGAAATCCCATTTGAACGTTCTAAAATCACCTGAATCGGTTTTTTTTTGAATTCTTGAAGCAAGGTATAAGCAGAATATAAAGAAAAAATTGGAAAAAACTTTCCCAGGATGAAAGTACATCATGACAGGAATTAAAGTCCCGGGAAGACTTAAATAAAGGATGGTTGTCATCAAAGCAACATTCTTGTCGTGGGTGAGATTGGTCATAAGACGAAAGAGGAAAAATGGGCTTAAGGCTAAGGCCACCATCCAAGTTAAGGAAAGACTTGGATGAGGGAGGATAAACTGAAAAAGCCAATTTCTGAGAATAATATTGAGGACTAAAGCCAAATAGGATAAAGGCCTGGCACGGCTGCCTGGGGCAACTCCCTCCCACCAAATTGTCCCTTCCATCAATTGCCAGTTGAATGCTTCTTTTAACCTTTCCATTGTTGATGAATGCTGACCCAACACCTCTCCAGTAGTCATGGCGACCTCATGCTGCATCCAGGTTTGTTCATGATTTAATAAGAAAGTAAAAATGTAAAAATATAGACAAATCAAAAACAAAATCAAAATTCGTTTATTAAGCATTTTGTTTTTTAATTAACGATATTTTTATCTGAACTTTGCGCTTTAACTAAAAATATTATAT
>CAYJXI010000039.1:0-29406 GCA_964374105.1 uncultured Planctomycetales bacterium
GTTTTTGACATGTAAAGCAGAAAATAAGTCAAATCCGCGTGGCAGTCTTCGACATCCTTGATGGCCCGATAATATTGTTCCTTTGTTTTTTGGACGACAACAGAAATGGAAAAATATTTAAAGAATTCATAGCCATTCTTAATCAGATAGTAATAAAAAAGCGCTCGGGTCGTTCGGCCATTGCCATCAAAAAATGGATGAATGTAGACCATATAGAAATGGATAAAGGAAGCTTTGATGATGGGATGAATGAAGATCGACTCACTTTTATCATTCACCCAAGCAGCCAACTGCTCCATGGCAGGAACAACCTGATCTGCCGGAGGAGGTGTATAGATGATTCGATCCCGTTTGTCTTTGATGTAAACCCAGTCATCTCGAAATCTTCCTGCATAGGACTCGTCCTGTCCTAAGGTTTTTTCTGTTACGAGGTGATGGAGTTTTAAGACAAAATCTAAAGTAAGATCACCGTGTTTTTCTTTAAGGATAAACTGCATCGCATAATAATTATTCAACACCATTTGGTCGCTAATATTTTCCGGCGCCTTTTTCTCTTCAACCAATTCTTTTAATCTTTTATACGTTGAAAACGCTCCTTCAATCACACTGGAATACAAGGCCTCCTCTAAAAGTGAATCCTTGACCAATTCATGCTCGATCTCCTTCTTAACGGCCCGGTAAAGAGAATCCTTGCCAGAGGAATCAATTTCATAAATTTGTTTTTGCAAAGCAGGTGTTAGAAGGAACCAAAAAGTTCCTTTATTCTGATCCAAAAAGGGAAGCGCTAAGGATTTTTGTTTTCTAAAGGCTATGATTTCTTGCCAAAATTTTTCTAAAGGAAATTCATTGGGTAATCGGTAGGAGATCTCATCTTTCGAGAAATATTCTTCAAATGTAAATTTGTAAAATAGCTTATCCTGAATAGTATTTGTGATCATAACTTATTGAATCAAATATTGTTAATAAGTAATTAAATAATCCTTTATTACTATTTTTCTACTAATAATATACTACAATATCGTAAATTTATCAAGGAAATTTTCGACGACTTTAAACTACTTTTATCAGATGGATTTTTCTAACATCCCCACACCACACCGCCTCATCGATAACGGCGCCACCTAGGACCACATCATCCTGATAAAACACCACTGACTGGCCTGGGGTGACGGACTTCTGCGGCTCGGGGAAGTCAACACGGATGCGGGAGTTGCTAAGATAAGTTAATATGGCCTTCACTTCCGGGGCGTTGTGGCGGATGCAGGCCATGACTTCAATCGGCTCCTGGGGGACGTCCATGCTGACAGGATTAAATTGGCTGGCGTAGAGACCCTGGGAATATAAATTCTCGATGGGGCCCACGTAAACGGTGTTGGTTTCCTTCTCTATATTATAAACGTAGGTAGGATAACCTAAGGAAAGTCCGAGCTTATCGCGCTGGCCGATGGTGTAATTGGCAATGCCCTTGTGCTCGCCAACGACCTTGCCCTTATAATCCTGAAACTGCCCGGCGACAAAGACTTCATCGCCTAACCGCTGGCGCAAAAATTCCTTGTAGCCGCCGTCAGGCACAAAACAGATGTCCTGACTCTCGGGCTTCTCGGCCGTATTCAAATTGAACTTCCGCGCTAAATCACGCACCTCGGGCTTGGTCAAATCACCCAGCGGAAAAAGCACCCGCGGCAAGGTCTCTTTACTCATGCTGTAAAGAAAATACGACTGATCCTTGCGGCTGTCTTCGGCCTTCTTTAATTCAAACCTCTTTCCCGCCTCATTGTAATGAATCTTGGCATAATGGCCGGTCGCCAGATACTCACCTCCTAAGGCCACCACTTTCTTGTAAAGCGTCCCGAACTTCAAATGCTGGTTACAGCGCACACACGGATTCGGCGTGCGGCCGTTTAAATACTCCTCCACAAAATCCTCGATAATGAAATCATTGATATCCGCCGCAAAATCCAAGACATAATGCGGGATATCGAGAATCGCTGCCGCCCGCTTAGCATCGTTAATCCCCTCCACCCCGCAGCAGGACGGCCTGCGGCTATTCGGGTGGGATATGCTAAAGCACATGGTAACCCCCACCACCTCGTAGCCTGCCTCCTTCATGAGGCCGGCCACAACCGAGGAATCCACCCCACCGCTCATGGCGACGAAGACTTTTTTCTTATTGGAATTAATCATAATTTAAAAATCGCTAAATTAACGCGAAATTATACGCGAAAAAACGCTAAAATACGCTAAACTTTTCGCGTTATTTAGCGGTCTTTCATGTTGACTTTCGCAGTTTTTCCGATTCCTCGGTTATCTCCTGAATCGACCACCGCGTCACCTCCAACAATTTCTCTAATTCATCGAGTGTGATCGACAACGGGGGCATGAGCACAATGACATTACCTAACGGCCGCAAGATAACCCCGCGTTCACGGACCTTCTGGCAGACTTTAACGCCGATTCTTTCTTCCCACACAAAAGGTTCTTTGGTCTGACGGTCGCGAACCAATTCGATCCCAACCATGAAACCCTTCTGACGTACATCCCCAACGTGGGGTAGATTATAAAACATTTTAAGCTTATCCGCCAAGAACTTTATTTTGGGCTGAAGACGCGCTAAAACCTTTTCTTTCTCAAAAATTTCTAAACTGGCCAGCGCCGCCGCGCATGCTAAAGGATTGCCGGTATACGTGTGACCGTGGAAAAAGGTCTTTTGGAAGGGGACAGACCCCTGAAAAAGGGGTCTGTCCCCTTTTTGTTTATCAAATAAAAATCCATCAAAGACCTTTTTGGAGGTGAGGGTCGCGGCTAAGGGAAGATAACCCGCGGTTATGCCCTTCGCCAAACACAAAAAATCCGGTGTCACACCTTCATGTTCGCAGGCAAACATCTTGCCTGTGCGGCCGAAGCCGGTTGCCACCTCATCGCAAATAAGGAAAATATCGTAACGGCTACAAAGTTCTCGAATACGTTTAAGGATTCCTGGCGGCCAAACGATCATACCCGCCGCACCTTGCACCATCGGCTCAACCACCACTGCGGCGATTGTGCCGCCGGTGGTCTCAAACAAATATTTAAGGCCGCCAAGGCATTCCTCAGTGTACTGCGGATAAATTTTCCCTTCCGGCGCGCGGTAAAAGTCCGGAAACTCAACGCCGATGGTTTTAATCATCAATTTTTTGTACACCTGATGAAATAAATCAATCCCACCCAGACTCACCGATCCCAATGTATCGCCGTGATAGGAATTCGACAAATGTACCAATTGCGTCTTTTGGGTACGGCCGGTATTTTGCCAATACTGATACGCCATTTTAATGGCAACCTCAACCGCGGTTGAGCCATTATCTGAATAAAAGACCTTGGCCAATCCTCCATTAGAAGGCCAAGCCCTGAGCGAAGTCGAAGGGTCTCTTCCACCCTTCGGTGCAATCTCAATCAACCGCTTGGCCAGTTCAATCGCGGGTGTGTTTGACAAACCTAAAAGAGTCGAATGACTGAGCTTATTGAGTTGGTGCTTGAGCGCCTCATCCATTTCTTTTTTGCGATGGCCGTGGAGATTCACCCAAAGGCTCGAAACTCCATCGAGGAAACGGCGGCCTTCGGTGTCGATTAAATAATTTCCTTCGGCGCGGTCAATCACTAGCGGTTGGCCCTCAAGCCAATCCTTCATCTGCGTAAACGGATGCCAGAGGTATTTTTTGTCCCATTCCCCCAGTTCTTGGCTTCGGGATTCCCTCTTCTCATTAAGGAGTGCCTCAATCTTAATCTGTTTTTTGCATTTCTTAAGAATTGTCTTCGATTCAAGACTTTCAAAATAAGGCATGATTCCCAAAATGGGGACAGCGCCTATTTTTTGAATCACCCCCGGATTGGTTTTCTCGGGGATGCCGTTAGCTTTCTTTTGTAATTGGCTAAAGATAATCCCTTTGATGCTGACTCCAAGTTCCCGAAGCTGGTTAATCGTTAATAGCGAATGGTTAATAGTGCCCAAACCTAAACGGGCAACGACAATCACATCCGCTCTCATGTCACGAATCAAATCCGCCACAAAATAATTTTCCGTGATAGGGACCATCAGCCCGCCGGCGCCTTCAATAAGAAGGATATCGTGTTTGCTTTTGAGTTTCTCGTAAGTCTTAAAAATTTTCTCAATATAAATTTTTTTTCGATCTCGGGCAAAAGCCATGTGCGGGGACAAAGGTTCCGAGGCACAGAAAGGGTTGATTTCGCTCAAAGGATCTTTGATGCCCAGCGCCTTTTTTAAAAAAGCAGCATCGTTGCCGGCACATTGGATAGGTTTCATGACACCAACATTAAAGCCTTTCTCTTTAATTAAGAGGCCTAAGGCTAAGGTGACAACGCTTTTGCCCACTCCCGTGTCGGTGCCGGTAATGAAGAACGCGCGTGCTGCGTACGGCGTAGTGCCTGCCCGTCCGGCAGGCCCCGTAGAGTCCCGAAGGGACTTGTACGGGGCAGGCGGGCGTAGCGCGTAGCGTGGCTGGGGAATCGTGAATCGTCGTTGGTAAACCCCAACTTGTGACTTGTCCCTCGACTTTGCTCGGGATTCCTTTGCGAGGGATCCGGCCCGCCCCGCCGCTTCGCCCCGCAACACTTCTGCGGGGCGGGCCGGGGAGCCTGTCGAAGGATGACGTGTGACTTGTGACATTATTTCACTGCCTTGATCCATAAGACCTCAAATGAAGTCGTAATTCCAAAGGGATCCCGAAAATGTTTTTTGTAATATTCATCAGCACGAAGGAGCCAGTTTTTACCGATGGGGAATTCCTCATTAACGATATTAGCCCCAATATTTTTGAGCCATTTAAGGAGCATAAAAAGATCCTCAAAATGCACCTTGATGATTTCCTCTTGAGATTCAAGGATTTGAAATCCGGCATTGGTCACCTCATTTTCAATCGATTGCAGATCCGGCAATCGTTTGAGGGAGGAGTATTTTGGCGTTTCTTCTCTGGACAGAGAATTTTCTAGGGAGTTGAACATCTCCTTGAGTGTCCTTCGGCCAAACATGGTGAAACAAAAAATCCCATTCTTCTTAAGGACCGCATAATTTTCTTTAAAGGCCAAATCCAAAGGTTTAACCCATTGGTAAAGCAGATTTGAGAAAACGATATCAAAGATTTCCTTTTTAAACGGCAGATGCAGACAATCGGCCTGCACGATTTTGATGAATTCATATTTTTGTCTGGCCACACGGATCATGCCGCTGGCAAAGTCGATGCCGATAACCTTACTCTCGGGAAACATCCATTGCAGGCGGTTGGTCAAGCGCCCTGTCCCCATCCCCACATCCAAGATATATTCACAATTTTCCTGACTGAGGATCATTTTAATAAGATCACAGCCGATCTCATATTGCAGTCCAGTTAAGGCCTCATATTGAAGAGCCGAATCAGAGAAGGCCTTGCGGATTTTCTGATCAATCAATTTGAGTAGCATAAGACTTTTTCCCCTCCTGATGTCACTTCCTAGAAATCATGTGTGAACTGTATTTCTTAAAAAATCTTCCAAGACTCCGTTAAACTCATGCGGTTTGCTTAAAAACGGGAAATGCCCGCACTTCTCAAACCAATCCACCCGAACCTGAGGCAACTTCTTTTTGAGATCCAAAATACATTCTTTCGTGGTGATATAATCCTCGGTCCCATTGATCAACTGAACGGGGACTTGCACCTTGGATAAAATCGCGCGCAAATCCTCCTTCTCTAAAATATCCAATAATTCTAACAAGGCCGCTCTGTCTGGCAAATCATCGAATTTTCTAAAGGTCTGAATCCACTTAAAACGCCGGCTCTGTCTTTCTTCTCTGGTAAACAGAGAACGGAAAAAAATATTTATAATAGCGGGATAATGATGCTCAAGCTGGTCAGCCAGATGCCGAAGGCGTTTGACTTCAATCCCAAAAGGGTAATCCGCTGAAGTAGCAAATT
Organism: uncultured Planctomycetales bacterium; assembly: GCA_964374105.1. Taxonomy (GTDB): domain Bacteria; phylum Omnitrophota; class Gorgyraeia; order Zapsychrales; family JANLHA01; genus CAYJXI01. The sequence goes on from CAYJXI010000039.1 coordinate 5,946, forward strand.
TCGGCTGCGATCCAACAAAGACAAGGAAGTTAATCTGCTGGGGACAGATTTCATATAACTTCAGGGCAAACAATCCTCCCAAGGAACTACTGATAACTCCCGCTTTCTTAAAATCAAGATGTTTGAGGATAAACTCGAAATCTTTGGCAATTTCCTCCAACGAAAGTTTTCGAAAACTACTTTTCCCATGTCCGGGAAGATCGATCGCCAAGACCTTAAATGTCGTGGAAAAATATTTGGTCTGTTGTTTCCAGATGCGCATATTGACACCCCATCCATGAATAAATAAAAGCCCTGCTCCTTCTCCCTCCAGTTCATAATGCCATTGGATGGGGCTTATCGCCTTAAGGAAAGGCATAGGTCGTTTCCTATCTTAGATAATTGTTCAAGCAGATAATCCAGATCGCTTTTTAAGTGGTTCGCCATCACCGTAATTCTTAATCGAGCGGTATGATGCGGCACCGTTGGGGGACGGATCGCCGAAACAAAAATCCCCCTCTCAAACAACTTCTCGGAAAACTCAAGGGCAAGGTTGGCATCCCCCACCCCAAGGGGAATAATGGGAGTTTGGGAAGCTAATGTATCCAGTCCCAATTCATTTAATCCCTGTTTCAAATGATTGGTATTATCCCAAAGCTTTTTTCGTCTTTCTGGTTCTTGCTCAATGATCTCAATACCTTTGAGAGACGCAGCAGCGATACTGGGGGGAAGACCCGTTGTATAAATAAAACTCCTGGCTTTGTTGATAAGAAATTCAATCAATGCTTGCGATCCGCAAACATACGCCCCGAAGGAACCGACCGCCTTGGAGAGTGTCCCCATCTGAATATCAATTTCTTTGGCAAGATCAAAATGTTCCACCGCTCCTTTCCCGTTTTTTCCCAAAACCCCTAAGGCATGTGCTTCATCGACCATGACCAGACAATCATACTTCTTGGCTAATTCAACGATATGATCAAGTGGTGCGATATCCCCATCCATGCTAAAAACAGTGTCGGTGATAATCACTTTCTTTTTGTACCCGGGGGAGGCTTTCAACATCTCTTCTAAGGCTATCATGTCTTTATGGGGATAACGTTTCATTTCTGCCTGACTTAACAGAATCCCGTCAATAATCGAGGCGTGATTCAAGCGATCAGAGAAAATGATGTCACCGCGACCAAATAGACTTGTGATAATCCCAACATTAGCCATATAACCGGTGCTAAAGGTGAGGGCACGCTCTGTTCCCTTAAACTGCGCTAATTTTTCTTCCAAGCGCTGGTGGGCGGTCATGTGCCCGCAGACCAGACGAGAGGCGCCACTACCCAGGCCTTCTTGATGAATCCTTTCAATCGCTGCCTGTTTTAACCTTGGATCATTGGCCAGACCTAGGTAATTGTTCGAGCAAAAATTTAAAACCTTTTTGCCGTTAATAATGATAGATCGGTCTTGCGGGCCTTCAAGAAGACGCAGAGTCCTCTTTAAGCCTCTTTCTTGTAAGTCACTGAGTGTATCTTGAATAAATGTCTTATTCATAAAACAAGGATTACCTTGCGATGGTAAATGTTTAGCGGTTTGAGAGGCTAGAAATAATATTTATCACTCTTAGTTCCCTCCCCCTTTGTGGGGAGGGTTAGAGAGAGGGAATACTATTGGCTATATTCCCATCAATGATCCCCTCCCCTAGCCCCTCCCACAAGGGGAGGGGAATCCATGGAAATCTCTCTGTACGCTAAATACCTGTGATTTAAGTTAATCTTTCTATCTTACCTCCAATACATCCCCGGACAATTTCTTTAATATGGTTCCGGCATCGCTTCTGATCAATAATCCTCCATCCTTATCTAAGTCAAAGGCCTCTCCTTCAATCATACCCTGAGGATCAACAATACGAATCCGTTTGCCCAAGGTTACGCTGAGTTCTTTCCATCTTTCCAGAATATTTAGAAATTTTTCGGAGGGAAAGGCAACGTACCATTTTTCAAAGGACCGTAAGATTTCCTGGATCATTTCAATTCGAGAGAAATTTCTCTTCGCCTCCTGCTTTAACGACGTAGCCAAGGGAGGAAGCTGATGACTCGACGTGTTCACATTGATGCCTATCCCCACAATGACAAATTTGACCCGATCCATCTCGGCATTGAGCTCAGTTAAGATTCCTCCTAATTTCCGATTATTCACCAATAAATCATTCGGCCATTTGATCTGGACGGCAATTCCGGTGATCTTCATAATGGCCTCGCAGACCGCAACCGCACTTAACAAGGTTAACCTCGAAACCTCTTGCGGTGAAACGGCCGGCCTTAAAATAATGGATAGATAGATCCCTTTTCCTTTAGGAGAGACCCAATTTCTTCCTAAACGTCCGCGGCCTTTGGTTTGGCCTTCGGCACACACCACCATTCCTTCTTTGACACCTTGAATGGCCAATTGTAAGGCCTCATCCATGGTGGAAGAAACGACCCCCCGGCAGACAATCTCCCGGCCGATGATTTTTGTCCCTAATTCAAAGTCAATTTCCCAGCTTAAAAGTTTATCCGGAACGGAAAGGAGTCGATATCCTAAATGGGGGATGGCCACAATATCGTAGCCAAGACGGCGTAGTTCTTCGATATATTTCCAAATCCCTGCCCGGGAGATTTTAAACTTGTGGCTAAGCTCCTCGCCAGAGATGTGGCCTTGGGCTTTCTTAAGAAAATAAACAATCTGTTGAGGCATATAACTGTGGCCCGTGACTTGTGACCATGACCCGAGTCACTGGTCACTGGTCACCTATTAGCTTCTTAACCGTTTCACCACCTGCGGCAGTTGGTCCAGCAAATAATCCACATCTTCGGTGGTTGTCCAGCGACCAAGGGTGATCCGCAAAGATCCAAACGCCATTTCATCCGACAGGCCGATGGCGCGCAAAACATGCGATGGTTCCATCGCCCCCGAGGTGCAGGCCGATCCCATGGATACCGCAATTCCCGTTATATCCAATCCCATCAGTAAGGCCTCCCCTTCAATTTTTTCAAACGAAAAATGGGTATTGTTAGGGAGTCGATTCTTAAGATGTCCATTGATCAGCGCACCCTCGATTTGCTGAGGAACTTCTTTGAGAATTCGATTACGCAATTGAGTCTGTTGATCCATCTCAAAGGACATATTTTTCTGACATAATTCAATGGCTTTGCTTAAACCCACAATACAAGCCACATTCTGGGTAGAGGCCCGACGACCTTTTTCCTGATCCCCGCCTAATAATAAACTAGGGATCTTTTTCGCTTGACGAATATATAATGCCCCAATCCCTTTAGGACCGTAAAATTTATGGGCAGACAGAGATAAGAAATCCGCTTTTATTTCACTCACATTAACTGGGATATGACCCACCGTTTGCGCCGCATCTACCAAAAAGGGAATATTCCTCTCTCTGGCTATTGAGCCGATTTCTGAGATAGGCTGAATGGTCCCGATTTCATTATTGGCATGCATTACGGCAATCAATATGGTCTTATCCATGATGGCCTTCTTCACTTCTTCTGGATCAGCTAGGCCTTCGGGAGTGACCTTAAGATGAGTAATACGGAATCCCTCCTTCCTCAATAATTCCATAGGTGCAAGGACAGAGTGATGTTCTATTGGGGAGACTATGATATGGCTTCCCTTTTCTTTAAGAGTGCGGGCGATACTGAAGATCACGTGATTGTTGGATTCGGTTGCACCAGAAGTAAAAATTATTTCCTCGGGTTTTGCACCCAGAAATCCGGCAATGGTTTCTCGGGAATCTTCTAAAGCTTTATTGGCCTCTCGGCCAAAAGAATGCGGGCTTGAGGCATTGCCAAACTTCTCAAAGAAAAACGGTTCCATGACTTGCTTAACCAAAAGATCCGTTGGGGTTGTGGCGGCATAATCAAGGTAAATTCTTTTCATCTTAAGAATAGGGGACGTCTCTTTTTTAAAAACTTTATTTTGTCCCGAGGAATAGAAACGTCTCTATTAATTTCACTCGCAGACCATATTATCTTGGATTTCTTTTATTGTCAACCGCCGCTTAAAACTAAGTTTACAATCGGGTATTCCCATTAAGTAAGTTGCACTGGAAGTGTCGTTTGACAAAAAGATCACTCGATGCTATATTTACACCACCTTTTTTAGTAAAATAACTGCGAAGAGAAAATTGTGTTTGCCACCTTAACTGATATCTGAAAGCTGTAGACTGTAAGCTTAAAGGATCGTTTGGGTCGCATAGATATTGGACAAACACAAAATTTAAGTCAACGTCTCCAAGAGCATAATTCTGGAAGAACAAAATCCTTACGGGACCGCGGATCCTTTCGAGTTGTCAACGAAAAAATATTTGAAAGTCGTATTAAGGCTGCAGGAGGGAACGTTTTTTAAAATCAGGGCAAGGTCGCCTTTGGATTAAAACTCAATTAAAAGAAACCTCCATTTTAAGAAAGACAACCACATAATTTTTCTTTAAAGCGATATAAAACTTGCGGGGCTGTAGCTCAGTTGGGAGAGCGCTTCAATGGCATTGAAGAGGTCAGGGGTTCGACCCCCCTCAGCTCCACTTAAATCTAATTGTAGACTTCTATTTTTAATTTATTGAATTTTAGAATCAGTCAATTTTTCTCTGATTAAATTTTTTCAAGGGATAATTCACATTTGAAAACATTTAGAGTCTTACTAGGCATAGGAATCATCGAAATCCTTCTTGGGATTGTTACTCTCCTGACAACCTTGAGCTCAATATTATTTTCACTCAATAAAAAATCATTCAATGTCTTGATCTTTGTCATTTTAGCAGCCTTGCTTTCAACTCTTTTAGGCATAGGGGTCCTGAAATTTCATAAATTAGCTTATCAACTTTTATTATATTTTTCCTCGGTCATCATTTTAAGTAAGATTCTTATCTTTATGGATATCATCCAATTCAATGGGGCCCTAGAAACATTTTTCCCCTCTACCCTAAAAAACGGAATCTCCGTCCTTTATCACGGATTTATCATCTATTATTTTCAAAAAAAAGAAATCAAAGAGATCTTTTATCATTAGAAAAAGCTTAAGTAGCAGAATGGCATACCTGCCTGCCGCCTGCCTAACGGCAGACAGGGCAGGCGCGCTGGTCTCCCCGGCCTGTCAATTTTCTTTTTATCGAAATGCCGTGGTGGCGGAACTGGTATACGCGTCGGTCTCAAAAACCGATGGGGGTGACCCTGTGAGAGTTCGATTCTCTCCCACGGCATAATTAAAAAACCCGGATGGGCAAAAACCAGTGTCTTAAACGGACGCGAGGGTTTGCCCCCCTCCTCAAACACTTGAATTTATTCATAAATCATCTTTTTAAAGGTGACCATCCCTCATATAATATTGCTTAAGTGCTACCACTCTCCTTATAGCAAATCCCTTTAATTTCATCGTTAACTTAAATTTATGTTAAATTAGAAATGATGCAGAATAAAGAAAAGTACCTGATGCCTTTCTTTCTATTCATTCTCAGTCTGATCTTACGCCTCGCTCTTATTAGCAAAGGGCCTTACCATGTGGATTGCCTAGACACCACGGTGAGCGCATTAAAAACACTCTCTACGGGCCAGCTCCATTTTGTTTTTGGGCCGGGGTATCCTTTGAGTATCCTCTTGGCGGCTGCTTTTATTTACGTAGCCAAACTTTTTTCTTTTTCAGATCCCGTAGTGGCGGTTAATTTGATGAGTGTGGTCTTCAGTTCGCTGTGTATTTTTGTCAATTATCTTTTGGTTCGCAAATTGTTCGATGAATCCTCGGCCTTTTTTAGTTCTATTATGTTTTCCCTTTTCCCTATTTTTTTAGGGATTTCTGTCTATGGGAAGAATCACACCCCTAGTCTATTCTTTCTCTTATTAGGTTTGTTATTATTCCTCCACTTTCAGACAACTCAAAAAAAATGGCACCTCATTTTAAGTGCCTTGAGTTGGGGATTCATGGGGGCGTGTCGTTTGCAAGATTTGATATTGATGATCATCCCGATAATATTTTTTTTCTATTTTCCGACTGGGCCTTGGACATCGGAGAATACCTCCTTAAAATCTTTGCGATCAAAAACCGCTTCCCTCCTATTATTCATCTTTATCATTGCGATCGTTGTTTTGATCTTCCATGTCCCTTTTTTTCTTCAATCAGATTCTACCGTTTACTTAAACCAATTATTTAATTTCTGGAATCTGGGTCTTACTTCCAATTTCCGCGGATTATTTTCCATCTCATTTGGATTAAGCCTGACCATGATCATTTTTGCCTTGACACCCGTAGGGGCTTTCGTTTCCCTGTTGGGATTTTTAAAACTTTTTAAGTTTAATAAAAGACTTTTTCTTTTCCTTCTTCTTTGGTTCTTTATTCCTTTGCTTTTTTATGGTAATCTCAATACAACCACGTCGCGCTTTCTGGTGATTTCGGTGATACCGATTTTCATGGTCCAAGGGTATTTTTTTTCTTATTTGCTCTCCTTTCAAAATCGGTTCTTTGAAAGAGCCGTTCTTTTTTCCTTTTGCTGGATGACCCTTTTATTGTTTTCCCAAATTTTCCCTATTCTTCACTTTCGTCACCAGCATGCCCTCTTACCCGACTGGGCAAGATGGATATCTAAAACAACCGAACCCAATGCCATTATCATCACCTCGGATGAAGGCCCCTTTATTGAATATTATGGTGAGCGAAAAATCCTTTATCGTCCAACTGCCTTGTTTATTTATGATGAAGAACACATGCAGTCTTTTAAGAAAACAGTGGATCAGTTCCTTAAAGAAAACATCCCGGTTTACATCACCTCCTCTGGCCTTCACAGTTATGATTTTCAAAAAATCTTTATCAATTGGATGATTCAAAATTATGAACTCATTTACCGGACAGAACACTTTTCTGAAGATTGGCATGCGGGAGAAACTGTTCTTCGGGTAGGGATAGAAAAATTATATCAGATCCATAAAAAATCCCGTCTTTTAAAACGATACCTTACACGTCATCCACGAATTGACTCATTCGGGGCACCCAAGCCCCGTCATTTATGGCGGGGACAAAAGGCGCCCTCTCAGAGTCAACCCTGAGTGCTTCGATTTTGCTTAAACATGGGTCGAAGGGTTGACGCTAAGATCGATCAATGATAAACTTAAACAACAATCTTCACTAAATTTAACAATTTAACTTAACCATTTAAAATCCGTCTTTGATGTTTGTGGGTAAATGCCAATTGAGTTTCTTTGTCTTATTTCTAGCCATGGGATATCTCTCCCCTTTAGCCTACTCTGATGAGTCTAAAGCCACTTTAGCTTCTTTAACCCAAACTATTCTTCTAGAAGATGGGACAGTGATCAAGGGCCATCTCATAGGTATCGTTGAAGATTATTACCTGATTGATACCCAACATCTTGGACAAATCAAAGTGCCTATCCAAAATGTTAAGAATATCGCAAAAGACAATACCGATTCATTTCCTTTCTTGCCCAAAGCCATTTCTTCGCATCAGACAAATTCTTCTGATCCATCAATGGATTTTTCTTATCCCCAAATTCCTTCCCTACAACCGATAACCCAGTGGCAGCAGTATCTCTTATTCGACCCCGAGATATCTACCAGCCTTAAGGACCTCTTAAATGATGAAGAAATCATGAAGTTATTGAATAACGAGGATCTCATGAAAGCGTTTTTGAGTATAGACCCGACACAGATTCAAAACAATCCCAATGTTCAAGTATTAATGAAGCATCCCAAAATGCAGGAGATTATGCAAAAGATCAGCCAGAAAATGAATTCTGCAGGGAAACGTGAGACTCAGGACTCCAAACAATAATTCCCAATCCATTGTTGGGGATGGAAATAACGGAATGTATTTAAGGCCACCATGCCAATTGACAAAACATTAGAACTGCCTTTAGAAATTTTAACAAAACCGCGAGGAGAAACCCTTGCGCAAATTTGTGCCCAACAAGAAAAAAATAGAGCCATTTATTGGGATGTCTTTGATCATTTTATCGATATACGATTAGGATGGCGGGCCTCCACCATGCGCCATCTCTTTCATATCTTGCCGGGGCAGACGATTTTGGAAATCGGTGCCGGTGATGGGCGGTTTACCCAGGCCTTATGGAAAGCCACCCGGGGAGAGTGTCCCCTCGCGGCCGTTGTTTTTTCAGAAAAATTTGAAGAGGCCTTCAAAATCAAATCATTCCACTCGGCCATTAAGGTTGTGTACCTCAACGAATTTCCCGGGATCATCAAAAATCAAAAATTTGATTATGTGATTGCTCACCATATGTTAGAGGATAAATCCCGCAATCACTTCCTTAGCACCCTAAAAAATTTGATAAAACCTGGCGGAGGAATCCTTCTTTTTGAACCCAATCCTTGGAATCCTTATTTGCGGATCCGACGGCTGTTAAGACAAGGGATTCCTATCAAATGGCGGCGACCATCAGAACCTATCTCTTTAAACCGTCTAGAGGTTTTTGTCCTTCTTTCCCAGATCGGCTACACTCACATCAATGCCCTCCCCTATGATTTTCTCTATGCCCCGATCCCCAAATCTTTACAATGGCCAGCGCAACATTTAAGCCTCATCATGGAAAATTGCCCCCTCATCCGAAATTTTGCTGGCTCTTTATGCATTTGGGCCCGGAATGCTGAGGAGGAAAATTATCAGAAAAAAATTTTCGATTTGAGTGAACATCAACAGTTCTTTAATAAAGTCTCCTTCGTTATTCCTTGTCATAATGAAGAGATGAATATTATCCCCTTAATTGAAGGGTTAAAGGATTTTTACGAAAAGTATATTTATGAGATTATCATTGTAGATGATAATTCTAAAGATCACACCGCTGAGATTGCTGCTTCACTGTCACTTCAAGACCACAGGATCCACCTTTTGAAACGTTCTGGTCTAAACGGTGTCGGGCGGGCCTTGAAAGATGGGATAGCCCATGCTCAAGGGGAATACATCCTGATCATGGATGCGGACTTTCAAGAAGTTATTCCTGAGATGCGAGATTTGTTTGACGCCATGAAGGAGGGCGCCGATGTGGCGATCGGTTCCCGCTTCTCTCGGGAATCAGTCCTCTTAAATTATCCTTTTACAAAAATCATTGCGAATCGGGCGTTTCATACTTTAGCGAATTTTTTATTAAGAAAGAACGTTCGTGATATCAGCAATAACCTTAAAATCATTAAAAAAGAGATCGCCCGAAAATTCACAATTGAGTTTCCTGATTTTGCCGCTAACGCGGAAACAGGCCTCAAGCCCCTTTTAATGGGATATAAGATTAAAGAGGTCCCCATTTCCTGGATGAATCGCACCTTCAACATGGGATTATCCTCATTTAAGCTGATGAAGACAGGTACGAATTATGCTCGTTTGTTAATGCGGCTTTTTTTAAGAAAAGTTTTTAAATGAAACAGTCCCTCTTCTCCTAAGAAACAGTTTCATTTGTAATCCTATGTCACCCCTACTTAAAAAACTCCTCTCCCGAGTAGATTTATCTGTCCTTTTTATATTTATTGTTTTGATTAACCTCCCCTATTTCCAAAATATCCACCTCCCCCGCCATGACAGCATGCAGGTCTTTGAATTATTCCATTTCTTTTATAGCAATCTTTTTTTTCATGGGGAAATTGCTAAATGGATGCCTTATGACTCCTTTGGTCTTCAAAGCAACCACGAACAGTTATTCGCTCTATCTGCCCCCAGTTATCTCTCGATGATCTTGGGTTGCCTCTTTGAGGTCAAGGATGTGCTTTTTCTTTACAAACTTTCTATTCTTTTTGAGCAAATCGTCCTTTTATTAGGAATTTATCTTCTCTCAAGACTTTTGTTTTCAAGCCGAATCACTGTCTTTCTGATCTGTCTTGCCAGCATCTCAACCGCGGATTGGTACTATCAAATCAACTTTCATTTTCGAATCTACTATTTGTTTCCTTTGGCTTGCTTTTTCTTCATTTCTTTTTTTCAAAAGAAGCAACCTGAGTACTTATGGTTAACAGGCTTAACACTCATCAGCTGGGTCATGGGATGTCCTCCTTATTTCTTATCGTTATGGATTTTTGTGTTCTCTATTCTGGGGATCGGTCTCTTCTTCCAAGTCAAAGGTATCTGGCGTTGTGTTTTTAAACGGTCCTGGTCAAATGTCTTATTGTTTTTAATCCTTCTTGTGATCTGTTTTTGCTTCCTGTATCACCTGAAGCAATTTTTGACAAGTGTAGAGCTGCGATCCCGAGGCAGCGGAGGCCAAAATAGCTTAAGCATGTTTCTCCCCTGGGCAGGGATTTATGGTTTCCCGGATATCTTTGAATGGCAGTTCATAAGCCAGCCGCATAAGTATGTGGGACTTCTTCCTTTGATATTCTTTGTCTTTAGTCTCATCAAGGTTAGAGAAAAAACTTATTTGGCTTTTTTAGCAACCACGGTTTGTTTATTATGGCTATCGTTCGGAGGGATCTTTGCCACTTTATGTTATTTTTTCCCAGGAATGGGATATTATCGACATCTTGGCCTGACTTATCGGCTACTAGAGATCCTTATCCTGATTTGTGCAGGATATGGGTTAGATTATTTCTGGTCCATTCGTCCAAAAACAAAATTCTTTTTTTTATTTATGATACTGGCGGTCTTTCTTTTTCTGGCGGATGCCTTTCGCATCACCGGCAAATGGCTGACCGATCTTTATTTAAAAAACTGGCCCTTAAGAGAGTTCTTTTCGCAGATCACTTTTGATAGTTTCCTGTTTCGTTTAAGTATTGACGGTCTTTTCTTTTTATTATCATCTATCTTTTTCGCTTTTTTGTACCTCGCCAAGATGAGAAGGCGGCAGGGAGATTTTCATCCCATTTCCAACAATTTCTTCAAAGGTTTGTTGATGATCGTTTTATCTTTGGACTTAATCTCATTCCAATACGACGTTTATAAAAAATCGCCCCAACTGTCCCAAGAATATCAGCCCCTTCTCTACACCCTTAAAGTTAACCCTTTATCGTTTCAACACCAAAGATTGCAAGAACCAGTCAATCTAAGACACATTGATGGCCTTCGCCTTATCACCCGGCCCGGGGGAGAGATCAAATATACGACCGCTTATAGTTTCTTACAATTTGACCCCTGCCAATCCCAATTTGAAACCCATATTATCCCTTTGGGATTTTCTCAATTATTAAAAACACGCCCACAGTTGGATCCAGACTTGCTTCATGTCTTGGGATGTTACGCCCCTAAACTTCGACTTCTCACCCAAACCGTATTCACGGATACTGTGGATGAGACCATCAATTTAATTCGAGGGATGTTTCCTCTTTACAACACGGTTGTCCTGCGCGGAGTCAAAGAACCTAACCTTTCTTTGCAAAGTCATCCTTCCCCTATCCAAGATCAAGAAAAATTCATTGAGGTTAAAAAATTTTCGGCCAATGAATTAATCCTGGAAGTTGATATCCCCTCTCAGAGGGGAGCCTATTTAATCTACGCTGACTCCTACCATCCCGGCTGGAAGGCTACTATTAACGGAGTGAAGACCCCCATTTTTGAGGCTTATCTGGCTTTTAAAGCCATTCATTTAGATCATGGCAAAAGCCGTGTGCGATTTTTCTTTGACAATGGGTTTGCAGGTTGGATAACTTTAGGCATTGCGGTGTTTGGAGTGGTTGTAAGTTTTCTTCTTTTAATGGGATTTTTAATGATTTGGTTCACTGATCTTCCTCTTATAAATCTATCCGATTCGTCTTGATCAATAAAATTCTTTCCCCCCTTTTAAGGAGCTAAACAGAGGAATTGATGCTTCGACTCCACTCAGCATCAATCCGGCCCGCCTCGCCTTTCGGCTCTGTCGGGCCGGGGAGTGTAGCCGAAGGGTTGATTTTCCAAATCACCTTACTTTGATTTCTGGTCTTTTCTAACGTTAACCAGAATTTGAGGGTGTCAAAGACGACCTGCGGCCCATGACGAAAGATGCGAAAACTCCCCTTATGAGTTTTGAAACTCGTTGCGCTGATTTCTTTGATGGCCAGACCTTGTTGTCTGGCCTTGGTAAAAAATTCAATGTGAAAATCAAACCGATTTGTCTTAAGATCCAAAAATTCAACGGCCTTCCTTCTTATTCCCACCGTTCCCGAGCCAATATCCAAAACAGGGACATCAAATAGACTTTTACATAAATAGTAGTATAAACGGCTGGTGATCGCCCGCATTCCCCAAAAATTTCGCTTTTTTAAATAGCGGGAGGCCACCACAACATCATAACATTCAAGCTCTCTTAGAATGATAGAGATGATTCTTTCAGAAAAGGGGAGATCAATATCAAGATAAAGGATGTTTTCCCCTTGGGCAGAGGCCATTAACTCCCTTAAGGTAAATCCCAGGCCTTTGTTAGATTCGTTATAGAAACATCGAAGAGAAGGATATTGTTGTTCCAGCAGACAAAGAATGTTCTTAGAATAATCACCACTTCCGTCATCTCGTAAGAGGATCTCAAAATCCAAGTTAACTTGCGATAAAGATTTGTACAAACGAGCGATCGAATCTTGAATCAGATTCTCTGCATTGTATATCGGAATAATAATAGATAACATCATCTTAGATTGTAACTGTTTTTAATCTAGAAAAAGAATCTTTCCTTTCTTAAGGGCTCTTTCAAAAGTCAAATAACTTTCCAGCATAGCCTTTGATTCACCGGCCTCAATGATCCGTCCTTGGGCTCTATAAAGTTGTATCGATTTATCGAGATACTCTCTGGCTTGTTGGTCTTGTTCTAAAAAGGCATGGATTCCGGCTAGATTAAAATAGCCTTCCGCAAACTGAGGGTTAAGTTCAATGGCTGTTTTAAGAGTTTCCATAGCTTGCGGATACTGTTTCAATTGGGAATAAGCCTCTTCCATAGAAAAATAAAAGTGCGATTCTTCCGGTTTCAAGCGAATGGCCTCTTTAAAACTTTCTAATGATTTCTCAAACAGACCGGCCTGAAGATAAATAATGGACAAATCGTTCTTAAGAAAAGCGCTCTTTGGGTTGGCGCGGACAGCTGATTCATAGATGGTGATCTGGTCTCTCCAGTCTTGATTACGCAAGAATGTTCTGATCGCATAGAAAACCGTTATGGTTATCATCAAAAGGAGAACGAATTGTTTTGCAATTCTTTTAAAGGGCCCTAGAGGAGTTTCATAAAGTCGCACAATAAGAAAGCTTAACACTAGACAATATGTCATCGAACTCGGATAAAGATACCGTTCCGCAAAATAAACGGAACTGGGAATCAAATGCGATACCGGCAAAAGGCAGATAAAAAACCATCCCACACAAAAAGAAACCAATTTATTCCTTTTAAAAATCACTATCCCTAAGCCCAAGATGCCCAAAACCGCCAAGAGGGACAATGATGTTTGTGGATCGAGCAAAGATTGGGAAAGAACAGCGCTCTCCTCAAAATCTCGTTGTTCATAAGAAGAAATCCCAGGAGCGATAAGGTGATTATACGTCAAGGCCAAGGGCAACAACATAAGGCCGATATACTTTGCCAAACTCTTGATGACCAAAAGCATCGTTAAATAAAAACTTCCGTACAAATAAGCACCGCGAGCAATGGATCCCAAGACTAACCATTTGCAGATGATATAAAACAAGACAATGAAAAAAAACGGCATCAGCCGCAAGGCCAAAACCCTTCCTTTTATCTTATTTCCACTAAATAGAAAGTCATAGAATAAAAATAGTAACGGTAAAGAAATGCACAGTTCATGAGTAAAAACCGACAGGAAAGCAAAGAATAAAGACCATTTGTAACTTGGCAGAGAGGCCAATAACAGGGGCCCTATCCTCTCTTGTATCTTTGGCCCGGTGAAGGAAAACATAGATTCCTTAACGACCATTGTCCCTTCGTAACCAACGGCTTTGAGGTAATAAAAAAATGAGATCAAAAGAAAGACGATCCCTAAGGTATCCACACTGGCCGTCATCGAAGTAATGGGTTCCACATGCACCGGATGCAGTCCAAAAAAGATCCCAGTAAGGAATGCAACCAATCTATTTTGAGTTAAGAATAAACTGATCCAATACACAAAAAGGACACCCACAGCATGAATACTGAAAGCCACCCCATGATAACCCAAAGGATTGTCACGAAAAAGCTGGTAATTGAGGGCATGAAATAATGTTTTAAAAGGGGAATAAATCCCTTCCTGTCCTTCGGGAGGAATGTATCCAATAAAAAACCGGGGGAGATTAGCGAGATTCTGAATTAACGGCCAATCCACAATAAAACTGTAATCATCCAAGACAAATTTGTTAGGGAAAATATTGCTAAAGGCAAGACCGGTCAAACTCAAGATGACCAGAACGCTTAAAAAAGGATTTTGAATAATAGGATTGAAGCGTTCTGGAAATGTCGTTTTAAGATTTTGCTTAAGCATAATAAGATATTTAAGATAAAATAACGAGTCTGCAAAAATTTTTCTATTTCACCTTCCTAGGTCCTTAAGATTTCTTTGCCATCTTACCTTTCTTAGCAAATGTATGTCGAAGCTGGCCGCAAGCGGCATCCACCTCTCTTCCCCGCGGGGTGCGGATCGTGGCATGAATTCCTAAGGTGACTAGCTGATCCCGGAACTGATACATCTGTTCTCTCGTGGGCGGCTGGTAATCAAACTCTGAAACTTTATTATAGGGGATAAGATTCATTTTACAAATCATCCCTTTCAATAATTTCCCTAATTCACCAGCCGCCTTGGGACTGCAGGTCAAATCTTTGATCAAGATATATTCGAATGTCACCTGCCGATGAGTAGCTTGGATATATTCCTTGACTGCTTCGATCAATTCTTTCATCGGATATTTTTTATTCACCGGCATGAGAATCCGGCGGGACTCATCATTAAAACCATGCAAAGAAATGGCTAGCTCAATCTGCAATCCTTCCTGAGAAAGCCTTTGGATTTGCGGAATTACTCCACAGGTCGATATGGTAATCCGCCGGGCGGCAATATTCAATCCTTCCCTATGATTGAGAATGCGGATCGCCTTCAAGAGATTTTCATAATTATCCAACGGCTCGCCAGTGCCCATAAAAACCACATGAGTTAAAGGATGCTCTAAAAAAGTCTCTTTGGCGGTGAGGATTTGATTTAATATTTCCGCACAAGTGAGATCCCGCAACCATCCCCCGATTCCGCTGGCACAAAACCGACAGCCAAATTTGCATCCGGCCTGAGTAGAAACACAAACCGTCGCACGGTGGGCCGCCGGGATCAACACCGTCTCGATTTTTTCATGATCATAAAGGTTAAATAAAAATTTGGTTGTCTCATCTGAAGAAATCAGTTTTTCCTCAATCGCGGCGGGAGAGAAGGAGAAATCATCTTCAAGACGATGGCGTAAACTTAAAGGCAAATTCCTCATCACCGTAAAATCTTTAACCCCTCGTTTATACAACCATTCAAAAATTTGCTTGGCTCGAAACGTATTCTCTCCCAAGGACGCTAAATAGTTAACCAATTCTTCAAATGACAAGTTTCTGATATCCTGTTTTAGCATCATCATCTTCGCTTTAAATGAGTATTGAAAGAGATAAAATTTATTTGGGATGAAAACTTGAAGCTTTCTTAATTCTTTTTGTTGTTGAGAATCCCAAATTCACCCATGTGTCGGAATTTTTGATAGCGAGCTGCGAGCAGTTCTTGTTTGGAACAAGAAGAGAATTCTTTGATGTATTTTAAGAGGACTTTCTTAAGATCTTCGGCCACGGAGTCCGGATTCCGATGAGCACCCCCGGGAGGTTCAGGAATAATTTCATCCACAATCCCAAACTTCAATAAATGTTGGGCGGTCAGTTTAAGGGCATTGGCGGCCTCGGGGGCTTTAACGCTGTTTCGCCATAGGATAGAAGCACATCCTTCGGGTGAGATCACCGAATAATAGGCATTCTGAAGGATACAGATGCGGTCGGCCACCCCGATTCCTAAAGCGCCTCCGCTTCCTCCCTCACCGATAATGGTGGCGAGGATCGGTGTTTGGATTTGTGACATCACTTTCAAATTTTCGGCAATGGCCTGGGCTTGGCCGCGTTCCTCGGCTCCAATCCCCGGATAAGCACCGGGGGTATCAATGAAAATGATAATGGGTAAATTAAATTTTTCCGCCAATTTCATCAACCTGATCGCTTTGCGATATCCTTCCGGATGAGCACATCCAAAATTACGCTTAATATTTTCTTTGGTGTCTCTTCCCTTTTGATGTCCTATGATCAAAATTTTTTTATTTTCCATTTTCGCAAATCCCACCACGATCGCCAGATCATCCGCATAGAGCCTATCGCCATGGAGTTCTACGAAATCAGTTGTCATCATCCCGATATAATCCAAAGTATAGGGACGAGCCGGATGCCGCGCAATCTGAACCCGTTGCCAATCTGTAAGGTTCTCATAGATTTCCTGCTTCATCTTCTCCAATTTCTGTTCCAATTTCTTGATTTCTGGTTCCAAATTTATCTTTTTATCTGAACCAAAATTCTTCAATCCATTAATTCTGGCTTCCAATTCTAAAATTGGTCTTTCAAAATCCAAGCCATTCATTTTTGCTCACCTTAATATTAAAAACAATTTTTTGTTTAAAGAAACACCCAAGAGGAAAACAAGTCTCTCAATGGATCCCTAATCCACAACCATCACTTCTGTTCCCATCGGGACGATAGTGTACAATTCTTCCACTTCCTCGTTAAGCATCCGGACACAACCGGCCGTGACTTGTTTCCCGATGGTTGTGGGGTCAGTGGTTCCATGGATTCCATATCCAGGAAGATCAAACCCCAGCCATCGGCTGCCTAAAACATTTGTGGGACTTTCGGGAGGGACAACAACGCCTCGGTGAAACCATACCGGGTCGACCAGCTTGGAAACAATCTTAAATTTTCCAATAGGAGTGCTGTTATTTTCCCCAGTCGAGACCTCGTAGACTTTGATGACTTCATTGCCATCTTTCAAAATAAGAATATTCTGAGATTTGTCGACATAGATATTGAAAATCCCAGTCCAAATGCGTACTTTCTGTCCAACACGGATCGTATCTCCTTTGATATTATTGCTCCTTTTAATGAGCTCAATCGTTATCCCATATTGTTTGGCGATCTTCCCTAAAGTATCACCGGTGGCAACTTGATGAACAACAGATTTATTGGGTAGTAAGATATTGGAGAAAATAATATTGAGATTTAATTGTTCTAACTCTTTCTGGACGTTGGCAATATTCTCAAAATCTGGATAAGTCTTTAAGATTTCCTGATACACTTCTTGGGACCTTAAAATCTCATTATTCCTCTTGAAGCGAACCGCCTCCGTATACAACCTCTTAACATCCGCAGAAGAGGCTTGTACCTCAATTTTAGATCTTTTCACTTTAGAGAAGATAAGGAGGGAAAATATAATTAAAAATATCATTCCTACAATCATTAAAAATCTTTTATTGACCACGGCTTTCTCCTTAAAAAAACGATTTTGGTTAAAACTTAATAGAATTAATCCTTTTTAATAAATAGAATCCGCCAATTGTGCAACCTGCCTGATGGTAGGCAGGCGTGAAAACACATTGAACGAAGGTGGATAAACTTATTGAATAACCCACATGTCGTAGAAGATGATGGCTAAAAATCCACCAATGATCGCCCCAATAAAAACCTGAATGGGGGTATGCCCAATCAGTTCCTTGAGATGATTTGTTTCGATCTTGCCCTTCCAATAAATGTCATCCAAAATTTTATTTAAAACCTCGGCCTGCTGCCCGCTAGCCCGACGAACACCTTGGGCATCAAACATCGTTACCAAGGCAAAAACACAAGCTAGGGCAAAAGTGACTGTATCAAACCCAATCTGCAATCCACAGGTGGTTGCTAAGGCGGTGGCTCCGGCGGCATGACTAGAGGGCATCCCCCCTGTTCCAATAAACCAACGAAAATTGAAACGCCTTTCATTGATCACACCGATGAGAACTTTGATGCATTGAACAATGATCCAAACGACAAGAGTAATAATTAATATTTTATTATTCAGAATGGTTGAGAATGGATTTCGTTCCATTGACCTAGCCCCAAGGCCTTTTCACTTTTACTTTTTAAGAAAACCCCACCTCCCATTCCTAAACTAAAACTAAAGTATAATAATGCCGCGCTGGGGTAGTAGGATCACCGATAGGCCATGATTGCTTAATTTTCAAAGACGCCTTAAAAGCTTTAAGATGCTGGGATTGACTAATTTTTGATTTTATGTTATTTTACATTATAAATTTTCGACCCTGAAATTGCAAGGGTCTTTTCCTTATTCATTTCAGTCCCCTTCCTTAACGCGTTATTCAAATAGCTTCCCCTTTAAAACTAAATTTTTAATCAAAAATTTCTTTATCCCCAATTTTTGATCTTCCAGAAATCTTTCCCCTCTTTTAATAGAACGGCCCCAAAATTCTAAAATTAAGGAAGGATTAAAAATGTTAGCAAAAGCCTTAAGTTTCAGTATCAACGGCCTTAAGGCCTATCCTATCACCATTGAGGTGGACGTCAGCGGCGGTCTTCCGGGTACAATCATTGTAGGGTTACCGGATAATGCCGTCAAAGAAAGTAAAGAACGGGTCCGATCGGCTATAAAAAATAGCGGATATAAATATTGCCAAAAACGGATTGTGGTCAATTTGTCTCCCGCAGATATTAAAAAGGAAGGCCCTTCCTTTGATTTGGCGATGGCCTTAAGTATTCTTACGGCCACCGGACAAATCGACGGCTCACGATTGAAAAATTTTGTTATCTTAGGAGAGCTGTCTTTAGACGGTCAAATTCGACCGGTCAGGGGAGCCTTGCCGATTGTCTTATCCATTCCCCCGGAGTCCTTCCAGGGCATTATCCTTCCCTCCAGCAATGCCTTTGAAGCCGCCGTAAGAGAAAATCTCAATGTCTATCCAGTCAAGACATTGAAAGAAGTCATTCATTTCTTAAACAATCCTCAAGCCATTCAACCTTTGCGCTTTGAAATCCCCTCCCTTTTTAACAAAAATAATTCTTACGATGTAGACTTCAGCAATGTCAAGGGACAGACAGCGGTTAAACGAGGATTAGAAGTCGCTGCCGCAGGAGGACATAATTGCCTTTTGATCGGCCCACCGGGAAGCGGCAAGACCATGCTCGCCAAAAGGATTCCCACGATTCTGCCGGATCTTACGTTGAGCGAATCCCTAGAGATCACCAAGATTCACTCGGTGGTGGGGCTTATCCCTCCCCAGACAGGTCTTCTTTTAAGACGTCCTTTCCGAAATCCGCATCACACCTCCTCCGATGTTGCGCTGGTGGGAGGAGGCTCAATCCCCCGCCCCGGGGAGGTGACCCTCAGCCATCACGGAGTCTTGTTCCTGGATGAGCTGCCGGAATTCGGTCGCAATGTTTTAGAATCCCTAAGGCAGCCGCTGGAAGACGGTTATGTCGTTGTCTCCCGGGCGGCAAAGACCATGCAATTCCCTGCCCATTTTATGCTGGTGGGGGCCATGAATCCCTGTCCCTGCGGCCTCTATGGACTATTAAAATCTTCGTGCCGCTGCAGCACGACGCAAATTCACAAATACCGTTCGAAAATATCCGGACCTCTCTTGGATAGAATCGATATTCATCTGGATGTGCCGGCGGTGAATTTTACAGAATTGAGCTCAACACAACCGGCAGAGAGTTCCGCCCAAATCAAGGAAAGAGTCAATAAAGCCCGGGCCCTTCAGATCGAAAGATTCAAAGAAGATGGTGGTATTATATCGAATGCCCAGATGAACCACCAACAGGTACAAAAGTTCTGCAGATTGGGGAAAGAAGAAAACGATTTACTCAAACAAGCGATGACAGAACTCAATTTTAGTGCAAGGGCGTATGACAGAATCTTGAAGGTCACACGGACGATCGCTGATCTGGCGGAGGCGGATGAGATTCAAACGGAGCATTTAGCAGAAGCAGTACAATATCGAAGTTTAGACAGGGATTGGTGGGCCTGAAATCAATGATTTTAAACTTGTCTCACTCTGCAATTTCATCAAGCTCATTTCTCTCACCAATGGTGAGAATTTTTGTTATCTTTGAAGTTTCTTGCACCAATGGTGCAAGTTTTTCGTTATCCTCAAGATGAAAATAAAATTCTAATTAGAAAATAATAATTATAAGGACTACATTTCCCAATTATCCTTATGATCTTTTTTATTGGAAAGGTTTATTTTTCAGAAATGTGTTTAATGTTCCCTTAAACCAATATTTCTTTCCCGAAGTTAGAACCTGTTTGACTTCTGACGAACACATAACTAGACGTCATATGTCTCAAACGATCCCTTGGTTCTGCCATAAATGGACGGCATGAATGCGGCAATAGGCCTCATGATTATAAATGCTTAAAATATGCTTGCAACGGGGATGCTTACACTTTCTTCCCTTACGGGAAGTCATTATTTTTTTTATAACGACTCCTTTTTCTTTAACCGTACTTCTAACTCCCTTACCTTCTCATGGAGCTCCTCTATTTTTTTTCGTTCGGTGATGTCTCTAATAGTAATGATGATTAACTTCGTACGATTGGCCTCCATATAAATTCGGCAGGCATTCAGTAGCATTATTCGCTTACCGATATGAGGAAAATCATGTCCAATCTCAAAGTTATCAAAACTCGTAGTCTTGGGAAGGATTTCCTCTAATAACTGTCGCAATTTCGGAATATCCCATTGGCGATTTCCTAGGTCATAGACAAATCGTCCCTCGGTCTCTCCGGGTTTTACCCCGAAGGTCTGATAGAAGGAGCGACTGGCTAAGGCGACCTTTAAATCCTCATACAGAATTATTAAGGGATCGTGCACAGTATTTATGATACTCTCGGTATATTCAAGGGCATCCTGAATTTCAAACTCTTTCATTTTCTCTTTAAACAATCCCGGATTAAGATTTAGATGCCGAGGCCAACTTATTTCAAAGATTCTCTGTGGTGGACATGACAGTATTCTTCCGAATTATAAACACTTAAGCGATGCTTACACCCATGCTTCTTACAGACTCTTCCCCTTTGTACTTTTCAATTTGACCGCTTTTCTTTATCTTTCGAGGATACATTTTATTTATGTTTTATGCCTGAATGTGATTCTCCCTCTACCTAAGTCATAAGGGGATAAGGCCACAGTCACCTTATCCCCAGGCAAAATCTTAATGAAAAATTTTCTCATCTTACCAGCGGGATAGGCGATAACCGTATGGCCGTTTCCCATTTCAACAGAAAATTTGGCATTCGATAATGCTTTTTTGACGATTCCTTCCACCTCAATGGCTTCTTCTTTAGACATAAAGAATTTCCTTCCCTTAAGAAACGTATTAATATTAACTTGAGTTTGGCAAATTTTCGGTAACGATAAATGTAAGTTGTTGTAATATCATATGTTGTTATTGCGAACGAAGTGAAGCAATCCTAAAGATGAGATCGCCACGTCCCCTTCGGGGACTCGCGATGACAGACTAAAAAGTACCAAACTCAAGTATTAAATTAAACCCGAAACTCATTGAGATGAATATAGCAGTAAATTTCTGAATTATAAACGCTCAAGCGATGCCTGCATCCATATTTCTTGCAGACTCTTCCCTTCTTAAACTTTTTGAGCGGACCGCTTTTCTTTGTCTTCCGGGGATACATTTTATTATTCAACTACCTTTTTTTGGTGTAATTCTTTATTCATAAAAATAATTTTTCCTTGAGCAATTTCTTCGAGAGCAATAGTTGTTACCTTGTCTGAAGAGGCATGATTAATTAAAGACGGTTTCCCCGAGGCAAGTTCTAAAGCCCGGATCATCGCTAGGCGTACCAGAGAAAATATGCCTCCTCCCACCTTGGACAACAACTCTTCTGTACAAAGCACACTAATCGGTTTTTTAAGGTCTTTATATTGGTTCTCGCGTATGGTAGCCTCCTTATGATTGTTCTATCAAATCCCTTACATTAACTGCCCAATTTTCACTGCGCTTATTTTCTATCTCAAAGGCAACTTCCTGTCCTTTTTTCAGCGTTTCTCCTTTTTTTAAGTTAATGTAGTTGGCATAAACTGTGAGTTGTTGGCCGGTGTCCGAATCAATAATGACCCCGTATCCCTGGGTTGGGTCATATTCTCTCACTGTTCCTTTTGGCATCTTTTACTCCATTAAAATTTAATTTTTATAAAAGTTTATTCTTAACAAAGGGGCGGATTTCAAAACCCAAATATCCATTGTGAGTAGGCTGCATCTCAAACTCAACTTCCTGACCCTCATATAATTCATCGAACCGACAGCCCCATAAACAGTATTTGTGAAAGTGAACATCTTTTCCACTTTTTGTTCTAATCGAACCATATTCCTTATCGTGAAATAATTTGGTGACGTTTCCAACATGCATTTTTCGGCCCTTTTATCTCTGAACATCTCATTTACATACATTTTCTTATATTGATGCCGACATGATTGTTTTGTATATTTTGAATCTCGAACCAAACCGGAGCTCCCTGTTTTAAACCGTTTCTGTCTTTTCCGATGATGCAGTTAGCGTTAAACCTGACATCTGCGTTTTCACAACGGCCAATGGTCCCCTTGCCGCTGCCTTGATCGTCCGATTTAATAATGCCTCTTTCCATATCGAGTTCCCATTTTATGTTTACTATGCATATTTCAATTTCCTAAGATAACCCGAATCCGACCAGTCTTTGGCGTTGCTCGTCCCAAAGGCGAAACGTCAATGATTTAAGGCTGGTCAGCATTGTGATCGGCTTTATTTCCTGAAACATGGGATTTTCTTTATAACACGTTTCTAGAAAATAATTGGGGATGCGCGGACTCAAGTGGTGAATATGAAGATTTAAAATATTTTTTTACCGTCATAGTCCAAACTTCACCCACTTCACGATGGCCCAGATCACCAGCATGAGAATGATGAACGGCGTGTTCATGCCGCCAGCATTGATACGGCGTAAAAGTTAAAACGCCGGTGATAAATCCCCAGAAACTATTGGCCTTTTGCGATTTTAAAAATGAATCGTGTCCGCAGTCGTGAAAAATGATGAAAATGCGTCCCGGCAATCCCGAGGCAAGGACGCTTAAGGGAAGCATCCACCAAAATGAAAAATCCAAGACCTTAACCAGCACATACCACAAAAACATATACGGTGTCAGCGTGTTGATCAGTTGCCAAATGCTTCTGGCCATGTGAGGGGATTGATATTTGGACACAATTTTCTGCCAGGATTGTTGATTCTCCGCTCGAAAAGATGGGACATCCATTTCAACACTCCTTTTAACACACTGGACAATCAAGAAATTATCTTAAAATCTTCTGCAATATTTAAGATAGATACATAGATGGTAAATCTGACAGATTTCAGGAGAGAAGATCGAGAAATCTGTTTGGTGGGAATTATCTATTTAAATGATCTAGTATAAGTATAACTCACTCTGGAGACAGATACAATGAATTACTGGGCTATTTT
>CAYJXI010000040.1:0-28963 GCA_964374105.1 uncultured Planctomycetales bacterium
CTGCCGACAGGCAGGCCTGTCTGCCGACAGGCAGGCCTGTCTGCCGACAGGCAGGCCTGTCTGCCGACAGGCAGGGAATGACAAAAGAGGGTTATGAAACCACTTCTAATTAAACCACTCAATGCAAGAAGTGCAAAATCAAAGCAAAGGCTTCTTACTCATTTCCTTTAAGGCCGCCTATGATGTCTTTAATATTTTTAATCCTGTTTTGATTCATATATGATTTGATTCCTTCCAAGACTTCCAATGGTGCGCGGGGATTGATGAAATTAGCGGTACCAACGGCAACGAAAGTTGCCCCCGCAATTAAAAACTGAATGGCATCGTCTGCGGTCATTATACCACCCATGGCCATAACCGGAACCTTAACTTTTTGGGCTACCTGATAAACCATGTAAAGGGCAATGGGACGGATCGCGGGGCCGCTTAACCCACCTGTAAAATTTCCTAAAATGGACCGGCGGGTTCTGGTATCAATAACCATGGCGCTAAAGGTATTGATTAAACTCACCGCATCGCAACCGGCTTCTTGTGCGGCAAGGGCAATTTCTGATATATCAGTGACATTGGGTGTCAGTTTCGCAACGATCGGGACCTTGGCAATTTTTTTGACCTTCTTCACCACACGAAAGGTTGCTTTCGGGTCCTGGGCTACCAACACCTTCTGCTTTAAGTTTGGGCAGGAAAGATTCAATTCCAAGGCAGCGACCCCTTGAGCCTCATTAAATTTCTCCGTCAATTTGATAAACTGATCATCATCATATCCGAGAATACTAATGATTAAGGGGATCCCAATCTTCCGAAAGGCGGGTAACTTGTTCTCAATAAACCCATCCGCTCCGGGATTTTCGATCCCAATGGAATTTAACATCCCCGAGGGAGTTTCGACAATCCGGGGAGGGGGATTCCCTGCCTGAGGAAAGAGAGTGACCGTTTTAGGAATGAGAGAGCCCAGTCTCTTGACCTCCTCAAGATCATAAAATTTCTGTGCATGGCCGAATGTCCCTGAAGCGATCGTGACGGGATTCTTGAAGGTAATATTGGCAATTTTGACGGATAAGTTCATATCCTTATAGCTCTCAGCTTTCAGCCATCAGCTATCAGAAATGTCCTTAAATTTTTATCTGCAAGCTGAGAGCTCCTGCCTGCCGGCAGGCAGGGACGGCTGAAAGCTTATTAAAATACCACCTCATGAAGATCAAAGATCGGACCATCATAGCAAACGGTTTTGTAACCCGAAGTCGTTAATATGGAACACCCCAAACACGCCCCCAATCCGCAGGCCATCACTTCCTCACAGGCCGCCTCACCTTGGATTTGATGTTTCTTAGCAAATTCTTGCACCGAGGCCAACATCGGCTTGGGCCCGCAGGTATAAATCAGGGTTGTTTTAGGATTCGGATCAATTTTATGAAATAATCGGGAGACTCTTCCTTTAACTCCTACACTCCCATCATCGGTCGCTATATAAATTTTGCAGCCATTTTTCTTAAATTCTTTCATGTCATAGACATGGCCCTTGGTACGTCCCCCATATAAAAGAATAAGTTCGTACCTCTTTTTCTTTTTTAAAATATCCGATAAAATCAAAAACGGGGCGATCCCGATACCCCCGCCGATCATAACCACTTGTTTAATCCCTGCGGGCGGTATGCGAAACTGGTTTCCCAAAGGCCCCAGGATATCCAACTCATCCCCTCTTTTCTTAAGGCCAAGTTTTTTTGTCCCCAGGCCAACGGGTTCATAGAGGATCTCAATGTATTTTAATGCCCGGTACACACTAAATGGCCGGCGGAAAAAAGGCTCTAAACTCTGATCAACACGGATATGAATGAACTGCCCCGGTTTTATCTTCTGTACAATTGGCTTTGCGTCAATGCACAAACGAAAAAAACGCGAACTCAATTTGTCATTAAAAACTACTTTAAAGACATTTTGGATCTTATCCATAGGAGGTTTTAGAACTCTGATATTGATAGTAAAACAACACAACGAAAAGGACAACCGCGATGGCAAAAATCATAAGTGTCCGCATAACATCAACAACTCCAAAGACTATTTTTTCTTGAAAGATCTCTAATATAAAAGCCAAGATCGGCCATCCCATAAACCCGCGTTTTTCTTTGGTATCCCACACCTCAACGAAATTAAATATTTCCTTTGATTTAATTTTCTCAAGATTCTTTAGAGTGGGGAACATCCCCGGCACCTTTTGACAGTATTGAACATATTTCTGTCCAAATAAATTCTTTAAGTGTTCTTCCTCTTTGGCAATCTGGCTATAGAACCTTAGGTAAAAGGGAATAACAAAAACCGGCAGGCTCCACACCGGCCAAACGATAAAAATATAACCAACGCCAATTAAAAAGGTCCCCAGATACATGGGATGACGCACATAACGGTAAATCCCGGTGATCACCAGATCTTCCCCTTGCTGGGAATGAAATTTTTTATGCCCCCGGGCCACAATACGAAAAAGGGTCCCCTTCAAAATTAAAAGTAATCCGAGAATGTCCAAAACATCATCAAAAATCAAATTTTGGATATAAAGCTGAGGGAATTGAAAAAAAATAAGGGTTAAAATCAAAGTCGAGAATAAAATAGTTATATCGATCTTTATTCGTGTTTTCATTTTTGGCGCACCTTTTCGAGCTACTCTCCCATTAAGATTGGCAATTCTGACAATAAAAGGTACTTCGCCCGCTTAAAACAAGCCTTTGAATCAAACCCTCGCATCGGAAACAGTGTTCGTTCTCTCGCCCATACACTTTGATTCGGTCTAAAAATCTTCCTCTGTGGCCCTTCCCATCACGATAATTCATCATGGAGGTCCCCCGAAAGCGAATGGCTTCTTTCAAAATCGCTTGAGTTGCACGGTAGAGAGCTGTGATTTCTTTTTTATTTAAACTTAAGGCGGGCCGTCTGGGATTGATCCCACTCCTAAATAGGATCTCGGAAGCGTAGATATTGCCGATCCCGGAAATAATGTTTTGATTCATCAACAAAGATTTGATCGGCATTGTCCTTTTTTTCAATTCACCTTCTAGCCATTCAATGTGAAAATCTTCACTCAAAGGATCCGGTCCCAAGGTACAAAAATATTTGATCTCTTTGAGATCACTCACGACCTGAATCCGTCCAAATAATCGTTGATCATTATAGTGTAAATATTGATCATTGGAAAGCTCGAAAGTCAATTTCGTGAACTTGGTGGTGACATTTTTCTTAGCGAGGATTAACTGTCCAGTCATCATCGGCTGGATGACCAGATAGCCTAGACCATCATTAAATTTAAAGATAATGGCCTTGCCGCGTCTTAAAACTTGGCTAATCAATTTATTCTTGATGCTCTGGTTAAAAATTCGAAGAGAGCAATTTCTTATGACGCGCGAATCATAAACCTCAACTTTGGTAATGCAGGTATTGAGAATCTTCTTTTTCAAATCTTCTTTAATTGTTTCAACTTCAGGCAGTTCAGGCATAACTAAGGTTGCCCTTCTCTCCTAAGATTGGTGAGACCAGACAGCATGATTTGATAATTCTCATAGGCCTTGCGATTGGCTGGATCTATCTCATGCGCCATTTTAAAAAAATCTTTGGCCAAGTCCATCTCTCCTCTCTTGACATGGATGACCCCTAAGTTGTTATACCCATCGGAATATTGAGGATTTAACGCAATTGCCCTGCGGGCATATTGCAGGGCTTTATCGTATTCTCCAATAAGGGCATAGGCTATCCCCAGATTGCTATAAGCTTGGAAATTATAAGGATCAAGTTTTAAGGCTCTTAAATTGGAGGCAACCTCATTAAGATAATCCCCCTTTCGTCCATACGTGGCCCCTAGATTGACATAAATCTGGGCTAACCGGGGGGAATCGATCTCTCTATTTGATTTTAAGGCTTTGTTGTAATAATCGATGGCCTTATCCAATTCTCCCTTTCGACTATAAAGAACGCCGAGATTGGCATAAGGCAGAGGGTCTTGGGGAGATTTCTTTAACACGTCCTCCCAGAGAACAATACAGGACCGCCAGTCTTGATTACGCTGAAAGGTTAAAAGGCAAAAGATGACGATAATACCGCTGCATACATTTCGTACAATTCTAAGATCCTTTAAATAGGAAACAAGGGCTGAAGGCAGAAAAATGGCAAAACCCACCATCGGTAAATACATCCAATGATCATAAATGACTCCCTTATTAACGAAACACACATGCATGAATTCAACGGAGGTAGTAATGAAAAACCAAATGATCGTGAAACTCATCAACCTATGGCGTGAATACTGAACTAAGGCCCCAGTGAAAAGCAACATCATGACCAAAATTGAAAAAATTGTCGGGAATTCCCAAAGTCCCTTAGCAATGGGGTAATCGTAAGAATGATTCAAGGCCATGGGCAATAAAAAAATTCTTAAATAAGTCCTTAACACGTTGATTTCCGTAAAAAAATAATTCCAATTGAAAGGCCGTCCCATCAATTGATACTTCAATCCTAGGACTGAATCTTCTTTATCTTGGTTCAATAAGATGGGCAAGAGCACTGCCACAAGACACAACAAAAAGATAATAAACTTAGTTTGCTTAAAATTGTCCTTGAGTGACTTTAAAAAGAATATTTCGTAAACGATGATTGTTAAAGGCAAACTGACAATCATTTCTTTTGTCAATAACCCCAAAAGCATGGTCGACAACGCGCCCCAAAAGAAAAATGATCTCTTTTCGATTCGCGCCCTAATATAAAAAATCAATGTTCCTAAATAAAAAATAGTGGCCAGGGAAACTGATCTCTGCGTGATAAAACTCACTCCTTGAGTTTGAGCAGGATGAGTTAAAAAGACAAGAGAGGCAAAAAACGCCATGATCCGTCTTTTTTCATAGAAAAGGGAATTGACCAAAGGAGAAGTCTTAAAAGTGATAAGCACAAAAAGATAGACTAAAAAGGAAGCTAAAATATGACTCAATAAATTAAAGATATGATAGCCAAAAACATCCAGCCCTCCCAAAGCATAATTGAAGGCAAAACTTAACCCCACCAAAAATCGAGTATTAAAGGAATACCAAATTTTGGTTAAGTTGGTCACATCGCGGATATTGGAATTTTCAACAATATTTCTAAAATCATCCGAACAGAATTCACCATTTAATGTATTAGAATAAATAAGAGCCCCTAATCCGAATAGGAAGAAAAATATACAATAGGGTCTCTCTAAAAGTTTATCGAATTTAACAATCATAGGAATAAAATTGCCGCGGGATTGGGTTAACTATGAGCAAGGGAGTTTTTTCTTTTGACAAAATCTTTAATAAATGATTCAACCTCTTTTAAATTCTTAACCTTTATCATTCCATCGATATTCCAGTTCCCAAGATCAATAATGGGTCTGCCAAAGACAAGTCCATAACAAATTTCTGACCGCGTCCCATGGCTACCCGGCAGGGCAATGATTAGATCAGCACAGCATGCTACTATGGCATTTCTTGCATAACCAATAGAGGTAGGTAAAGCTATATCAATATAAGGGTTGGCGTCACTTTTTTCTCTCCCCGGCAACAACCCAATAGTCAAGCCTCCGCCTTCTTTGGTCCCTTTTGCGGCGGCCTGCATAACCCCAGAAAGGCCTCCGCAAACAAGAACACAGCCCACTTTAGCTATAATTACTCCAATATTATGGGCTAACTGTTCCACTTTTTTGTCAATATCGTGGCTCCCTATGACCGAAATGGTAATTCTTTGTTGTCGCATTTAAATCCTTCATTCCCTTTTAGATAAATTTCGTGCGCCTGGCAGGAATTCCCCGCTTGCGAAGCAGCGGGGTCCCGCCTTCCTTCTAAATATTTTCCTATGGAAAAGGCGGGAGAACCTTTTCTCATTTAATGCGCCTGGCAGGAATTGAACCTGCACAAGTGGCTCCGGAGGCCACTGCCCTATCCATTAGGCGACAGGCGCAGGTAAATGAGCGCTTACCACAAAAGTCAATCTAAAATATCATTCCCTCTGTTGTTGCTCACTAATTAAGTAACTCTTTTCCCTCCCTTGATGGGAGGCTTGCCTGCCGCAGGCAGGGATTAAGGGGGGGGGGAATGGTAGAAACGCTTTTCTTTCGACCATTTCATCACCCCCCACCTATCCTCCCCCATCAAAGGGGGAGGAATGATTTGTTTATTGAAATTGTTACCTAACTATTGAGCATATACACCGCCCCAATTAAATACGGGATAAACTTGTCCCTGCTTAAAGCAGGGACTTGCCCCCGCCAAGTGGACGGCGCATAACACAGAGGTCTTAAGGTAACAATATACTAGACAGGAGTGATAAAAATTCAATCATTCTTTATTCTTAAAAGTACGGCGACTGGTAAACGACCTTGCCTCCACAGATTGTCATCTCGACGGCTCCTTGAAGCTTTCTTCCTATAAATGGCGAGTTCTGAGATTTAGAGGCAATCTCTTCCCTTTTGACTATCCATTCTCGGTTAAGATCGATAATGGTCATATCCGCATCAAATCCCTCCTCAATGGACCCTTTATTCTTTAATCCAACAATCCGTGCTGGCGCGGTAGACATTTTCTCGACCATTTGCGGAAGAGTCAAGATTCCCTTTTTAACAAGCTCGGTAATAGATAATCCTAAGGAAGTCTCAAGTCCAATCATCCCAAACGGGGCATGATCAAACCCTACCTCCTTGTCTTCCTGAGTGTGAGGGGCATGATCAGAGGCAATGCAATCAAGGGTGCCATCCTTTAATCCCAGTTTGATCGCCTCGACATCTTCTTTTGTTCTTAACGGAGGGTTGACCTTGGTACTGGGATCGAAATCTTTAATCACCTCATCCGTCAAGGTAAAATGATGCGGAGTTGCCTCCGCTGTCACCTCAATCCCTTGACTTTTGGCAAAGCGGATAAGCTCGATGGATCGTTTCAAACTGATATGCGCCAAATGAATTCGCGTATCTAAATAATTTGCTAATTCAATGTCGCGGCTGACAATCACCGTCTCGGCAATTCCCGCATACCCTTTTAAACCCAAAAGGGTAGAATGAAAACTTTCATTCATAACCCCGCCCGCGGATAATAACGGATCCTGACAATGCTCAATCAAAAGAAGGCCCACCATCTTGGCATATTCCAAGGCCAGACGCATCAGTTGACTATTGTACACGGCCTTCCCATCATCTGAGAGCGCCAGACACCCAGCGTTTTTAAGCTCGAACATATCCGTCAGTTCTTCGTCTTTTTGTCCCTTGGTAATGGCCCCTACCGGAACCACATTGACCAATCCGACCCTTTTGGCTTCCTTTATAATAGCTTCAACAATCATGGCGTTATCGATAACCGGGCTTGTATTGGGCATACACATGATGGTGGTAAATCCTCCCTTGGCGGCCGCCCGACTTCCGGTTTCTATCGTTTCTTTATCTTCGCGTCCCGGTTCACGTAAATGCACATGAAGATCAATCAATCCCGGCAAAACCAATTTTCCCTTAACATCAATCACTTTTTGTTTTGCCGGCTTGATAGAAGAAACAATTTTAACAATCATTCCCTTATCTAACAAAATATCACAAGGACTCTCCCCAATCTTATCCGAATTAACGATCACTGCATTCTTGATGATTATTGCCATATTTTATTACCCCACACCCCCGGAGTTTGTTTTAAACAAACACCGGGGGTGTGTTAGATAAACTGTTCCTTCGTTCCAAGAAGCAAATACAAAATAGCCATACGAATAGCAACGCCATTGGTGACCTGATCCAATATTACCGAATATTCACCGTCAGCTACATCCGCGGATAACTCCACCCCGCGATTCGTAGGCCCTGGATGCATAATCAAAATATTTTTTTTGGCCGATTTCAATTTCTCTTTATTCACCCCAAAAATTCTGGCATATTCTCTGATGGAAGGCAGAAACTTTTCCTGTTGTCTTTCCATCTGAAGTCTTAATAATATGAGGACATCACTTTGTTTGATAACTTTTTGTAGATCAAAACTCATATTAACCCCCAACTTCTCGATACCTATCGGCATGAGCGTAGAAGGACCGCAGAGGGTCACCTTTGCTCCTAACTTTATCAGACCAAAAATATTGGATCTGGCCACCCGAGAATGAAGAATATCCCCAACTATCCCGACGTTCAATCCTTCGATTTTGCCAAACCGCTCCTTAATGGTAAACATATCCAAGAGTGCCTGTGTGGGATGTTCTCGACATCCATCTCCAGCATTAATGATTGAGGACTTCAGGTGTTCCGCTAAGATTTGCGGTACTCCCGAGGAAGGATGACGGACAACCATCATATCCACATTCATGGCTTCAATATTTTTCACCGTATCTAATATGGATTCGCCTTTCGAGAGAGAACTGCTAGTGGCGGTAATATTGATGGTGTCCGCCGAAAGCCGTTTGGCGGCAAGCTCAAAAGACGTTCTAGTTCGGGTCGAAGGTTCAAAAAATAATAACACGACTGTTTTCCCCCTTAAGGTAGGAACCTTTTTGACTTCCCGAGTCGATACTTCCTTAAAAGACTTAGCTGTTTCCAAGACCATCTCAATCTCTTCTTGGGATAGGCTTTGAATATCAATGAGATTGTGTTTTGTCCATTCCATGCTGATTCTTTCCCGTCCTTTTTTTAACAATCACTTGATCCATTTGCTCATCGCTTTCCTTTAAGATCACTTTGACATCCTGGTCCAAAGATGTGGGGATATTTTTCCCCACATAATCCGGGCGGATCGGCAGTTCCCGATGCCCGCGGTCGATCAAAACCGCCAATTGAATATTCGCGGGCCGGCCAAAGTCGATGATGGCGTCTAAGGCGGCGCGAACGGTCCGGCCAGTAAACAAAACATCATCAATTAAAATGATCTTTTTATCCGTAATATCGAAGTTGATCGAGGTTTCATGAACAACCGGTTGGTGAGTAATTAAGGTCAGATCGTCCCGGTAAAGGGTTATATCGAGAATCCCTGCGGGAGCCGATCGCCCTTCTATTTTCTGAATGCAAGAATTGATCCGTGCGGCAAGGATCGCTCCGCGCGTGCGGATGCCAATTAAACATAAATTTTCAATGCCTTTATTTTTTTCCAAAATCTCATGGGTGATACGCAGGATGGCTCGGTCAATTGTCTCTTTGTCCATGATTTTAGTCGCCATATTGATACCGTAGGGGTACGGAACGCCGTGCCCCCTTACCTTCTTAAATAGGTTTAAAATAAAAAAGCCCGCTTACCTTTAATAAGGATAAGCGAGCCTTAAATCCAATTAGACAACACAATTTGTAATCAATGCTGTGCATTAAGATAACCCTTGCCGGCCTCACCGGACCGGATTAAAGGTTTTGTAATTTGCCAAACTATAACATTATTCAATCCTCCTGTCAAGAACTTCTAAAAGCACACACCGGTTGCTCGGCACACCCCAGGAGGAGGGGCGACCCGCTGGGTCGCCCCTCCTCCTGAAAGCGCTTTCATAAAAAACCTGGCATCTATTGCCGTTGATTTGAATATAATTTATACTTTAATTGAATTCAGTTAATCTCTCAATCAAAGGGAAGGAATACCTTATGATAAAGATGACGAGAGGGGTTTCGATTTTATTTTTTTCTCTTTTGCTGGCCTCAATGGTTTCCGCCCAAGAAACCGTGACCCTCACCACCTATTATCCCGCGCCTTTTGGGGCTTACGACCGATTACAGCTGGTGCCGCGGGCCTCCCTCCCAGCGGCCTGTCAAAATGGGATGATTTACGTTAACACTGCAGGCGAACTTCAGTTCTGCAACGACACTGGGCAATGGATCGGTCTTAGCATATGGCGGCAGTATATCGACACTGGCGCCATACCTCTCAATCATGTTTACATAAATGACACAGATACAAATTTGAAAGTTGGTATAGGCACACTGGCTCCCCAGTTTAGACTGCATATTGTCAATAATGCCGGAATCCTTGCCCAGCAGCCAGGTGGGGCTGTCCTTACCGGCGATGATCTTCCCGCCAGCGCTGAAGGTGAAGGGGTTCGGTTTCTTTTCTATCCCAAAAAAGCAGCGATACGGGCCGGAAGGATTTACGGCCCTCCTCAGGCGGATTTTTGGAATGATGTTAATATCGGGAATATGTCGGTGGCCTTTGGTCAAAATAACCGGGCCTCAAAGGCTTTCTCGACAGTTGCTGGCGGGGAGCGAAATACAAATGATGCGATGTACGGGACGATCTGCGGCGGCTGGGCCAACAATCTCAGTGTCCCTGATGCCGCTGTCGACTGGGCTCCGACAGTATGCGGCGGCCAGCAGAATGTGGCCGGCCATCAATATGCCACGGTCGCCGGCGGCCAGCACAATACAGCGAATGCAAAAAATTCAACAGTTGCCGGCGGTGCCTGGAACACCGTGGGATCGTTAGCCGTAAACGGCTTTATCGGCGGCGGGACAAACAATACAACTTACTCAGAGTCTTCCACCATCTCCGGGGGAGATACTAATGTTATTGAACCTGATAATTCTGGTGCGACCATTTCCGGCGGCCTGGGGAATCTCATAAGGCAAAATATAGCATTCCCTGAATCCTATACCACCATCTCTGGCGGCAGAAGCAATGAAACAAACGCTGACTGGGCCACCATCGGTGGTGGAGACGATAACACCGCAAGCGGTCATTATTCGACAGTCAGCGGCGGTGGCAGAGGCACTGACCCGGTCAACGGTTACGTCGCTCCTGCCGGTAACACCGCCAGCGGGAATTGGTCAACCGTTGGAGGTGGCTACAATGTCACCGCCAGTGGTAAGTACTCAACTGTTGGCGGCGGGCGGTTTAACATCGCCTCAGGGAATTCATCGACTGTCTGCGGCGGCGGCGGGTTTAATTACGGCGCAGGTAATGCTCCCCTCCCGAATATCGCAGGAGGATATGCCTCAACTGTCTGCGGGGGATTGAACAATATCATTACCGAAGGTACGGATTCAACGATAGCCGGCGGGCGAAACAACCTCATTCAACACCGGCCGACGATCACCGGTGCCCCGTGGTCATTTATCGGCGGCGGACAAAATAATATCGCCAAACATCAAGGGACAACCATTGCCGGTGGGGAAATGAACCGCGCTTGGTCTATGCATGCAACAGTCGGCGGAGGTTATACAAACGAAGCCGGAGTAGATAGCGATGGCTTTACTCCCTGGCCGGGAGAGGCAGCCACGGTTGCCGGAGGGGATACGAATAAAGCCCAAGGGAGATTTTCGACAGTCTCGGGCGGTCAGAATAATACCGCCAGCGGTAACTGGTCTACCGTAGCCGGGGGAGCGGAAAATATAGCAGCAGGCAATTTCTCCTGGGCCGGCGGTAGCAATATGCGGCTTACCTCAGCAGCGGCCAACACCTTTGTCTGGGGGATTTCCGGAACCGCCGAATCCATCACAACGCCTAACGCCTTTCTAATTTTCCCAGCCGGGACTGCCGGGAATGTGGGGATTGGATTGACTAATCCTTCGGCCAAACTGCATGTGGCCGGGGATCTTAGAGTTACCTCTATGCCTGCTACTCAAGGATCTGCCGTGCACTGGGATGCTGGAACAGGCACCATTGGCCTATACGACCTCGCGGAACTTTTTGACTCAATTGAGAATGTTACTGCCGGAGATGTGGTGGTGATGGACGAAACGCAAAATAAAAAATTAAAGAAAAGCCATATACCTTATGATAAAAAGGCGGTCGGTGTTGTTTCCCGAGCACCGGCGATTGTTTTTGAGGGAAGCGAATTAAAAATCGGCGCTGATCCGCAAACAGAAGATAAAGGAACAAAGCCGCCCATTGCCTTGGCAGGACGGGTCCTTTGCAAGGTCTCTGTAGAAAATGGCCCCATTGTGGTGGGAGATCTCTTAACGACCTCCTCAACCGCCGGCCATGCGATGAAGGCCACCGATCCGGCAAAATCCTTTGGGGCAGTTATCGGAAAGGCCTTTGAAGCTTTTAGCAGCGGGCCGAATGGGGGAACAACGGGAATGATTACCGTGATTGTGAATATACAGTAATTTCACCCAAACACCACCCAAACACCCGGTGTTTGGGGATGGGTGTTTGGTGATTGTTCTTTTAAAATTTGTTGCAAATTCATTGTTAAAGGGTAAACTACTCGTAAGGGTGGGACACAAAGCTATCCCGATGTCTTCTAAATTATTTATTAGTTAGAAGGTAATCGGGACCCCGACCCCCGCCAAAGGCGGGGCATCGGGGCAGGGCCCTAAACCCCTCGTGGTTTAAGGGCAGCCAGTTGCCAATGGATTATTCTTAAGAATAATACTATTGAGCCTATTCTTCGAGTAGAAGAATAGGCTTTTTTATTGATAAATGATATTGGACTCGCAAGCAGGGGCGGCCCGGCGCCTGCCTGACGGCAGTCAGGGGCCGCCCCTGCTATTGGAATTTAAGAGGAGGAAAAAACCAAAAGAAATCGGAAATAATCCGAAGAAAATATAATTTTTGAACGGTAATCTATTAAGCGAGGTGAGGTCAAATGAAAAAAATTACATTAACAATTATCTTAACAATTCTCATGGCGGTGACGATGTCTTCTTCCCTTTTTGCCGAGACGTATACTCTAACAACGTATTATCCAGCGCCTTTTGGGGCGTATGACCGGATCAAATTGGTGCCGCGGGCTGCTTTACCTCCTTACCCCACCCTATGTGATGAAGGGACCCTCTACGTTGATACGGCTACTAGAGAACTTAACTTTTGCGAATGGGGTATATTTGAACCTGTCAGTCTTTGGGAAGAGTATATTAATACTGCAGGCCCATATCATTATGTGTGGTTAAAAGATGAAACTAATCCTAATTTACGACTTGGGATTGGGAACCAAGGGCCTCTCTTCAAACTCCATGTTAGTAATGATGGAGGGATCTTGGCCCAAGGAACCTTGGGTTCGGGAGTAACCTTGACGAGTTTTAGTAACCTAGGCCCGGGCACTTATATGCTTTGGTACCCCTACAAAGCCGCGTTCCGGGCCGGGCGAAGGACAACGACACTAACCGATGCCCTTGTTGGGAATTATTCAATAGCCCTTGGGGACAATGCAACAGCCAGCGGCCCTTCAAGCATAGCCCTTGGGAACAATGTTTCTGCGAGTGGATCTGCCATTGGATCGGTAGCCCTAGGATACGCTGCAACAGCAAGTGCAACCTTTGATTTATCTTTAGCCATGGGTCAATGGGCAGCAGCGACTGGAGAAGGATCTGTTGCGATCGGTACCAATGCACTTGCCAACAATGCCTGGAGTTCTGCTCTGGGGGGAGTTAATAATTCCGCAACAGGGAATGGTTCTACCGTGGCCGGGGGAAATGGGAATATCGCGGCGGGCAGTGGATCTTTCGTAGCAGGGGCAGGCAACCGTGCTAATGCTACAGCTACATTCGCAGCTGTTTTGGGTTACCAAAACACTGCAGATGGTGATTATGCCACAATCTCTGGTGGTCAAAGTAATGGCGCATCCGGTGATTTTTCTACCATAGGAGGTGGCGGAGATTCATTTGCCCTTCCTGGCCACAGGGCTGTGGGAGATTATTCTACGATATCGGGAGGAAGAGCTAATCAAGCAACACAATCTTACTCCACTGTCGGTGGAGGTGGTTTTAATATTGCTTCCGGACTTTATTCTACGGTGGGCGGCGGGGGTTACTCATCCGCAGCAAGTGGAAATCAAGCCACTGGTAACTCCTCCTTTGTTGGCGGAGGGGCCCAAAATATCGCTTCTGGTAGTCAATCCACAGTTGGCGGGGGTTGGTCGAATGATGCTACCGGGAATAGTTCTACTATTGGGGGAGGATCAAGTAATTTTATTGGAGCTTCAACTAGTGGGGAAAATGGCACCATTGCCGGGGGATATGGCAATACGGTTAATGGTTTTACCTCCACGGTTGGCGGGGGTTGGTACAATCTTGCCGGAGGCGGCGTTGGCGGTGGGGATTACGCCGTTGTCAGCGGTGGATTCAATAATGGCGCCACGGGAGACAACTCGGTTGCGGCCGGAGGATGGCAAAATTTGGCCTCTGGGGCTTCATCCACAGTTTCCGGGGGCTTTAGCAATACCGCCTCAAATACCTCAACCACCGTCTGCGGCGGTAATACGCATACCTCATCCGGATATGCCTCTACTGTTTGCGGTGGCCATGTGAATGCGGCATCAGGATACACGGCCTTTGTAGCCGGAGGGGAGTTCAACACCGCTCACGGGGATTACTCCTTTGCGGGCGGATTGAACATGCAGCTTACCGCAACCGCTGACAATACCTTTGTTTGGGGGAACTCGCCGGGCTTAAATCAAATCATACCCACTGCTAATGCCTTTCTGATTTTCCCAGCCGGGACGGCCGGAAATGTCGGGATTGGAACCCCAACTCCCAATTTCACCTTGGATGTTCGAGGAACAATCGGCAATAACACCACCCTTTACCACAGCGATGCGAGATGGAAGGAAAACGTTGAGACGATTTCCGGCGCCTTAGACAAGATTTTAGGATTACGGGGTGTTTATTTCGAATGGAAAAAAGATGAATATAAAGATATGAATTTTGAGGATGGCCGGCATGTGGGATTGATTGCCCAGGAAGTCGAAGAAATTATACCGGAACTGGTTTCTACGACAAAGGATGGTTACAAGACAGTGGAATACTCAAATCTTGTTGCGGTTTTGATTGAAGCGGTTAAGGAACAACAGAAGGAAATCGATGCCTTGAAAGAAAGGATCATCGAATTAGAAAAAGGTGACAGTCACTAAAAAGTGACTGTCACCTTTTAATGTTTGCCATGAAAAAATCTTTAATCTTACTTTTGTTTATTCTCCTCATCCCCGCTATACTGAGCGCGGAAAACGTTGTTATGACCACCTATTATCCCGCGCCTTTTGGAGTCTATGATCGTCTGCGTTTAAATCCTCGCTCATCCAATCTCTCTGAACCCTGTGAAGAAGGAACTTTGTATGTAGACCCTAATAAAAGGCTCCAATACTGTGCCTCGGATCGAACCTTTGAGCCACTGGAAAACTATTGGGAACAATATCTCAATATTGCCACAAGTACAAATTATATTTATTTAAAAGACACGGATCCTAATCTGAAAGTTGGGATAGGGACAACTTCTCCTCAATTCAAATTGCATATCAAACAAGATACCGGTACCGATGATGCGGGAATTATCGCTGAAGGAACACATGGATCGGGTACAACAGTGCCCAATGATGCCAGCGGGATATCGAAAACACGCCTTGTCTGGTATCCCAGAAAATCTGCCTTCCGCGCCGGCCGATCTTCCAGCACGCAATGGGATGATGGCAATATCGGGAATTATTCGGTGGCCTTGGGGCTGGATAACACCGCCTCAGGAATTAATTCTTTTATTGGCAGCGGAGTTAATAATATCGTCTCTGGAAATTATTCCTTCATTGGCGGCGGTGGGTCTCTGATTGTTGCCAATGGGAACTCTGTTGCTTCCGATTATTCGACCATCAGCGGTGGAGAAAATAACGAAATTATCACCGGTTCTGATTACAGCACAATTGCCGGTGGAAGAGGGAATACCATCCATACCATTTCTTATTATTCCACAATTTCTGGTGGGACCGCTAATAGAGTGGCCGTAAATGCAAGTATTAATGGCGGAACGATCGGTGGAGGCAACAACAATGAAGCCAATTCCCATTGGTCTACTATTGGCGGAGGCCAAAGCAATATCGCTGGGACCAATGGGACCGATGGAGATTGGTCGGTTGTAGCCGGCGGGGCTGGGAATCACGCTACTAAAGATTATACAACTGTCGGCGGCGGAAATAGCAACGAGGCAACCGCGAATGCGGCCACAGTCTCGGGAGGAAATGATAATACTGCGAGTGCAACGTATGCTGTGGTTTCTGGGGGACAAAACAACATCGCCAGCGGCCTCTCTTCAACGGTGAGCGGCGGAGGAGGAGCAACTCTTGCAGAAGGGAACTCGGCTACTGCCCAGTATTCCGCTGTCTCGGGGGGATATGATAACGACATTTCTTCAACCGCAGATTATTCCATTATTCTGGGTGGTCGATCCAATAAAATAGCCCCAGGTGGTGCTGTTGGCGGGATTAACTCTGTTGTTTCGGGTCAAAATAATCAAACTACTGCCGACTATTCTTGGGTCGGCGGGAAAGGATTGACTTTGACCAATACGGCCGACCGGACCTTTGCGTGGGGATATACCGATGGAGTTTACACGATCTCTCAGCCTGATTCTTTTCTTATCTTTCCAACTGTCCCGGCTGGTCCCGGGGCCGGCCAAGTCGGCATTGGGACAGTAAGTCCAACAGCAAGACTGGAAGTCCGAGGAGATATAAAATTAGGAGATAACGGTAATCTTTATGCCGTTGGGGGACCGGATAATTTAAGGATGATTGCCGGATTTGTTCAACAGGCTGGCAGCGGGATCGGGGTCGGATTTTCTTCTACAAGGCTTGAACCAGGGCATTATCGCATCACCTTCACGAATTCATTTAGCGGTATCCCTTATGTGGTTGTGACAGCCGAGCTTTTTGCTTCGGCTCCCAGGATTATTGTCACAGCATCAATCGGATTGAATCAATTCGATGTCTATTCTTACGACCCCGCTGATATCGGTGTTGGTCCCCTTGATACCAGATTCAACTTTATCGCCGTCGGGCCCAAATGATTAAGGAGCGCACAAAGGGCGCTGTCCCCTGATTAATAGCACAAACTCACCTTTAGGTTTTTTACTAGCAAAGTATTCTAAAAGCTCAGTGCATCTTCCCTTTTTGACTTCTTCAAATTTCTTTGTTAATTCTCGGGCACAAACAACATAGGGATCAGCAAAGATATCTTTGATATCTTCGAGGGTCTTCTTAATCCGATGAACGGATTCATAAAAAATCAAGGTTCTCTCCTCATTTTTCAAAGTTTCTAACTTTTTCCTTCGGGCGGCACGTTTAGACGGCAGAAATCCTTCAAAAACGAAATTGTGAGCGGGAAGGCCGGATACAGTCAATGCGGCAATCAAAGCCGTTGGTCCCGGGATACCTACGACCGGGATTCCCTCGCTTAAAGCCAGATGAATAATCCTGTAGCCGGGATCACTGATGCCAGGAGTCCCGCTATCGGTCACAAGGGCAATATTTTTCCCTTCCTTAAGGAGTTTAAGTAACTCTTGAGATTTCTTGATTTCGTTGTGTTCAAAATAGCTGGTGAGAGGTGTGGTGATCCCGTATGCTTGAGTTAAGATCCGAGTATGCCGGGTATCCTCACAAGCGATGAGATCAACCTGTTTTAAAATCTCAACCGCCCGATGAGTGATATCTTTAAGATTGCCGATAGGGGTGGAAACGATGTATAACATGTTCAAAACCAAAAATCAAAAGTCAAAAATCAAAAATAAAAATCAAAAAATTATTTGTTCTCTTTCATTGTTAGAATACTTGAAGCGAAAATTTTGGCTAATTCATCCGTCTCCTTAAATAGCCATTTACAATCAGAC
This sequence comes from uncultured Planctomycetales bacterium, assembly GCA_964374105.1. Taxonomy (GTDB): domain Bacteria; phylum Omnitrophota; class Gorgyraeia; order Zapsychrales; family JANLHA01; genus CAYJXI01. Next base: position 17,508 of record CAYJXI010000040.1, read on the forward strand.
ATCAAATGAGTTGGCACAAGACAGGCATCCAGTAAAACATTAAACCAAAATTTAGATTCATTGGCCGATTTTAAAGAATATGTAAAAAAATTTTGATATTCCTTTCTAGTGCATTGTCAGACAAATTTTCTGACAATGCACGCAGGGGGACTGGGGGAAAGTCTTTCCCCCAGGTTTGGGGGGTGCTTAAGCGAGCGAAGCGAGCGCCGAAGGGGGGCTTGCCCCCCTAGCGGAAGTGCGGAGTCAGTATAAAAATTTATCTGACGGAGCACTAGAACTAGCGCTTTTCGCTTCGAAATAATTTGCACCAATACTTGTTCCACTTCTCATAAGTTGACTAATAATCTCTCTTGTAATCACATCTTTGGGAAGACTAGACAAAAATTTAATTAACTTGATGACGTATGAAAATAATCTCTTATTAAACTCTTCTTGCACTTTGATAATTTGACTTTCTGATTTACAGCCAGTTTTTGATTTTTGACATTTGATTTTTGATTTATCACTCCACCGTAACCGACTTCGCCAAATTCCTTGGCTGATCGACATCACAGCCTCGTTCAACCGCGATATAATAAGCTATGAGTTGTAAAGGAAGCGCGGCAACAAGCGGGGTTAAAAGAGGATGGGTGGATGGAATATAGATCACATGAGGGGTATGATTGGAAATGGTGTCATCCCCGCGGGTAGCAATCGCGATGATTTTCCCTCGACGGGCCTTAATCTCCTGCATATTGGAAATCATCTTTTCATAAGTTTCCGACTGCGGGGCAATGCAGACAACCGCCCGGTATTCATCAATCAGGGCAATGGGGCCGTGTTTCATTTCACCAGCCGCATACCCTTCGGCGGGGATATAAGAGATCTCCTTTAATTTCAATGCTCCTTCCAAGGCAGAAGGATAATTGATATTCCTCCCCAAGAATAAAAAGCATCCAAAATGGGAGTTGGCTTTTGCGATTTTAGCCACTTGTTGTTTATTCTTGAGAATATCTTGATAAACCAAAGGAAGGGCTTTAAGCCCTCTCGTGAGAGTCTCCCTTTCCTTCGCTGGGATTGATTTCTTCAGTGAGCTCAGTTTTAACGCCAGTAAATACAACATCATCAGCTGAGCGGTATAGGCCTTGGTGGAAGCAACTCCGATTTCCGGCCCGGCATGGATGTACAACACAAAATCCGATTCCCGGGTTAATGAGGAACCGACCACATTGCAGATCGATATAATTTTAGCCCCCCTAGCTTTGGCCTCCCTGACGGCGGCTAAGGTATCCGCCGTCTCACCCGACTGGCTGATGGCAATGAGGTATGTGTTTTTATTGACAAGGGGATTGCGGTAACGGAATTCACTGGAGACATCGACACTCACCGGGATAGAGGCCAACTTTTCAATGATATATTTCCCTACCAGGCCCGCATGAAAAGCTGTTCCGCAGGCCACAATGAAAATATTCTGAATACTTTTTAACTGCTTTTGGCTTAAGGTAAGGCCTTTCAGATAAATTTCTTTTCCCAGCAAACAATTCTTTAACATTTGCTCCAAGACATCGGGCTGCTCGTGTATCTCTTTAAGCATAAAGTGGGCAAATCCTTGCTTTTGAACAGCATCCACATTGAATGTGACCGTATCAATTTTTAAAGGAACCCGCTTACCGTTAAAGGTCATAACATCGATCTTATCTTTGGTGATCACGGCCATTTCTCCGTCTTTAAGATAGATGACCCGGCGGGTTAAATCCAAAATTGCCGGGACATCCGAGGCGATAAAATTCTCGTTTTTCCCAACACCTACAATCAAAGGGGACCCAATCCTGGCGGCAAAAATCTTTTCCGGACAATCTTTGGTGATGATCCCCACCGCAAAGGTTCCCTTCAATTGTTGGATGGTCTTCTTGAGGGAAGCTAAAAAATCTCCATCCATATATTCTTCAAGCAAATGGGCAATCACTTCTGTATCGGTATCAGAACTGAATTTGTGCCCACGCTTCTTAAGAAACATTTTCAGAGATTCATAATTCTCAATAATCCCATTATGGACAACAAGAATATGGCGGGAACAATCAAAATGTGGATGGGCATTCACCCGATTGGGAACCCCATGCGTTGCCCAGCGAGTATGAGAGATGCCAATGTGAGCTTGGGGAAGGTTATTTTGGCTGATTAGATCACAGAGATTCTGGATTTTCCCTTGCGTCTTACAGAGGACTGTCTGACCATTTTCTTCTGAAATAATTCCTATGCCACTTGAATCATATCCTCGATATTCAAGTTTCTTTAGGCCGTTTAAAAGAATGTTTGTGGCCTCTTTATAACCAACATACCCAATGATGCCGCACATAATTCAAAACCAAAAAGTAAATATCAAAAATCAAAAACTAAACTCGGCTTCTCTGAAATCATAATGGATAATCTATATCTTTACCAAAGGCATTCCCTTATTGAATTTTTGACTTTTGATTTTTTATATTTGATATAGGCATGACATGAACATATGTCACAAGGTTTTTATACGTTCCTCTTTTTTTCGTAAAATAAATCTGTCCATCACAGGCTGCGGTCAAATGCATGCGACCCAAAACATTTTGACCGGCTTTCCATCGATCGCCATTGCGCGTAATCATAGTGCCGGCTTTAACAAATTGTCCTCCGGAAACCTTGATTCCCCTTGTCTCTCTATAAAATTTGCTTGTGATACCGCCTCGTCTGGACATGCTTCAAGCCCTCCCTTACTTACGATAGACTGTGTGTGCTAGTAAGGGCACGGCATGCCGTGCCCTTATTTAAGAATGCGTTATCCTAACAAAAAAATGTGGGATTGTAAAATAAATTTTTGGGACTGAATTATAATAAAAATAAGGCTTCTGTAAGTTGAATGTCATGCCTGCTTTAAGCAGTCCCGCCTTGGCGGGACCGACCTACCTGCCGGCAGGCAGGAATGACAAAAATCGATTATTAATTTTTACCGAACAAAAGTGATGTCAAATCAAGATTCATGTCATGGCTACTTATTGAGAATCTCCTCAATTTCTTTTTTAAAAGTCCCTAAATCCCGGGCGGAAGTCTTTCGCCCATTGATATAGAAGGTTGGCGTTCCTCGCACCTCAACGGCTATCCCTAGTTGATAATCATCCTGAATCATTTTATCCCACTGGGCGTCTTTCTCTTTGTAATCATTTTTAAACTTCTCCGTATCCAGCCCCAAATCCTTGGCCAGTTGTTCAAATTTTTCGTCGCTTAATTCATAGTTATTTTTCAATAACAATTCTGTCATTTCCCAATATTTCCCTTGTTCGCCAGCGGCCAAAGAAGCTTTAGCGGCCGGTCTGGCTTGCGGATGCATCTGCAGAGGAAAATTTTTCAAAACATAATTCACTTGGGCCGGATAATTATTAAGGACCTCCTCGATCACAGGATGAAATCGAGAACAAAACGGACACTGAAAATCCATAAATTCTACTATCGTCACCAGGGCATCCTTGTTCCCTTTAATAGGCGAATGGGCAATATCGATTTTATGAATCTTGGTATATTCGTCGGATGGAAAATCTTGCGGGGCATTAGCTCTTAAAGGTTTTGTCAAAAGGCCGATCAAGCCATCGAGTTTCTCTTCCACCAGTTCTAATCTCTGATCAATTGCAAGCTGCGGCCCCGGGACGAACTCCCCCTCTTGGGCAGCCGCCTGAGAAAGATATCCTGATATGGCTTGGGATCCAATGAGCTTTTGTTCAATCCGGCGTTGCAATTTAAGGATCTCCTCTTGCTGTTGAACCATTCTTCGAAGGAGCGGGTTATTCATTTGCTGAACAGTAATGGTAACACCGATAAAAATTCCAATACCAACAACCAGGGCTAAAATAAAGACTCTATTTTGCATGGCTTATCCTTTCTAAAGAAGTAGGGGCGACCCGGCGGGTCGCCCCTACCAATTTATTTTGCCTGACCTCCTGAACAGTCTTTTGATACAAAAAATCATCCCACATGAGATCCGAATTCAATGTTTGGACCTCCGCTTCCTTCACCTTCGCCCACACCTCGACCTTAAGTAGAATAATGCCGCTGAAGATCATCAATCCTATAGTAAAGGTAACGGTAATGAGGATTTTTTTGTAGTTCTCCATTAAAATTCAAAAAGGTTTTTTACAAACAGACCATTTATTAATAAATAATTTTAAAATCTCAAACTCACACTAAACTAAGTATAACACAAAAGGACTCAAATTATAAAGTGACTCCTCCATAATTAGAAACGATATGCTTAATATCGGACCAGCGATGGCTGCAGCCGAAAACAGCAATGATACAGATGCTTTTGCCTTTCTTCAAATAACCGACAAAACAAGACCCCGCTGCCTTTGTATAACCGGTTTTCCCATAAATCTTTTGTCTCCAACTTTTGAATAAAATCTGATTGTGGGTTTTCAGTTGAACTTTTCGTCCCGCCAAAGAGGAGATTTTTTTATATTTATAAGTAATGGCCTTTCTAAAAAACTGGTGTTTAAGGGCTTCCCGAAAAATCAAATACATATCATAGGGAGTTGTATATTGTCTTTGACGTTGGGTTGGCAATCCATGAGCGTTCACAAAGCGAGTGTTCTTTGCCCCCAGCTGCCTTGCTCTTTGATTCATGAGTTTGACAAACTGTTGTTGCGAACCTGCTACCGCTTCCGCTAAAACAACACTGGCATCATTGGCCGAGTTCATTAATAGGGCAAAAAGAAGATCCCTGACTTTGAATCTCTCGCCGCTTTTAAGATTTATCTTAGAGGGTTGAACCGAAGTGGCGCGGGGGCTGACGGTCACCACTTTATCTAAAGGAAGCCGTTCTAAAACAATCAGGGCCGTCAGGACTTTGCTGGTGCTGGCTGGCGGCACCTTCATATGAACATTTTTCCCATAATACCGTTTCACTTCGGTGCTGTTAGAAAAGATGGCAGCCCGGGCCGAAACTCTATAAGGAGATAATAATTTCTTTTTAGCCGAGAAGGAAATGGGGGGATTGGCCGTCAGACCAATAAGTAAGATGAAAATTATTGGGAATAATTTCTTTAAACACATGGGTTGATGAATTAAAAATAATTGAACCCTCGGTGGATTTTCAAACTACCCGAGAGATCAAATGGTTTGTTTCTTTAACTGATTCATAAACAAGTTGCAACGCCAAGGCGACACCCTCGGTTGGTAAAATATCTTGCTCTTCCTCTAAGGCAATACGCCAACCGTCCAAAGATTTCCTAATGGCAACCCGAACATATTGGGTGATCCTGGGTTCAACAACAACCAATTTAACGGCGGCCCGCTTTTGTTTTTCATCAAAATGCACTTGCTTTTGGACAACAGAAATATCGCCAATACGATTTATCGTTGGGAATAGTTCTGGATAAAAATCATCTGCAAAATGATCCCTTAAGGGAATATCTTTCTTTACCGGCACCTCAATATGCCTTTCTTTCTTCAAACTCAATTCATAAAAATCCTTTTGACCAGAACTCACCCATTTGCGTTCATATTTCGTATTGAACTGAGAGGAAATGATATTTTTCCGGATCTCGAAACCGGAATCTTTAACCTGGGAAAGCATCCATTCAAAATAAGGGCAGAAATCGGTGACAATCTGAATCTCACCGGCACTTTTAAGACGACTGTTTAAGAGGTTAAAAAATTCATGGGAAAACAACCGGTGTTTGATGTGTTTTCTTTTTGGCCAAGGGCAAGGGAATAAACAGTAAATCCGATCAATGGATCTTAAAGAAAACAGTCTCTCAAAAGCCACAAACGCATCCACATGTAAAATGCGGATATTCTTTATCTCACCCAGAGGATTCTTCGCCTCATGAGCCGATTGAATTCCTCGCAGGGTTTTCTTGATCCTTAATCGGTCTTGTTCGATCCCCACAAAATTCCGGGAAGGATTTTCTTTAGCCTTCTGAATCAAAAATTCTCCTAAGCCAAAACCAATTTCTACCTCTAAGGGACAGTCCCTGGCAAAAAGGCAATCCCAATCGATCGGACGTTTAAGCTGATAATGAGAAGTGAAGGGATTCATCATTTGAATTTGCAATTGTTTAAAGTAGGGGCGACCACTGCCTGCCGGCAGGCAGGCGCCGGGTCGCCCCTACTATAACGGCTTGGGGCCCAGTAAGAGAAAAATAATCGGAAGGTAATTCAAAATCCCGTCACTAAAATCGCGCACCTAAGCGAATACCGTACTCCTTGGAAGTATTTTCTGGTTCTATCCCGGCTCCGATGACAAACCCACTATAGGTAACTGATGAGGCTCTTGAATCATCGATATTCCAATAATTAACAAAGGTTTCAAAAAAGATGTCGCAATGCTCATCTTTCTTTAATATTTTGAGCGCCCCTTTAAGGCCAAACCCATCCTCTTGCTCGTTTTCCAATTGCTTTAAACCGCGATCAACATCCTGGAGGTGACTCTTCTGAATGCCTCCCAAGAAAAGATCGTATTCAGCCATTATCCCTAACGACCATTTGTTCTTAAAATGCTTCATTGTCTCAAACCCGAGGGGCATATACAAATAATTGGCTTCCCGTTCATAGCCGTAATGTCCGGTCGTAGATCGCATTCCTCCGGAATCATTATTGAGATACCGGTAGCCCAAACCGCCATAAGGGGTAATAAGGAAAGTCTTGGATTGGGGCAGATCGTAACCTGCGATCCCTCTTAACTCAAACATATAATCATTTTCTCCTTTTACTTCTCCCGTATTTGTCGATTTATAATCCACCTCGCCCCAGACAATCCTGCCATCAAATCGGAGCATATTGATATTGCTGTCATCAGAAAATGTCTCACCGAATGATTTTATAATTTTATTTTCTCTAAGGCGGTAGGTATACACGGTCCGGACGCCCCAATAAACTCCTTTTTGCCGCATGAGTCCCGGTTCCGTATAACGGATGTAAGAAAGCTCCGTGTCAAAATCAAGATCCACCAAAGGATTTTTGCGGCTGAACATAGGGCTGACGGCTTCTTTCTCTTCCTTTTCCTCTTCCTCTTCTCCCAACTCAAAAGGTCTATCGGGAAGGGTTTCTATGTCCTCATCCTGCGCAATGAATGTGTCATCAAAGATTTCGGTTTCCCCTTGGGTTTGGTCTTTGAGAGACTGTTCTCGAAAAGGTTCCGATTTGCGATTGAGTTCTTCGAGATCGAGGGCCTTTTGAACCTTTTCGCCTCGTTCTGAACTGGCATAATAGGGATGCGGGGCTGAATACTCCGCGGAATAACACACATCCTCCCATTGAACGGCTTGGTTTGACTTAAGAGAGTCAGCCACACAATCAAGTTCGCGGGTAATCATGACATCTCTATTTTGTTTCTTCTGAAAAGAAGCACCAAGGCCTTCTTCGGTAAAGATCGCAAACGAAAAAATTAGGGTCAGAAGGATGATGGGGTTTTGCAATAAAATCTCCCGTAGTAACTAGAAGTAATTTCCTAACCTCCTTGTGTCATTCCCGCCTGCCGGCCGGCAGGAATGCTTTAACCTGCCTGTCGGCAGACAGGTCGGGAATCCAAAAGAGGATTGTCCTCGGCCTGGATTCCTCCCGCCCTTGGCGGGATGGGAATGACAGAGAACGAAAATAATTCTGAGGTTATAAAACTAGTTCTAATAAAATTTTAAAATACTTAAGAATAAAAAAATTCTAACATGAAAAGTTGTTAGTTATGCAATTTTTTTGAATTTTTTTATAATGGGAGCAAGGATAGGAATCTTAACAACAAGCTATTTAGTTAACGCTGAAAAACCCTGTTTTCCATCGTTAACTAATTCCATAGGGGCTCACGCCCCTCTGGCGTTCGTTCCGACTCCGTCGGAACTCACTGTCACCCCATAAGGGGGTTGCGTGCAACCCCCCTTATGATCCCCCCACTAGTTACCACTTTTTCAGTGGTAGCTATTTAAAAATCTCATCAAAAAATTGTTGCATAGCCTGCCAGGAGCGTTGATCGGCCCTTTCTTGATAAGCAGCTCCTTTGGAAGGATCATCTAAAGCGGAGGGGTTTGTAAAACTATGCACGGCTCCGCTATAATAGATCATCTGCCAATCGACATTGGCTTGATTCATTTCCTTTTGAAAGTCAGCCACTTCTTCTTGAGGGACAAAAGGATCATCGGCCCCATGCAGGACTAACACTTTGGCCTTGATCTTTTGGGTATCTTCTGGATGAGGAGTACTTAATCCGCCATGAAAACTCACCACCCCAGCCAGATTCAAGCCGGACCTGACCATTTGAAGAACAACCGTTCCACCAAAACAGTAACCGATCGCTGCCATTCTTGTTTTATCCGTTAAAGGATGATTTTGTAAAACATCAAAACCAGCTTGGGCCCTCTGACGCATAAGAGGCCGATCATTTTTATAGAGGGAGGCTTGCTGTGAGGCTTCTTGAGAATCTTTGGGCCTAATTCCTTTACCATATATGTCAATCCCTAAAGCAATATAACCCATTTTTGCCAATTGCTGTGTTTTTTCAAGAACAAATGGCCCTAAACCCATCCAGTCATGAACGACAATAATCCCCGGTCGTTGGGTCTCAGTTGCATCATCATAAGCCAAATACCCTTCTAGAATCAGTTCACCATCTTTATATTCCAGGACTTCACTATGGATTTCTGCATAGACAGTCAATGGGAAAATACAGAGAAATAAAATAACAAAGGATAGATTCTTCATTTTTGTCTCTCCCTGCCTGCCGGCAGGCTTTTTATTTATCTGAATAGAATTAGATTCCCCCGCCTTCACAGGTGGGGAACTTACTGTCTCAAGCGCTGTTGGTGCTAATCGTTGTCCAGAAATTTCATTTCTGGAATTTGCTCTCATCCCCGCCTTAAATAAAGGCGGGGAATTCTCGCTGAGATTAAAAAGAAGCCACCTCAAGTGAGGAGGTTCTTTCCTTTTTATCCAATTATCCAATTTGGTAGCCCCAGCTGGTTAAGTGAAAGAACCTTTACCTTGAGGCTGGTTTTGCCGTTTTAGGGACCAAATCTTTACGTTAAGCTATCGGCTGTCCTTACGATTAAACCTTTCCCAGTCAGGGCTTTCATGGCGCCTTTGCCTATGGATATCGGCGGTTCTGCGCTTTTCCGCATTGCTTCATTAACCTCCGGGATAAGCGCATGACCGAACAATTCAGCATGAGTGGGTTCCCGTCCTATAAGGGCTATGAGCATATCTTTGTATGCGCTAAATACCTTCTTGGCATCTTCTTTTGCTTCTTCGGCTCCAACCTTGACGAATGTTAGTTTAATTCTGGGCGGATCCCCGAACCTCTTCGTAAAGTTATTAACCGCTCTTTTGCCCATACTCTCACCTTTTTCCCCGCTCTTTGTTTCCGTTAAATTTCCGATAAATTTCCGATAACTTGTGCCCTTCCGCCCACCGTTGAGCCTAGTTTGTTAGCAGGGAATGGATTTAACTGCATGCAAATTTTAAAATGTGCGGACATTTAAATCCATTTCCAAAACCATTCATATAATCGCTTCATTTTTATGTAAGTTTCTTGCAGTCGCTCCCACACATAAAAATGCACGAATGTTACAAAAAATGTAATAATCGTACATCAATTCTGCACCTTCCAATGCCCGCCCTTATCAGGGCCGATACGCTTTAGCAAGCCGGCCTTTTTAAGCTTTGCGATGGCGCTTTCAACCGTTCTTTGTGAAAGTTGAGTTTGGTCAGCTATGTTATGTGTTTTTATAAAAAGATTGGCTTTGATGGACAGAAAAACCTTCTCTGTATTTTCTCCATATTTTCTCCGCACTTTCTCCGCACTTTCTCCGAAAGCTTTTTTTGAACCTGAGCCGGCTTCCAGTTTTTTAAGAGAGTACCGAGGATCGCGGAAAAAAGAAGCTCGGAAAAAAGTAGTTATCTCAAAATACGGTTCTTTTAAAGCCGCGTCTTTCATGAGATCCTTCATTCTCTTGATGCCAGAACCGATGCGTTCCACTTTAGACATCCTATGAAACAAATCAGCGATGATCAAATTCCTGCGTACCGAAGTTTTCCCAAAATCCTCGAGTGACAAGCCTGCTGGAAGACCGCCCGGATTTTCAATCTCAATCCGGTCATCATAAATGGACACATAAATACTTGTGCCTTTTACATTGTAATCACGATGAATAATAGCGTTAACAACTGCCTCGCGCAAGGCATCAAGGGGGATTTCGTAAATATCGTATCGATTGATTTCGCGGATCTCGCTACGCACATTAATGTGTTTGCGGATAAATTCCATCGCCACGTTAAGCTGAGTCAATAAATCATCTCGGACGTCCCTGCGGTCATAAATATATGTTTTATTCGTTCCCTTAAATGCACCGCAGATAAGCTCCGCGTGAGGGATAAACCGCTGGACACTTCTCGCAAACATCAACACACCGGCATTATTGATTTTTTCTTTCTCCAAAATCCCAAGGCTGGTAAGTATAGACTCGACATCCCTTTTGGTGGCTTTAATGCCTGCTTTAGATTCCGCAAGAAAAGTATTAATCTTTTTGAGAGAAATATCTTTTAAACCAAAACCGTTATGTGGCAACCCCTCAAAGGAAATAACCGAAGATTCCCGAAACACAGTGCGGACTTCCTTCTGAGCCATCTTCTGGGTTACTGCATCAAGCCGACGGAAGTATCCGGACGAACAGCTATACGGTTTTTCATCACCTTCAGGAATTTCAATAACGACGACATTCTCTATCTGCGAAATTTTACCAATCGTTATGTGTGGATCACAATTTCTCGCCAAAGTTGAAATATCGGCTTTCATCTGATTGGTGAGTTTCTCTCCGATAACTTTCCCCTCGTCGCTTACACCAAGCACGATGAACCCGCCTTTGGTATTAGCCAAAGCAACAATATCCTTGTCGATCTTCGAGGTGTATTTCTCTTTAAATTCGACGGTTAATCCCTCGCCTTCGGCAATCAATAGTTTTAATTGTTCATTATTCATGACATCGATTCTTAAAATTTTGTATCACTGACAACCTGCGCCTGCCTGCCGGCAGGCAGGCCTCGCCCGACCCACGAACCCCGCCCCCATCAGTAAGGACCCTATTTCGTAACGGCTGAATTTTCGCTCATCATGGCAACGGATTCTCTGGGAACTTGTCTGGGAACCTCTCTGGGAACCTTTGTAGGGGATTTTTTATTGGGCATGAACATCCAGATATTAAACCTCTTCGCCAATCGTTACCTAATCGTTACCCGAGCGTTACCCTTTTACGAAACTCAAATCTTTCCCAGTCAGGACTTTCTTGGCGCCTTTCCCTACGGATTTCCTTTTTCACAGCATCGATGATAAAGCCATCGATCCGCTTCCAGATATAAGAAGAAAACCGGACGGGCCTAAAATTTCCCTGCTTATCCTTATACTCCAAGTCGTAGGTTTTGATCTTATCATACAAAATAAACACCGCTTCGGAAAGAATATCCTCGCCAAAGCG
>CAYJXI010000041.1:0-28938 GCA_964374105.1 uncultured Planctomycetales bacterium
AAATTGGGAGATAAACGGGCAGTAGAAGTCTTAAATAAATTGCGAGCACAAATTCCTGAAGGGAAAACTTATTCCAAGGAAGACAAAGTTAATGAATTCTTCCCAATCGCATTAGCCTTTCGGGAAGAAGGGTATGATTTTCAGATTAATTATCAATCTGAAGAAGGTCATTTACATTTAGGGATTCAAGAGAAAGGGCATTTTGAGGGAGAACGTATAGGTGGGTTGTCGTATGGTGATCCAGGGTATGGTGATCCCTTTGAAGGTCGCATTTGGGTTGTTGATGGAGATCAAACGGTAGAAAAATGGGTGGTCGATGTCCCCGAAAAAATCGGCATCCTCCGCGGGCCGAGGTTGGAGGACAAAGGCTCTTCTCCCAAAGACTCCGCCATGCTCACCGGCGAAAAAAATACTCTTAACCTTGAAGGCGGTATCGTTCGGCTCATGGCAAAGGTCACCTACATCGCCTCTCAGGCCTCCCGGCCGGATGCCAAAATCCCGGAACCGGTTCAAGGGAATGAAAAAGATACAAAAGGAAACACCAGGGTTATTAACTTAAAGCCCTGGACCATTTTTGATATAAAACTTAACCCTAAGGCCGCCCAGCCGTTAATCGATTTTGCTCTTTTGGAACAAAAAAGATTTGCCGAGCATCGGGCAGCCTGGGAGAAGATGTCCGAAGAAGATCGAAAGGCATTAACGGCCAATGATCAGTGGAAAGATCTCGCTAATCCCGGCTGGCAAGGCCCGCCGCGGATTTTATTGGTTCCCGCTGAGGAAATGGGAAAACTCAGTCCCCAAACATCCACTACTCCGGAGGGTTTTGTATTGGGTGACAATACCTTTGCACTGTTCGGCGAAGGTGACCGTACGGAATTCGAGGCCGGGAAAAAAGATTTATTAGACCAAACTAACAACGACCAATATGTCCGCATGAGCGCCGCTTCTTTGGTAAGGATCATCGTTAATATTGAGGGAAAAGATTACTATGTGCTTCAGGGTAAGGAAAAACAATTGGCGAAAAATGCCCGGGCGCATTATCAGCCTTTTGGCGGGCATGCCTTTTTTACCCAAAAATTCTTAGAGGAAAAAATGAAAGAGTTCGGGATTATCCCGGAAAATGCTGAGGATGCGATCGAGATGGCTTTCTATATACGAAAGGATAGGCTTGTTGGATTTCTCGATCTGTACCATCAAGAACGTCTGACCGGAGAGTGGAAATATTTTAAGGACCCAGCGCAAGTTCTCGTTGGGGAATTAATCGAAGAAATCGCCGGGCAGTCTCTCGATGGCACTCCCACTACCGATGGGCTGAAACTACTCCCGCCGGCAACCTTTCAGGTAAAGACCGCTAAAGACCTTGCCATGCTGACGCAGAACGAAAAGGATATGATTCGTCATGAGATCATAAGAAAGATCGCTGCCTCAACAACTAAATTCCATTTGATCACAGATGAGCATATCCAAAAGGCTTTTGAGTTATTTAAGACGGATGGGGATTTTTGGGCTAGCTATTTAGAAGAAGAGGGGCATTTAGAAAATGGGACATGGGTGGTCGATCAAGCGGAAGAAATTTCGATTTATAAATTGCCGGGGATTTCAGGGACACGACCGGCTGGGAAAGATGAAGCGATCTTGACCGTAGGGGTGCGGCCTGGCTTCGCCCAAAGGCTACGCCAAGGCGAGCATGCCGTGCCCCTACGAATCAAAGGGGAAGAACAATTTACCCTCCCGCCGCGGGTGCGGTTGGCTGGGATTTGGGGTTCATCGAAGTTAAGGCGCCTGAGTTTAGGCATGACAATTTACGCCTCGCTCATGGGAACCATGACCTGTATTAGCGGCTGCGGGGAGGGAGGTGGCCGTCGGCCGGGCTCCATAATTGAAGAAGAGGATGATGATGTCACCCGCTGGGATAATGACCGTTTGATTGCGGCGTTAGACGATCCGGTGTGGGAAATTCAGCGGGATGCGGCCATTGAACTTTTCCGGCGCGGGCATGAAGAGGGAGTTGCTTTAGCTCGAGACAAATTAGTCTGGCCGCGGATTGAGAGTCTTACGGATGCGGACCCCACAACGGTCTTTTCGCCGCCCTACCAAGAGTTGGTCCAATTGGGCGAGATTGCTATTGATCCTTTGATTGAAAACCTTCAGGACAAAGACGCCGAGACCGATACCCGTAAGTGGTCGGCGCGGCTTTTAGGAAGAATCGGGCAATTCGAGCAAGTGTTCGATATCCTGGTTTCGGTCTTGGAAGATACAACCGCGTTTTATGAATGGTGGCATCAAACCGAGGCCGAGAATGGGATCTTTGAATTATTTATAAGACAATCCATCGAATTTGTGGAACCCTTTTTGCAGGATGAAAACGAAAGGATCCGGCGTGCTGCTGTGAGGGCGATTGCTGAGATTGGTGAGGAGGCAGCCGATGATATCCTGGTTGAGGTCTTGAAAACCAATTCTTCGGGTTTTGCCCGTGCCCAGGCCGCGCGTTCTTTAAGAGATCTTGTCAATGATGAAAATCACGCTGTGATTGAAGAGGTTTTAATCAATGCCCTCCTCCATGATCTTGTGGAAGAGGTCAGAACAAATGCCGCTTTTGCCTTAGGGGCGGTTGGAACTGAGCGGGCGGTGGATGCCCTTGTCTTTGCTTTACTCAATGATTCAGGGATCCTCGTGCGGGATTATGCCGCTTATGCCTTGGGACAAATTGGCGACCCACGGGCAGTTGAGCCTTTGATTCAAGCGCTCCTTCATGATTCTTCGTTTCTTGTCCGTAATACCGCCGCGGATTCCTTAGGTGTTCTGGGTGACACAAGGGCAGTTGAGCCATTAATGACCGTTTTAGCCAATGATCCAGACGAATTCGTCCGCAGTTCTGCTGCCGAGGCTTTAGGGGAAATCGCGGATCCAAGAGCCGTGGATGCTTTGAATAATGCCTTATTGAATGATCAAAGTGAATTCGTCCGGGAATCAGCGGCCTTAGCGTTGGGGGAGATTGGAGATGCCCGCGGGGTTGATGCCTTAATCAAAGCGTTACGCGATCCGAGCCATCTGGTAAGACTTGCGGCGGTTGCGGCCTTAGGAGAAATCGCTGATGCAAGAGCGGTCGATGGGTTGATTGAGGTTCTCCTGCGAGATCCAGAAGAGGATGTCAGAAACTTTGCGGCCTTTGCCTTAGGGCAGATTGGGAACATAAGGGCAGTGAGTATTTTAATCTACGCCCTTCGCAATGACACTTCCTGGCTGGTGAGACGATCCGCTGCCCAGGCCTTGGGCAGAATCGGAGAACCTGCGGCCATTCCTGATTTAGAATTCGCCCGCGATCATGATCCGGATAGCAATGTGCGAGCCGCCGCCCGTGCGGCCATTGCGGAGATTCAACGAAGACAAGCCGAAGGGAAAACCGATCAGGCTATATTGACAGATTCAGAAAAAACCTTTCAAATCAAGAAGGGATTTTTGGTTAAAAAGTCGCAGGAACTTTTAGAATTTATTGCAAGATTTAGGCCGGAAATCGAGGCTGAATCGTTTCAGCCCCAAGATGCAACAGAATATAATCCTGTTATTCTGGCCATAGGCAGCCCCAGCCCTCAGACCTTTATCAAAGCCGCCGAGCAATGGAAACTCTATTCAAAGTGGTGGGGACAAAATGTTCCCATTGTGGCCTCAACCGGCCGGGGACGAGGATACAAGGCGCTTGTCTTGAATACCCTGCGATATTTAAGGGAAAATGAACCTGAACTCGCGGTCAAGTTCGAGGAGGAGCGTTGGAGGAAAGAGGAAATTGAGAGGGCAGTCCGAATGTCGGCCGATGATTTGTTTAAAGAAGGAGGTGTCAATGTTCCAGAAAAATTGACCGAGGCTAAGGTCATCCAGTTTCTCTTGGTGGAACACGGTGTTGACCCTTCTTCAATTGTCTTAGAAGAAATCTCCAATCAAACCCAGGCGAATATGCAAGAAAGCTATAAAATCATTAAAGAGAAAATCCTGCCGGAAATTTTCAAGGATACACCAAAGAAGCAGCTGAAGATTCAGGTGGTGACCGATGGCTTTCACCGTTTAAGAACCTTTTTGACAGCCTGGGAGATCTTTCGAGACAAGAATAAAGAAGATTGGCTGATCAATTCGGACGCGCTTTATGTCCCTCGGTTGTTACAACTCCCGGATGATTTGTTATTGTCTTACCTTGAAGTCATGATCGGCAATCCTAAGGATCCTGATCTCGATCCCAAAACCCAAAAGGAGATTTTTCACGGAGAGATCGGCCGTATCCTAGGCTACCAACTTTCCCAGCATTCTCTTTCGGTTACTGAGGCCATCGCAAAAAACTGGAATCCGCAGATTTTAAGGGTCTTAAGAGCCAAGCTTCTTGGTGATTTTAGAGAAGATGAATACAACGAGCATCGGAGGAAACTTCAGGCCATTTCCTTCTATTCCGAGGAAGAACTTAGTTTCCCCAAAGTCTTGGGAGGAGACGCAGGACGAACAAAATATCAATGGAATCCTAAGAAACGAGGTTTCTTACCTTTACCTTTTCCCGGGCTATCAGTCATTCATAATATTGAAAAGGATGTGAGTCGAGAACTAAAATTAGCCGAGGCGGCCCAGAGTTTCAAAAGGAGTTTAGAGGAAGCAGGCCTAGGGGACAAAATCGCCTTTGTTGATTTAGAGTCCTTTCATGCCACCACCTTTGATCTGATCAACGAACCCGAACATAGAGAGGCTCTTCAACAGGCTGGTTTCGATTATGAGAAGGTACGCGAAGGAGTTCAGAAGGCCGCTCAAGAATTCATGCGAACTCATGCCAAAGACCCTAAGCGTCAATACCCACAATCTATTACGGCCAAGATTGTTGGAATCGGGATGTTTTCTCCCAGGGTAGTTAAATTAGACTTGGAGTTTAACGAAGAACAGTTAAAAGAATTCCAGCGTTTTCGAAGGGATTTGAACAAATATCTATTAGACAATGTCAAAGGGTATGACAAGATAGGCCGGGATAAAAACTGGGATAAAAAGCTATCTGGCCACATTACCTTTGGGTATGTCATGAATAAAATGACAAATCAGGAAATCGAAAGTTTCATCCGAATTTTAAGGAGATTTAATGAAGGATTTAAAGACATAGAATTCCCACTCACCTTAGGTGAGGTGACAAAATTTGATAACATGGATCATTATGAACCTCTACCTGTAGGGTTGGTGTTACCCCCACCAGCGGTGGATAAGGCGATGTTGACAAAAGAACCGGCAAGCCCAACGGATCCGAAAAACGTCGGTGGTATTGATCTTAAACAAATTGAGTTAAGAAAAGAGGGAGAGGGAATCGATTTTCAATTTACCCCCAATGATTTGGAGATCCTGAATAACCAGATTGATGGTTTTGTCCCGATCATCATTAATGTCATTCCCATCACCAATGTCCTTCCCATCTTGGGCCTGGAGCCTGTGGATAAAAGAGAAGGATACGAAGTATCAAGCATCCAATAAAGGTATCACTTTCTTATCTAAAAAAATTCTTGCCAAATAAATAAATTTTAATAATAATCTTAAGAGCAATTATATAGGGCAACTCAAATTAAGAGTTGCCTTTGTTATTTATCTTTGGGAGGGGCGACCCACCGGGTTGCCCCTCCCGTTCCAGTGCATCGGTGAAGCGAGCCGTGTTCCTGGGAAGCAATTTGGTAAACCTAAAATGTGACTGTTGCCAAAGGCTGTTAGATTTCGGCTCCCTCTCCCTTTAAGGGGAGAGGATTTAAGGTGAGGGTGATTCTCGTTTTCGAGCTTACCCCTCATCCTAACCTTCTCCCCCAAGGGGAGAAGGAATTAAAATACAATGTCAAAAATATTACACCTTAAAGTTATCCCGTCAGCAAAAAAGAATCTTGTCAAAGAAACTCAAGGCGTCCTCAAGGTTTATTTAACCTCTCCTCCGGTGGAAGGGAAGGCCAATGAGGAACTGATTGATTTTTTAGCAGAATATCTGGGGGTTAAAAGAAGACAGATCGAAATCATAAAAGGATTGAAATCCCGCCATAAAATGATTAAGATATTGGACTAATAAGTCCCAAGTCGCAGGTCACAAGTCACATGTCACGTTTAAAAGGAGAAGTCCCCATGTTAGAAGACCAAATCCTCAATGATTTTAAGCAAGCCATGAAAGACAAAGACAGCGTCAAATCTTCCACCTTAAGTTTCTTAAGGTCACAGATGAAGTACGTCATGATAGATAAAAGGGCTGAAAAGTTAAGCGATGAGGATGTGGTTGCGGTGATTAAGAAACAGATTAAGCAACGGCAAGATTCCATTGAGCAGTACGAAAAAGGAAAACGGATGGATTTGGCGGACAAGGAAAAGCAGGAACTGGGGATTTTGAAGAGTTATCTTCCACAGGAGATGTCGGCCGATGAATTAAGACCCTTGATCGAGGAGGCCATTAAAGAAGCTAAGGCAACCAGTATCAAAGAGATGGGGATGGTGATGAAATTGGTCATGCCCAGAGTGGCTGGGAAGGCAGACAATAAACTTGTCAGTGAACAGGTGAAAGAGGCGTTGTTAAAAATTTAACCAAGGTAGTGGCACTGTAACATAAATTTTTGATACCACGGCTCCCTCTCCCTTTAAGGGGAGAGGATTTAAGGTGAGGGTGATTCTCGTTTTCGAGCTTACCTCTCATCCTAACCTTCTCCCCCAAGGGGAGAAGGAATTTTAGATCAGGAATTAATGTTACAGCATAGCAGTGGCACGGCATGCCATGCCACTGCAGATGCTATGAGATTTTTAAAGAAATTATTTATTGCCCTTGTTATTTTGGCCATCATCACCTTGGCCTTCGCTCTTTGGCTTTCAGACAAATACGTTGTCCCAATTATCATGTATCATCATGTCCGGGATTCCATAACAACTGAGTCCGATAGCGTGAGCCTTTATTATTTCAAAAAGCAAATGGAGTTTCTTAAGAAGTATAAATATAAGGTCATTGGTTTGGAGGAGTTGGTGGAAGGAATCAAACAAGGAAAATCCTTCCCTAGGAAGAGTGTTGTTTTAACCTTTGACGATGGATTTCGGGATAATTATGATAATGCCTTTCCAGTTCTTAAACAGTATCAATTCCCGGTTACCATGTTTGTCGTTATTTCTTTCCTTGAGCATTCGGGATTCTTAACTTGGGAGCAAATAAAGATCATGAAAGAAGAAGGGATTTCTATTGAAAGTCATACGATGACCCATGCCTATTTGCCGGATTTTTCAAAGGAAGAAATCGTAAGGGAATTAAAGGAAAGCAAGAGAATTTTGGAGGAAAAATTAGGACAGCCGGTTTTATATCTGGCATATCCGATCGGTGGGTTTAATCGTGAGATTGAGAGATTGGTTGAAGAGGCCGGATATAAAGCAGCCTTTACCACCAATCGCGGGTATGATCGATTCAATAAAGATGTGTATGCCCTCAATAGAATTAAATTTAGCGATAGAAACAACACCGATCTAATCTTATGGGCTAAATTATCCGGGTTCTACAATCTTTTTCGAAAGCTAAAAAAACCCGATGGTTGAAATAATAAAAATGAAAACCAAAATCGATTCTGCAACTCAAGTCAACTATCATTTAGACCCCAAGGGATGTTTTGTCATTGAAAATTATAATCGGGCCAAACCCTTCACTAATTTCTTCCCGGGAGTGGCCGGGCTCTGGGGAATCCCGATGTGGGTTTTTTATGTCAATCGAGGCCAGAGTATTTCCAGTTTCGGCATTGAGGGCAAGGATAAGGCCATCTTAGAATTTCAACCGGCCAATAAGGCTTATCGATTGACGTCCTTAGAGGGATTTAGGACATTCTTGAAGATTCATTCGGGAAGCAGGCAGTATCATTGGGAACCCTTTCAAGATGATTGTTATCACTTAACTTTTAAGACCAAGCAGCAGATGTTCATCACCTCGCATGATCTCACCTTAGAGGAGATCAATCCTGTTTTGGGATTGAAAATTCAGGCAAATTATTTTACGATGCCGCAGGAGTCCTTCCCGGCCTTGGTGAGGCGCCTGACTATTCAAAATCTTTCCAAGAAAAAATATCGTTTAGAGGTCATGGATGGCCTGCCGGTCATCATCCCCTCTGGGATGACGGATTGGCTTATGAAGAATATGTCAAGAACCGCTGAGGCCTGGATTAAGGTGAATAACTTAAAGAACAAGGCTCCCTTTTTTCACTTGAACGTCGTTGTTTCAGATACCCCCAGTGTCATGCATATCTTGGAAGGCAATTTTTATTTTGTATTTGATCCAAGCTCCTCCTCTAAAAAATTATTAGATGTGATTGTGGATCCTTCCGGTGTCTTTGGAGCGGCCACTCATTTGATCAATCCGCAACGTTTTTTTGAAAATAGGAATTTCAAAATACCCGTTTCTCAGAAGACAACCAACCGAACTCCCTGTGCCTTTGGATATGGCCAATTTGATTTACCCGCCAAGGGGAAAAAAGAGATCATATCCCTCTTCGGCCATGCGAATCATGAAAAAGAACTTAACCTCATTGTTAAAAAAGTGCTTGGTTCTGGATTCATTGAACATAAGGCTAAGCAAAATTTCGAATTGATCGCATCGATCAAAAATCATACCTTTACCAATAGTTCTTCTTTGGCCTTCAATCATTATTGTTCTCAAAATTTTTTGGATAATGTTTTAAGAGGGGGTTATCCGATTTCTTGGAAGACCGAGAATGGGAACATCACCTTTAATGTTTATAGTCGTAAACACGGCGATCCCGAGCGCGATTACAATCATTTTATTTTAAGTCCCACATATTTTTCCCAAGGTAACGGCAACTATCGAGATGTTAATCAAAACCGTCGGAATGATGTCTGGTTTAATCGACATGTTAAAGATTCGATGATCATTAATTTTCTCAGTTTTTGTCAGGCAGACGGTTACAATCCATTGATTATTAAGGGAGCTTCTTTTAGTTTAGATTCCCTTAAAATGGAATCCATCCTTAAAACTTGTGTCAACGGCAAGCAAGACGCCTTGAAGGAACGGCTGAATAAACCCTTCCAACCCGGAGAATTGTTAAAATTCATTTCCCAGGATGGGGTTGCTTTGAAAGTTTCCCAAAAGGAATTCCTTTCTCAGGTTTTGGGAGATTGCCATAAGCAAGAATTAGCCGATCACGGGGAAGGATTTTGGACGGATCATTGGACTTATAATTTTGATCTTATCGAAAGTTTCTTATCTTTGTATCCCGAGGAATTAAAATCCTTATTGTTGGAAAAGAAAGCCTTTCATTTTTATCTCAATTCTCATTATATTCTCCCCCGCGAAGAACGCTATATTTTAACTCCTAAGGGGGTTCGGCAATACCATTCCGTTAAGAATGATCCTCATGATATCAAGGCGGAAGAAAGGGGATTCACATTGAGGGTCAATCAGGGCCAAGGAGAGGTTTATCAGACAACTCTCCTGGTAAAAATTCTTTGCCTTATTGCCAATAAAGCTTCTACTTTTGATCCCAGCGGAATTGGCATTGAGATGGAAGCCGACAGACCCAATTGGTATGACGCCCTCAATGGGCTTCCGGGATTACTGGGTTCATCCCTTTCCGAGACCCTGGAGTTGAAACGTTTTTGTCGATTCTTACAAAATGCCTTTGCGCAGTTAGACTTGAAAGATCATGAAACCGTCATGATTTTTGAAGAACTCTTTAATTTTATTCGAGAACTGAAATTAGTTCTAAAGGATGGCCTCGATCCCTGGGATTATTGGCAGAAGGCCAATGAGATCAAGGAACATTATCGGCTACTGATTCGTAAAGGAACGGATGGTATAGAACAAGGGATTTCTTTTAAAGAAATTAAAGAGTTTTTGAACCTTATTATTGAAAAGACAGATTCGGCTTACCAAAAGGCCAAGGTCGGCAGAGCCTTGATTGCAACGTATTTTTATCATGAAGTGACGGAATATTCCTTGCTCAATAAAAAATTTAAAGGACTGCCTTTGGTTTGTCCTAAAAAATTTAAAAGACATACTTTGCCTTTATTTTTGGAAGGTTTTGTCCACGCCCTGCGAGTTGAGGAAGATGTGAATCGAGCCCGAAAACTCTATCTGGGAATCAAGAAGAGTCCCCTGTATGACAAGAAATTGCGTATGTTCAAGGTTAACACTGATCTTTCCAAAGAAAGTGAGGAAATTGGGCGAACACGGATATTCCCTACGGGCTGGCTGGAGAACGAATCCATTTGGCTGCATATGGAGTATAAATTTTTTTTAGAACTGTTAAAAAGGGAATTATACGAAGAGTTTTTTGAGGCCTTGCCGGACATCCTCATTCCGTTTTTAAAACCCGAAATTTATGGACGCAGTATTTTAGAGAATTCTTCCTTTTTGGTAAGCAGCGCCCATGAGGATGCTTCTCTGCATGGCCAGGGGTTTGTGGCCCGACTTTCGGGGAGCACCGCGGAATTTTTGCACATGTGGCTCATCATGAATATGGGCCATCGTCCGTTTATCTTGGATTCTCAAAATAAACTGTGTCTGGCCTTGAAACCGATTTTGCCGCATTGGTTATTCACCACAAAAGCAACGCAAGTGGATTATTGGGATACACATCACACCTTGAAAAGAATAACCTTACCGAAAGATTCTTATGCATTCAATTTATTGGGTTCCATTTTGACCGTTTATCATAATCCGCAAAGACGAAATACCTTTGGCAAAAACGCTTCTCAGATCAAAGAGATCCTCTTGACTTATCCTGGCCGGAATAAATCGGTTAAGATCGCCGGGGGCATCATTCGGGGATCTTTGGCCTTAGATATTCGGGATCAGAAAGTGGATCGGATCGATGTCTTTTTTGAATAAACAAAAAAGTCAGAAGTCAGATGTCAGAGGTTAAAACGTGGACTTTTGACATTTCATCTGTGTCTTTTGACCTCTGACTTCTGACTTTTTTCAAGGAGGAATTTATGCCCCAATACAATATTACCGCCATTAACGAAAAGGCGAGGAAGGAAAGTCAATTTATTGAAGCTATCCTTATGGAGACGCAAAAGGTTATTGTTGGGCAAAGGTATATGATGGAACGATTGCTCGTGGGACTTCTTTCTAATGGACATATCTTGATTGAAGGTGTTCCCGGGTTGGCTAAAACAACCGCCGTTAAAACCCTCTCCAAAGCAATTCAAACTAAATTTCAAAGAATCCAATTTACCCCGGATATGTTACCGGCTGATTTGACCGGGACCGTCATTTACGATCAGAGGACCGGGGGGTTTAGTATTAAAAAAGGGCCGCTTTTTGCCAATATCATTCTCGCGGATGAGATCAACCGGGCCCCGGCTAAGGTGCAAAGTGCCCTGCTTGAGGCGATGCAAGAACGGCAAATCACCATTGGGGAGGAAACTTTGATCCTGCAAGATCCCTTTTTGGTTTTGGCCACCCAAAACCCGATTGAACAGGAAGGGACTTACCCGCTCCCGGAGGCGCAGGTGGATCGTTTTATGCTCAAAATCAAAATCACTTATCCGTCCAAAGAAGAGGAATTAAAAATTTTAAAAAGGATGGCCTATAGTTCAGTGGAATTTGATATTAACCCGATCGTGACCCCTGCTGATATTATTCGTTTAAGAAAAGTTGTAGATGAAATTTACGTGGATGAGAAGATCGAGCGATATATCGTTGATCTTGTTGAGGCAACCCGGAAACCCGAAAACTACAAGTTGTCGGAATTAAAGGGGCTGATTCAATACGGAGTTTCTCCCCGGGGCACCATCAATCTTACCATTGCCTCCAAGGCGTATGCCTTTTTGCAGGGCCGAGGATATGTGACGCCGCAAGATATCAAGTCGATCGGCATGGACGTATTGCGCCATCGGGTCATTGTTAGTTACGAAGCCGAGGCAGAAGAAAAAGCATCGGAAGATGTGATTCAAAAAATATTTGATGAGATTGAGGTCCCTTGAACCACAGATTATCACAGATTGAAAGGATTAAGATGAGCACAGAGCACAGATATCTGTGACCATCTGCGCTTCTGAATCTGTGCTCATCTGTGTTTACCCATGATCCCCAAGGATCTTTTCAAAAAGATTAGACGTATCCAAATCACCACCAATCGTTTGGTTACGGATATTTTTGCCGGGCAGTACCACAGTGTTTTTAAAGGCCGGGGAATGGAATTTGATGAGGTGCGCGAATATCAATACGGAGACGATATCAAAACGATCGATTGGAATGTCACGGCTCGCACCGGAAAACCTCATGTTAAAAAATTTATTGAAGAGAGAGAACTAACCGCTATGCTTCTGGTGGATGCCTCCGTGTCATGTCAATTTGGGACGGTAAAAGAATTAAAAAGCAAATTGGCGGCAGAGGTGGCAGCCGTTTTAGCCTTTTCTGCGATCCGCAACAATGATAAAGTGGGGCTTCTGATATTTACGAATACCATTGAGAAATTTATCCCTCCCCGAAAAGGGATACAAAATGTTTTACGGGTCATTCGAGAGGTGCTGTACTTCAAACCAAGAAATTACTTAACGGATATCGCTCAGGCCCTAGAATATTTAAATCGCGTTACCACTCGCAAAACAGTTGCCTTTTTGATTTCCGACTTTTTTGAACCCGGTGGACAACTTCCCTTTGATAAGGCTCCAGAACCGAGGTTTAAAAAAGCCTTAAAGATAGCGAATAAACGCCATGACTTGATTGCGGTCACTCTCAATGATCCCCGCGAGGTTTTTCTTCCGGAATGCGGTTTGATCACCCTTGAGGATGCCGAGACCGGAGAGCAGCGGGTGGTAGATTCTTCCAACGCAAAGGTTCGCAACCAATATCATCAAAAAGCCCTCCAACGGATCAATGCCCGTAACCGACTCTTTCAATCGATTGGGATCGATCATATCGATATCACAACGGATACCCCTTATAGTCACGAATTGGTCAAATTCTTTCTCAAGCGAAGAAAAAGACGAATTTGAGTATTTCCCATGTTAAGAAAAGGTCTGACTTTAGTTTTTATGATATCGGATGCGGCTTTGGGGGTAGCGGCTGAGATTAGGGATGTCAAACCCCCCGTGG
The DNA here is from genome assembly GCA_964374105.1 of uncultured Planctomycetales bacterium. Lineage (GTDB taxonomy): Bacteria > Omnitrophota > Gorgyraeia > Zapsychrales > JANLHA01 > CAYJXI01. The sequence goes on from CAYJXI010000041.1 coordinate 13,064, forward strand.
ACTTCCCCACCAATTATTTTTTTCTTTTCTTCATTCTCTTACTTATCATAGGAATCTGTTGTCTTTTAGTAATTCGGGCACTGCTCATCAAATTAAAGGGCAAGAAAAAAAAGACAGAGGAGAGCAGGGTTGATCCCTATTCCATGGCGCTTAAAAAACTAGAGGAATTAAAGAAAGAGACTTTGCCTCTCCAAGGCAAAGTTAATCTTTATTATACAAAATTGTCCGATATTGTCCGTTGCTATATGGAAGGCCGTTTTAAGATCCGTGCCCCGGAAATGACAACAGAGGAATTTTTATGGACGTTAAATCAAAAAAATATTTTCAAGGAAAATCAGAAACAACTGCTTAAAGAGTTCTTAAATGGCTGTGATTTAGTCAAGTTCGCAGATTATCAGGCCACACTGAAAGAAATCGACCAAAGCCTTCTTCAAGCAGAACGGTTGATTGAGGAAACGAAAGAAATCTCTTAAATTCGAAATTTAACTGTATTTGTATTAGAACTGGTTTCCTAACTTCGGTTTCTTCTTTATTTCCCCTCCCTTGATGGGAGGGGTTAGGGGAGGGAATCAAGAAGTTTTGAAACCACTTCTATTCAAAAGTCTCAAGATCGAGATCAAATATGAATTTCAAAGACCCTTGGATTTTATTCCTTATTCCTCTTACCTTAGGATTTGTTGTTTGGATGAGGCTTAGACAAAGACCTCCTTCTCTTAGATTCCCCACCTATCAGATGGTTTCTTTTTTAGATACGACCTGGAAGATCAAATTTAAGCAATTGCCAGAGATCTTTCGGTTGGTAGCGATTGCCTTGTCTTTGATAGCTTTGGCTGGACCTCGGACCTTATTGGGGGAAACCTATCATAAATTCGAAGGGATTGATATTGTTTTAACCATTGACGTCTCGGGAAGTATGGCCGCAGAAGATTTCACTATTAATGGAGTGCAATTGAATCGCTTGCAGGTTGTCAAAAGGGTTGTAGAAGAGTTTATTTCCCAAAGATCCCATGATCGCATTGGTCTGGTGGCTTTTGGTGGGATGGCTTATACCGTCAGCCCTTTAACAACGGATTATCATTGGTTGAAGACCAATCTTAAAAGAGTGGAATTAGGATTGGTTGAAGATGGAACAGCCGTTGGCTCGGGTATCATGTCCTCGCTTTCGCGGCTTAAAAACAGTAAGGCGAAAGCCAAAATCATTATTTTATTGACGGATGGTGTTAATAATGCTGGCAAGATCGATCCGATTTCTGCGGCTAAGGCCGCGAAGGCTTTGGGAGTCAAAATTTATACGATTGGGGCAGGGACCAAAGGCTATGCCCCTTTTCCAGTGGAGGATATCTGGGGACAGAGGCGTTATCACCGGGTTAAGATTGAAATTGATGAGGAAAAGTTAAAACAGGTGGCTGACCTCACGCAAGGGAGGTATTTTCGCGCCACCGATACGGAACGCTTGCGAGAAATTTACAATCTCATTGATTCCTTGGAAAAGACGGAAATTGAACACATTGGTTTCAAGGAATATCAAGAATTATTTGATCACTTTCTTGTGTTGGGTTTAGTCTTTTTAGTTTTGGAATTAATTCTAACCCAAACGTTATTTATGAGGATCCCCTAATGCAATTTGCATTATCTCTAAGATTATACGCTTTGTGGGTTGTTATTTTGGTTGTCATTTTTATATTCTGGGCACAGAAACGTCAAACCAAACTGCTGCAGCGATTTGCCAGGCCCACACTCATTGAAGAGCTGACTAAAAATTTTGATCGAAAGCGTAAAATATATAAAGACATTTTTCTGGTTTTGGTTTTCATTTTAAATATTTTGGCACTGGCCCGCCCCCAGTGGGGTTTCGAGTGGGAGGAAGTCAAAAGGAGCGGCTTGGATATCTTGTTGGCCATTGATACTTCTAGGAGCATGTTGACGGAGGATGTCAAGCCCAACCGGCTTAACCGCACCAAACTGGCAGTCAAAGACTTGTTGAAAAAATTGCAAGGTGATAGAATCGGGTTAGTTGCCTTTGCCGGAAAAGCTTTTTTAGTTTGCCCTCTGACAGTTGATTATCTGGGATTTCTTTTAAGTTTGGAGGATTTGGATTCTAAGACCATCCCTCAGGGAGGAACCAATATCGCCGAGGCAATTGAAGAAGCCCTTAAAGAATATGATCAAACTCCGAGTAAATATAAAGCGGTTATTATTGTCACTGATGGTGAGAATCTGGAGGGGGAACCCGTGGTCCTGGCCAAAAAAGCCAAAGACAAAGGGATTAAGATATATTGTGTAGGTATCGGAACAAAAGAGGGAGAATTAATCCGAGTCCAAAATGATCTGGGAGAATATGAATTTTTGAAGGACAGTGATGGTAACTTTGTCAAATCGCGTCTGAATGAAAAATTATTGCAAGAAATCGCCCTTTTGACAGGAGGGACCTACATTCGAGCTAGCGGGGCCAATTTCGGTTTAGATTTGATTTATGATCAAGAATTGTCTAAGTTTGAAAGACGAGAGATGGAAAGTAAAAGGTACAAAAGGTTTCATGAAAGATTTCAGATTCCTCTAGCCTGGGCCCTTATTTTTCTGGTTTTAGAAACGGTAACCCCTTTAGGAAAGAAAAGCCAATTCCGATGAGATTTATTGTATTCTTTTCTATTTTATTTTTCTCATTAAATTTAGAGGCCTTAGCTATTTCAAAGAAACAACAGGTTAAAAAGGGCAATGCCTTATATCAAAAAGGAGATTTCCCTGGTTCGATTCAAAGGTATGAAGAGGCCTTCCTAGCGGATCCCGAATCGGATGTTATCAATTATAATCTAGGAACGGTCCTTTATAAAAAAGGGGATTATTGGGAAGCGATCACTCATCTACAAAAATCATTATTGAGCGAAAATCCCCAAATCAAGGAAAAAGCTCATTATAATTTAGGCAACACCTATTTTAAAGAGGGAATAGTTAAGGAAAATCGAAATATCCAATCGGCCATATCTTCTTTGGAAAAATCCCTTGGGCAGTATGAGCGGGCTTTAAAGATTGATGACAAAGACATGGATGCTCAGTATAATTATGAAATTGTCAAAAAGGAATTGGAGCGTTTAAAGGAAAAACACAGACAAGAGCAGTACTCGCAGCAGAAAAAACAGGAGCAAAAACCCACTCAAAATTCTCAACAGAATCAAGAAAAGAAGGAACCCATTTCCGAAGGATCGCCAGATCAAAATCCAACCAACAAACAGGAAGAGTCCCAGGCATCAGTCCAAAATTCACACAAAGAGGATTCTCAGGAGAGCCAAGATAAACAACAATCCCAAGATCAAAATAATTCATTAACCCAAAACATGGATTCTCAGAAACACGAGAGGGGGTCGCAGAGCAGTCAGGATCAACAGAGCGAGGATGCTAACATGCAAAATTTGTCTTCGCCTTCATCGTTACAGGAAATGTCCAGTGAGGAGGCAAGGATGCTCTTAAAGAATTTCCAAAATGCAGAAGAACCCAAGGGATTGCTGAATTTTATGAAAAGAAAGCAAAGAGAGCTCCCGGTTGAAAAGGACTGGTAGCATGATACAAATCAAATCATTCCCCAAGACAAAATTCCCGATTTTTATTCTAGGGATCTTGGCGTCCCTGTTTTTTGTACAAAGTCTGTCATTTTCAAAAGAAGAGATCGATTTTGAGGCAACTGTGGACAGGGCAACGATGGAATTGGGATCGTATCTCACCTTAACCTTAACGATCAAAGGGGTCCAAGGGGCTGCCCCGATTGAACTTCCTTCTATTGAGGGATTTCAATCGAGATATGTGGGCCCAGCCACACGGATCTCGATCATCAATGGTCAGGTTTCTCATACCATCAGTTTTACTTACAATTTATATCCAGTCAAGACCGGGAAATTTCAGATCCCGGCAATCACCACAACCGTTGATGGGAAAAATTTGAGTTCTCAGCCCATTGAGATAGAAGTAGTTGATGCAGGGAAACTCCCTCCCTCTCCTGATTCTGGTGAGGGAGGGGCCGATCCCGTTTCCTTGAAAGATAAAATTTTTATCATCATGGGTGCGGAAAAAAGGGATTATTACCTCAATGAAAAGATTCCCTTAACAATCAAGCTTTTTGTCAATGGGGTGTCCGTCCGAGACATTCAGTATCCGGAATTTGAGCATAATGGATTTATTGTTGATCCTTTCTCTGAGCCTGAGCGTCATCAGCAAAATATTGGAGGGATTTTGTATGATGTGATCGAATTTAGAACCTCTGTCTATCCTACCAGAACTGGGGAGTTGGGTTTAGGACCAGCCAAACTTTCCTGTAATATTCTTTTTCGAAGGTCAACAAAGAAGCATCCTTTGGGAGACGATTTTGATAGATTCTTTGATGAGGATTTTTTTGACAATTTCTTTGACACGTTTGATCTAAGAACAGCAAACTTGGAATCTGTTCCTTTGGGCTTGAATATTCTGCCTTTACCGGAGGAGGGAAAACCAAAAGATTTTTCCGGTGGTGTTGGACAATTCCAATTTGAGATGTCAGTGAGCCCTTCCGAGGTTAAGGTGGGAGATCCTATCACGGTGCGCATGCGGATCTCTGGGGACGGGAATCTCAAAGCGATTCGATTCCCGCAGATAGAGGAACAGGAGAACTTAAAACTTTACGAGCCACAAATCAAGGAAGAAGAAGGGGCGGTTGTTTTAGAACAGGTCGTTATCCCTAAATCAGAAAAAATCACTCAGTTACCCTCACTGAGTTTTGGTTTTTTTGACAGCCAGGAGGGGAAATATCAAACGGTCACCCAAGGGCCATTTCCCATAAAAGTAACTCCTTTAGAAGCCGCAGAGGGATTAAAAATTATCGGGATAGATCAATCCAAAGAACCGCAAGATGTCAAAGGTGAAGAATTAGGGCAAGACATTGTTTTTATTAAGGATCAACCGGGACACCTTCAACCAAAGGGTTTTAGGATTTATAAGAGCCTTCCCTTTCTTATGGGGGTTGTTATGGGAATCCTCATTTGGGTGTCCTTATTTATTAGTTATAAGATTTCCTACCGAATGAAAACTGATCTTAAGTTTGCGCGAAAACTCCAAGCACCCCGGCATGCCAGAAAAGGTATTAAGGAGGCACGGTCATTTTTAGAAAAAAACAATCAACAACAATTTTACGATTCTCTTTTTAAAACACTGCAAAACTATTTTAGTCATAAATTTCATTTGCCGGTGGGAACGATAACCTATCAGACTATAGAAGATACTGTCAAAGTCAGGGCGGCCAAAGATTCTGTTCTTGAGAAAATCAAGACCATCTTTGATGAATGCGAAATGGTCCGTTATGCTTCCGGAGAGCTGGATCTTTCCAATATGAAATCTTCTTTACAACGGCTTGAGGAGATCATAGATTTTTTTGAAAGGAATTGGTCATGAAGAGATATTGGATCATCCTCTCATTGCTGATTGGGGTCACTTCCGTTGCCCATGGAAAGATCTCTCATGAGGAGGCCTTAGGGAAATTTATCAAGGCTGGGTTTGCGTATAAAGATGGACGTTATCAAGAGGCAACCCAATTGTATGAGGAGATTTTGAAGGAGGGCAAAGAAAGCGGAGCTTTGTATTTTAACCTAGCTAACAGTTATATCAAACTGGGAAATAAGGGGAGGGCCATTCTTAATTATGAAAGGGCCAGGGCCCTCATCCCCCGAGATAGTGATCTTAAGGCCAACTATCAATATGCCCTCTCTTTAATTGAGGATAATGAGGAATCGAAACCGACTTCTTTTCTTCAGAAAATTTTTCAACAGTTCATTGAATTTTATACAGAAGATGAGCTGACGATAGCTATTTTTGTTTTGATGGCCGTCATCGCCAGTGGGTATTTGCTGGTTTTATATTTGAGTTGGCCTAAAGAAAGATTTACCGGGCTTCTTTCAATATTAGCTTTAGTTTGTCTTTTGTTTATGAGTTCTCTTGTCATGAAAATATCCTGGCGAAACAATCTGGCCGTAATCCTCACGGAAGGCGAGTCAACCTTTGAACCTTTGCAAGGGGCCACAACTCATTTTCGCTTGCAAGAAGGGGCTAAGGTCAAAATTTTAAAAAGAGAGGGAGAGTGGTTGAAAATCCGCCGAAGGGACGGCAAAGTGGGATGGATCAAAAAAGATAACTTGGAGAAGATTTGATACGGCAGGTATTTCAAACCAAATGTTTAAAAAGACAACCCTTGACCAAATCCGGAAGGCTTTAAAAACTTAAATTTTTAGTTAAGATTTGGAATATCAATTTATGCAAATTCAACAAAGACCAATCCGTTTGATGAGCAAAGTATTTTTCATGGATGTCAAACAATGGACCTCGATCCTTTTTCTTTTATTCTTTTCTTCTTCGCCAAGGGCGGATGTTCTAAGTGATTTTTCTAGACACTGCACACAGACCTTTTTAAAAGAAGGGGTGTGTCCCTTGGGAATCTGTGAATTTCGCTGTGAAGATGAAAGTCAAACAACGATCTGTGAATCGCAGTGTTTACCCAAACCCTGTCCAACCATTAGTAAAGATGAATGTCCCTTATCCTTCTGTGCCCTCATGGTTGATTGCTCTGGGGAGACCATCTGCCACTATCAGATGATGGGGGAGAAGCCTGCCTGTGGGGAATTGGCTTATGCGGGACAAGATATTGAGTGTTGCCCGGGACTCGTGAGACGTTGCGGAATTGAATTCTTGGATCAAACGTGCGATATGGAAGGGAGGAATTCTGTCTATAGTCTGCCGATCTGCATATCCTGTGGGGATGGAATTTGTACACAGTTTGAGAATATCTGCAATTGCCCGGAGGATTGTGGCGGTGGGGATTATGAAGGGGTTGTGTTTGAACAAATAAGAGAAGATAAACAGGAAGATTCCGAGTCTCAATTCCCTCCCATGAAAAATGTCCAGCCGGATAAAGCGAAAAAAGGTTATCAACCAGACAAAAAGATACAACCCCCCTAGCAGGCTTAGAAAATGATTTTGTAAAACAAACACGTAAAACAAACACCGGGTGTTTGTTTTTGAGAGGCCAATTAACTTAATTCTTTTAGAATCTCACAAGCTGTCCTATGACTAGCCCCGGGGGAACCCAGGGATTGCTTCACCTTGTCTAATTCCGATTTGATTTGGGTTATTTTTGTTTCATCATTGATCATAGCCAAAATCTGATTGGCAATATTCCTGCCGGTTGCGGCAAATTGGATGCATTCCGGAACAATTGTTTTGCCGGCAATCACATTGGCCATGCCGATATAGGGAATTTTGATCAACCATCGAGCCAAAGCCCAAGTTAAAAAGGAGGTTTTGTAAACGACAACCATAGGTTTCCCAAGGATGGCTGTCTCTAAAGTGGCGGTCCCTGAGGCAACCATGCAAAGATCACAGGCCGAGATACACTCATAAATTTGATTCGAGACAATTCTTATAGGCAGACACCCCGGATCATTAAACTGTGTCTGGTTTAATAAAAGTTCGCTGACAGTGACAGCCCGGGGAATGAGGAATTGTGTGTTGGGATTTTGGGAGTGAATAAACTGGGCGGCGCTTAACATGACTGGCAAGATTCGTTCGACCTCTTTTTCCCGGGAACCCGGAAGCAGCCCAATCGTTAGTTTGTCCGGGGTTAACCCAATGGTTTTCAAAAATTCTTCTTTTGTTTGTTGAGTCTTAATGGTCTCAAGCAGAGGATGGCCAACAAATTCCACATTTATGCCATGTTTGAGGTAAAAATCTTTTTCAAATTGGAAGAGAACAAACATTTTATCAACGTATTTTTTGACGGACTGGACACGATTTTCGTGCCAGGCCCATACTTGGGGACTGATATAATAAAAGACTTTCCTATTTAATTTCTTAAGTTCTTTGGCGAGGGGTAAGTTAAATCCAGGGTAATCAACCAGGATGACACAATCGGGGCTGACCGACTTTACTTTCTCTAAGAAGGAATGAAAAATTCTTTTAAATTCTCGATAATTTTTCAGCACTTCCACAAATCCAATAACCGCCAGGGACGTCAAATCTGCGTAAAGTTCAACTCCGCATTCCTTCAACCGCGGTCCTCCTAACCCAGAAAAAGAAATGTGCGGATTGAATTTTTTTATCTCTGTTACAAGACGAGCCGCGTGCATATCTCCAGAAATTTCCCCGGCCACAATCATCACATGCTTTTTTGTTGTGTTGTTCATGAATGAAGGAAAGATGGATTCAAAGTCAGATAAGAATGGTTTGCCTTGTTTCTAAAATCCTCTGGCTGATCTCTTGGGCAAGTTTTAAGGCCTCGCGTCCTTCTATCCCAGAGACAACCGGGGTTCTGTCATGCTGAATGCAATCGATGAATGACTCTAGTTCTTTTTTCAGAGGTTCTTCTTTTTCGATAGGCAGGGCTTTTTTCTGGATGGTATTGGCGATTTTTTTGTAAATAAAGGCCGCTTGATTTACGTAATCGAGGGATATATAACTGTCTTTTAAGAAAATCCGAATTTTGCGCATGACCTCTTCTGAGACCCGCGAGGCGGTGAGATTGCAAACACATCCATTTTCAAAGATGATCCTGACACTGGCGATATCTTCCAGGTCGGTTAAAACATTGATTCCCACCGCATGAAAGTCTTTCACCGGGCAATTATTGAGACCCAGAATGATATCAATATCGTGGATCATAAGGTCCATCACCACCCCAATATCCAATGATCGGTTGGGGAATCGGTTCAAACGATGAGATTCAATAAAAAGGGGTTCTCTGGCAATAGGTTTGATGGCTAAAAAAGCGGAATTGAATCGCTCCACATGACCGACTTGAAGTTTGAGACGATATTCTTCCGCAATGCTAATAAGTTCATCGGCCTGATCGAGGGTATAGGTGATCGGTTTTTCAATCAGGGTATGCACTTTATTGTCCAGAAAAAACTTGGCGATTTCATAATGGATCACGGTTGGCACACAGATGCTAACGCAATCGACCTTCCCAAGAAGATCTTTATAATTTTCCAAATAAGGAACTCGGTAGAATCGGGCAAGCCGTTTTGTCCGTTCGGGTTTGATATCACAGATTCCAACGATATTGACTCGGGATTTGAGCTCACGATAAACTTTAAGATGCTTGGAACCTAAGTGTCCAATCCCAATAATGGCAACGTTGAGTTTTTCCACGAATTTTAATTCCTTTGATTTCAAGATGAATCTTCAATTGAACTCATAAAGCTTTTCAAATATAACAAATCCCTCGACAAAAGTCAATCGTTATGCTAATATCCGCCTACATTTGATTAGAAAAACGTATCCACTCCTTCCGTAGATTCATAAAGCCCTTAAGAAATTTTATGCAAAATTACTTCAAACTCCTGCGTTTTCTATCAAGCCATAAAAAAGTTTTTATTCTGGCCGTAATGGCCATGCTTATTGCCAGTTTGTTTGAAGGGGTGCAACTGTCTTTCCTCGTTCCTTTAACCGATCGTATTTTCAACAAACGGCCTATCGTTGTTCCTAATAAACTCCCGGAATTTTTTTCCAAAATCATTGATGATCTCAATACCATGACTCCCGAAATTTTATTCCAACTTTTGCCCATCGTGGTATTTGCCGTCCTTTTGATCAAACATGGGTTTGTTTATAGTTATCAATACTTGATGAACGAAGTGGCCCAAAGGGTCCTGCGCGATGTTCGTCATCGATTGTATTCTAAAATCCAGAATCTCTCCTTAGATTATTTTAGCGAAAAAAGAACGGGCGAATTGACCTCCCGTATCACCAATGATGTGCAAATTATCGAAAATGCAGTTTCTTACGGAGTCACGGATCTTTTCCGTCAATCATTTCTGATCATGATGTATATCACGATTGCCTTTTCCATTCATTTTAAAGCGGCTTTAATCCTTTTCCTCTTTTCCTTTCTCGCCTGGCCGATGAGTCGGATTGGTAAAAAACTTCGCAAAATTGCACAGAAATCGCAAGAGAGGATGGCGGATATCAATTCTATTCTCATTGAGACCATTTCCGGAATTAAGGTCGTTAAGGCTTTTTGTACCGAAGATTATGAGATCGATCGTTTTAAAAAGAAGAATTTTGACTTTTATAAACTCAAGATGAAATCGGTCAAATGGCTTTTATTTTTAGGCCCCATTACGGAAATCTTCGGAGCGATCTTTGGAGTGATTATTATCCTTTGGTTAGGACAACAGGTGATGAGTGAAGAGCTTTCCTTTGGGATCTTTGTGTTATTCTTTGGATCCCTCATGTCTATTATTAGCCCCATGAAAAAGTTAGGGAATGTCAATGCCTTAACCCAGCAGGCCTTATCCGCCAATGAAAGGATTTACGAAGTTCTGGAAAAAGAGGCAACCGTCAAGGAGAAACCGAATGCCTTGAATATCCCTACGATCAAAGACCAAATCAGTTTTGAAGATGTCTCGTTTTCTTATGATGAAGAATCCGGGGAAGTTCTTAAGAATATAAGCCTGCAAATTAAGGTTGGGGAATTGGCCGCCATTGTCGGTCCCACCGGTGTAGGAAAATCGACGTTGGTTCATCTGATTCCTCGTTTCTATGACCCTACGCAAGGAAGTGTCAAAATCGATTGCGTTGACTTAAGAGAAGTCACCTTTAAGTCCCTACGACACCAGATCGGTATTGTTGCTCAAGAGACATTCTTATTCAATGATACCGTCAAAGCCAATATTGCCTATGGGACGCTTTCGGCGACTCAGAAGGAGATCGAAGAGGCCGCCCAAAAGGCTTATGCCCATCCATTCATTTGTGCTTTGCCCAAAGGGTATGAGACAGTCCTCGGAGACAGGGGTTTTCGTTTATCCGGAGGGGAAAAGCAAAGAATCGCTATCGCCCGGGCTATTTTGAAAAATCCACCCATTTTGATTCTTGATGAAGCGACCTCTCAGTTGGATTCCGAATCGGAGAAATATATCCAAGAGGCCTTAGACCAACTGATGGAGGGAAGAACCGTTATTGCGATTGCCCACCGGTTATCCACTATTAAGAAGGCGGACAAGATCGTTGTCCTTGATTGTGGTCGAATCGTAGGGTTAGGCCGGCATGACGAATTGTTGAAGACCTGTCCGCTCTATAAACGACTTTATGAAACCCAATTTCAAGGGTGATCATCGTCTGAAATCTCGGGATAGAATCTCAAGACATTTACTCAATTCAATGATTTGGTATATGTCCCCAGCCCCCCCTTTTAAAAGTGGATTCCCGCTTCCGCGGGAATGACGAACCAGAGGATGTCATCCCTGCGAAAGCAGGGATCCAGAAGTCAAGTGGGACAAAATACTTTTGGATTTCCCAAAATCGTCCATTTGGCACAGTCTCTGACAGGGGGGGTGTACAAAGGCTAAGGGACCATCTTTACGGACAATCTTCATTCGTTATTAAATGTTTAAAAAGAAATCCTGCTCAGTTACGTAAAGGTTTTACCTTTCGATATATTGAATTGGAAGACGCCTGATAGAGGAAATTGCTGGAAGCATTTACAATTGGTCAGTTATGTCCAGATCACATTGGCTTGGGTTGATTCTTTTTGTCTTAAACCTATAGGGCTGTTTTTTCAGAGTATACGAAAATAGGATAGAAAAACAGGTAACACCTAATTTTAAAAAATAAAGTAACTACTCAGGTCCCTTTCAGTGCTCGTCGATGTCATCCCCGCGAAAGCGGGGATCCAAAAATATTGGACATTATCGTTCTCAACGATGGATTCCCGCTTACGCGGGAATGACCTGAGTAGTAACAAAATAAAAACTTAAATCAAAGGAGAGGAGATGGCAAAAGCAAGCGCAAGGCATATTTTAGTGGCAACCGAGGCAGAATGCTTGAAATTAAAAAGCGAGATTGAGGCTGGCCGTGATTTTGCGGAGGCGGCCAAAAAACATTCTCAATGTCCTTCCGGCAAAAGGGGAGGAGAATTGGGCGAATTCTCCCGCGGACAAATGGTCCCTGAATTTGACCGGGTTGTATTTGAAGCAGAAGTCGGTAAGGTCCACGGCCCTGTTAAGACCCAGTTCGGTTATCATCTGGTGGAAATTACGAAACGCATTGATTAATTTATGGATCCCCAGATGCTACAGGGAAAAAACTAAAGAGAAAAGAAAATAGGTCACACCTTATTTTAGAAAAGAAACTTCCTCCCTCACCTTTCATCCCAAAGTAAAGGAGTGATTTAAGTGAGAAATAACCTGGCGTTAAAAGTTGCTGGAATCATTTTTTTCTTAGTATCCATGCTGCATCTTCTCAGATTAGCTTTTCAATGGGAAGTGATCATAGGTGGTTTTTCTGTGCCTTTTGGGTGGAGTATCTTTGGTTTAGTCTTTGCCCTATTACTTTCTTTCTGGATGTTTAAAGCGCGCCAATGACCACACACAACAGCAGGCGTTACTTACGGTGCCTATGCTCTAGAGCGGCACTTAAAGTAACATATCCGAAACTGACCAACTACTTTACGAAATCCAATTCAAGTGTGCATTTCGCCTGTTAATCTTAAGACAAAGTAGTTGCAAAAAGATGGATTATTGGGTATACTACATCACAATTTAACCCGTTTAATAGATTTTAAACGGGGTTTGTTTGGCTCATTTCACAACTTTGGGTATGAAGTGAACAAAGTTTTGTGAAACTTTAAAGAAAGAGCCAAAATCTTTTAAGCCAAGGGGTTTAAAAGAAAAGAAGGGAAAGAGGAACCTTTAAGACCATAGGGGTGATAAAAGTTGTAACCTTAAGGGTACCAAAAAATTATCAATGAAATCTTTCTTAAGAATTACTTAACCAGTAAATCACTTATGTTCACTTGATCGCGGCACTCTTTTTAAAGAGGATTTGCAACCCATAGGTGGAAAAAACGGGAGGTCACATGGCGGATGAGGTCTTAAAAAAACTTTTAGAAAGCGGTGTTCATTTTGGGCACCAAACAAGACGATGGAATCCCAAAATGAAAAGATTTATCTTTGGGGAACGAAGTGGTATTTATATTATTGATCTTGAAAAAACCACGGTTTGTTTAAATACCGCCCGAGAATTTGTTTACTCCATTGCCGCAAAAGGAGGTTATATCCTGTTTGTGGGGACCAAAAAACAGGCGCAAGATGTCGTTGAAGGTGAGGCTAAGCGGGCCGGGATGCCATATATTAACAACCGTTGGATGGGCGGGCTTCTTACCAATTTTCAGACTGTCAAAAAATCGTTAGAAAAACTCCGTAACATTGAGAAAATGGCGGAAGAAGGCATCACCGAAGCCCTCACCAAAAAAGAGGTGGCGCACCTCAATAAGGAAAAAGAAAAATTACATGCTGATTTAGGTGGGATTCGAGAAATGAAGGAATTGCCTAAGGCCGTTTACATCATTGATACCAAAAAAGAAGAGATTGCCGTGCGGGAAGCCAATCGATTGAATATTCCTATTGTTGGATTGTTGGATACCAACTGTGATCCGGATTATATCGATTATCCTATACCCGGAAATGATGACGCTTTGAAGTCCATTCGTTATATTACTTCTGTCCTGGTGGACACCATCTTGGAAGGCAGGAAAGAATTTCAAGATACGCAATCACTTAAGCAAAAATTAGAATCTTCAAATAGCAAAGAAGGGCCTGAAGGAGATTCTTTAAGTAAGGTGACAGAAGGATCTGATTCTTCGGTTGTTCCTGTCCATTCCAAGGAACCCACGTTCAAAACAGAACAAATGGATGAAGCCGATAAAGATTAAACCACAAACGATTCCTCTGATCATGGAATAAGTAATTCGAATTCACATTGACAATGGGTTCTTCATCGAATTTAATCTTATTCTTATTAATCATTGGGATCGCAGGTGGGTTTGTCTTATTAATCTACGATAGAAAGCAAAAGCAGGAGACATCCATGATTTCGTTAGATGACATTAAAGAGCTGAGGGAGGCTACCTCCTGTGGTGTGATTGATTGTAAGAAAGCATTAGAAGAGGCTAAAGGGGATATCAATAAGGCAAAAGAGATTTTACGAAAAAAGGGAGCAGAAATTGCCCTGAAAAAAAGTAGTCGAGTTGCCAAAGAAGGGCGTGTGGAAACGTATGTTCATACAGGCAATAAGATAGCGGTGATAGTTGAGGTCAATTGTGAAACAGATTTCGTGGCGAGGAATGAAGATTTTTGCAAATTTACTAGAGATGTTGCCATGCATATCGCCGCCATGGCCCCGCAATACATCAGTGAAAAAGATGTCCCTCCTGAGTTTCTCCAAAAGCAGGAAGACAAAAATACTTTTCTTAAGGAACACTGTCTTCTCCCTCAACCCTTTATCAAAGACGCCTCTCAAACGATACAAGATTATTTAAATTCACTCATTGCTAAAACCGGAGAAAATATTGTGATTAGCCGCTTTACCAGATACAAGGTCGGTCAAAATTGAAAAAGAAACCTATTTATAAACGAATCTTATTAAAATTAAGTGGCGAGGCTATGATGGGCAATCAGGACCATGGGATTGATGCCGAGATGTGTGCCTCCTTAGCCTCTCAGATCAAAGAGGTCAGGTCTTTAGGGGTAAATATTGCCCTCGTTGTAGGAGGAGGAAATATCTTTCGCGGCCAAGTGGCTTCCAAACGATTTGGGTTGGATCGCTCGGTTGCTGATTACATGGGAATGCTGGCTACGGTATTAAACGGTTTGGCCCTCCAAAATGCCCTGGAAAAAATTGGTGTTCCCACCCGGGTTATGTCTGCCATTGCCATGCAGTCTGTGGCGGAACCTTATATCCGCAGACGAGCTATGCGACATCTAGAAAAGGGACGGGTGGTGATTTTTGTCGCGGGTACAGGAAATCCATATTTTACGACCGATACGACGGGAGCCCTCCGTGCCGCAGAAATCGATGCCGAAGTCATTTTGAAAGGGACCAAGGTGGATGGGGTTTATTCGGCAGATCCGATGGTCAACAAAACCGCCAAAAAATATTCTGATCTTAAATTCATCGACGTTTTAAAAAGGAAGCTAAAAGTTATGGATGCCACCGCCATCAGCATGTGTATGGACAATAATTTGCCCATTATTGTCTTTGATCTCAATTGTATTGGGAATATCAAAAGAGTCGTTATAGGAGAAAAAATAGGAACCATAGTTCATTAACGGGGGCTAAAGAAATGATTGCGAAAGATACCATTAAAGAAACAGAAACCAAGATGAAAAAGTCTCTGGAGGCGATGATGCGGGAGTTTTCCGAAGTCCGTACGGGACGTGCCCATCCGGGGTTAATTGAAGGATTGCACATCAACTATTATGGAACGCCAACGCTTTTAAAACAAATTGCTTCTATTTCGATTCCCGATCCTCGTAGTGTCATTATCCAGCCGTGGGATCCATCCGCCTTGCCAGAAATTGAAAAGGCCATCCTCACTTCAAAATTAGGTGTAAATCCAACCAATGATGGTAAGATTGTGCGCATCAATATCCCACCCCTGTCAAAGGAAAGAAGAGGGGAATTGACCAAGATGGTCAAAGATATGGCGGAACATGGCCGGATTTCCTTAAGAACCATCCGCCGCGATGCCAATGAGAAAATCAAAAATATGCAGAGTGGCAATATCATCCCAGAAGATGATTCCTTCCGAGCCCAGGATGAAATTCAGAAATTAACGGATCGATTTATTAAAGAGATTGACAAAATATTGGAAGAAAAAAATCAGGAATTGATCGAGATTAAGTAAAAAATTTTCAAAGAGAAGTTCCTAATTTAATGATTCCGGATTCAAAATTCCTAAAGACTGCGAAATTAAAAATTTTTTTGATTACCCTTTAAGGAAACATTTCTTGGCTACGACCCACTAGCTCATCTGGTAGAGCACTGCCCTTTTAAGGCAGGAGTGCCGCGTTCGAGTCGCGGGTGGGTCA
>CAYJXI010000042.1:0-28731 GCA_964374105.1 uncultured Planctomycetales bacterium
GTAGAGCACTGCCCTTTTAAGGCAGGAGTGCCGCGTTCGAGTCGCGGGTGGGTCACTTTTTTAGTGGTAAGTGATAAGTGATAAGTGATAAGTAATATTGACATAAGGCCATAGAGAATTATCAGTCACAGACTGGACAGATAAATTTTTTCAAAATCTTTTTAGGTTTCTTTTGACTTAACACTTACCACTTACAACTAGAAAGGGGCGGATGGCGGAACTGGTAGACG
Source organism: uncultured Planctomycetales bacterium (assembly GCA_964374105.1). Lineage (GTDB taxonomy): Bacteria > Omnitrophota > Gorgyraeia > Zapsychrales > JANLHA01 > CAYJXI01. The sequence goes on from CAYJXI010000042.1 coordinate 231, forward strand.
CGACGGCCTTAGGAGCCGTTGGGGAAACCCATGGAGGTTCAAATCCTCTTCCGCCCATTCGCTTAAAGTGAATGGACGGGATTTTGAATAAGGGTAGAGGTTCTCCCGCCATAGGTTGGGAACTCCTCTCTCACCTATGATCTAGTTGTAAGTGATAGGATGTAAGTTGTAAGAAGATTTGAGGAAACTTTAACGTTGGATGTTAATCATTTGATTCTAGCACTTTCTATTGAGGTTTTTGGTACTTACAACTTATCACTTGGATCTTAGAACTAAGAATGCGGCGGTAATTCAGTTGGGAGAATGCTTCCTTGCCAAGGAAGATGTCGTGGGTTCAAATCCCATCCGCCGCTTATACCTTTTGATCAGGGTTTGATTAGGCTAAATTTCTAAAGCATAGGAAGAATTTTCTCATTAGAAGTAAAACTTGAATTAAAGATCTCTTAAGTTTTAATTTTGAAGGAGGAAAGCCCGAATGAAGATTTCTGATTTCCTGTGTCCTAAGGCCATTATTGCAGATTTGAAATCTAGCACCAAAAAGGAAGTTATAGAAGAGCTAGTGGAGTTCTTAATAAAAGTGGGAGCCCTAGAGAAGAAAATGAAGTTAAAAGTTATTGAAACCTTGCTTGCGAGAGAAGCCTTAGGTTCAACGGCCATTGGTCAAGGAATTGCCATCCCTCACGGAAAATGTGAAAATACCACACGGCTTACCGCGGCTTTAGGAATTAGTAAGAAGGGAGTGAATTTTGATTCCTTGGATGGAGAACCGGCTTATATCTTTTTTTTACTCATTGCCCCTATCGATTCCGCTGGCCCGCACCTCAAAGCCCTTGCTCGGATATCACGTCTTTTAAAGGACAAATACTTTAGAGAAAATTTAAAATCAGCCAAAGACGAAAAAGCCATTTTGAATTTGGTGACACAAGAAGATGGTCAAGCCATCTAGATTTTAGAAGATTATGCTCAAAAACTTAAAGAAGTGGTTTTATCCGCATCTGAAGATTAAGCGATGGATTTTAATGGCCTTTTTTGGGGTTTTGATTGTCTGTGGAGGGACGGTTGCCTTATTTTCAAAATATACTTTAGTTCGAACCTTTGGGATTATCATTTTCTTATGCGGGATTATTATAACTGTTCTTAGCATGGGAAAACTGATCGTTTCTTTTTTAACCCTTTTTTTACCAGAGGGGGAACGGGATTTAGTCAATATCCTTTATCAGAGAAGGTATCTTGAACGGGGTCCTAAAATTGTGACCGTTGGGGGGGGCCATGGGTTATCGAATTTACTTCTTGGACTGAAGGAATATTCAGCCAATATCACCGCCATTGTCACAGTCGCCGACAGCGGTGGATCATCAGGTCGGTTGAGAGAAGAATTCAACATTGTAGCCCCGGGAGATATTCGTAACTGTCTAGTGGCCTTGGCCGATGCACCGGCTTTGATGGGTGAACTTTTTCAATTTCGATTCTCGGAAGGATCACAATTAAAGGGACATAACTTCGGAAATCTTTTTTTAACGGCTATGGTCCAAGTGACGGGTGATTTCGAAAAAGCTGTCAAAGAATCAAGTAGGGTCTTAGCCATTCGCGGGAAAGTCATTCCTTCGACCGTCACTAATGTTCATTTGGTGGCAGAATATGAAGATGGGACATTCACCCACGGAGAGGCTAAGATCCCAAGGAAAAATGTGAAAATTAAGAGAGTTTTCTTAACCCCGGAAGATTCTCTCCCTACGGCTGAGGCCCTGGATGCGCTTCATCAGGCGGATGTTATCATCCTGGGACCGGGAAGTTTATATACAAGTGTTATACCTAATCTCATTATCAAAAATATGGCCGAAGTGATTACGGATTCTTCGGCTTATAAAGTTTATATCTGCAATGTGATGACGCAAGCTGGCGAGACCGACGGTTATACTGCCAGTGATCACCTGAAGGCGATTCTTGATCATTCGAATCAAAAGATCATTGATGCGTGTCTCATCAATAATGCTCAGGCTCCGGAAGAAGCCTTGAGACGTTATCAAATGGAAGATTCTTATCCGGTTATTCCCGATGTGGAAAAAATTAAAGATATGGGAATTTCAGCTGAGATGACAGATTTATTGGGTGTTAATGATTATGTACGTCATGATTCAACAAAATTAACGAAGGCCTTGATCGATTTGATTGAGAGATACAGAGTGATTAAACGTTAGTCATTAGTTAAAGGTACCGTTGATCCTTCGACAAGCTTAAGGATTGACCCTGCCTCGCAGCGAAGGGCTCCGCAGTGCGCTGTGCTAAGTCGAATGGGTCGATTTTTTAAAGAAGGGCAGGACTTTAATGTAAAGTTATTCCATCCGGGAATGTTAAGGAAAAGAATCTCAAGTTTTAAGATCTCTTTTAGAGTTTTTGATTATGCCAAAGATTGAAAGAGAGATTGTGGTGAAAAACAAACAAGGGCTCCATGCTCGTCCGGCAGCCATTTTTGTGCAAATTGCATCTAAATTTGTTTGCAATATCACCGTAAAAAAAGACAAAGAAAGTGTCAATGGTAAATCCATTATGGGTATTTTGATGTTAGGGGCAAATCAGAATAGTAGAATCCTGATCACGGCTGACGGTGATGATGCCGAAACGGCCTTACTCGAATTAGAAACCTTCTTAAGCAAAAATGGATGAAATCGTTTTAAAAGGTATTCCTGCGGCTCCGGGTATTGAAATTGGGGCGGCCTTCATTTTGGATAAGCAGGAATTTATTGTCCCCCCCCGTGCCATTATGGAAAAGGAAATTCCTATCGAGATAGCCCGGTTTGAAGAAGCCCTTATAAAAACCCGGGAGGAGATCTTGAATTTGCAGAAGAAGATCGGTGAAGAAATGGGGAGCCAACACGCTCAGATATTCGATGCCCATCTTCTGGTCTTGGAAGATCGAATGCTTATTGAGGAGGTGGTTAAGCGAATTCGCCAAGAAAAGAAGTCAGCGGAGTATATATTTTCTAAAGTCCTTAAGAAATATATTAAAGTCTTTTCCGGTATCCAAGATGAATATTTAAGAGAAAGAACAGCCGATGTGAACGATATTGGTCGCAGGGTTCTTAAAAATCTTTTTGATGAAAGTAAATTGCATGAGCTAGAGAGTTTAGATGAGGAATTGATCATCATTGCCCATGATTTGTCTCCTTCCGATACCGTAAGCATGTTTAATAAGAATATTTTAGCCTTTGCTACCGATATTGGAGGTAGGACCTCGCACACGGCCATTTTGGCCAAATCGTTGGGTGTTCCAGCGGTGGTTGGATTAAAGGATGCTACGTTACGCATAACCAACCAGGATACGGTCATTGTGGATGGACGCATGGGATTAGTGATTATTCATCCTACCCCAAAAACTTTGGATATTTATCGCAGCGAGAAAGATCGAATTGTTGCTCTCCGTAATCGGTTTGATGATATCCGGGATCTCCCAGCGGAAACGAGCGATGGCAGGCGTGTCACAATTTTAGCCAATTTAGAACTTCCGGAAGAAATACCGATGATATTAAAAAAAGGAGCACAGGGGGTGGGTTTATACCGTACAGAATATTTTTATATGAACCGAGTCGACCTCCCTAGTGAGGAAGAACAATTTGAAGTCTATAAACATGTGGCCAAAGCCATGGCTCCTTTACCGGTCACAATCCGAACGCTTGATTTGGGCGGAGACAAATTTATCTCCAGTTTACAAGTCCCAAGGGATATGTACCCTTTTTTAGGCTGGCGAGCGATCAAATTTTGTTTATCACGTCCGGATATTTTTAAAACCCAACTGCGGGCTATTCTCAGAGCTTCCGCTCATGGGGATGTCCGTCTTATGTATCCTATGGTTTCTGGTCTAGGAGAATTTCGCCAGGCTAACCATATTTTACAAGAAGTAAAGAATAATCTTTTGCAAGAAAATATCCCTTTCAATGAGAAAATTCCTGTGGGGGCTATGATCGAAGTCCCCTCGGCAGCGATGACCGCCGATATGTTAGCCAAAGAAGCAGACTTTTTTAGTATTGGGACAAATGACCTCATTCAATATACTTTGGCTGTTGATCGCGTGAACGTCCAGACCGCAGATTTCTATGAACCTTGCCATCCTTCTATACTCAGGCTGATTAAAATGATTATTGATGCTGGTCATAAAGAAAATATCTCAGTGGGACTTTGCGGGGAGATGTCTGGAGAACCTAACCTCGCTCTCTTGTTATTGGGATTGGAATTGGATGAATTCAGCATGTCGTATGTCAACATTTTACAAATTAAGAAACTCATTCGTTCGGTGAATCTTAAAGATGCAAAAGATTTAGCAAAGAAAGCCTTGACTCTTTCAACGGGACTAGAGATTGAAGAGCTCAGTAAAACAAGACTCCAGTCCTTGGCCCCAAATATATTTAACGCGGAAAGAATGTAAAAATAAGCTATCAGCTTTCAGCCATCCCTGCCTGCCGGCAGGCAGGAGCTATCAGAATTTGGCACGTGAACTAAAACTTTGCTTTATATCTTTCTTTAGAGCTGATAACTGAGAGCTGATAGCTTAAGAACATGAGATGATGAAGATCCTTATTCTCGCGGCAGGTTACGGCACACGGCTCTATCCATTGGTTAAGGATATCCCTAAACCCCTTTTGATTGTTTCTCATCAATCTATCATTGATCATTTGTTAGAAAAGATTCAAGTTTTAAAAGGGGTAAGTGAAATCATCGTTATAACCAATAACAAATTCTATTCAAATTTTAAAGAGTGGGCCGAACAAAAGAGGAGTTTTACAATACCTTTAAGAATTCTCAATGATAGAACAAATTCTCCCGAAGATCGATTGGGGTCGGTGGGAGATATCCATTTTGCCATTGAAAATCATCCCATGAATGAAGATCTATTAGTGATGGGTGGTGATAATCTTTTTGACTTTCCTTTAGGAGAATTTATCACATTTGCCAGGGGTCACAGTCCTCATGTTTCCATTGGACTTTTCGATATTAAAGATATTAAAGAAGCAACAAATTTCGGAGTTGTCGTTTTGGATGAAGGTGGAAAAGTCTTCGCTTTTGAAGAAAAGCCCGAAAAACCCAAATCCACTTTGATTGCGATGTGTCTTTATTTTTTCCCTTTGAATTCATTAGGACGGGTTGCAAAATACCTGAAAAAAACTAAAAAGTCCGATAAAGCCGGAGATTATATCCGTTGGCTGGCCCAAGAGAATACGGTTTATGGTTTTAAATTTTTTGGCAAATGGTATGATATTGGGAGTATTGAATCTTACCGAGAAGCGCAAGAGAGATTTAGAAACAAGTTCAAAATGAGCAAACGGTTAAGTTCACGAGATTCAAAGAAGGTCAAATAATTTTTGTGCTATTTTAAGAAAGGAAGGGTAAGGAAGTGAAAGGACAATATTTTATCACCTCAGAATCGGTAGGCGAAGGACATCCCGATAAAGTATGTGATCAAATCTCAGATGCAGTTCTGGATAAGGTCTTGGCGGATGACACCCAAGGGCGGGTGGCGTGCGAAACGTTTATAACAACGGGTCTGGTCATTGTGGGGGGGGAGATCACAACCAAGACTTATATCGATGTGCATAGGTTGGTTAGAAAGGTATTAACGGACATTGGATATACCCATCCCAAATATGGTTTTTGTGCCGATACCTGTTCGATTCTTAATGCCATCAATGGGCAATCCCCGGATATCGCTCAAGGGGTTGATACGGGCGGGGCCGGGGATCAAGGGATTATGATCGGTTATGCCTGTGATGAGACCGCGGAGCTTATGCCACTTCCTATTATGTTAGCGCATAAGCTCGTTCTTCGAGCCAAAGAGGTAAGAATCAACGGTATTCTCAAATACCTTGGGCCTGATTGCAAAAGCCAGGTCACTGTGGAATATGAGGATGGGATACCGCAAAGGGTAGACACCGTTGTATTGGCATGCCAACATACTGAGGAGATTTTAGATAAATCTGGAAAACGTATCAGCCCAGAGGCCAAAAAGGAGATCATCGATACGATTGCCATTCCGGTTGTTGGGGATATGGTCGATGAAAATACCAAATATTATGTCAATGAAACAGGAAAGTTTGTCATAGGTGGACCACAATCCGACACAGGAATGACGGGTCGTAAAATCATTGTCGATACCTATGGGGGTGTCGTCTCGCATGGAGGGGGAGCATTCTCGGGGAAGGATCCAACCAAGGTGGATCGCTCTGCCACTTATATGGCTCGATATGTGGCAAAGAACATTGTCGCCGCCAAACTGGCTAAGAAATGCTGGATCCAGTTTGGGTATGTAATCGGACGCCCAGAGCCGGTGAGTATCATGATCGATACCTTTCAGACAGGCAAGATCTCTGAACAAAGATTGGTTGAACTTGTTCGGAAAATTTTTGATTTAACTCCTCGCGGAATTATTAAAGACTTAAATCTTCTAAGACCCATTTTTCAAAAAACGGCCTGTTTTGGACATTTTGGGAGAGAGGAATTTGATTGGGAAAAAACAAATAGGGCAGCCCTTTTAGAAAAGGAAGTCCTGGCCTCTGTTTGATTGTTCTCTAAACTAAAGAGATTCCCTCTATCAGCTATCAAAATTGATTAAGGACAAAGAGACCCGAAATCAATGGGGGCCATCTTAAAAGATCCTTAGCAAGCGATAGCTGATTTTGCTTTATGGAAAATTTTTGAAATAAACATAAGACACAACTAGCTACAGAAAAGGAAATAGACATGAAGAATGATATCAAAGATATTTCTCAAGCAAGAAAAGGGAAACTGCGAATTGAATGGTCTAAGAAGGATATGCCTGTCCTCACCCTGATTGAAGAACGTTTTAGGAAGGAAAAACCCCTTAAGGGCCTGAGGATCGGTTGTTGTCTTCACGTGACGACCGAGACCGCTAACCTGGTTTGTGTCTTAAAGGCGGGAGGCGCCTCGGTTTCTTTGTGTGCCTCCAATCCCCTCTCCACCCAGGATGATGTGGCCGCCTCTTTAGTGAAGGATTATCAAACAGCTGTTTTTGCCGTAAAGGGAGAGGATACAAAAACCTATTATCAGCATCTGAATGCGGTGTTGGATACAAGGCCTAATTTAACGATGGATGATGGGGCGGATCTTGTTTCCGAGATCCATCAAAAGCGAAGGGACTTAAAACAATATATTTATGCGGGAACAGAAGAAACAACCACGGGTGTGATTCGACTAAAAAGTCTTCAACAACAGAATTTATTAATGTATCCCATCATTGCGGTGAATGATGCTATGACCAAACATTATTTTGACAATCGTTATGGCACGGGGCAATCAACGATTGATGGGATCATCCGTTCCACAAACCGATTGCTGGCAGGAGCAACATTTGTGGTCTGCGGTTATGGATGGTGTTCTCGGGGGCTGGCGATGCGGGCCTCAGGGATGGGAGCGAAGGTCATTGTGACGGAGGTGGATCCCTTACGGGCCTTGGAGGCCACGATGGACGGGTATCAGGTCATGCCTATTAAAGAAGCGGCTAAGGGTGGGGACATTTTCGTTACCTTAACTGGAGACATCAATGTCATCCGTTCTGAACATATGATTTTAATGAAAGACGGAGCCATTTTAGCCAACGCTGGCCATTTCAATGCTGAGTTGGATTTAAAGGGATTGGTTCGGATTACAAAAAGACGACGAATGATTAGAGATTTTGTTGAGGAATTTACTCTGAAAAATGGCCGCAATATTTACGTCTTGGGGGAAGGACGTCTCATTAATCTGGCTGCCGCGGAAGGACATCCTGCCTCGGTCATGGATATGAGTTTTGCCAACCAAGCCCTTTCTTGTGAATTTGTGGCTAAGAATTATAAAAAATTGGAAAATAAAGTCTATCCGGTCCCCGAAGATATAGACCGGATGATCGCCAGATTAAAACTCAAGGCCTTGGGGATTAAGATCGATACTTTAACCAAAGAGCAGAAGAAATACCTTTCCAGTTGGGAGATGGGTACGTAAAATAAAATTAATAATTAAAGATCGAGAATGAACAGCAAAATAAAAAAGATTGGAATACTCACCTCTGGGGGTGATTCTCCAGGAATGAATGCAGCCATCCGCAGTGTGGTCCGTTGTGGTTTGTGTTGTGGTTTTAATGTGGAGGGGATCCTTAGTGGGTATGAAGGGTTGATTGAGGATGAGGTCATTTCTTTAAATCACCGTTCCGTCTCCAATATTATTAATCGAGGAGGAACTATTTTAAAGACCGCTCGTTCGGAAAGATTCAAAACCGAAAAAGGAATGAAGAGGGCCTTTGCGATCCTGAAAAAATATAAGATAGATGCCCTCGTTGTTATTGGTGGTGATGGGTCCTATCGCGGGGCTTATGAACTTTACGAAAGATTCGGTGTTCCTACCATGGGGCTTCCGGGCACCATTGATAATGATTTATTTGGGACAGATCAGACGATTGGTAGCCAAACTGCGGTCAATACCGCTTTGGAATCGATCGATAAGATCCGGGATACGGCGCATAGCATGGAACGTATTTTTGTTATTGAGGTCATGGGAAATAAATCGGGATATATTGCTATCGAGGTAGCCCTAGGAGCGGGGGCGGAAGATGTCATTATTCCTGAAAGAAAATTTGATTATCACCTCCTTTCTCGAAATATTTTAGCCGGGAATAAAAAGGGAAAGTCAAGCTGGATAATCATTGTCGCGGAAGGAGCGGCCAAGGCCCCGCACGTTGCCAGTAGAATTTCGAAAATGACCGGCCTTGAGACGAGATTTGTTATTTTAGGCCACGTCCAAAGAGGGGGGACTCCCGTGAGTGCGGATCGAATTCTGGCCACCCGCCTGGGGGCAGTTGCTATTGATTTACTTAAACAAGGAATCTGCGGCAAGGCGGTAGGGATCAAACAAGATGAGATTAATATTATTGACTTAAATGAAGCCAGGCGCAGAGAAACGCCGCATATTGAAGAATATTATCGTTTGATCAGATGTTTAAGATAATTTGAAAATTCCTGCCTACCGTCAGGCAGGTGTGTTAAAATATGTTCTTAAATTTATCGATTCTTATGGAAGGAGAAGATCCAACATGGCAAAAATATATTATGATAAAGATGCCGATTTGAATGTTCTAAAGAATCGTACGATCGCTATCATTGGTTATGGAATTCAAGGAAGGGGCCAAGCCCTGAATTTAAGAGACAGTGGGTTAAAGGTTATTGTTAGTCAAAGAGAAGGCGGGGCCAATTACGAAAAAGCCATTGCGGATGGCTTTAAACCCGTGGAGGTAAAACAGGCGGCCCAAGAAGCAGACATCATTCAAATTCTCACGCAAGATCATTTGCAAGCCGAAATTTATAAGAAGAGTATCCGAAAATTTTTGAAAAAGGGAAAATCCATTGTTTTTTCCCACGGTTTTAATATTCACTTTAAGCAAATCAACCCTTCCCCAAATGTCGATGTGTGGATGATTGCCCCTAAAGGTCCCGGGGCTTTGGTGCGAAGACAATTTGAAGAAGGGCGAGGAGTTCCGTGTTTGGTGGCCATTCATCAGGATGCTTCTGGGCATGCCCGGCAGGATGCTCTGGCTTATGCCAAGGGAATTGGCGGAACCCGGGCGGGGGTTCTGGAAACCACCTTTAAGGAAGAAACCGAAACCGATCTTTTTGGTGAACAGGTTGTCCTGTGCGGGGGAACAAGTGCTCTCATTAAGGCGGGTTTTGAAACATTGGTTGAGGCTGGCTATCAACCCGAGATTGCTTATTTTGAGTGTTTGCATGAATTAAAGCTCATTGTGGATCTGATTTATGAAGGGGGAATAACCGGGATGCGCCAACGGGTATCGGATACAGCGGAATATGGCGATTATACCCGCGGACCTAAGGTCATCAATGAACGAACGAGAAAAATTATGAAGAAAATTTTAAAAGATGTCCAATCCGGTAAATTTGCCCGGGAATGGATTCGAGAGAATAAAAAGGGTCGGCTACATTTTAATCAAATGAAAGAAGAATCACAAAATCACGCCGTTGAGAAGGTAGGTGCTCAGTTGCGTGGAATGATGTCTTGGATGAGAAAATAAAATGACACAAGTCCCATGACACAGGTCACAAGTAAAATCAAAATACCTGTGCTCTTGTGACCTGTGACTTATGACTAGACAATAATGGAAAAGATATGAATCCAGTAGATAAAGTATTAATTTTCGATACAACCCTGCGCGATGGCGAACAAGCTCCGGGGGCCAGTATGAATGAGAGTGAAAAGCTGGAAATTGCTTATGCCTTGGAGCGTCTAGGAGTGGATATCATTGAGGCCGGATTTCCTGTCATTTCTGAGGGAGACTTTGCTTCCGTCAAGAAGGTAGCGAGGCATATTAAAGGTTCGATTATCTGCGGATTAGCCCGCTGTATCAAAAAGGATATTGATGCTGCTTATGAAGCGGTGAAGATCGCTAAAAGACCGCGGATTCATGTCTTCTTAGCCACCTCGAAAATCCACCTCGAATTTAAATTTAAGAAAACCAAGGAGGAAATTCTGCGGATGGCCATTGAGGCGGTGCAATATGCCAAAAAGAGAATCCCGGATATTGAATTTTCTCCGGAGGACGCCTCACGCTCGGAAAAAGAATTTCTCTACCGGATTATTGAGGAGGTAATTAAGGCGGGGGCGACCACGGTCAATATCCCGGATACGGTTGGGTATAGCACGCCCATCGAGTATGGTCAGTTGATTGCGGATATCAAAAATAATGTGCCGAATATCCAGCAGGCGGTGATTTCGGTTCATTGTCATGATGATTTAGGCATGGCGGTAGCCAACTCCCTAGCCGCCGTCAAAAATGGTGCCCGGCAAGTGGAATGCACCGTCAATGGGATTGGGGAGAGGGCAGGCAATGCCTCGATGGAGGAGATTGTGATGGCCTTGCGGACAAGGGGAGATTTTTATGGATGTACAACGAATATCAATACCCGCGAGATCTGTAAGGTTTCGCGGTTGGTCAGCAAATTAACCGGTTTTGTAGTCCCACCCAATAAAGCCATCGTTGGCAGCAATGCCTTTCGCCACGAGGCGGGGATTCATCAGGATGGAATTTTAAAAGAGCGTTCGACCTACGAAATCATGCGTCCGGAGGATGTTGGTTTCGTGGGGACTGGTCTTGTTCTAGGAAAACATTCTGGACGTCATGCCTTTAAGGTCAGGTTGAAGGCCTTAGGTATTGAGTTAAAGGATAAAGAATTAGATCAGGCCTTTATTCGATTTAAGAACATTGCCGATAAGAAAAAGCAGGTGTTTGATGAAGATTTGGTCGCTATTGTTGAGGATGAGGTCAAAGTCGTACGGGATACTTGGAGCTTGGTTGACCTTATTACCACCAGTGGGGCTAATATAACTCCCCAGGTTGAGGTTGTGCTTAAATCCAAGGGGAAAGAATATAGGCAAACTTCAACAGGAGATGGACCCATTGATGCCTGTTATAAAGCGATTGACATTATGACCAAGTTGAAAGGTGAATTACTGGATTATTCGATCCAATCGGTCACCCGCGGCAAAGACGCTTTGGGAGAGGTCACCCTCAAAGTCAAAATCAAAGGGAAAAATGTGATTTCGCATGGGATCAGCACCGATATTATTGTGGCCTCCGCCAAGGCCTATATCAATGCCATCAACAAAGTGATCGCACAGGCAGGAGAATGAAAGTAAAAGGAAAAGAAAAAGGGGACAGCGCCCTTTTTAATAAAAGGGCGCTGTCCCCTTTTTTCAAGACGACTTATGGTATTATCGGATATCCGCTTGAACATAGCCTTTCTCCTTTGCTGCATAATCTGGCTTTTCAGGAATTAAAGTTGGATGCTGTTTATAAGTTATTTCCCCTTAAAGAAGATCAACTGGATAATTTTTTTGACAAACTACGCGATAAGAATTCCCTAATTTTCGGGTTAAATGTAACAGTCCCTTATAAGGAAAGGGTGGTTGAATACCTGGATAACTTAAGTCCTTTCGCAAAAAAGGCCACGGCAGTCAATACAATTGTCATCTCCCAAAAAAGAAAGTTGTCTGGATTCAATACCGATGGGCCAGGTTTTTTAGCCCATCTGGCGGAGCTAAAATTTGACACGACAAATAAGCGAATTGCCATTTTGGGAGCGGGGGGTACGGCGCGGGCCATCATTGCGTCTTTGTGTTTAATACCGGAAAAACCTGAAACGATCTTCTTTTATAACCGTACCATTAAGAAGGCCAGAGAACTTCTTTCCGATTTGGGAGAACAAATGGATGTCAGTCGAATAAAAGTGGCTGATACCATCGATGATCTTAATCTTAAGATGGTAGACTTTTTAATCAATACGACTAGTGTTGGTTTAAATAAAAATGATCTTCCGCTTATTAACGAAGAGAGGCTTCATTCCAAGATGCTTGTTTATGATGTGATTTATAACCCCCCAGAGACCTCTCTCCTTAAGTTGGCAAAACAAAGGGGGGCACGAACGGCCAATGGATTAGGGATGCTTTTTTATCAAGGGATCCTTTCTCTTCAACATTGGGCCAATATCGAAATCGATAGAAAGTTAAAAGAGAAGATTCGAAAAACTTTAGAATCTGAGGTGTCGGTATGATCAAAGAAGGGCATCTATGGGGGATATTCATATTTTATTTAGGGGCCATCATTGGAAGTTTTTTAAATGTCTGTATTGTCCGTTTGCCAAAGTCGCAATCGGTGATTCGGCCCAGGTCTCATTGTCTTCATTGTCAAAAACCCATCTGGTGGTATGACAATATTCCTTTGTTCAGCCTTCTTTTTTTGAAAGGGAAATGCCGCTTTTGTAAGGGTAAGATCTCCTTTCGTTATTTTCTGGTTGAGCTGATAACCGCGTTAATTTTTTTAGGATTTTATCTTTATTATGGTGTCTCTTTTAAAATGATGGCCTATCTCATCATGGTGTGCGGTTTCATTGTGGCGACATTTGTGGATTTCGAGCATCGGATTATTCCGGATGAGATCAGTGTTGGGGGAATAGTGGTAGGGTTAATTTTCAGTCTTTTGATCCCGGAGTTGCAGGGGGTGGTATTTTCAAAGACTTTCAGTCTTGGGCCGCATTTGACTTCTTTGGGAAGATCTTTATTAGGTGTCTTGATTGGAGGCGGTTCTATTTATGCGATGGGGTTATTGGGAGATTTCCTTTTTAAGAAAGAATCCATGGGAGGCGGGGATGTCAAATTGCTGGCGATGGTGGGGGCCTTCTTGGGTTGGAAGTTAGCGGTTCTTACATTTTTCATTGCCCCTTTTTTTGGTGCGGTTTATGGGATTGTGGAAAAGATCCGTACCAAGGATAGTGCCATTCCTTACGGCCCGTTTCTTGTCCTAGGGGCCATGATCAGTTTATTTTGGGGAGAACAGATTATTTATTGGATTCAGGGCAATTATTGGTTGTATAATTTCCCCAAAAAGTAACCTCACGTAATGCGTATTAAAATTTTACAAACCAGTTCCTATAAGTGTGAGACATTTTGATCACTTGCAATTGATCTGATGACCTTGTCAAAATAATAGAAAAAATATATACTCTAACTGGTTCTTCCATCAAATAAGAGAGAGGAAGAATTAAATGACCTCTTCCATAATCCCCAGTTTTAAAAAGCTGGGTTTTTTATTTCGGGTATTCGCAGATTTTAAGACGAATATTTTGACACACGAAAAGGCGTGTGTTACAATCGGCCAATGCAAAAAAATATTGTATTGATTGGTTTTATGGGGGCCGGGAAATCTCTAGTCGCAAAAGCGCTGGCCAAGAGATTAAAACGCAAGGTTGTTTCGACCGATGTCCTTATTGAGAAGAGAGAAAGAAAAACAATCGCAAAAATTTTCGCGGAGCAAGGCGAACCTTACTTTAGAGGTGTGGAAAAAAAAGTCATATCGGAAATTGCCCCAGAGAATAATCGCATTATCGATTGCGGAGGTGGGGTGGTTTTGGATCAAGAGAATATTCTGAATTTAAAGAAAAATGGAATCCTTTTCTATTTAAAGGCAGACCCCGAGGTGATTTGGGAAAGGATAAAAAGCCAACAAACTCGCCCATTATTAAAGACGGATAATCCCAAGGTTAAGATTGAAGAACTTTTAGAAAAGCGAGAGCCCTTTTACCGACAGGCTGATTATATTATTGATGCCAATGATCAATCGATTGAACCTGTTTGTCGAGAGATCATTTCGCTGATAGCAAAGGAAAGGATCGCATCGCGATGACAGAAACAGAGGCACTTCTTGTCTTAAACGCAATTCCAGGATTGGGGAATATGCGGATTCGAAAGCTTTTGGAATATTTTGGATCGGCAAGCAAAATCGTTTCCTTACAGGAAAAAGATCTAGTCAATATCCTACCGCATTTGGTGATTCAGCAGTTTGTGTCATTTGATAAAGATCAATTTTTGAGAAAGGAAATGGATATTATCCTTAAGAATCACGTTGAGGTCATCACGTTTCAAGACGAAAGCTATCCTCAACTTCTTAAGGAAATCCCGGATAGTCCTGTGATCCTTTATGTCAGAGGGGAAATTCCGCATGAACCCTCCTTGGCTATGGTGGGTTCTCGTAAGGCCACGATCTATGGCATGTCCGTGGCTGGAAAATTCTCCCAGCGGCTTTCCGAGCTGGGATTGGCCATTGTCTCTGGGATGGCAAAAGGGATAGATACCTTTGCTCATCAAGGAACATTAAAAGCCAAAGGTAAAACGATGGCGGTTTTAGGATGCGGTTTAACTCATATTTATCCCCCGGATAATAAAGGCTTATTTTTTAAAATCATTGAAGAGGGGGCGGTTATCTCCGAGTTTCCTATGACCATGCCTCCTTTGGCGATCAATTTTCCTAGACGGAATCGGATTATCAGCGGCCTATCTTTAGGGGTGGTGGTGGTTGAGGCTTCCCTCAATAGCGGGGCCTTAATCACTGCCCATTGTGCCTTGGAACAGGGAAGGGAGGTCTTTGCCATCCCGGCTAATATTGATCATCCCAACAGCCGCGGTGTTTGCCAGCTGATCCAGCAAGGAGCAAAATTGGTTAGTTGTGTGGAGGATATTTTGGAAGAATTAACGGTTCCCTTGAAAAGTTCTTTAAGTGAAATCGAAAAGGATATATCAAAAGTAAACTTAGATTCAACCAAAGACAATCTATCCGAGAACGAACAAAGCGTTTATCATTGTATCCCAGGAGAGCCGATCTTTATTGATGAATTGGCCGCGCGTTGTCATAAAACGATTTCGGATGTTTTGAATATTGTATTGCATTTGGAAATTAAGCATTTGGTGAAACAATTACCGGGAAAGTATTTTGTGAGGAATTAAAAACTCGTGGCCCGTTACCTGTGGCCAGTGACCCGTCAGAGAATCGGGGCACAGGTCACGGGTCACTGGTGACAATTTAGTTGGAGTTCAATATGACCAAATCCCTTGTTATTGTTGAATCGCCCGCTAAGGTCAAAACGATCAACAAAATTTTAGGACAGAATTATAAGGTTGTCTCTTCCATGGGACATCTGATCGATCTGCCGAAATCGAGTTTAGGTGTTAATCTGGAGGATAACTTTAAGCCCAAGTTTGTGGTGGTCAAACAGAAACAGAAAGTTCTAACTCAACTTAAAAATGAGGCCAAAAATAAGAAGGAAATTTATGTGGCCACTGATCCCGATCGTGAAGGTGAGGCTATTGGGTGGAATATCATCCATCATCTAGGAAAGGATAAGAAGTTTTATCGGGTGACCTTTCAAGAGATTACCCGAGATGCGGTCTTGAAGGCCTTCGCCAACCCCCGAGAGTTTGATCCCAAAAAAGTTGACGCCCAATTAGCCCGTCGAATTTTGGACCGAATCGTTGGATATAAAATCAGCCCTCTTTTGTGGAAAAAAGTTGGTTCGCGTTTAAGTGCGGGACGGGTTCAATCGGTGGCCTTGCGGTTAATTGTGGAGAGGGAACGAGAGATTAATAATTTTGTTCCCCAAGAATATTGGCTGATTGATGTGGACTTAAAGAAAAAAGGATCCCTCGGGATCTTAACGGCCACCCTGGAAAAGATTAACCAGGAAAAATTTGAATTGAAAACCCGGCCAGAGGCTTATGATATCGCAGAGCAATTGAAAAAAGAAAAATTTGTTGTTTCCCAAATCTCGCAAAAAGAGATTAAGCGAAACCCTTATCCTCCCTTTATCACCAGTACCCTGCAGCAAGAAGCCTTTAATAAACTGGGTTTCAATGCCCATAAAACCATGATGATTGCCCAAGAGCTCTATGAAGGGGTGGAGGTGGGGGATAAAGAACCCGTGGGTCTCATTACTTACATGCGAACGGATTCGGTCACTATCTCCCAAGAGGCCTTGGATAAAGTGAGGAATTATATTCTTAAAAATTATGGTAAGAATTATTTACCAGAGACCCCCAACCTTTATCGATCCAAGAAGACTGCTCAGGAAGCCCATGAGGCCATTCGTCCCACCGATGTTAATCGTCACCCAGAGCATATCAAAAGGTATCTCAATCCGGATCAACACAAACTTTATGAACTCATCTACCGGAGATTCATTTGTTCTCAGATGACACCGGCCGTTTTTCAGAGTACGAAAATCGAAATCCAAGCGGGCAGATTTCAACTGGGGGCGACTGGATCAAAATTGACCTTTGATGGATATCTAAAAGTTTACAACCATGAACACGAAGAACAGGAATCGCAAGTTGATCTGTCTTTATATCACCAGGACGATGTCTTGGACTTAGTGGGCGTTAAGCCATCGCAGCATTTTACCAAACCCCCACCGCGATATTCCGAAGCCAGTTTAGTCAAGGCCCTGGAGGAAGATGGCATTGGACGACCTAGTACTTACGCCTCGATCATTTATACCCTGGTGATTCGCAATTATGTCATCCGAGAACGAGGTTATTTCACTGCCACAGAATTAGGGATGCTGATTTGCGATTTGCTGGTCGAATATTTTTCAAAAATCATGGATATCGGTTTTACCGCTCAAATGGAAGAAAATCTCGACATGGTCGAAGAGGGGCAACTGGATTATATCAAACTTCTGCGGGAATTCTACACGCCTTTTGAAGAAGAATTAGAATATGCGACAAAGACCATTGAAAAAACAGAAAATTTTGTAGATCTCAAATGCCCGAGATGTTCCCGGCAGATGGTTGTCAAATGGGGCCGACGAGGGAAATTTTTAAGTTGTTCGGGTTTCCCGGAATGCAAGTTCGCCCAGCCATTTACCTCAGGAGTCAAATGCCCACAAAAAGATTGCGGAGGCGAATTGATTAAAAGACGTTCACACCGAGGGAGCTTTTATGGATGTAGCAACTTCCCTCAATGTACTTATACAACAAATCAACTTCCTAAAGATTAGAATTTTAATATCAGCTTAAACAGCGAAGCTTTTCATACAGTTCTATCCCATTTCATCACTGTTGATGAACCTCAATCTATTATTTAAGGATTTTGGAGGGGAATCTTTCTATGAATCGATATGTTGAGAAATTTTTAACCTATCTTGAGATTGAAAAAAATTATTCACCCCATACTCTCCTCAACTATCAAATGGATCTAAAAGAATTTGTTGAATTTTTAAAAGAAATTCCCATCATCAAAGTAGAATATCTGCATTTAAGGAAATATCTCATTGAATTGAAAAATAAATCCTATAAACCTCGAACGCTGGCCCGTAAACTTTCTAGCATAAGAAGTTTTTTTAAATTCCTTCAGAGGGAAGGACTTCTTTCTAACAATCCGGCTATCCTCCTGCAATCACCCAAACTGGATAAGACCCTTCCGAAATTTTTAACGGAAAAGGAAATGACCGAATTAATTGAAGCCCCTTCTCTAGAGAACGTCCCTGGTAAAAGGGACCGGGCCATCTTAGAGGCCTTATACAGTACCGGAATCCGTGTGGGTGAGCTGGTGGGACTCAATATCGATAGTATCGATTTAATCAGCAATCTCATCAAGGTGATGGGGAAAGGGAAAAAGGAGCGATTGGTCCCTATAGGGGAACGGGCAGTTGAGGCTATTAAAGGATATTTAGACAGCCGCCTTTCGAATAACCGGGCCCTATTTTTGAATAAAAATGGAACAAGACTGACAAGTAGAGGCGTGCAGAATATCATCAACAAACATATTCTCACAACCAGCCTAAGGGTCAACGTTTCCCCGCATGTTTTAAGGCATTCCTTTGCCACACATTTACTCGATCGGGGGGCAGATCTGCGTTCTGTTCAAGAACTCTTAGGTCATGTCAATTTATCGACGACTCAAATTTATACTCATGTCACTACCGAGAAATTGAAAAAAGTTTATGATAAAGCCCATCCGCGGGCGTAAGGACAACATCTCTTAGTTTTTGATGTCGAATAACAACAATCCTGACAAATATTTTCAATCTATTCTATAAACCAATTTTTAGATCTCTTTTCGGAATATGTTTATTATTTATGACCTTATCTTGATCATTATTTTTATCTTTTCTCTGCCTTATTTAATCATCAAGAAAAAGTGGTATCGAGGTTATTCGATGAGGTTTGGCATTTTTCCTAAATCTATCATTGAATCCTTAGATAAGAAGAGAAATATTTGGTTTCATGCTGTGAGCGTAGGAGAATTTATGGCGATTTTAGGATTAATGGAAAAAATGCGAGCACGATTTTCTGGGCACCAGATAGTCTTATCCACGGTGACTCAGACTGGGTTTCAATTAGCCAAATCCCAGCTGAAGGACGAGGATATTGTGATATATGCGCCTTTAGATTTGAGTTTTATCGTCAACCGATTTATTGATTTTATCGATCCAGTGATCTATATCAATGCAGAAACGGAAATCTGGCCCAATTTATTTTTAGCCCTTTCTCATCGAAAAGTTCCACTTGTTGAGGTCAATGGGCGGATATCGAACCGATCTTTCCAACGATATCAATGGATTCGTTTTTTATTATCATCAGTTCTTGAGAAGGTCGAGCTTTTTTGTATGCAATCTCAACTCGATAGGGAGAGGATCATCTCGTTAGGAGCTAACTCTTCTAAGGTTATCCTTGTCGGTCATATCAAATTTGATGAGCCAATAGAATCAGAATTCCAGCCGAATGAAAGAGATTTCGGTCCAAAGACCAATAAAGAGGAATGGATTTGGGTAGCCGGAAGCACCCATCCTGGCGAGGAAGAGATTGTTTTAAAAATTTATCAGTCGTTAAAAGAAGAATTCCCAAGACTGCGCTTGATCATAGCCCCTCGGCATATTGAACGAACTTTGGAGATTGAGAACTTGATTCAAGAACGAGGATACCGGTTATTAAAATTATCTGTTTTGTTAGAGTCTAGAGAATTTTTCGGGAATGACGACAGAATTCTTTTGGTAGATACGATAGGGCATTTGCGTTCTCTGTATCGCTTAGCTAAAATTGTTTTTGTTGGGAAAAGCTTAATCGGAGTGGGTGGACAAAATATCATTGAGCCGGCTAAATTTGGAAAGGCCATCATCGTAGGTCCCCATATGGAGAATTTTAAGAGTATTGTTGATTTGTTTCTCAGATCGGAAGCCATTATTCAAGTACAAAATGAAGACCAGCTTAAAGAAGAAATAAAAGAACTTCTTTCCCAACCCGCCAGATTGGAAACATTGGGGCATCTTGCTAAAGAAGTTGTCCAAAACAATCAAGGTGCTACGGAAAAAACCTTCAAATTGATTTGCGATCTTCTCTAGATTCACTCATTGTTTGCTGTTTTGAATATTAATATTATTCTTAATATTAATTCTAAAATTCGTGTAAAATAAAATGCGTTAGCGTACCTTCTTATGAGAAAGATTTTATATCTAATAATGACCGATCAGATAGAAGGCAAATGGGTTTCTATCTTTAAAAGAATTCTCTACTTAAGTTCTCTTTTTTATGGTGCCCTTGTTAAATTATCTTATTGGTGTTATCAAGAAAGATTATGTCCTCAATATGAATTGGGTAAACCGGTTGTGAGTGTAGGAAATATTACTTGGGGAGGGGTAGGGAAAACCCCTTTTGTGGAATTGATTGCTAAGTTGGTTAAGGAACAAAATCGACTGCCAGCGATTTTGATTCGGGGATATAAAGGGAAGAAAAAGGATCCAACTGCTCTGAACATCGAAAGTGATGAAGCCCTCTCCTACCAAACATCGCTTAAGGGTGTGCCTATTGGAATTGGCAAAGACCGTTTCCAAAAGTCAGAAGAAATTCTCCAAAATTCCCCAGTGGATGTTTTCTTATTGGATGACGGATTTCAACATTGGCGAATCAAAAGGAACTTAAACATTGTATTAATTGACGCGACCAACCCCTTTGGAAATGGTTTTCTGATCCCTCGAGGAATATTGAGAGAACCTCTTTCTGCGGTGTCTCGAGCGGACTTGATTGTAATAACTAAATCCGATATTGGGAAGGACAATATAGCGCATATCAAAGATGCCTTAAGCCGGTTTAAAAACATTCCCATTCTTGAATCCATCCATCGGCCAGAGTATTTATGGGACTTAAGAGGCAATTCCATTGTTGATCTTTCTTTCATTCGTGATAAACCCATTTGTTCATTTTGTAGCATTGGTGATCCTGAGAGCTTTGAACGAACCCTTGTCTCTTTGGGAGTTCAGTTGACAAAAAACTTTGTCTTTATGGATCATCATTGGTACAGTCATCAAGATATTAGTCAAATCATTAAATTTTGTTCTACCCAGGGGATCGATACCCTTGTTACCACCAATAAGGACGCGGTGAAATTAAAGGAGTTTGAGAATCTCTGGGATAACAATCTTAAAATATTCGCTTTAAAGATTCAAATACAGATTATCCATGGGAAAGACGAATTATTTAATCGAATTCTTCGTTTACTATAGCATCAAGGGTTTTGGGAGTTTGGTGAGATCACTGCCCCTCCCGGTGGCCTTGGGACTGGGACGTCTGTTAGGTCATTTAGCGTATCTTTTCGATATTAAACACCGGATCCTCGTTTATGCCAATCTTAAGATCGCCTTTGCTAAAACCAAGTCCCCAGAAGAAATAAGGAAGATTGCAAAGAATTTATTTACTAATTATGGTCAAAACTTAATAGAGTTACTTAGACTCCCTCTTTTAACCCCTCAGGTTTTTAGTCATTATGTTACGGTGGAAGGAAAGGAATATGTCGAGGAGGCCCTGAAACAAGGTAAGGGCGTGATTCTTCTCGCTATGCATTTTGGGAGTTGGGAATTGGCAAGTATTGCTTGCACGATATTTGGTCGACCCTATAAAGTGATCGTAAAACCCCAGAAGCGCTTCACTCGCTTGGATGATTTGTTGAATACCTACCGGGCTGGTTGGGGATCCATCATTATCGAGCGGGGGTTGGGGACAAGAGAATTTATCAAAAGTCTCAAAAATAACGAAATTGTCGGGATGGTGGTTGATCAAGGGGGTAAAAATGGAATCCTTGTTCCCTTTTTTGAACGTCAGGCCAGTATGTCCGATGGGGCCATCCGGGTGGGAATGAAATTGGGAGTCCCTCTATGTTTTGCCATTATCCACAGAGAAAAAGGTCCCTACCATCGAATCATTTTCCATAAATCATTGGACTTAACCCAGACAGGGGAGGGGGAGAATGATCTTAAAATTAATTTATTGAAAGTAACAAAAATGATGGAAGAGTACATCCAGCGTTATCCTTCCGAGTACATGTGGTTTTACAAAATTTGGAAATATTCAAAACAATCCACGACTCTCATTTTGAATGATGGAAAGACTGGCCATTTACGCCAATCGCAGGCTGTCGATCAGATCCTTAAGAAAGTTTTAATGGAGCGGAATATTGAAAACACGACTCAAGTGATCAATGTTATTTATAAAAATCGCTGGGCACAAAAGCTCTTATCGGTATTGAGTATTTTTGCCAATGCATTTATGAATGAGGGAAGAATTGGTTTTATGAAATGGTTTTTAAGTAAGGATTCCTTTGAACAGCTGGTTTCGATCAAGGCTGACTTTGTGATTTCTTGCGGTTCGGCAGCGGCACCAGTGAATTATTTGTTATCCGTGGATCAACAGGCCAAAAGTATTTGTATCTTAAAGCCATCCTTATTGAGTTATCGTCGGTTTGATTTGGTGATTTTACCTGAACACGATAAACCTCTCTTATCCCATTTCCACGATCATATCCTTATCATTAAAGGAGCCCCTAATCTTATCAATTCAGAATATCTTCAGCAACAAACCGATCAATTGATTAAACAATATTCTCACCTAAAATTTAGGAATCATCTTAAGATCGGTTTATTGTTAGGCGGAGATACAAAAAAGTCTATCTTAAGCGAACAAAAGGTGAAAATGGTACTTAACCAAATCAAAGAAATCGCACATGATCTTAATGCGGATATTTTGGTGACAACCTCCCGCCGAACCTCAAAACGGCTAGAGAATCTTCTAGTACGAGAATTAAAAAAACATTCCAATTGTCAGTTAATGATTTTAGCCAATCGAAATAATATTCCCGAAGCAGTCGGTGGAATTCTTGGCTTGTCCGATATCATTGTTGTTTCCGGGGATAGTATATCTATGATCTCGGAGGCCGTCAGCTCTGGGAAAGGAACGATCGTTTTTCCGTTGGAGCAAAGATTACTTTTTTTTCAAGGCAAACCTAAGCATCTGCGTTTTATTGAGACCCTCCATGCTTGTGGGTATATTTTGAGCAGTGATGTTAGAGATTTACGACAATCCATTGCCAGTATTGCTAAGAATAAAGTGCAAACAAAACAATTGAATGATTATCAGACAATTTTAGAAGGGTTAAAGCAGCTCATCTAAAAAAATTCTAAAAATAACGTTCCATGATGTTACTTAAGGGTGGAAAAGGTTTCTTAATGCTACAGTAAAATTTTGAAACTTAAGGAACCTTTTCTAACCCTTTTAAACTTTAAGAAACCTTTCCTATGCGGATTTTACAAATACTTCCAGAATTAAACGTCGGTGGGGTAGAGCGAGGGACCCTTGATTTTGCCAGATATTTAACTTCCCATAACCATTATGCGGTTGTTGTCTCTCATGGCGGCGTTCTGGTGAAGGAATTGGAAAAAGAAGAGATTAAACATTACACTCTTTCGGTCCATAAAAAATCCTTTTGGTCAATCTTAAAATGTATCAAAGCCTTGCGCAGGATTATCCAAGAAGAAAATATTGATATCGTTCATGCGCGATCGAGGGTCCCGGCCTGGATTGCCTTCTTTGCCTGTCGAGGGACAAAGGCCGCATTTATTACAACCTGTCATGGCTATTACTCTAATCATTTTTTTAGCCGGGTGATGGGATGGGCTAAACTGATCATCGTCCCCAGTGAAGTCATAGGTCGTCATATGATAGACGTATTTCATGCCCTTCCCGAGAATATCCGCAGGATCCCCCGAAGTGTTGATCTGGCCCGTTTTAATATCACTCGCCTTGAGCATCCGGGAAAGTTAAATTATATTGTCTCTATCGTTGGACGTTTAACCCCACTGAAAGGACATGCGTATTTCTTAAGGGCCATGGCCAGGGTGGTTCGAAAAATGCCATTCGTGAAAATTTGGATTATCGGAGAAGCGCCAGTTCACAAAGAAACCTACAAACAAGAATTGATCCTGCTGGTTGAGCGGTTGGGATTGAAGGATCACGTCGAATTTTTAGGCAACCGCCAGGATATCCCACAATTATTGGCTCAGACCGATGTCTTGGTTTTTTCTTCCGTTGTTCCAGAAGCCTTTGGTAGAGTTATTCTGGAAGCCCAAGCCGTGGGAGTCCCGGTGGTGGCGACCAAAGTTGGGGGTGTCATCGATATTATTGAGGAAGAAAAAACAGGGCTCTTGGTTTTTCCCAAGGACATAGAAGCGATGGCCGCGGCCATTGTACGTCTTTTGGCTGATAAGAAGTTTGCTCGTCAAATTGTTACCCAAGCAAGAAAAAAGTTGGAAACTGAGTTTACTTTGGAGAATATGGCCAGCCAAACGCTTAAAGTTTATGAGGAACTCTTAGACTCCCTTCATATCCTTGTCATCAAGATGAGTTCTTTGGGAGATGTGATATTGGTGACATCCTCCTTAAAGGCCTTAAGGAAACATTATCCTCATGCTAAGATTTATTGTTTGGTGGGTAGAGAATCACGGGAAGTTTTACAGCGATGTCCTTATCTGGATGGAATTATTGTTATAGATCATAAGAGTCAGGATGGGGGTTTATTTCAACTGATCGGGTTTTCAAAAAAATTACGAAAATTTCATTTTGATAAGATCATTGATTTCCAAAATAACTTTAAGAGTCATTTGTTAGCCGCCTTGGCCTTCCCTCGGGAAAGTTACGGGTTTAACAATGGGAAGATGGGATTTCTTTTAAGTCATCCTATTAAAAATATTGGAACTCCTTTACCCCCCGTTGAGCATCAATTTAAGATTTTGGAAAGATTGGGAATTGAATATCATAAGGATAACTTGCTTGAACTCTGGCCATCCGAGAGAGATAAAAAAAAGATAGAGAAACTGTTAGAAGAAGAGTGGTTAGCCGATAATACCCAAATTGTAGGCATCAATATTGCCGCCTCAGAAAAATGGAAAACAAAAAATTGGCCGCTTTCTCACCTAGCGCGTTTGTGTGATATCTTAGCCGGCCGGAATATCCGGGTGATTATTACGGGGGTAGAGAAAGATAGGCAGACTGTTTTGGATTTATTAAGTCTCACCAAAACAAAACCTGCTAGTTTTGTGGGAAAGACAGATATTATGGAATTGGCTTGTCTGATCAAACGATGTAAAGTCTTTATCACTTCGGATTCGGCCCCGATGCACATTGCTGCCGCCATGCGGGTTCCCTTCATTGCCTTTTTTGGACCAACGGCCTCAACTCGACATTTACCTCCAGTGAAATCCTGTGTGGTCTTAGAGAGAAAACCCAGTTGTTCGCCCTGTTATAGCCCCCAATGCCGGATCAAAACCCATATTTGTATGCGGGATATCCTTCCCGAAGAGGTGGCCAATCACGTAGTTCAATTGTTGACCTAAAGAAAAATGAAAATCCTTTTTTTAACAACCCATTTGAATTCCGGTGGTATCACCAGTTATCTGTTAACCTTAACCCAAGGATTGATCAAACAGGGACAAAATGTGTATTTGGGATCTAGGGGTGGTAATATGTCTCAAGAATTCTTACGTTGTGGGTGCCGTTTAATATCCCTGAATATCCGAACAAAATCGGAATTGGATCCTCGCATCTACTGGTCCTTAGGACAATTAAATCGTTTGATCCTTAAGGAGGGAATTGATCTCATCCATTCTCATACCCGAATTACTCAAGTGATGGGGTTTCTCTTAGCGAGATTAACTAAAAAAACTTATCTAACAACCTGTCATGGATATTTTAAAACCCGATTAGTTCGGCGGATTTTTCCCTGTTGGGGAGAAGCAGTGATTGCTATCAGCCCGGCCGTTCAATCGCACCTTGAAAAGGATTTTCGCGTTCCTTCTGAAAAAATTTGTCTTATTAAAACCGGACTGGATATTAGAGATTTTCCCTTTAATGACCTCGCATTAAAATCGAAGAAGCGAAGGGAGTTAAGCTTGGATAACAGCCCTGTCATTGGGATTATTGCCCGCCTTTCCCAAGAAAAGGGACATCAAATTTTAATTGAAGCGATGAAACGTATTCAAGAAAGCATTCCTAATGTCCGATTGATGATTGTGGGGGGAGGACGACTGAAAAGGAATCTTAAGAAATTGGTGGAAGACCTTGATCTTAAAGAAAGTATCTTATTTTACCCGGTGGTTAATCAAACCAGAGAATTTTTATCGATATTCGATTGTTTTGTGATGCCTTCATTACAAGAAGGTTTAGGACTCTCGGTCATGGAGGCGCAGGCCTGTGGTTTGCCGGTTGTTGCTACCAGAGTCGGAGGAATTCCCAGTCTCATTGAGCATGAGAAAACCGGTTTCTTGGTCGAACCCCAAGATTCGGCAGGTTTGGCCAGGGCGATT
The DNA here is from genome assembly GCA_964374105.1 of uncultured Planctomycetales bacterium. Taxonomy (GTDB): domain Bacteria; phylum Omnitrophota; class Gorgyraeia; order Zapsychrales; family JANLHA01; genus CAYJXI01. The sequence continues at coordinate 26,231 of CAYJXI010000042.1, forward strand.
ATCAAAATACTTAAAGATCCGATTAAGGCACAAGAAATGGGCTCCCTGGCCCGTCAGTTTATTGAAAAGGAATTTTCCAGCGAACAAATGGTCAATAAGACTATGGATTTATACAATCGATTATTGAAATCAAAAACTGGGTTTACTGGCTCGGGGTAGGTTTTAAAGGTAATAAGGATAATGACAAATGGGGACAGCGCCCTTTTTCTAAAAAAGGGCGCTGTCCCCCCCCCATAAAAATTATCTTACCACCGATGAAAAATATTCTTGTCATTAATGTCAATTGGATTGGGGATGTGATTTTCTCCACCCCTGTTTTTAAAGCGCTTAAAAAGAATTACCCAAAAGCGCGGATCGCTTGTCTTTGTGTTCCGCGCGTGCGAGAGATCTTGGAGAGTTGTCCTTACGTTGATGAAATCATTATTTATGATGAGAAAGGGAAACACGTCAGTCCTTTAGGGAAAATAAAGTTGATTTGGGAACTTCGCCGCCGAAAATTTGATATTGTTTTTTTATTACATGGTTCCTGGACAAGGGCTTCCCTAGCCTATTGGGCAGGAATTCCCATAAGGGTGGGATATGCAACCAAAAAGAGGGGAAGTCTTCTGACGCATCAGATTCAAATCCCTCCAGAAGACATCCATCGATCCAATTATTATTTGAATGTGATTGAGTCCTTTGGGATCAAAGTCGAAGATCGCAAGTGTGAACTGGCGGTATCGGAAACTTCGCAAAAGGACATCTTTGGGATTTTAAAAGGCTACGGCATTAAAGAAGAAGACTTTCTTGTGGTGGTGAATGTCGGTGGCAATTGGAATCTCAAACGCTGGCCTAAGGAAAATTTTGCCTCGCTGATTCATCGATTAGAGGATGAATTTAAAATGAGGGTTGTTATCCCCGGAGGCCCTCAGGATGTGGAATTGGCACGAGAGATTGCCAGAAACTCCCAGGCTTCGGTTGTTATCTTAGCCGGCCAGACGGATTTAAAACAGCTTCTAGCCCTCCTTAAGCGGGCGAATTTGGTAATCTCAGCGGATTCCGGACCACTGCATATGGCCAGCAGCCTAGGGAAAGAAACCGTGGCCATTTTTGGCCCTACTCGTCCAGAGATCACCGGTCCTCAGGGCAAGGGGAAAAGCATGATCTTAGAAAAGGATGTTGGTTGCAACCGTGCTCCTTGTTATTACCTAGATTGTCCTAATAATATATGCATGCAGTCGATAACCGTGGATGATGTTGTCAGCGCGGTTAAACAATTGATCAAGTGATTTGCTCCGACGCCCGATGTAATATCGGGGGTCGGAGTTCCGACTCCTGCCAGAGGCGGGATGTCGGAATTTTGAAAGAAAAGATGCTAGGGATGTTAGCCCAGGGAGCTTCACTTAAGATGACCCTTCTCTCATTTCCGAATCAAGCGATTAAAAAAATTTTGGTCATTTCTTTATCCAACATTGGCGATATCATCCTGACATTTCCCGTGATCGATATATTAAAGGAAGATTTCCCAAAGGCAAAATTATCCGTTATGGTTGGGCCCAAGGGAGAGGCGCTATTGAGCAGAAATCCCTTTATTGACCGGGTCTTTATCTTTAATAAAAAGAAATCCATCCAAGAAAAGGTTTTGTTCATTGACCTGTTGAGAAAGGAGCATTTTGGTCTGGTTGTGGACTTAAGAAACTCAGCGATTCCTTATCTTATTTCTGCCCGTTATAAAACTTCCGTTTTTATGAAAAGGTTGAAAAATCAACATATGCGCTGGCAACATTTGAATCGGCTCAAAACGGTTTATCCTTATACTAAAGATCCACAGAATCGGTTTTCCCTCTATATCCCTGATGAGGACAAAGAATATATTAACGAGATTATTAATAAGAATCTCCAAGAAAATAAAGATTATATTGTTATTTCCCCGGGAGCAGCAGATCAAAACAAACAATGGTCGCTTCAAGGATTTGCGGTCCTTAGCGAGGAACTGACCCAACGTTATAAAGTCCAAATTGTTTTCGTGGGTGACTCGCACGATACAAAGATCGTTCAAGAAATAACGAGAAAATTGTCTTCTCCCTTTTTTGACTTAAGTGGCAAGACCACTTTAACCCAATTGGCTTATTTGATTAAGAATTGCCGATTGGCGATTGTCAATGACAGTGCTCCTTTGCACATGGCCAGTTATCTTAATGTTCCGGTTTTAGCCTTATTTGGCCCAACCGATCCATCAAAATACGGACCCTGGAGTTGTTTGAGTCGGGTGATTCGAAAAAATGACCAATGCCGGGCCTGCCAAAAACAAGGGGGGTGCCTTCATGAATGTATGCAGGCTATCACGCTGGAAGATGTTTTAGAGGCCGTTGAATCATTGAGAGTGATAAGTGGGGACAGCGCCCTTTTTTTAAAAAAGGGCGCTGTCCCCATAAAAACATGATAGGAAAGTGGGATATTTTTTTAAAGGTAGTGTCAAAAGTTCTATGAAGAATCCATATAGCAAGGGGTTGAAGATATGA
>CAYJXI010000043.1:0-27569 GCA_964374105.1 uncultured Planctomycetales bacterium
TTCCCTATAAATTTCACCTCTTAGTATACGGATTCAGACGGCTTCTCTGATTGCCTTTGCTATTTTGGCAAGCTCCTCTTTTGAGGCGGGTTTGGCCTTGGCGAAATTGAGGTCCCCCACATCATTGATGGGAACAAGATGGATATGCACATGCGGGATCTCGAGTCCGGCCACCATGACCCCAATCCTTCTACATGGGACAACCTTTTTCATTCCTAAAGCCACTTTTTTGGCAAAGGTCATCAGTTCCGATAATACCTCGTCTTTCAAGTCAAACAAATAATCAATCTCCTCTTTCAGGATGACGAGGGTGTGTCCGGGATTGATCGGCCGGATATCGAGAAACGCCAGATATTTCTCATTCTCTAACACCTTGTGAGCCGGGATTTCCCCTTTCACGATCCGAGTAAACAAGGAAGGCATAATCTTTCTCCTTTTTCAATAAATAGGGCTTCACAAAAACCGTTCAGCCCTTGATGACACAGCATGAGTGTCCAAATTACCAAATTGTCATTCCTGCTTTAAGCAGTCCCGCCAAGGCGGGACCGATTAAAATCACCGCCTCTGGCGGGATCCCGTCCGTAGGCGGGACATTCGGGGGTGACAGAATCCATGTCTTAAATTAGCATTATCTTCGATAACTTATTTCTATTTTGAACACGCATGATGACACAGATTAAATTAAGATGACACCGATTAAAGATCGATTAAGAAAATCGGTGTCATCATCTATGAATCCGTGTCATCAACAGCCCGAAACGAATTTTGTGAAGGGCTGTCAATAAATCTCGAGTTCTACTCGATCTTCTTTTCCTAATCGGGAGCCTATGGTATTGTACAAAACGACCGATTTTCGTATGGTTTTGACCGCCAATTCTTCTTTCCCTAAGGCCTTAAGGCTGAGTCCCAGATAATAAAAAGCATCGGTGTAGTCCGAGTCCATTTTGGTACATTCTTGGAAGAGATAGACCGCCCGTTCATATTCTTTCAATTGATAAGAAGCTATCCCTGCATAAAAATAAAAATCGCTCTGCGGCTGAAAACCTAATTCAATAGCTTCATTGGCATAATAAAACATTGCTTTAAAATCTTTCATGCGAAAATAGCTCAAAACCAACATAAGATAATTCTGACGATAGGTGGCGGAGAATTTTGTCTTGATCTCTGAGTTAAGGTCTTTACTATCTAAACTTATGAAGTATGAATTATATATTTGTGAAGACATAGCTAAAAAAAGACTTTCTGACACTGTGACTTGGAGGGCCTTTGTGAATGATTCAATGGCTTTTGGGAAATCACCTCCTTTAAAGTAGAGAAGTCCTAAATTATGTAGAAAAGTAAAATATTTGGGGTAACGCTCGATGGCTTTTTGGTAGGCCCAGATGGCTTTTTGTTGTTCTCCCAAACGGTAATAAACAAAGCCCAAGACCCCATAGGTATCAGCCGTGTTTGGCATAATGTCAATAAGCTTTTCAAAGTAATGTTGATAATATCCAAGTATCTTTTGATCAAGCTTCTGATTTTTCTTAATGCAATCGATAAGATATTCGAAGGAAAAACTCAATCGACCTAAGGAAGCAGATCTGGCATGGGTAAAAACTTTTTTATAATCAAAAAATGTTAAAGTTAGCAAAATGAAAATTAAATAAACACTGACGGCTCGATAAGCTAACGATCCCAAAAACCTTATTAAGGATTTGATAGTCGTATTCATCTTTGTTTAGAAAGTTTCAAGTTCTTAGCAAATTGAAACCCCGCATCACAGGGTATTGACCCCGCCGTCTTTTGGCGGGGTTAATTCGCACAGCGACTTATGTTCGCTTCGCTCCATAAGTCGCGTGCTCATTAATAAATTTCCACTTCCAGCTGGTCTTCTTGGCCGAGGATAGATCCTTTTGTATTATAAAGATAGATCGCCTTCTGCATAGACTTAGTCGCCAATTCTTCTTTTCCCAAAGCCTTCATGCTTAGGGCCAGATAATAAAAGGCATCCGAGAGATCGGGGTTTCTTTTTATACTTTCTTTTAAGAAAAAAATCGAGCGTTCATAATCCTTCAATTGATGAGAAGCCAAACCGATATAAAAATAAAAATCGTCTTGCGGCTGAAGGTCTAGACTTATGGCCTCACTGGCCTGTTGGATCATTTGGGGGTAATTCTGCAAACGATAGTAACTGAGGATGAGCATCAAATAACACTGGCGGAAATTCTCCCTCAACTTCATCTCAATCTCACTCTCTAAAACATCCTTTTCCTCATTGAGACTCACGAAAAAAGAGGCATAAAGCTTGGAAGACATCACAAAAACCAAACAATTGGCCAGATGGGTTTCAATTGCCTTGATAAATGAACCGGCGGCTTGAGAATAGTCCCCTTTTTTAAAATAAAGAAGGCCAAGGTTATAGTAATAAGTCAAAAAGTGAGGGTTAAGCTCACTGGCTTTCTTATAAGCAGCCCTGGCCTTATCATATGCACCCAAATGATAATGAAAAAAGCCTAACATCCCATAGGCATCGGCCATGGGGGGCAAAAGATCGATGACTTTTTGATAGTAATGTTGATGAGAAAGCAAGAATCTTCGTTCAAACTTTGTCTTTTGTTTCATGCCTAAGACTATATAGTCAAAGGATGTATCCAATCGACTTAAGGAGGCCACGATAGCATGATTATGAATTTTATCCTGATCGATGAGGAAAAAAACAAATGCCAAAACGATAAGATACACTACAAACGCCCTTCCTGTTAACTTTATCAATTTTAATGCGAAGACTGGATAGGACATTTTACATCACTTAAATGTTTGGTCTTAACTCTTGGGTGGATTTGATACCTAACCAAATCAATAAACCCAAGACAAGATGAAAAACTCCTAAGATAAAATAGTTCAGGGCATATCGTGTCCATGAACCATAATGAAGAACAACCATTTGCTCGCCTTGTGGGATCCATAAGCCTTTAAAAGAAAGGTTGGATCGATAAAGAGGGACCTTCTTTGAGTTGATCAAAGCCTGCCAGCCTTTATGATAATTGTCATTATAAACAAGAAATTTTTGTGTAGGGAAATTGGTCTGCAGTTTGACCATATTCATATTAAATTTTAAAACCTGTAATTGGGTGGTGGCCTCGGTTAATCGCAAGGCTTGCTTAGGGACACCCGCTTGGGGGACATCAGTTTCAAAACTTTGACCATCCAATGACACAAAAGCCACATTTTGATTTTCGGCTAAGGCCTTTTCTACTTTTCTAAGATCTAAATTGGCTTCATTGATAATTTCAATTTGATCATACACAACGAATTTATGCCAAAGGTAATGGCTTAAGGTACCAAATTCAAGGTTATTGACAAGATACGCATACCTTTCCGTGGCAAAATACAATTTAGGAGCAGCGGGTTCGGACTCATCTTTATTCCTAAAATCTGGACGCTCTCCTCTCAAATAGGAAAACTTCATATAGGGAAGATCATATCGACTCGGGCCGGTAAAGGGGTAAGAGTTCTCATCGAAGTAATGATAGACTTCCAAAGGCTCCAAAATCACCAGGATGAAAAGAAACAAAAGGAGAAGGATACGTCGATAGGGAACATCGGATAAACCCGCATCGATGCCTTGATCTTTCTTCTTTTGGTCAGGGGCCTTGCGTTTAAAAAAGCAAAAAGTTAAAAGAAGAAAAAATAAAAAACTTAAACCAATAACGATATATGTGGAAATAATCGGTTTCCATGAAAGAGAAATAAAAATTATTAAAGCGCCATGAATCACGGCAAGAAAGATGACCATTCCCCAAAGGGCGATCTTGCCCTTAAAATCCATAGAAAAGAGTAAACGGAATTGTTCTACAACATACAAAATAAATACAGGCAATAAAACAAACCATAAAAAGAAATGCAGGTTTCTAAAGTATTTAAAGAAAAAGATATGATCGAAAAGGAAACTGTAGAGTCCCGTGGCAGAGGGTGTCCCCATCAAGAAAATCCCTAAAGCCCAACAGAGCAGGAAAAAAAGCCTCTTGTTCATCCGGGTGATCATCCCTATCCCGAAAAGTAAAAAAGCAAAAAACGGAATATAAAAGATTGCATATTGAAATCTTTTAAAATCCTCCCAAAAATAACTGGAGAAATAAAGATCCTCAAAAATAGCCCAATGGGTGACGGTGGTTTTGGCCACACCAAGTTGATTGCCTGAAGTTGCCCCATAATGCCTTCCGGGGATGGAGACGTCTCCTTTTGTTCCCTGCTTAAAAACCATAAGCCCCGGCCCCAGAGCCAATAAAAATGCTAGAAGACAAAGAAGGGTAATTCTTTTATGATCTTTGAAAAATCCAAAATATTGAAAGACAATTCCCTTAAGGTGACAAAAATAAAAAATCACCCAGAATATCAGAAACGAAAAGAAAATAGTCATGAAATAAAAGGGTATATAGGTGCTGACCAAGATCATCAAAGTGAATGTCATCCCAAGGAAGGCAAATTTCTTGGTGGCTCGATTTCCTCTTAAAAGATCCCTCTTAGGGATCTCGCCCTGGGAATCTGGCGGGGGTATTGGTGGACTCAAGGGTTCTGAAAACACAAATAAAAAGTAGAAGAACCAAATCATGGGAATGAAGACCAAGTGAAAATAACCATCAAAAAGCCTTGTCCCCAAGGAGGAAAAGGCAAGTAAAAGATAAGCCAAAAAGGCTAAGTGAGAATCCCGGTAAATTCTCTTTGCCAAGAGATAAAACCCTATCATTCCCAAGAAATAATAAAGGGTAAGAAAAATAAGATAACTCTGGGTATGAGGCAATTCCAGCTTTCTCATCAACAGAATCAAAGAAAGGAAAGGATTAAACTGTCCGATCCTCATTAAAAAGAATTCATTGGGGCTGCCGCATTCCCAGGTGGGATTCCACAAAGGATAGACGCCTTCTGCTAAATTATCAAGAAAGAACTTGGTGTGATCATAGTAAGAGACCGCATCGTCGATTAAAGACAATCGGCCAGAAACAAATCCCCGGAAGGAAAAAAGCCACAAAAGAGAGGAAAGAATGATTAAGGAAGGGATAAGAATTTGATTGAATTTCTTTGAATCATGGGGGAGGATCATCGAGACTTTAAAATAGATATCTGAAGGTTGCTTTACAATAAAACCCTAATGAACATCCCAAAGGTGGCAAAGATGAAAAGTATTCTAACCTTAGGCCTTAAAGAACACAAGTTAAATTTATGCAAAAATGGTTGAAATAAAGAAAGAGAAAGGGAGACTTTCCTGTTTACCGCTTATAAACCAGATATTCTTCATTTTGATAAACGATGGTGTACGGAAGGATTGAATTTTCTTTTTCCCGGATGATATAACCAATGGGTTCCCTAAGGCTCCAGCGCTCGATAAAATCACGATTGACCTTTTGGGCCCATGCCTCACGCCAGGGAACAGAGTAAGCAAAGGGATTTTCCTTTAATTGCTTTAACGTATTGATGCCGAATTCTTTTTCCAATTGAGTGAACTTCGCAAAGGCCTTTTGTTGGACAACCGGGTCATATTTGTAAAGGTCAATAAACAGAACAATATAATAGGTGTTAAAAAAGCCGGGATTCACAGAAACTGAAAAAAATTCTTCTTCCATATCAAAAGGGTATAACACCAGCCCTCGCTTTGTTTGGTTATTGACAAATTCAATGGCCTCACGATAAGGATTGGGCTTGGGAACGCCTAGACTCATCTTTTTCACAAATCGAGAAGTCGATATAAGAACGATTAACATTAGCAAAGTCGTTAGCCCTATTTGAGTTAAATTCTTAATTCGCAGGGAATGTTCTTGCACGTAAGAGGAGATTTTTTCGTCCCATCGTTTAGAGATGCCTGTCCCTCGAACGAGGGCAATAATTCCCAGCATTATGATTTGCAAAATTGCCGAATATAATCGGAAATGGATGACGGTGTAATTCACAAAGAAGATCCCCCAACACAACGATTCAAGATATTTCTTCTCCTCAAGAGCGTTCTTAATCACAATAGATAATAGCATAGCCAAAAATAAAAAATTAATTCCACTAGTTCGGCATAAGCCGTAAATAACCGAAAATTTCCAGCCAAAAACATTAACGAGAATCTCATTAATAATGAGAAAACACAGTGACCCAAGATACATAAGGTAAATTTTCTGGATTTTAAGATCCTGGACTCCTTGAAAATGATGGAGGATCAGACCACAGAGAATCACATTAGAAAATAGGATGATCAAGTTTGTGATACTTGGGTTGTAACTCAAGCTTAACCAGAGGGAGGTCTGTCCCAGCCACCCAAATCTAAAAATTTCATAAGCGAATTGAGGGTCAATCGGCGAATTTCTTAAGTTTAATTTAAAGACATGATACACTTGCGGAGCCACCATAATAGAAAAGGTCGAAACAAATAAACATAAGGATTTAAACTCCGGCAGGTTCACCTTCTCTTGATAAGTCTTCTGCGAGGTCAAAGGACTTAAGTTCAATCGAAAAGCCAATGAAGAAAACAAATTTCTTAAGACGACCAAAGGAAGATAAGAAAAGATACCAATGAGATACCACAAGGTAATCCCGGGATGAACATAAAAGGACACACCGGTTAAGATCGAAGATATTAAGTAACGTTCTTTAAGAAAAAAAAGGAAGCTGGCAATAACAAAAGGTCCTGCTAAAAATAATCCGGTAAAATCGTTCGTTAAAAACACGAAATTGAAACTCAAATAGTTATAAGCGTTATAAACGAAAAGTAAAAGAAATACTAAAGAGGTCACGAGATCCCGCGTCATATTGAAGGCCAGTCGAAACAATAGCCAAAGCGTCGCAAGAAAAAAACAATAATAAATGATTTTTCTTTGAGTATCGGTGGTCTGAGCGATGATTAAAACAACGTTGTTCAAATGCTTTAAAGAAAAGGGATCATGGACAAAAACTTCCGGCTCAAGACCGGTGGTCGCCATATATTTCTCAATCCCTCTGGTATTCCCCGCATAATGATAATGCGAAGCAAAAAAACTTAAAATGAGAAAGATGAAGATTGCAATTTTCAGTTTCATTAGTTAAAGCTTAAAGGATATTGAAATACTTTACGGATTTTTAAGTTGTGCCTCCTTCAAGGAAAGGAGAATCACTCTCTTTTCTAAATTTAATGACCTTGCCCGGGACGCCGCCAAAAATGCAAAAGCTAGGGACATCCTTGGTGACCACTGTCCCCGCGGCAATCACACTGCCTTCCTTAATCGTAACGCCACACTTGATAAAAGAATTAGCTCCGATCCAAACATCCCTTTCAATTTTTATAGGTGCATACTTGACGGGCTGCTGGTAAATAGGAGTGTTGACATCTTTGAAGGTGTGCTCACAACTTGCAATCACGCAATTGGGACCAATCAGGACGTGATCGCCAATCGTAATCCCTCCTCGGCCATCCAAATAACTCCCAACGTTGATGGCAACCCTTTTGCCAACCGAGATCTTACGGGAAAAGATGATATAGACCGCTGGATAGATCAATAATCCCGGCCCGCATGATTTAAACATCATTCGATAAAACCAAGCCCTTAAGACCAACCCCTCAATGCCCGGTAAAATCCGTAAAATGGCTCCGAAATAAAGTTCTACTGTATGAAAAAAAATACTCTTAAGACCATTCCTCTTAATAAAGCCCATTAACTCTTCTATAAATTTCATCAAGGCCCTCATTATTTTAAACTTCCACCAACTCGATTTCTATAATATTCCCGAAATGTGATCGGCTTTTTGTCTTTTAAGACTTGCTGGATCGTTTGTGAGGTATTCCAATATTCATTATTGATCAAAATACTCCCTTGCCAAAATTTATTATAAAGTTTGTGGGGAAGGATGGCCTCCAAAGTTGGCTTACTTTTAGCTAGGATTGAACCCATTTCCCAAACCCATGCCGGCAGATGAATGGGCTTGTAATCGATGGCGTAGGCCTCATGGATGATCTGACTCATCTGGGCTAAGGAAAGGGCCTCAACCGAAGGGATATAAATTTTATAATCACCGGGTTGGGGGGTTAGTAACGATACTAAAATGAGAAAATTCACCATATCCTTAAGATGAATGATACTAATTCTCCCCGGCCAATTGAGTCTTGCTAAGAAAGAGCCTTTCTTAACCAATGTATCAATACTATCAAACAACCCTCCTTTTCTCACTCCCTTCCCATAAACCCCACACACCCGCACAATAGATAAACCAAAGCCCCATTCCTTAGCTTGTTGAATCAAATACTGTTCTGATTTTAGCTTACGCCGGCCATATTCATGGCAAGGCCGCTTGGGAACAGCTGTTGTTTCATCAACAGGATGAGAATAATCTTCTCTGATATCATTAATGGCGATAGAACTTGTAAAAATGAAATGGGTCTCTGGCCCAATCGGTTTGACGGCCTCAAGCAAATTTTGTGTCCCAATCTCATTTACACGATGGTCCTTAACTGCCGTATCGGTATTAGCCGCTAAATGAAAAATGATCTTGGGAGACTTCGGAATTTTATCAAGACCTCTCCCCGTTAAGAGATCAACTTCAAGAAAATTTAATCCCAATTTTTTAATGCTGGCTAAACTTGTCTTCTCTTTTTGAGAATTCCCTTGATCCGAGGTAAGGCAAAGAATGGCTTCCTTTTTTTTGTCAGCTGATAATCGTTCCACCAGTCGACTTCCAATAAAACCTGTTGCACCAGTCACTAAGATCATGAGAAATTTTTAAGATAAATATTTATACTGACCTAAAAGACCAGAATAGGAAAGTTAGAAGTAGCCTGAACCGTTGGTTAAAGATTCAAAAAAAATCCTCTCCACGAGTTTTCTTTTAGCATGAAGGTAGTCCACAAAGTCCCTCTCCTCCAGCAAACATTGGTAAGGATTATAAGAACCTATGAGCTTGATTCTTCTCTTTTTAGCAAAATCCTTTAAATAATTTTCCACTTCGATGACACCATCGAATTGTTTTGATTTTACCATATGATCATAAAAATAGGGATGAAAAGGAGGAAGAAAGATAATTATTTTAATCTTATCTTCCTTGAGAAAATCGACGAATGTTTCAAATTGCTCCCTTAAGGGACTATCCATTTCTTTAAAAGATGATCCCAAATTAGGTTCCCAACCCTGGCTGACAACCTTTTTGACTTCTTTTAAAATTTCATCCGGTGCTTGTGTCGTTGCTCTCTTAGGGAAATTCAGACTCCCATCGGTCAGGATGATGTCATAATCTCCTTGTTCTTCTTGTGTTGGGAAGTAGGAAGACTGAGAACCCGAACCAACATTGTATTTGAAAGATGTAAGCTTTAAGGGATTTTTTTGTTCTTGAGAAAAAAGAGAGAGAAATTTTCCCCTATAGAGATAAGCTTTATTCTCTTTTAAAGCTATAACCAGTTCTTTAAGGGAACTCTGAAAGTAGCTCGGTGAGAAAAGTTGAAAATACTTCTCTAAGAAAAAAACCCTGGCCCCATTAGCCCAGGGCCATTCCATCACAAATGACCCTTGGAATTCTTGGTCTTTTCTTTCTTTAGCAAACTCTTTGAGTTTGTTTATCATGACATCATATTCTTTCTTGATTGATTTCCACTTAACCTTCTCATTGCGCTGAAATATCCACGGATCTATCCCTAAAACGATTGTCTCGGGGGTCAGTCTTTTATCATGATACATATTGTAAATCGCTAAAAAATCTTCGATCGTTGCGGCAGAAACACCGTGGTTGAAAAAACTTTTTTTAGGGAAGATCTTGGTATTGATCTCCCACGACCTACAGGAACCAAGGACAATAATTTCTTTCTTCTCATCCGATCCCAAGATGTAATACCTCTGCAATAACCGCTGGTCATAATTGGCCGCATGGGCCACATTAAGCCCGTGAAGTAAGTAATCGGCAATCCCCAGGACATATTCATCTAATGGTTCATCACTCAATTCTATTTGCAGTTTTTCTCTCAGTTCTCTATGAAATTCCCCCTTTATCTTCTGAGGATAAATATGAGCTGGATCGATTGCATAATTGATCCCCATCACCCCAAGAGAGATTGGCGCAAATAAAGAAATCTTAAAAATAAATTTTCTTAGGTCTTTTAAAAACATTTTAGAACTGAAAATAAATAAAAGGAGATCTTGCAAAGACGCCAAAGATAATAGTACTTAGAACCAAGACATAATACGCCACCCAGCGAAAAAAGGCTGGCCGGTGAACCAACCATTGCCTGACGATCACACGATTTTGAATAATATCAGAAACAAAAATCAAAACCACTCCCAACACACACAGCCCAAAAGTCCCCTCCACCCAGAGCGCCTTTTGAATCCATTCCCCTCTAAAATCGGTGAATAAATGGGTGATGATGTAAACGGCATCCGAAAACGATTGTACCCGAAAAAATATCCAAGAGAAGGTGACCAAATGAAAAGTGATAAAAATTTTTAGGATCTGAGGAAGTTGGGGAAATCGGTCAATATAAAAGAAATGCGTTAATTTTTCTCTCATTCCTTTTAACCAAACCGAGACTAGATAATAGAATCCATGGAGTCCTCCCCAGATAACAAAGGTCCAATTGGCCCCATGCCACAGACCGCTTAAAAGAAAAACAATCATGATGTTAAAAAACCACCGGCCTTGATTAACACGATTCCCCCGAAGCGGGATATAAAGATAATCACGAAACCACGTGGAAAGAGAGATATGCCACCTCTGCCAAAACTCCCGGATGGATTTTGCCAAGTAAGGTTGTTTAAAATTTTGCATCAGCCGAAACCCCATCACCTTAGCTCCGCCAATGGCGATATCCGAGTATCCGGAGAAATCACAATAAATCTGAAAGGCGAAAAAATAAGTTGCCAAAAGAAGCGAAGGACCGGAAAAATCAGAAACATTATTATAGACTTGGTTAACGAAGATGGCCAAACGATCGGCAACAACAACCTTTTTGAAAAAACCCCAGGCCATGAGTTTTAAACCATCCGTGACCCTGTCGTAATCAAAATCATGTTTTTTGAAAAACTGAGGAATCAAATTGTAGGGTCGTTCAATCGGACCGGCCACCAATTGAGGGAAAAACATGACATACAAGGCATAAATACCAAAATGCCTTTGGGCGGGGAAATTCTTTCGATAGACTTCGATCACATAACTCAAACTCTGAAAGGTGTGAAAGGAGAGGCCAATCGGCAGGATTAGTGTTAAATTTTCAATAGGATAATTCCAGCCGAGGAACTGAGCCAATCGAGAAAAATTGGCATTGAAGAAATTAAAATACTTAAAAATAAAAAGGACAAGGCAAGTCGAGAATATGCTCATGAAAAGATAGAGCCTTCTTCGGCCGCCTTTGGCTTTCTCAATTAAAATCCCGGCAAAATAGTCAATGAGAATTAATATAAACAAAACTACGATGTAGATAGGAATAAAAGCCATATAGAAATACGAGCTGGATAAAAGAAGCCAAGCCCAACGGAAACGGTAAGGGATCAAGAAATAAATCCCAACCACCAATGGGAAGAAAATAAGAAAATGGGATGAATTAAACAGCATTGTTATGACCTCAATAATTGGGCTCTTCTAGGGGCAACCCGTTGGGTCGCCCCTGCTCATCAAAAACGCCGTGAGCTCTCAAATAATTTTATCATCTCCATTTGAATCTTTGAGAATAATCCACTGATTTCACAAGATGAATTATTTGAGGGGTCGGGGAGTTTCCCCGACCCCTCATGAGCCCATCGAGAAAAAAAACTCCCCGAAGGCTCAATTATTTTGATCGAATACATCCTGTAATTTTAATTCAATGATCAAATGGGTTTATTATTGATTGATTTTTCTTACCAACTATTGTATGCTTTTATTGATTCCTAGGAATTATAAGAGATCATTCTATGAAAGTCTTACTGATCAAACCTAACAATCTAGCGGATCATATCCAGCCGTCCCTGGGACATGGATATCTGGCCACCCTGATTCGCAGTCACCATGATGTGGCCATCCATGACTGTATTAAAGACAATACTCCTGTTGAGAAAATCAACGAAATTGTGGCTTTCCATGATCCAGATGTTATCGGAATTCAATGCTATACCTTTGATACCCCTAAAGTTTACCGCATGTTTAAAAGGATTAAGGAGGCCTTCCCCGAAAAAATAACTGTTGTCGGAGGGGCGCACATCTCCTCGATTCCTGTCGAATCCTATAACCAATTTCAGCCCTATGTGGATTTTGCCTTCAATAGTGAGGCCGAGATTGGTTTCCCAAAATTCTTGGCGGCCTTAGAACGCCAAGAGAAAGCTTTTCCCAATATAGAAGGATTAATCTGGCGAAACAATGGACAGGTGATTTCCAACCCCCCCACCTTTGTCCAGGATTTGGATAAGTTGGGATTCCCGGCCTGGGATTTGATGCCGCCGGAAACGTATCCGGAATCTCAGCACGGGGCTTTTTTTGAGAAATTCCCGATTGCCCCCATTATCACCACCCGTGGGTGTCCCTATTCTTGCACCTTTTGTTCCGCCCCGATCCTTTCTGGAAAACGATTAAGGCACCACAGTGTCGAATATGTCCAAAAACATATCCTCATGCTGTATGAACGGGGGGTGAGAGAAATCCACATTGTGGATGATAACTTCACGTTTGATCTGGAATATTGCAAGCAGGTCTTAAGGGGCATCATCGATCTTAAATTAGACATTAGCCTCGCCACCCCCAATGGCATTCGCATGGATCGATTAAATGATGAGATCTTAGAATTGATGAAAGAAGCCGGACAGTATTTGATTACTATTGCGGTAGAATCCGGAACTGATCGCATCTTAAAAAAGATGAAGAAGGCCACCACCGTAGATAAGATCCGTCAGAATGTTGCCATGATTAAAAAACACGGGTTCCCGATTGCGGGATTTTTTATCCTTGGTTATCCGACGGAAACAAAAGATGAAATGAAGCAGACCATCTGTTTCTCTAAGGAGTTAGGCCTCATGCGGGCAAACTTTTTTACCTATCTGCCCCTGCCGGGAACCGAGAGTTATAATGAGCTGGTTAAATCCGGGGAGATTAAAAGGGTGGATTGGAACAACTTTCTGTTTATGACCGCCCCTTATACCCCGCAAGGCATGACCCGCGAAGAATTACTGTCTTTAAAAAGGAAGGCCTTCTTGACCTTTCATTTGAACCCCAAAGTTTTTATCGAAAATATCAAGGCAATCAAATCCTTCCGCCACTTTTTGTTTCTCTTGAGACGTTTCTATCACTGGATCCTGATGCGTCCCCAAGCCGCCACCGCATGAGATTACATGTGAACACCTTCCTACAAACACCCAGTGTTTGTAAAGTGAGAACTTTAATTTAATGGAATTAAAAACCATCTAAAGAATGCTTGGGTTTATTCCCATATTTTGTTTTCTCTTTATTTTCCTATCCCTATTTCAAAGGGTTAAACAACCTTTGGAGCTGAGAGGCTGCTTTCTGTTGGCGAGCCTGATTTGGGGAGTTTTGATTGTCTTAAGCACAGAAATCTTAAGTCTTTCTCAACTCCTCACCTTCAAATCCGTTTTGATATTTTGGATTATTGCTACAATTCCTTTTTTGACCTTTTCCATCAGAACGATTAAGACCACTGAAAAGTTTAACCTTTCAAAAATTTTCCATTCCTTTATCTTAACCCCTCTTAATCAAACTACACTTCCCAGTCTTGATAAAATCATTCTTTGGACAATTCTGTTTATCATTTTGATGATCGGATTCATTGCCATAAAAGCCGCACCCAACAATTGGGACTCGATGACCTATCACTTAAGCCGGGTCGAACATTGGATCCAAAACCAGACCGTAGCTAATTATCCGACCCACATCCTTAAACAACTCACTTACCCTCCTTTTGCGGAATATGCCGTCTTGCACTTGAGGATATTAAGCGGCGGGGACTCTTGGGCTAACCTCATCCAGTGGTTTTGTATGGTTGGCAATATCATCGGCGTTTCTTTGATTTCTAAACAACTGGGGGCTAACTTCTCAGGACAATCCTTAAGTTCTGTTTTGGCGGCCACGATCCCGATGGGAATCTTGCAAGGATCAAGCATTCAGAATGATCAGGTGGCGGCCTTTGGGATCGTTTGTTTTGTCTGTTTTTTTCTCTTTTACCGGAATCCGTCACAATCGGAAAATAAAACCCGAGTCTCTTTCAACCCAATTGTTCACTGGATTTCCGTCTGTGCCATGGGGACGAGTCTGGGGTTAAGTCTTTTGACCAAAACAACAGGCTATTTTTATCTTTTCCCTTTCTGTATAAGTCTGGTTTTGATAGGAATTAAGAAATACCACTGGAAGATATTTGTTCATCTTTTCATCATGGGATTAATTGTGGTGATGTTGAATCTGTCCTTTTATACCCGAAACTTTTCGCTCTCTCAAAGCATCTTGCCCAATTTAGAATCAAAGGATGTTTTCAATCAAACCCATCACCTTCCTTTCTTAATTTCCAACGTAATCCGCAATATCGGTTTACATATGGCTACCCCTTTTAAAGGGATCAACCGGATTTTGGATAAAGGGATTCATGGCTTTCACAAATTTTTAAGCGTACCCTTGACCGATGAACGTACCACTTATGGCGAACACGAATTTCATATCAAAGAAATCGGATTCCATGAGGATTATGCAGGGAATCTCCTGCATCTTATTCTCATCCTGATCGGCACAGCCATCTTTCTTTTCAAATTCCTGTTTAAACAAAAAGATCTTAGAGGTCTCAGCATCCATCCCAATCTCATTTTGGAATATTTTGTCTGTGTCACCTTGGGTTTTCTTTTATTCTCCTGTGTATTGAAATGGCAACCCTGGCATAGCCGGCTTCATCTGCCGCTTTTTATTCTTTCTTCGCCTTTGCTGGGAGTCATCCTGTCGCTATTGTGCAAACCGAACGTATTGCGCCTCATAAGCATTTTTTTCATTTTGTGTTCGATGCCTTGGGTTTGGGATAACAAGTCCCGCGTTTTTTTTAAGCGAAGGAATATCTTCAACTCCTCAAGAATAGAACAATATTTCTACAATAAACACGGCTATATCTATTCTTATGAACAAGCCGTCAAGGAAATCAGAAGAAGGGGATGTTCTCAAGTAGGCTTATTCATTGGGCCTGACTCTTGGGAATACCCTTTTTGGGTTTTAATGAAAAAAGACAACCCCCCAAAAGTGCGTCTGGAACATATCAAAGTTAGCAATGTCTCATCCTGGGCCGGGGATTCCTTTCCGTTGGGCCCTTTTGACCCCTGTGCCATTATCGATGACAATCTGGGAGGCCATTATTCCAAAATCCACTTTCAAGGGAAAAATTACATCATGACACGGAAATTTGCTTACTTGCGGGTCTTGATAAGAGACGATACGGGCGAGTTGTCAAGGCAATCGCTTGTGTTCCACTTCCAGAAACTTTTAGAATATTCGAATGAGTCGGCTCATTTTATGCGAAAGCGGACTCTTGCCCGCGATCTCACCCAAGATCTTGAAAAACTTTTTGATCTTAAAAAAAGTGAACTCAAAGAGGCTCAGCAGATTGACCCGGAAGAATTGAATCGGATTTTCCCAAAGTTAGGAGATTATCTGAAAGACAATCTGAGCGAGGGATTAAAATTACTTATTGATGGGTATGAGTCTTCCGATCCCATAAAATTCCAGAATGGTCAAGAAAAGTTGACGCAATGGGATATCTTTGTGAACCAAAATTTGCCGCAAATCCAAAAAGCCTTCCAAACATGGCAGGGGACATCTGACTAAGGCTAAAACCTTTTTCTAAAATATCCTTAAATTTAAATTATGGCTTTCCGCAGCCGTTCCAAATCCCTTTAAAACCTTAGATCCTTCAACCACCAAACTAAAGCAGACACGGTAACCCTCTTTTAGATTCTGTTCAATCTCTTCTTGGGATATCTTTCCTCCCTCTAGGATCTGTTGATAAACCTTGGAACTATAAAGAAGTTTTATAGTCAAAGCCGGTGGGAGAGTGGAAGCCTTCTTTAGAATTTCGATAGCCTCTGGGTACCGTTTTCCCTTCCATAAAACAACTCCCAGATTAAAGGAATGCCAGAAAAAATTTGGATTTAATTCCCTGGCTTTTTTAAGAGAAACAATAGCCTTCTCCTTCTCCCCCAACTGAAAGTAACAAAAGCCCAGGATCCCATGGGCATCGGCTAATTGAGGGAAATATTCCGTCACCTTTCGGTAATAAATGACATATTTCCGAAATTCTTGAGGGTCGGCTAGAGAGGGATCCTCTAAAGATAAAAGCAAATGATCAAAATGCGGGATCAGCTGATTCAGTGTTATGAGTCTGGCTTTAGCTTTGATTTTTTCTTGATCAATCTTAAGATTATTTGTCATGAATTCCCAAGTTAATTGTTCTTTCACACGGATATAATCCTCCTTGATAAAAATTAATAAAGCGATAAGAATACCCATGGTTGACAAAACTTTCCCCGCGAGAGATAAGTAAGATATTTGCGATTTCATGGGCAAATTTTCTTTGAATCCTTCTCTAATATATCCCCAAGGCCAAGATATCGGCATAGGTTTTTAGGCATCTTATGATCAATAGCCCCCCCAGAATCATAAGACAATTGATCAAAAGCCAGGGGTGAGTTCTTAATCCCCTCACCAAATGGACCGAAGACACAATCGTTGCGATGATCCCTATCGGAGTCAGATAAATAAAATAACGATCCGAGATAGAAAATCCCACCTCACCATGCGTATCTTTCCACTTCAAAATAAAAAGAATGACTAAGGTTAAAAGGAGAATCAAAATGATCAAGAGGAAATATCCTTTGCCTTCGAGTTCTTCCTCTCGTTTTGGCTCTTTATTTACTTGAGTGGGAGCCGTGAATGGGACCTTGCTTTTGTTTAAACTGACTAGCAAAAACAAACCATATAAAAAAATAATGACCATCCGTTCCAGAGGGAGATTAGCCTGGATGAGATCGATCATCCCATCTAGAAAGAAAAATTTGAATTGAGGAGAATTGAGATAATAATAAAAACAGATCCCCAGAGGAATAAGGCTAAGAACAATATATCGTTTTAAGTTTCTATCAATTTTGATCCATAAAATGAGAGTGACAACACTGATTTGGGCAAGACTCAAAGTGGAGGTCAAAGATAAAGAAAGGTGGGTGAAAACAAGACTTAAGTAAATCAAGCTGTCCATTTTCTTTTCTTTTAAGATTTTTAAGAATAGCAAAGACTGTATCGTGGTTAATAGCAACCAAAGGGCATAGGGCCGGGCCTCCACCCAATAAGCCCAGACCATATAGGAAGAGAAAAAGACAAGGAGCGAATACACTCCCACCCCGGTGGAATAATGAGTGGCAAAATAATAAAACACAAGGGCGAGAGAAAGCGACATAAAGAGATTTGAACTTAGACGAAGTATCAATTGGGACCAGGAGTCAGCCAAATTCCATTCATAATCCCATTCTAAAGGGAAATGGTAGCCGCTCATATCGCAAATTGATTTTTGAATAAGATAAAATAGCGGGCAATTATTTCCTTCCACTAATCGATGAAAAATAATGTCGGCATAGGAATGCTGATCAATGCTATAAACTTGGGTATAAATCTCGTCATTCCATAAAGGTTTACGCAAAGACAGCCAAATCCCTATCCCAAAACTTAAAAAAAAGAGCGTCAGGGCCACCAGGGGTTTCCAGTTGATCTTTCCCGTTAAACTCATGAAAGGAGATACGTTTTTTCCATTTTAAAAAATTCTTAGTTCCTTATCTGATTGAAAACCAACCGAACGTCGTTTAAGCTTTTGGTCTGATTCGACGAACATCTCATAGCATTTTTGATAAGCTTCTTTGAGAGATGCTTCCATGTTTTCGCTTACATCGCTCCTGTCTTTAAAAATCTGCTGATAGATTTTAGATTCATGAATCATCTTGACTGTGACCGTTGGGGGGACACTTAAGGCCTGCTTGAACAATTCTTTTGCTTTGGGAGCATCTCCCTCGATTAAATAGATCATGCCTAAGTTATACCGGGGAAAGAAAAAATATGGATTCAATTCAATAGCCTTTTGTAAGGCGTGGATCGCTTTCTCTTTATCCCCAGAATAAAAATAACTATAACCCAGGATTCCGTGGGCATCCCACATGTGGGGGAAATATTGAACGACCAATTCAAAATAACCGATGTATTGTCTTAAAATATCTAATCGGGCATTGTGGGGCTGGCGGGTTATGACGATCAAATCATCAAACGATGGGATATAGTGATTTAAGGTAGTTGTTCGGGCTTTGAGGCGAGTTTGATTGTTTTGTTCAATGACATTTGAGAAAAAAGGAAGGTGAGACAACTTGCTTCTTAATGGGCTTTGATCATTTCGCATGACTATTAGGAAGGATAATAAAAAAGTAAGCAATCCAACGATGAAAAAAAACTGAAGAGTCCTTAAGAAAGTTTTGGAAAGATTACCTTCCATAAAATTTTACAAATGACATGATCTTAAATTGGATGAATTGTATTTTCCCTGCTTTCCGCTCTCCCTTTCAATGATATAATGGCGTGTATTAAAATTGCGGATATCCTTTCGCCATGTCGAATAATTTTGAAAACAAAATTCAGCCTGATTTGAGAATCCATCCCTTTATTTTCTTAGTTTTCTTTTTTACTTGGGGTTACCACCTATATCTTGGTTGTACAACGCAAATGATTATCGTCCATGATGCTAAAGGTTATGAAAATTTAGGTCATCTCTTATACCAAAATGGGTTTATCGAATATTTCAAAACAGGGCCTAACCGAGAACCGATTTACCCTCTTCTTGTTTCCTTAGCGGTAGCCTTGGGAGATCAACTTTCCTGTTCTTATCAAACTGTCCAAATCTTCTTTCAAATCCTTTTATTGTGGTTAACCCAGTATTTAACCTTACTTGTTTTTAAAAGGCTCAAGATCGATCCCTTTATCATGGGGCTTATTATTCTTTACATAGGGATTTCCCCGTCCTTGATCAATTCGACCTTTAGTCTTTTCTCAGAGATTGCCACTTACCCAGTTGTTTTACTCTTACTTCTTGTTTGTACAAAGAGCTGGCCAAATTTTTTGAATTTCCTTCAAAACCAAAAGTTTTATTTCCCGGCTTTCCTTTTAGGTAGTATTTTGGTTGTCCTTACCTTTATTAAAGGGGTCTTCGAGCTCGTTGTCCTGACTTTCTTACCCCTTTATTTTATTAATGTTATCAGATCATTTGTAAAAAAAGAAAAGAAACTTTTCTCAAAGACTTTAGTCTTTATTTTGATTTTCTTAACTGTTTATTATATGCCTTTATTTTTATACAAATTAGCCAATAAAAGATTCAATGGTAATTTTACCTTAACGGGCCGTGGTCAAGGGGCCCTTTATGCTAGTACAACACGCCGAATGGAACCCCTTAACCATGAACGATTTCTCTCTAGCCTAGCCTTTTGTTTTGGGGAAGACATTTGTCATACTCTGTTCAACGAGAACACATGCTATGACTGGACTTGGCAAAATTTAGATCACTTAAGCACCATCAAAATCCAAGAACTATCCCAAAATCAAATTCCAAACGAAGAAATTGATAAAATCCTCATTAAACTTTCTATTCAAAAGATTCTTCAAAATCCCTTCCAGGCCGTATTGATGATGTTTACGGAAACCTTAAAAATGTTCTTCTGGGAATCAACTCAAATTGGATTTGTTATTTACCCAACATGGTTGGCTAACCTTTATGATATTCAAGGATTAGAATACATCTTGAAATTCTCTATGGCCTTATTAACATTCCTGGCGTATCTCAATTTGATCAAACTTGTTTGGCAAAATAGATCACTTCTGTTTGTATCCCATCAAAGGCCCAATGAATCTTTCCTGATATTATTTTTTTCGCTCTTTATTATTATCTGTTACGTTGGTTCTTTGTCCTTTTTCTTTACCTTGACGCGATATTATTTAACTATCATCCCCCTTTATCTTGTCTCGATTGCCTTTTTCTTACAGAGCCTTAAGAATCGAATATTAAAACAAAAATCTCAGGGCTCTTAGTTTTTTGTTTTGGTACTGGCTTGGCCGAATGTTATAATGGCTCCTAAATCTTTATATTTTTCAAAACACATGACAAGTAGCCAAAGTCATTCCAAATTTATTGCAAAAGAAAACATCTTTCCCATCATTTTCGTCTTTTTTATCTGCTTGTCTTACTGGATTTATCTTGCCTTCCACACGCAGATGTTTATCATCCACGATGCCATGGCTTATGAGAATTTTGGCAGGATGATCTCGCAAAAGGGATGGGTCGATTATTTTCAGTCCGGTCCTAATCGCGAACCCATTTATCCTTTCTTAGTATCTCTGTCGATGCGACTGGCGGAAGCCTTCGACATTTCTTATCAATCCGTTCAAAAATTTATTCAGATTGGTATTCTACTGGTAACACAGTTGTTCATGCTGATCGTCTTACGAAAACTTAAAATGACCCTCCCTTTGATTGTTCTTACTCTCCTTTATTTCGGTCTTTCTCCCGCTATCCTTAATTCTAGCTTAAGTCTTTTCTCAGAAATTGCCACCTATCCTATCATCTTATCCATTATCGTTTTAAGTGCTCACTCTTGGAATTCCCTCTTATCCTTATCCCAAACCCAAAGAAATTTTGGTAAATTTTTCCAACTGGCTTTCGGCTTAGGGTTGTTATTGGTGCTCATAACCTTGATCAAAGGAATTTTTGAACTGATCACTTTCATCTTTATCTTCCCCTATTTTGTCTTGCTGATCAAAGCCACCCAGCAAAGGGAAAGAAATCTTTCCCTTAACCTCTTGTGTTTTCTTCTAGTATTTTTTGTTACGTTCCTTGTCCCGATCAATTTCTACAAATCCTTGAATAAAAAATATAACGGCAGTTTTTGTTTAACGGACCGCGGGCCCTGGGCCCTGTACGGCAATACAACCCGTCGAATGCAACCCTTAAGCCCCCAAGGAGTCTTAACCGCCCTCACCTATGTTCCCGGAGAAGGGCTGTGTGCGGCTCTCTTTGGTCAGAAGTCATGCGACTTTTGGTCCTATAAGCAATCGGATGGATATAGTTTTGCCAAATCAGCAGAATTGAGAAAAGGCAACTTAAGCAATGAGCAAGTCGATAGGATCTTTATCAGGATTTCTTTTCAGGAGATTCTCAAAAATCCTTTACAGTATATTCTCTTGATGGGGCTCGAAAGTTTAAAAATGTTTTTCTGGGAATCAACGAAGATTGGTTTTGTGGTATATCCTCATTGGTTATCAAAAATTTACCATTTCACCCCTTTTAAAAATGGATTAAGACTTTGTCTGGCAATTTTAACTGTCTTCAGTTTAATTTATACATCCCGATGGGTTTGGTCTCTAAGAAGATGTCCTTCTCATGAATCCCAGGATCGCGAGTCCCATGCCCTTCTTTTTTGGACGCTTTGGTTGATTATCCCCTTTATTGGAATGCACTCCTTCTTTTATGTTCTGCCACGCTATATCTTTCCCATTGTGCCTCTCTACCTTATCCTGATAAGTTTTTCCTTACAGCAGATTATCTCTTCACGGACTCATTAAAACACGTCTTATTGTTTGAATTAATTCCTTTTGGTGTTTATAATAAAATTAATTTTTAAAAATACAGGAAAACTTTCTAGACTCGCCAACCCTTTTTAGAAAATCAATGTTAACTTGGCTACCCGCATTAAATGATTCCTATTTTAGAAAATATTTATTCTTAGTCGCAACGATCTTATTGGGTTTTGCGATTCTTTTATTGATCTTTCGTCTCATTCCTAAAACTCAGGAAGGCTCCAAACGGATCTGGCATTCTTTCTGGCCATGGTTTATCATGGCACCCATCATTTTCCTTTGCCTTGGGATAAGTCGGGAGATCTTCATTGTTTCCCTTGTATTACTTTCTCTTTGCTGCGTGAAAGAATTCTCCCTGGCCACGGGTCTTTATAAAGACTGGGGGTTTGTGGGTACGGTTTATATGGGGATATTTGGATTTTATACGGCTGCCTTAACTCACTGGTACGGATTGTTTGTGGCCATACCTGTTTATGCCATCATCGTTATCTTAATGATTCCCAGTTTACGTAATGATTATCGCAATATGATCCAAAAAGTGGGCTTAAGCACCATGGCCCTCATTTACTTAGGTTGGTTTCCGGCTCATCTGGCCTTTTTAAGGGACCATCCCAACGGGCTGGCCTATTTATTGTTCCTGATTATTGGGACCGAACTCAATGACGCCGCGGCTTTTACCATCGGCAAGCTTTTCGGGAAACGTCCCCTTGTTTCGGAAATCAGTCCTAAAAAAACTGTAGAAGGGTCCTTAGGTGCGCTTTTGGTGACCATCCTCTACGTTGGGCTAGTCGGTCCTTGGCTTCCGGGATTTAATCCATTTCTCTTAATCTTAAGCGTTATCATTCTGTGGATTGGTGGGACCATGGGAGACCTTGTCATCAGTTTTGTCAAGAGAGATATTGGTATTAAAGATATGGGGACATTGATCCCCGGCCATGGAGGTCTTCTAGATCGGGTGGATAGTTTGATTTTTGTCTCCCCGCTTTTTTTCCATATGGTCAACTATTATGTCCAATTCCCCGGAGGTCTTCCTTGAAATCATGGGTTTATAATCCTTCCCCTGTCATCCACCAAAGTATCTCTGAGCAGCTGACCGTTTTCCCTAGGGAGCGGGACATGACCCATACGTTTTTAAGATTCTTCTGGAATATCATCTTGCGCGTGCTCCTCAAAGGTTATTTTCGATTAAAGATTGTAGGCAAGAAAAATCTTCCCCAAAATAAAAGTTTTGTCTTAGTGGCCAATCATTCCAGCCACCTCGATGCCTTAGTTCTTTTGGCTTGTGTTCCCCTTAAGCTAATCAACCGGACATTCTCCGTAGCAGCCAAAGATTATTTTTTTACTTCTTTATGGCGAAGTCTACTGGCAGTCATTTTCGTCAATGCCCTTCCCTTTGATCGGATCGACAAAAAAAAGGAAAGTTTAGAACTCTGTGCCGATATCTTAAATGTGGGCGAACATATTTTGATTATGTTTCCAGAAGGGACTCGTTCCACAACTGAAGACATACAACCCTTCAAAAAAGGAATTGGGATCCTTACCGCCTCAACCGATCGTCTGGTTGTTCCCGCATTTATTAAAGGAGCTTTTGCGGCCTGGCCCAAGGGGAGTTCCTTCCCTCATCCTACAAATGTCCAAATTTTTATTGGCCAGGCCATGCAATTCTTGCATATTCCCCGAACGGAAGAAGGGTTTTGGCTGGTCGCCCAAGAAACGGAGCATGCGATAAAACAACTACAAAATAATCTAATGACTTAATACTTTAAAAGCAAAAATCACCCATTTAAAAATAGAATGCCGCAAAAACGATTGATCTATTTTTTGACTAAAATTTTTCTCAAAACCATTGGCCGTTTAAGTGCGGGGATCCGGATCTGTTACGATGAGGGCCTTACCTCAGGTAAAATGCTGGATTATATTTACAAAAACCAACCTCAAGGTCAGCTGGGTATTGGGAAAATGATCGATAGGGCCTTCTTAAACCATCCGGGGTGGGAGGCGATCAGAATCCGACGAAAAAATTTGGAAGAACTATTAAAGGAAACCATTAATCAACTGAGAAAAAAACGTAAGCCTATTGCTCTAGTTGACATTGCCTCGGGGCCGGCAGGGTATATTCTCTCGGTTCTCAAAGAGATAGGTGCTGAGGATATCTTAGCCCGTTGCCGAGACTTGGATGAACGTTGGCTGAAAGAAGGAGAAGAAGAAAAGGCTCATCAGAAATTAAAAAATGTTTATTTTGAAAAAGGCGATGCCTTGGATGAAAAATCTTTATTAAAGCTCCTGCCTCGCCCTAACATCATCATCTCTTCGGGATTTTATGACTGGATCACCTCTGATAGAATGGTACAAGATTCGATTAGAATTGTCTTTAATATCCTTGAACCCGAAGGATTTTTTATTACCACTAATCAAACGGGTCATCCTAATCTCGAATTTGCGCAAGCGGTATTTCTTGATTTTGCTCACGAACCGCTTAAGATGACGATGCGTCCTGAAAGCCTTATGCAGTCTTGGCTTCGTGAAACTGGCTTTGTCATTGAGCGAACCTTGATAGA
Source organism: uncultured Planctomycetales bacterium (assembly GCA_964374105.1). Classification (GTDB taxonomy): domain Bacteria; phylum Omnitrophota; class Gorgyraeia; order Zapsychrales; family JANLHA01; genus CAYJXI01. Next base: position 24,138 of record CAYJXI010000043.1, read on the forward strand.
TGCCAACAAATATTTTGCGGTAACTATGGCACGAAAAACAAAATGAAGTCAGAGGTCAGAAGAACAGGAATGTAATGTTCTTGATGACTAAAGTCCCTTAATTTTTACTATTTGACTGACGACTTCTGACATCTGACTTATAACTTCTGACCGTCGACTTGTATTCTCGTTCAAGGAGGTAACCATGGACATTGGACTCTATAAAATGAAATACCCGTTTAGGAAACTGATCATGGGAGTTTTGCCGCTGGTTAAGGATGTCAATCCCAATACAGTCAGTTGGTTATTGATTCCGGTGGGTGTGGCGATCAGTGGGTGTTATTTTTTTGCGGCCGGCGGGATACCCCAACTCTATCTGGTTGCGGTTGGGCTGACTTTTCTTCGCATGTTCTTGGGAACCCTAGATGGCCTCATGGCCGAACATTTCCAAAAATCATCCCCCCAAGGTGAGATCATCAACCGTCTCACACCGGAGGTGTGTGATTGTCTCTGCCTCTTAGCCTTAAGTCTGGGAAAAACTGAGTGGTTTTTAGCCGGGATTTTAGCCTTAGGGATAGCCTGGTTAACGAGTTTCGCTGGCCTGATTGGACTTGTGGCCAAACAACCCATTCAAAGTGTTGGACCCGTTGGACAGACGGATCGCTTGGTCGCTTTAATTGTATTTTCGGTTCTTGAATATTTTTCTTTATTATTTGCGTGGGGGATTGACTTTATAAAAATTTTCTTGTATTGGGCGATTCTGGGTGGCATGGTGACAATCTTCCTTCGCCTCCGTTGTCACTTCTGCGGGGCAAAAACTTTAAACTAAACTCTATACACATGACCCTTGATGAACTCAACGGCCTTCTTGTGGGAATCAAAGGATACCGCTTCTTTAATTATGCGGCCACCGCCCCGCTTTTAAAACCTTCTTGTGATGAGATGATCAGGATTCTCACCCAAGGTCTTCAACCTTTAAGTTTTCATTTTGATGATTGGCTGTCTCATCTTGAATCGGCCCGGCGTTTGGTGGCTGAGACGATCAACGCCTTTCCCGATGAGATTGCCTTTGTCACCAATACCTCCTCGGCCCTTTCCTTGATTGCGGCTTCCCTGAATTTAAAACCCAAAGATCGCATTTTTTATCCCGCGGATGATTTCCCCTCCAACCGTTATGTTTGGATAAATTTGAAAAAATTGGGTGTGGAAGCGGAAGCCTTTCATCTCCAACCTGGAAAAGATCTCGTTACCCAATTATCCACTTGGGATCTCTCCAGAGTAAGACTTATTTCTATTTCTGCGGTTTCCTTTAACGATGGCCGACGCTTTGATGTTGCTCACCTAAGTCGTTTTTGTCATGAAAAAGGAATGCTCCTTGCGGTCGATGGAATCCAGGCCGTGGGGGCCATTCCTGTGGATGTCCACCAATGGGACTGTGATTTTTTAGCCTGTGGTGGACAGAAATGGTTGCTGGGCCCTGTCGGCAGTGGATTCTTATATATTGCCAAACATCTTCTGGGTGAACTGCATATGCCGCTGGTGGGCTGGGCGAGCGTAAAATCTGCGGGAGACTTCAATGAACAAAGATTTGATTTTGTAGATGGGGCACGACGGCTTGAGGCTGGACTTCCCGATATTGCCGCCATTGCGGGATTAGCCAAAAGCCTTGAGATCTTATCCTTGGTTGGCTGGAAGAATGTTTTCCATCGGATTTCCGAGCATAATCTGACCTTACAAAAGGAATTGAAAAATATCGGCCTCCCACCCCTGCACCAGGGCCCGCCGGAAACTCAGTCTGGCATTGTGACAATTAAATTAACCCCAGAGGAAACTGAGGTTATTCAAGAAATTTTCCAGCAACACAAAATCATCCTTACCTTAAGAAATTGTACCTTAAGAATTTCTGCCCATGCCACAACCCGTCATGAGGATATAATTTTTCTTCTTGATATCCTCTCGCAAATAAAGAAAAAGAAATTCAAACCATCACAAACTGAGGAAATTGTATTTCCTTCAATAAAGTCAAACACCCAAAGCAAACCTGGCTTCCAAAATGCCCTCATCACTGGCGCCACCCGTGGGTTAGGAGAAGCCTTAAGTCATGCGCTGGCCAAACGAGGTTGTCATTTAACCCTCCTAGGAAGAGATCAAAATAAACTAAAGGAAATTTCCGATGATCTTAAAAGCAGATATCGAATCCAAGTTAAAACAGTCATTTTAGATCTCAGTGACCCCAAAGCCTTAGAAGCTTGGCTGCTTGAGAATCAGGATAAACTTTGGAGTTTTGATGTCTTGATCAATAATGCGGCTGAAGCGCAAACGGATTTGTTCTCTGAATCAGACCTGAAGGATGTCCGTCGTAGTTTTGAAACAAATTTTTTCTCACCTATCTCACTCATAAAAAAAATCTTACCCGGCATGATAGAACGCAAATCAGGATGGATCCTCAATATCATCACCTCAGGAGCCCGCTGTGGCCTTCCCTTGTTTAGCAGTTACGCCTCCTCCAAAGGAGCCTTCTGGACCTTCAGTGAGACACTCACGCGCGAATTAAAAACAATGGGAATTGTTGTGACCTCTTTTCTTCCCCCGCACATGGGTACATCCACTTATCGACAGATTGGACGTAAGGCCTTAGCCTATTACCGATGGAGACCTGCTAGCTCATTGACCTCTTCCCCTGATTTTGTTGCCGAACAGGCCATCCAAGCCCTTGAACAAAGGAAAACCTTTGTGGGCCCTTTAAGCACCAAACTGAAGCTTGCTATCAATGCGCTTTTGCCGGAAGTGATCACTCAACAAATCCTTCGTCACTGCAAAAAAGAAAGAAGGTGATCCCGATTTTACCGGGATCACCCCAAACTTTTCCTTTTAGAGAGGAAGCAGGCGTTGCTGTACCCACTTTTAATGGATTTCACTCGGGATGGCCGTGAGAGTGATTTTTTCCAAATCCCGAATCAAAGTCAAAACCAGTGGCTGTCCGATGGATGCGTTATAGGATGACAATGGAACGGATAGCCAAGGCACTGGTAAAGTTGCGTTAATAAATTACATATAAAGAATTGAGACATCCAGTAGATGACAAAATATATACTTTACAAATAGTCATTCTAAATGTATAGTATGATTCATGATACCAAGACCTCACTGGAAACAACGCATTGAAGCCGCATGGAAAGAAGTTCCTATCGTTTGGCTTTCTGGAGTCAGGCGCTCAGGAAAAACAACGCTCGCCCAAAGCTTAAACGAGCCTACAGAGATTCTCTATATCAATTGCGATCTTCCTGTTACTGAAGATCGAGTGAGAGATCCACAGCTATTTTTCCGCAGTTGCGAAAAACCTATTGTTATTTTTGATGAAATTCATCAGCTTTCAGACCCAAGCCGCCTCCTAAAAATAGGGGCGGATTTATTCCCAAAGCTTAAAATTCTAGCCACGGGTTCATCCACGCT
>CAYJXI010000044.1:0-19294 GCA_964374105.1 uncultured Planctomycetales bacterium
CGTTCTTACAGTCACAAGAGGAGACTTTGTTTGGCGATTTCATGGAAGGTCTTGCAATTTTCGTGTGCGATAAAGTTTATAGGGCTAGTAAATCGCAGCTAACCGGAATTGATTTAGAATTCGAGAAAGAAGATGTTATCTATATTGTTGAAATAAAAGCAGGATGGAATTGGGGCAATGCAAGTCAGATAAGGCAGCTTAAAATAAATTTTAAGAATGCAAAGAAGGCTTTACGACGAAAAACAGGAAAAAAAGTAATAGCAATCAACGGGTGTTGCTTTGGGAAAAACAATAAACCGGACAAAGGCGAGTATCTAAAATTGTGCGGTCAAAATTTCTGGGAGTTTATATCTGGCAATAAAGAATTGTACATCGATATTATTGAGCCGATAGGATACAAGGCTAAGCAGAAGAATGAAGAGTTTATGGAAAGTTACGCGCAAATCGTCAATAAGCTGACACTGGAATTTGTAGAAAAATTTTGTAATGATGGGAAAATCAACTGGGCAAAATTAGTCGAATATAATTCTGGTTTTGGGAATCTGGGACAGCAATAAATCATGAAAACTTATCAAATCATTTTGACAAAATCCTATGTTGTTTTGGTAAAAGCCATGAGTGTGCAAAAAGCAAAAAGGGTTGCAGAATTCTACACGGGCGACATCAAGGATATTTCCACGGATAAAGAAAAAAAGGAATATAATTTCTCCATTGAAGAAATTAAATGCGGCATGAACGAAACTTTCGGAGCTAACGAGATTGAAAACGGTCAAGCCCAATAAAGGCGATTTCATTTCCTATAAAAGAAATTTGCTTGAGTGGTTGGCTATTTATTTTTACCAAAATCAGAAAGCAAAAGTAAAGACTCTGATTGCAATTCCTTACAATCCTTATGAACCCAAGCCCTATGCCAGGTGGACAATGAAAGGAATGCTGGATTTAAAAGAAGAGGTGAAGGTTGCGGAAGAATTTTGGGATTTTGTCGGTGGAGAAGGAGCGTATACCGATTTGCTGGATTGTTTTGAGCGGGCTGGCATCGAGTTGAGACCAGAAATCGACGAATATTTTAGAAGGTTTAATAAATAATTTTTTGCATGGTATCAAATATAAATAGGAGATCGATGATTTTTACAACAGGCGCATTTCTTAGACCAATAAAGATCATTCAGGATGGCCAAGAGTTATGGATGTGGACGGTCGCTGAATTTATTGACGATAGCTTTAAAGATGGTGAAATATTTAATCCACCGGAACTCTCTCAAACTGAAGAGGCTCTATTATTGGATTTAACAGAATGCGATGCCTAAACTAAATTTAACTAAAGAATGGGATTTTGTTTGTCGCGAAACGACTCAGCGGCGTTGTAATTTCAAAAACAAACGGGATATTTTAACGAGGGAATTATTTATTTGACAATCAATGAATCAGAGTCTATAATTTCTCTGCAGTAAATAAAGGGCAAGAATCTAAAGACCGTAAGGTGGATGGATGAGTCGCCTTGCGGTTTTTGTTTCTGTACGAAGTTGTCCGGGTTGTCTAGTGGACAATGAGTAGTCTGAGGACATTAGTATTTGCAGGAATCGGATTTGCCATTATTTACTTAAATCTTGAGGAAAAGGAGGTAGTGAGTAATGGCAAAAGGAACAGTAAAATGGTTTAGTGACCAAAAAGGTTACGGCTTTATTACTCCCGAGTCAGGCAAAGATGTATTTGTGCATCACAGCGCCATCCAAGGCGAAGGCTACAAATCATTAGCCGAAGGTCAGGCGGTTGAATTTGAAATCGTTAACGGACCCAAGGGAGAACAAGCCCAAAACGTAGTGAAGTTGTAAAAAACGAGCGGCCCGGTTTAAATGACCGGGCCTTATTTTTTGAAATCCACCAGGGAGGAAAGAATGAATATTTACGTGGGTAATTTAGCCAAGGAAATCACACAAGAGGAGCTGCAAGAAGTTTTTGGGGCTTTTGGTCAGGTGGCCTCTATCGCGATTATTAGGGATAAGTTTAGCGGGGAGTCGAGGGGTTTTGGATTTGTAGAAATGCCGGTTAAATCCGAAGCCGAAGCGGCCATGAATGGAATAAAAGAAATTAAAGGACGAATGGTCACGGTCAATGAAGCGCGGCCACGAGAGCCGAGTCGCGGTGGTAGGTCAGGTGGCTTTGGCCGAAAACATGGTGGTGGAAGAGAGCGCCGAGGGGCAGGCGGCTGGAGGTAGAGAGATTAAAGAATTAAGGGAGAGGTTACTGGTGGTGCCTCGTAGAAAAAATCAAAGATATTTAACCCGTCACTAGCGGGTACCTCTCCTTCAAGAGAGTCCTTCCGGGGCATTATTTTTTCTCTGATGCCCCTTTTAGCAATTCCGCTTGATTGATAAGATCAACAAAACGCTTGTCCTTTTTATCTAAGGACCACCCCTTCTGCCAGATGGTAGTGGTGGTGTCCCACTCTTCATCATTGCCGTAGAGTTTTCCTAAGTTTAGATAAGCCTCTTTGAAATGAGGATTGACTTCGAGGGCCTTATGATAAAGGGAAGAGGCTATTTTCCTATGGCCTAAGGCAGCAAACATACTTGCTAAATCGGTCAAAAGCCTTTCATCTTTATTTTGGATGAGAATTTTTTGTCCAAGCCCGAGGGCCTCCGATTCTTGGTTAGCCCGGAAATACATTGTCATTAAATCTAAAATACTCTTTTGATGTCCAGGAAGAATTTCGAGATTCTCTTTTAAAAAACGTTCGGCCTCTTTGATGTTCCCTTCGGCCTCAAAAATTTTTGATAATAGGATTCGGGATTCAAGAAGCAGGGGATCATATTGCATGGATTTCAATAAATGCTCTCCAGCGGAATCCCATTCATTTTTTTAAGATTAACCAAAGCCAGAGAATAGTGAATTACGGAGGATTCGGGAGAGAATTCCAAAGCCTTCTTGAAATTCTGCTGAGCCTCCTCGATTTTCCCTTCCGCCAGATCTACACTTCCGATTTTGTAATAGACCATCCCATCAGAGAACCCCATGTTTATAATCTCGTTAAGGCATTTTCTTGCCAATAAAAAATTCCCCTCCCCCATGTAAGCCGAGGCTAGATAGCTTAAAGGTGCAGCAAAGTTAGGCGCCTGTTTGGCCCAATACTGACAATATCTTTTTTCCTCAGCCCAGATTTGATTAAGGTTTCGGGTGGTCGTAACGAAAATCAAAATGATAACAACGATGAGGGCATAAATATATCTCTGGGGCAGGAACCGATTAAGATAGAGGAGACAATAGGCCAAAAGAATGAAAAAGCCGAGGGATGGGAAAAAGAGCCAGTGCGGTTCAATTAAAAACCCGTGTTTAAGTTCATAGACGGATCCCACGGCCACCGTCATAAAACCAATCATCAGCCAGCTTATGGCAAAGGGGATCTCTGGGGCATTTTTCTTCCATCGAAAACTTGAAAAGAATAATCCCAACAAAATGAACAACACAGTCACCCATGCCGCAACATTTTCTTTAATAAGCGGCGTTTTAAAGATAAGAACAATTCCTTGCAAAGAGACGAGCTTACTTAAATACCAAATGATCAATTGGCTGATAGTGGCCAGATAGGAGAAGAGATGGATTGGAAGGTGGCCGGCTTTCTGAAAGAAATTGGACGCAACAATGGTGATTTGAAGTTTTAAGGAAAGCAAGATAATTGTTATCAAAAAATAGGGGAGGTAGATCGCCCAATTTGTTCTTGATGTTCTATCGTTGAGCAAATAAGTCGTGGCCATGAGATAAAAGGGAAGGGCGAGGGCGGTTTCATGACAAAGGCCGGCGAGCAAAAAAAGGATGAGGCTGGCGAGGTAAAGATGTAGTGATTTTTTGCCCTTTTGGGCTAGTACAAAAGTTATGACTGACCACGACATTACAATCAACTGGATGGCAAAGACAGACGCGGTGATGTAGTTTACAAATAGAGTGTTTATGGGATGGGTGGCAAAGAAAACGCTGACCAGAAAGGCCAGTACCCGATTTTTAAAAAGAAGGTTCATCTAAGAGAAACTTGGGATGCTGAAATTTGATGTTGTTAAGGATGAGATCATGGTCATCGATTAAAAAGTCGTTGGTCAAACTATTAGAATAAGTCACGAGACATAATACAAAAATGAAAGAAAAAATAACGATGTTTTTGGAGAGAAAATTAAAAGAAGAGGTACGGATGAATATGTTATTAAATTTCATAGGCTTAATTATATGAGGGGTCGGGAACACTCCACCACCTCAAATAAATAGCACAAATCTTAAAAATAAAGACCCATCAAATTGAGGATTAAAAGTTATTTTAACAGAAAGGGATAAATGATGCAGACAAAAAAGGGAGAAAAGAATATCTTTTCTAAATCTCTATTTTCAAAGATAGCGTTTTCTTTGAAAATTGATATCGCCTTGTTTTCATATTAGCTATGATATATATTTTTATTATGGGGAGACCCCAGAGGATATCCCTGGGGAATTAATTCCTATTTTGATGGATGCGAATGGCGATAGAAAGTTAGATTTAGCAGATGGCACTGATCGGTTAAGAAAAGATTATTAGAAAGGAGACTAGATGTTACGCACCAACGGGAATCAAAAATTCTTTTTACAGAATTCATTTTGGCTTTCCCTTATAGGTTCACTTTTTCTGATTTTCCTTGTCAACACTCAAGCCAAGGCAAGTGGTATTCAAGCCTTTTCTTGCAAAGAGCCTGATTGGGGACAGGCCATCCTTCTCGGTGATCCAGACAGCGGTTTTTTTACCAAAGCCAACCTATTGGCTCCAGAAGTTAATCAAAGCGGTAATTATCAAGACCTATTAAATCTTAACCGGGTCAGCTTTATCAATTTAGGGGATGTGATAACCATGTTAGAAAATTTATATCTTGGCAAAAAATTTGAACCAAACCAAGTATTGGATGCTAATGATGATGGAGTATTCAATATTGACGATGTCCGATCTGTGTTGAGCTATTTATTTTTAAGCGGCCCTCCCCCGGCCTTGAAGATCAAAATTACCGGAGAGGCCCAAGGGATAACACTGTACACTCCGAAAAATGGAATTTTTCTGAAGACTGAATTTCAGGGTACAAAAGAAGTCAATGGTGTGATGCGGGGTGTGTTTGATATGTCCATTATGGATCAGGTTGTTATTTCGGATGAGGGAAGTTGTCCGCAAGGTTACGGGGTGTTAGGGTTTCATATCGGTATTTACGGTGATGAAACGACGGCAGATAATATAGATCTCCACTATCAACATGCCGCCTCTAGTGAGCAAGCCTGTGCCCCAAGTCATTTAAGGTTTTCTCTTAAACCCAATGAGACAGCCGTATTTTTGCCTACCAAGTTTATCTGTTATAATCACCCCACTTATAAAATCTTAAATGGGGAACCATTACTCTTCAACTATAGTAATGGCGTGGGCTATGTGAAGCGATCAAATCAACCGTGGAAAGAAATCGCCTCTTCAACTGCCAAAGTACGAGGAAGTTGGTGGGAAAGTGTTGCTTGGGCTCAATCATTCCCCATGCCGGAAACACAAGAGCAGTTAGATCAAATGATTCAAGATATACAGGATCAATTTGGAGACGGAGACATGCCTTCCAACGTTGGCCCGGAAACAGAACCTCCTACCGATTGTGAAGAAGCGGCAGATCCTGAATGTGCCCCAGAGGACGATTCCCAAAATGAGGAAGAACCTCCCCCTGAAGAAGATCATTCGGATCTTTGTGACTGTATCCCATTCTCACTCTACGAAGCGGTCAGCGGAGGATTTAACTTAGATCCGGGACGGGTTTGGACAGCCATGTGCACGGCCCCAGCAATTGATAAATGGGATACCGGACCGGGGGTGCAACCGGGTGAAATTTTTGCCAGGCCTTTTTATCCGGTCCATGGAGCTGTCTGCTTTGTAACGGGTGCAGCCGGCGCGGTAGGTGGTGGATTCTGGTGGTGTTGTAAAAAGATTGTTGGTGCTGAATAGTTTATCTGAGGAAAAGTATTAGAAGAAAGCAGAAAAAATAGTCAGACCACTGATTTTTAAAAATAATAACATAAGTTTTGATTGAAATATCTCTTTAGGAATTAGATTATTATTAAAAAACATCTCCTGCCAGGATGACAATCGATAGTCTGTCTGTTATAATTTAAATAGCAACTTAAATAAATGATTCATGGGAGACAGTTGCTATGAAAAGACAGGGTGATTTGCTGATTATCAAAATTTCTGAGATTCCTCAGGATGCGCAAAAAAAAGAGAGTCTGATCTTGGCCGAAGGCGAGACATCCGGCCATCGGCACGAGCTCACCGGTGGTGTGGTTTATGAAAAAGACGGCCGGCTTTATTTTGAAGTCCCGCACGAAACAAAAGTCACCTTAACCCATCCGCAGCATCATCCTTTGGTCTTTACCCCCGGCCGATACAAGGTTGTTCGGCAAAGAGAATACAAACCCGGAAGCTGGCGCTATGTTCAGGATTAAGGAAATTTATAGTCTTCTTAAAAATTTCCACCGAGAGGGACGACTCTCTTGTCAACTGGTTAGCTCCACCCCACTTAAGGTGAATAATTACGGATATTACCCCAGCGGAAAATTGATGTTTCGATTCACCATTGAAAAAGGGAAACTCAACGGCCTAGGCCAGATATGGTATGAATCCGGCCAGCTTAAACAAGAAGAGCATTTTCACAAAGATATCCTGCATGGGATCCAAAGAAGTTGGTATCCCAACGGCCAAATCAAAGTCGAGATCCATTATACCAACGGTGCCTATGATGGCCAAAGACGAGAGTGGTATCAGAATGGGCAACTTAAATTAGAGTGTTCTTATAAGATGAATACGCTTGATGGGCCAATGACGGAATGGCACCTCAATGGCCTTATTAAAGAACAAGTCCATTTTCTTGAGGGAGAGCGCCATGGCATTGGCAAGGAATATGACAATAAGGGAAGGCTTATCCAAAAGGAGCTTTATATTCGGGGAATCCGTTATGGCGGGAGAATTAAGTGGCTTCTTAATACCAACCGTCTGAAGGCAAGTCATATCACGAAAATGCAAAATACTGCCTTAAGGAGAATCTGTCTTGAAGAACTTGGGTACGAGCGCATCCTCTTAGAGCTTAACCACGAAACCATCAATCAAGAGAATGACTGTGAACTTGTAAAGATCAACTGGCATCAAGATGAAGAGCCGTTATATCTAGTTAAGGTCCGATGTTCTTCCACTGGTGTTTTTTATACCCTGCGTGTTCCCCCGGAAGTTCAAACCGTCAGGCAAGCTATCGCTTGGACGTTTGGTTTAAACGAACACGAATACCAGCCCCAAGAAGAAAGTTGATTGAACCCTTGGTTGAGTTTCCGATCCCCGGCATCCCCACCCTGACTTGATATTCTTCTATTAAATATGTTAAACTTACTGTGGAATAGTTGTGATTGTTATTTGAGCTGATTGTGTACAAGGGTAAACCATTCGAAAGGGTGGGACACAAAGCTATCCCGACGTTTCCTTTTTAAAATGAGAAGGAGGTCGGGACCCCGACTGAAACCTGACTAGAGTCAGGCAGGCATCGGGGCAGGGCCCCTCCCCGCGGTAAGCGGGGGAGGCAGCCAGTTGCCACAGCAGTGAGTTTGCTGGTAAGAACTTTAAAAAGAGCAAAAGCTTATCCTTTCGGAGGATAAGCTTTTTTATTTTAAAGGACCGCTTTAAGGTTGAAGAGGTGGGAGATGATTAAGAAAAGAACAGGATTCACCTTTGTGGAATTGCTGATTTCGACAGTTTTGCTCGCCAGCCTCTTTACGGGGGTTATGCTGACCATCTTAAAATCTATGGAATTAAGTGAGCTGACTAATAATTCTTCGCTAGCGGTTTTGGCCGCTCAAAACAAATTGGCGGAAATTGAGAATACCGCGTTTAATCAGGTATTTGCCAATTATAATAACGCCACGTTTAATCCCAATGGGTTGAATGGTAAGGGAGTCACCTATGTGGATAATGCAATCCCTAAGGTTTTATCCATCACCGTTGTGGTTTGCTTTAAACAAGCCAATGGAAGACTGCTGGGAGAGGATAGTAATCTTAACGGTCAATTGGATGCTGGGGAAGATAAAGATGGAGATGGTAAATTGGATTCGATAATTCAATTTACTACAGCGAAATATGATTTATAAAAGATTTTATATCCAGGGTGAAAAGGGTTTTTCGTTTGTCGAAATGATGGTGATTGTCCTTTTGGTAAGCGTCATTTTTACCGCGGGGTTTATTTTATTAATGTCGGGACAGTTTGCCTGGTCTATGACGGATACCAAGATTCATCTTAAGGAAAACCTAAGGCAGAGCCTGCAGAGGATCTCAACAGAAGTTTCCGAGACAGGCAAAGACAGCAATAATAATATGCGTGTGGCGATATTGGATAATATTGGAATCAATGGTTCGGATATCTTAAGATTTGCTATTCCCTTATGCATTTGTGGGACAAGTGCGATAGATGCCAATGCCCAAGTCAAGGCCTGGGGTGCGCCTCTAAAATGGGGACAGTCGGGATGCCAAACGAATTGGACGGTGAATCAAAATAATAAAGTCACGATCTGTCATTTGCCTCCCGGAAATCCAAATAATCCCCAAACCCTGGATGTCAATCTCTCAGCCGTGAATGCCCATTTGGCGCACGGGGATTGGATCGGAGATTGCAATGCCTGTAATCCCAATAATTTTAACAACCGGACCATTGAATATCTTTTGGGGGCCAATGGTCAGCTGCTACGTCAAGTGTTAGATGCTAACAATAATGTGATTAACTCGGCGGTGGTGGGCCAAGATATAACCAATTTTCAGGCCAGTTTGAACGCCCAGCAAAATATTGTTACCTTGACGTTTAATTTAAGCAAATTGGCTTTGCGAAACAAAACAATAACCTTGACTGGCAATATGCAAGTCATATTAAGGAATTACCATTAACTATGAATATCATGAAAAATAAAAAGGGCGTGACTTTTGTAGGGACGTTACTCTTTACCGTGCTTCTTCTGGGAATGAGTGCGGTTTTTCTCTTAAGGGCAGTGAACGAGGCCAACCTGGCAAAATCCGAACGAGAAGAAACAGGGGCATTTTATGCAGCCCAGGGTGGAGGTCAAGCCGCTCTTAATCAAATGGATACCCTCATTAATACTTATTTGCAAAATACCATTGTCAGTACGAACCCCAGTGTCGTCATCAGTAATGCAAATAGTAAAGTCAGTTCCGGTGATGGTATTGGTTGGCTTGTCAGCAATGTTAAATATAATAATGCAGCCGTACTCACCCAAAATGATGAGCAGGCCGAGTACACCCAGAATGCGGCTCTGGGGAATGCCAACTACACCTATAAAATCATTATGACCGAGAAGTCTGATCCCACCACCGTTGGAACCAATGCGTGGGATTTCTTATACAGTTATCGCATTGAATCCAAGGGAAGCTTGGGAGGGGCGGGCAAGGAAATTTATATCAGTGGAGATTTTACCGTCCGTGTCCAAAAGGACAATTTTGCAAAATATGCCCTGTTTACCAATGTTCACACGATGCAGTCCGGTACTTATGTCTGGTTTACTGACAAGACAAATTTTGCGGGGCCGGTTCATACCAACGACCGTTTGAGTTTTGCCAAGAATCCCAGCGGTACGTTTTATTCTACAGTAACACAAGTGCAACAAACAGCCAGATTCTATAACAACGGCTCACCGATCCTTTTGAATGCAAATAATAATAGCACAATCGATGTCCCCACCTTCTATTCTGGATTTACTCGGAATGCGAGCTCGATCACACTCAGTTCTCCAACCACCCAGCAGGATGTTATTGATCAGGCTAAAGGCGGGCAGACCTTTTCGTCCAACGGCATTTATGTTCCTAATAATGGTACCACTTTGTCAGGAGGAATTTATGTCAAAGGGGATGGCAATATAAGTCTTTCTGTGGTTGGGGGAAATCCTGTTTATACAGTCAGCCAAGGCTCTGCGACAAAAAAAGTTACTGTCAATTATTCGACCTCACAGACAACGGTTGAGGATGTATCAGCGGGGAGTTCGCAAACATACAGTAGTCTTCCCGATGGGATAGATAATGCCGGAACCATCATCCATGTGGATGGAAATATTAGCAGTGTCAGTGGGACAGTTCAATCAGCTACAGAACTGACAATTTCAAGTAGCAATGATATTGTCATTTCGAATCATTTACGTTATTCAAGTTATACCCCTGGAAGCGGGACCCCCGGGACCTCCGGCTATGTCCCCCCCAACGCCGATGGAACAACGAATTTGTTGGGATTGGTCTCCTGGGGCGGTAATGTCCGTGTTGGGACCTCTGCCCCTAATAATGTTGAAGTCCATGGGAGCATCCTTGCCCAAAACGGCGTTTTTCAAGTCGATAATTACAACGATCAATCTGTAGGTTCTCGTGGGACTGCCACATTGTTAGGAGGAGTCATCAGTAACAATTACGGGGCTTTTGGATTATTTAACGGAACAACCGGGCAACAGATTGCTGGTTATGGCCGCAATTTCGTCTATGATGGCCGTTTTCAACAAGGGAAAGCTCCACCCTATTTCCCCTCTCTTAGCACTTTCATTGCCTTTACCAATGATATTACCGACCAGCTGGTTTGGCAGGAAGATAAATAGTGAAAAGGGAAAAGGGGACAGCTGTCCCCGGAATTGTGCTTAACCGTCACGCTTGGAAACCGCGAAAAAGCCGTGCACAGAGAAAAACCAACAGACAGGTCAAATAGGCTCCTGCAGCAGTTAAACTGAGTTTATTTAACAATTGCAATTGAGGGGAAGGCTTGACAACCTGTTTGAAATTGATGAATTCTTCAAACTCTTTTGAGTTTGTTTTTGGCCAAAGGGGCCAGGGATGCTCTAAATAATAAGCGCGGGGAGTTTTGGGATCAAATAAAGCCCGCACATCGTGCATATTATAGTAATCCGGATTCTGGAAATAATCCCAAACATTTACACGATGGTTGATGGACAGCTGAGGAGGGAAAGTATTCCCATAACCGAAAATATAGTCAATCCGGCAAAAGAAATGATTCTGTAATGGTTTGGAAACAATGAAGGAGGGACGCCCAATATCGGCCAGGGGAGGATCGGGAAATGTAAAATACCGGTGATTGGCCCACAGAATTTCGCCCAGGTTCAATACCATCAGGATACCGGCCAATAAGACGAGACCCTTTTTCGTAATATCGCGCAACATCGTTTCATAACCAATAGCGATGAAGGTAACGGCCAAAAGAACCAAAATGGGGGTTCCCCGCCAGTACCAAGTGACGGACTTATAAAGGGGAATGACATGTCGTATCAAATCGGCCACATGCGTTGTACGCATTAAAGCCAGCTGAAAACAAACAGCCAGCAGTAATCCTATAAAAATTTTTAAGTGGAAAAGTTGTTTCGTTTTCCATAATCCCAAAAGCAACGGAATGAGGGCCAAAAGGCCTATAAAATTATTATAATCCCACATGAAACCCAACATGCCCGAATGAACCGTATGGGTGATCAGCCTGGCATCAAAAAAAGAAGGTATAAGTTTTCCCAATAAACTTTTTGTGTCGCCGATCACCTGAAAATGCGATACCTCTCCTTTTTGTCGGGGGAATTTGGAAAGTTGAAATTCGCTGATGCCACCTAGCCGGGGCCAGCTCAATAACACCGCCAGTGAAATAATCGAAAGGAGAACGCCCAGCTTTTTCAATTGCTGTCCTTTGCGAGCGTCCGGCCATATCAATTCAACGAGGAAACGGAACCCTATTAACGGGACGGCCACCTGAAGCCAATAATAGCCGCTGTTGATCAATAAGAAAAACAGTCCTACCAGCCAAGAATCTCCAAGAGATAGTGACGCTCAAACCGCAAGGGCCCGCGCAAGATTTTTTCGATGCCGGCCATTATCCACGGTGTATAGGCCAATCCGCTGGCCCAGACTTGCCCAATCAAGGTCATATGGTAAACCCAGTAGCCGCACACCGTGAATAAAAGTCCTGCGAAGATACGCGCCGCTGAATTGACAATACCGAAATATTTTAGCCACTGATAAGTTCCGGCCCAAAGCAGGATCGAAAGCAAAAAATTAGTGATTTTGCCAGCCCAGATGCCGTTGGGAACAAGAAAACTCATCAGCATGTAGGGGGTAAATATCAAACACTGTGTATCCGCAGCCAAGAGAAATCCGCCACATTTACCCGGACTCAAATAGGGCATGGTCCATTGCGACTCCAGATGCCGTTGAATCAAAGGGAATTGCCAGTAACCGTATCCCTCAAAATCCCCGCCCAAGTTCTCAAAGATAAAAAAGACAATGAGTAGGATGAATCCGCCGGCCAGTAGAATAACTTTTAACTTTTTCTCCACTTTAGATCTTTTCCGATGGGGTAGCCTATATTTTATTAAAGCCTTTCTGTCCTAAACGACTGAAGCGCAAATCTGAAGCCGTCCAAACCAGAGAGAATATAACAAAAATACACAGGAAAGTCTAGATTAAAATTTGAGTTTGGCAAATTTTTTTTTAAAATTCCCCTCCGATGGGAGGGGTGAAGAGCCCCGCCATGGCGGGGTAGCCTCCCCAGATGGAGAGGGTAGTAAGGGGACAGCGCCCTTTAATAAAAGGGCGCTGTCCCTTACTATCTATATTTTAAGGAATGGGAAGATAATCCAGAATTTTTTGGACGAGATCTTCATTGGTCAATCTCTCGGAATCTGCGTGAAAACTGCGGATGATTCTATGACTTAAGACATCCTGGGCCGTGGCCTTGATATCTTGTGGATGAACGTAAGATCGACCGCAAAGAAAGGCATGGGCCTTGGAGGCTAAGGCCAAATTGAGCGTGGCTCGGGGAGAGGCCCCAAATTCGATGAGCCCTTTGAGTTGTGCAATATGATATTTTTCTGGGTTGCGGGTGGCTTCCACAATATTCAGAATATAATCTTCAATTTTTTCTTGTACCTCAATATTATCGACCAGTTGCCTCATCTTTAAGATGTGTTCGGGATTGATAATCTTTTTGACATGATACGATTGGTTGGTGGTTGCCATATTCTTTAAGATTTGATGTTCCTCTTCTCGTTTTGGGTAAGATATTCTTACCTTTAACATAAATCGATCGAGTTGCGATTCCGGTAAGGAATAAGTCCCATCGTGTTCAATGGGATTTTGCGTGGCTAAAACCATGAAGGGTTCTTCGATGGTATACGTTGTTTCAGCGATTGTCACCTGGCGTTCTCCCATGACCTCCAGCAGGGCACTTTGCACCTTAGCGGGAGCGCGATTGATTTCATCGGCTAACAAGAAGTTAGTGAAGATAGGCCCTTTGCGGGTGGTGAAGGTGCTGGTTTGGGCGATATAGATGGGGGCTCCGGTTAAATCCGCCGGAAGCATATCCGGGGTAAATTGAATCCGCTGGAATTTGGCCTGAATGATCGAAGAAAATGTCCTGACCGCTAAGGTCTTGGCTAATCCAGGGACGCCTTCAATCAAGATATGGCCATTGGCGATCAGGCCAATCAAGATTCGCTCTAAGAGATACCTCTGTCCGATGATGATTTTTTCAATTTCCTCAAAAATCGTACCGATAATTTTATGCTCTTCGCGGATCGTTTCTTCTAATTCTAAGGAATTGTTTTTTGACATAGCTCACTCCTTGGATCAATGGGAAAGAGTCACAAAAACTTCCGGCCAGTAATAGTAATTATGACCATTTTTTAATATTTGTTCTATATCTTTTTGTTTTTCTAACGATACCCCGATCATGAAAATATTGAGGTTGTTGACCGATATGGGAGAGGTGAGTTCCCCTTCCTTTGCCGGTTGGTGAAAATCAGTTAATTGGATAATGTTATAGTACATCGCATTTTCCATCTCGGTATAAAAGTTTAGCCCATCAATCTGAGTTCGTTCAAGCCGGGAGGCATAATTCGTCAACTGGGTTTCGATGATTGCCCAAATCTTATGGATCCATTGAGGGAGAGTCATATGATTCTGTTCTTGGAGAGAATTTTCAAGAATTTCTCCATTGGGCATGATCAAGATAAGACGTTTTAATTTCCCTTCCTGTCCTAAAGATTTGAGGGAATAAACAAAATCGCGTGCTATTTTTTCTCGTCCAACTGGATCATTTACGTTTCGGAAATCAAAAAGAAAACCAATCCGTGCTCCTAAAGACCCTGAATATCTTCTTATTTTGGGAGCGTGATTGATGGAACGTGCGGTCGCATTCCAGTCAATGCGTTTGATATCATCCCCCGGATGATAGTCTTCCAGCCGGTCAAAATCAGCTTCAAAGTCCTCAATCCAACTGATCCGGTGCTGAAGGAAAGGTTTCTTAATCAAGGTATCTTTTTTCAGGTCATTCAGATGGTTAATAATGTCTTGTTTAATTTCTTTAAGATACTCGGTCAGATAAATTGATGGTTTAGGAAAAGAGAGCGAGGCGGCTTTATAATCTTCAACGATTTTTTGATAAGCAGTTTTTAAATTTTCTAATGATGTTTCCGGTTGGATATGATTTAACAGATGTTCAATTTTTTGATTAAAGATTTCCCGATTACGAAAGGCCTTTTGCCGGGGAAAGATCAAATAGGAACGGGCTATGATGGGTCCTAAGAAGGGGACCCAAAACAAAAAATGATGCCAGGGATAAATAATCCTTGATTTTTCCGGGTTAAAGGGAGCCAAGGTTAACGCCATGTCAAACAAAAGGCGTTGTTTGCTATTGGAAGTTTTTTTAAAGGCATTGATGTGTAACCTTAATTCTTCACTAAGGCTTCCCTGGGAGTTTAATGCAGCCTTAAGAAGTTGGCGTTCCGCGACTCTCGGTCCATAGGTAATGCCATCCGACCAAGGGTTTTGGCGATAGATTTGGTTGATTATGTCTTCTATAGAACGGCCGTAGAATTTTCGTTTTCGTAAGGGTGTTGATAAATATCCAATCAAAATAAAGAAGACCTCGACAAAAATAAAGGTTAAGATGGCAACGATCAATCGTTCCTTTTCGTATCCAGCGGTCAAAAACGCATTGCGATTGAATAAGATTTGCAACATTCGGCTTAAAAAGGCAAAGAATTTGTTCTGTGAACCCCAATCCTCTTCTAAAGGCATTCCATCAAAATAAAGTTTGGGACCAGAGCCACTCTGTTGCGAGGTAAATAAATAGTTGGTAAGAATAAACCCTTGTTGCGGGGGTAAATGTGTTCCAAATTGAAATTCTTCGGCATTTCCAATAATTCCTTTGTATTGTCCAGGTTTAGCGGTTTTTAAGTATTTTTCTGGGAATTGATAAAGTTTTATGGCCAAATTTCGAATTTGAGAATTATTGAAATTTTGAATCAATCTTTCCATGGCAGCGATATGATCCAACTCAAAATGATCCGTGAGGAGAGGATATTTCCCCCCGCCTTGTTCGGATACTAAAAGAGCGATACCGTTTAATATGGCTTTGGAAGATTGAACATAATTGTCCTGTTTTTTGGCGGTCCTGACTATGGGAATCACCCGGTTTAAGAGATAGTCTTTCGCATCTTTAGCAAAGACGGCAGGGAAAAGCATCGAGTTTAATTCGATATTTTTAGGATAATCAATCCGATTCAATTGAAAACGGATCTCATCCACCAGATGGCCTATTTCATGAAAGGCCGTCCATTCGATTTTTAAGGCAAATTTTGAGAAAACAATGGCGTATTCCCCTTCAAAATAACCAGCCCTTTCTTTGAAGGGGTATTGATCTCCTTTCACCACATGGGCCTTGAGGGGAAAATGAACATACATTTCATAAAAGGTGGAATTTAAGCCTAGCTTTTCAAAATCTTGTTTGTCAAATTGGAATTCCGTCTCGATCGTCTCTGAGTAGAGAAAAAGATAAGGGGTTTGTTGGCTCAAGGCGATAAAGATAAAAGGAAAGATTTGATGAGGCACAAAGGCCCGGCGAAGCTCAAGAATTTGTTTTCTTAAATCCGATTCACTCATCAGGTCTTGTTCAAACAATTGGATAATGGATTCCAGAGAAGATTTGATATCACGGTCAAGAAGAGAGGCGGCCGTCGTGACCTTTGTCTTGAGTTCCGGGCTGATTTTAGCATTGGGAAGCAATAAGAAGAATCCTTTCAAAATATTTTCGATAAAATAGACATAACCAAGGCGGGTTTTATACAATTCTTGAGAGAGAAAATGCTGGGTATTAAATTCGATATCTTCGGGATGATAACGCTGAGGGATTTTAAGTATCTGATCGTAGAAGAAATTATGTTTACGTTTAGTTAGAAGACTTAAAGGGTCAATTTTAAGGAATTTTTTGATATTCAGGAAGGCCTCATCAAAGGTTTGCGGGTTAATCTTCAGAGAAGAAATGGCCCCCCAAAGCGAAACCCCCACCAAACAGAGCATGAAATATGTTGAGATTATTCTTAAGGTTCTCTTTTTTTCACATTGGTTTAATTCCTTCCCAATCGTTTTGTGAATGTGACGATGGAGATCATTTTCATAAAAAATTGTCTTTTTATATCCCGAGATCCAGTCAGCAACTTCTCCTTTCGCCAAATCAGGTTGAAAACAAGGAAGCGAAGCGTTTCTTGAATGACATTTGAATAAATCCACACTCGTTTGAGCATAGATTGTCTTTGAGAAGCAGTGATTGAGTTTTTGTTGATTTTCACGGAGGGTAACTACCATTAAGTCGTAGACTTTATTGAGAATCTCTTGATGTAATCTTCGCCAAGGATAGGAATTCGTTTCATATGTGTCTTGTTCTTTTTTCAATTCCAGAATGGCCGTGATTCGTTTGCGATTGTCATTACCGCCATTTGTATCTTTTAATTTGAGCCAAAATTTTTCTGGATCTTGATTGAGCGGAAATCCTTTAAGATTTTTTGGTCTTGGGATTTTATCCGAATCCCATTTATCCGCTTGTGGCCATTGCAAAGAGATATAAAACCTCAGCCAAAAAATATTGGTTTCATGAAGACTTTGGAGACTTTTAAGATAATTTTGGGATAGCTGATTGAGGCAAGAATCAAAAGAAGAGGGACGTATCAAGGAATTTTCAACGAAAGATTTAAGTTTACGATAAGAGTTCTCCACTGATAAAAGAGTTTGAATAAGGGACTGAATATCACTGGGAAGGTTAGAAAGGGATCGGCCATAGCGGTTTTCCAAGATCTGAATCCAATGACAGATTTTGGAGTGTGTCAATTCATGGCTGTTTTTTTCAGTTTTAGATGTGTCATCCATGGGATTTTTATGATAAGTGAAATATAAGTTAATAGAAGTATAACATAAAATAGGAGTCATTTTCCTTCTGTCCGCTTCTGTCACTTTTGTTTCTTGCCTTTATCTCGCTGGGTGAGTAAAATAACCGCATGACCAAGACACCTCCCAAACTTAAAAAAATTTTTATTGTTTTTCTAATCCTCATTGGCGCAGGGATAACCACCAGTCTTTTCAAAGACCAGCTCCTTAAATCCGCGGTTTGTTTAGGTGTCTCTCAAGTCACCGGGACAAAGGTCACGATGGGTTCTTTTGCCTTAAATATTCTCGGGCAGCAAATCCGAATTAAAGATTTAAAGATCTACAATCCTAAAGAATTCCCTCAGGAAGTTTTACTTTATTGTCCTGCGGTCTCGGTGGATTATGATTTGAAGGCCTTGCTGAAGAAGAAACTGCACCTTGCGTTTGTGATTGTGAACTTACGCGAACTTGTTGTTGTGCGAAACAAAGAAGGTCAGCTCAATGTGGATAACCTCAAATTCTTGAAAAACAAAAGCGGGGAGCCGCCTTTCGAGACGATGCAATTTGATATGCTTTCCCTTAATGTTGGACGAGTTATTTACAAGGATTTGAATAAAAATGCCGGCAGCTCACCGCAAGTTTTTTATCTGAATATCAAAGACAAGATTTTTCGTGATATCACCAGTGCCCACCAATTTGCCACTTTGATCCTATGGGAGACCCTCAAATCAACTACTATCAAGACCGCGGCTATCCAAGCGGTCGCCTCGAAATTCGGGTATGGTTCCATGGTGATAGGGGTGGTCAATAGCCTGCTTAGTCCGGATGAAGTTTCGGTAGAATTTAAGAAAGGGTATGATCAAGTCTTTGCGGTGTGTCTTAAGGTGATCCAATCCCAAGGTGTCGTTAAAGAAGAAGTCAAACAAAGTGGTCTCATTAAGGCCAATGTGGAGGGAGCGGATGTTGTTATCAAGATGAGTCGTTTAACCAACAACCGCGTCAATGTCACGGTCTCTGCCCGAAAACTCCTCTTACCCAAGCCCGAGGTAGCCGGAAGTGTCATGTATACAATTGAAGACAAATTGAAGTAACCCCATTGGCAATCCTACGGGGTGGATTTCCATTCATTCAGACTAAAAGAATGATGAAAATAATAATCTTCCTACTATGGGTTTGGATTTTCAGTGCCGCTTATCCTTCATATGGAGGATATCTTAAAAACCCTATCCTTAAGGACAAAAATGAAAAGAATAAAACGTATTATGACAATGGGAAATTAAAATCCCAAACTGTATATCAAGATAATAAAATCATCCATAAAACATATTTTGAAAATGGCCGGCTCTCCTCTGAAACTTACTTAAGCAATCAGAATTCCGATATTGTTCAACGGCAATATAACAAACAGGGCCGATTGTTAGAAGAGTATATCCGAAAGGATGGTAAGGTAGTGAAAGAGAAATTTTATTGTCAGGAAACGATGGAGCAGATTTTTGTCCAATGGTTTAAAACTCAAGAACAATTAACCCAAAAGCCTTTCAACGATGTGGAGTTTAAAGAAGATGAGCTGCGTCTATTAGAGAGGGAGGGTATAAGGGGAACCCTTGAGGTGAGAGGAGTTAGTTTGCTTCAAAGAGAATGTCAGCCCAGCCGGATGGTTATCATTATCCAAGACTCCCAATATCTGCCGACAGATTTATCATTGCCTAACAAAACCGCAATCATTTATCTTCAGGAGGACAATGGCTGGAGGAAGTTGCCTGCCGATGCCCTTGTTTTAGAGAGGAAGATAAGCCTCAAAGAGGATCAAAACAATCCCCACTGGATCCTTGAGATGACAGAACTTGAATCAGGAGGTCTTCAAGGGGGAGGGTTTAGCTTACAAAAGTAGGGGCTGTTGTCCTTACTTTTCCTACTTTCCTTTACTTTCCTACCGTTCTACCATCCCCCCCCTTCCCCCTGGGGGCCCCGGGGGGCTAGGGCGTCCTGTTGTCCCGGGGGGTGTGGAGGGTTTTTGTTTTAGGTGGCGGGTTGGGTGGAGTGAGT
>CAYJXI010000044.1:19304-27317 GCA_964374105.1 uncultured Planctomycetales bacterium
CCCCCATCCCCCTTTGTCCCCCTTCGTCCTAGTCCGTCCTCTTGACAATGGAGATATATATATTTTATATTTAAGGTAGCGCTTTCTTTAAAGAGAGTCACCACAAAAAGCAGAGTGCTGCCATTCCAGACTATTAATAAATGCAATACAAACATTCAAAAAAGAATTTAAGATTTGTTTATCGAGCCATAAGTTTTTGCGTGGCTTTGAGTTTCTTTCTAACTACGATCTTGCCACCCAGCTTTGCCCAAACCTTTCCCCAACCCCTCTTAAATCTTCCTAATCCCGGTTCAATGATCAGCTTAAGTCCGCAGCTTACCCCCATGATGATCAAGGGCATCACCTTTCACCCCGAAAACCCCTTACATTTTGATTTTATCATTAATCAAGGAGAAGATAATCTAAAGGGTGAGGCCTTTGAAAAAGAAGCCATCAAACTGATCAAATATTTTTTGGCGGCCCTAACCGTCCCGGAACAAGATCTCTGGGTGAATCTCTCTCCCTATGAATCGCAGCGAGTTATCCCGCCAGGATTCGATCAAACCGAGATGGGACGGGATCTCTTATCCCAGGATTATCTTTTAAAGCAACTAACCGCTTCTTTGATTTATCCCGAAGAACAATTGGGTAAAAAGTTTTGGGACCGTGTTTATGCCAAGGCCATGGAGAAATTTGGGACCACCCATATCCCTTTTAATACCTTCAATAAAATCTGGATTGTACCAGAAAAGGCGGTTGTTTATGAACATGGCTTAAGCGCTTTTGTCGTTGAAAGTTCGCTTAAGGTCATGCTGGAGGAGGATTATTTGGCTTTGGCTCAAAATGCCCAAAATGCTCAAGAGACTTCTCCCAAAATCAACGAAGATAATTCTCAAGAAATCAATCAATTGACCTCGCAAGCGGTACGGGAGGTGATTCTCAAAGAAATAGAAAAAGAAGTCAATCAGGGTGAAACCTTTGCCAACCTTCGCCAGATTTATCATTCCATGATTTTAGCGACATGGTATAAGAAAAATTTGGAAGAAAGTTTGCTAGGCCAAGTCTACGCCGATAAGAAAAAGATAAAAGGCATTGAATTAGAGGACAAAGAGATTAAACAAAAGATCTATGAACAGTATTTGGCAGCGTTTAAGAAGGGTGTTTACAACTATATCAGAGAAGATTATGATCCAGCTAAGCAAGAGATGATCCCCCGTAAGTATTTTTCCGGAGGTCTGGGTTTTGAGGGGCTTCCTACGATGGTGCAAAGTTTACCACAAGGGGCAACATTGACACCTGTTCAAAGCACAAGTTTTTACCGTTCCGGGAATTTTCAGGTCCAGGGATTGTATTTTGAAAATACCGATGCGGCAGGGATTAGCTCGGCCCGTTTGGAGGAAAAGGCGGATGAGGGTCCTGCCATGCGCTGGTCGGGATTGCCATTGACTAAAGAACAGCATGACATTGTCAATGCCGCGATCACGGAGTATTTTACGGATCCAGAAAAAAGCAAACTGCGCCGAACGCTTAAACGAGATGAGATCAAACACTTAGACCAAGAAGGGAAACTGCATGGTATCCCGGTATATATTTTGCCTGGGCTCAAAGCAAGGATTTCGGAAATGGTCCAACAGGCCAATATCGGTAGTCCAGAAGATAAGAAGATTCAAGATCCTTCGGATCTTTTAACCCATGTCGGCCGGCGGAAGTATCAGAGCCTTTATTTAGATGAAAAGGATTATGAGATCATCATCCAATGGTCTGATCCAATGCGTAAGGCCTGGGCGGCCCATGAGGCGGCCCATATCGAATTCCCGGATCAAACTGAAGAGTGGATTCAAAAACATTTTCCTCTTCCCTGGAAACTCGAGGCAGAGTTGATGGCTAAACCAGCTCTAGCGGAACCGGTCAAAGGGGTACAGTTGATAACCTCTCCCGGCAAGGGCCTGATGGGTGACACCTTTGCGGCTCTTCCCGCTCCTATTGGCGAAAAAGGCATGGTGTTGCCTGGCCGGGTCAATGAACTTTTGTCAGTCTCTATTGCGAAAGGCGGACCGGAACAGCTTTTGAGTACTGTTATGCGGGATGAGGCGACAGTTCAAGGCCTTTTGGAGACAAAGGCTTGGGATGATGAAAATGCTTTACGTAGAACCTTGGATAAAATTGCCTTTGGCCAACCCTCGGATGAAACAGTAGAAGCCGCCCGTAAATTTGCCGCTATTGTCGGAGCTGGCACCAAGTCCCGAAAGGTGGCGTATGTCGTTGCTGATACTCTTATGGAAAAAAGGATTAAGGCCAAAGATTATATGGAGATTGCCGATGAGGTGTTGAGGAAAGCCGATCCGGCTCTAGCTGAAAATCTTGAAAATCTTCTCAAAGAGGACGAGGAGATGCAGCTGAAGGCCTTCCGCTGGCTTTTTGACCGGATGCTTAAAGCCGCCGAGGACCTGGCCCGCGGCCAAGGAGAAGGGGAGGAGAATCTCTTGATCTCTCGGATCATTATAAGGCAATTCAACCGGATTATGTCGGATGTGGACAGCCGCAAATGGTTGAAGTTAAGGATTCACATTCTGATGCAGTTTGCCAAAAGAATGAGTGAGGAGAGCCAGGCGGAATTCAAGCCCTTGATGGCCTCGCTGATTGCCCTGTACCCCAACGTCAGTAAGGACTTTTTTTTGGCGGTGGACAGCAATTTTACCAGCGTTTCCAAGATTTATGCCTCAGAAGATCCGAGCTTAGAGCATATGCTCAAAGACTATGGCGGGTACGAAGGGTATGCCCAATCCATTGAAACTCTTTTGGCCTTTGCCAATTTTGCCTGGCCGGATTGGTTTTTTGATTACCTACGATCTCATTATGCGAATGCCCCGGATTCGGTCAAGGCCTTTTATCTGGCCAGCATGCGTTTTGGGATGTATGCGCGGACGCCCGAGGGAGAAATGAAGATCATTCCCGAACGGTTGGATTTTATCATCGCCAATAGTGTTATCCTGGCCAGACGTTCGGTTGTCCTTATCCGAAAGAAGTTAAGAGAAATTTATTATGACCTGCCGGAACCATTTGTGGCTTATTTAAGTGATGGGGAGAAGTACAAGGTTTTTGAGATCAACCACCGGGCCTTCCTGATGGAAATTCTCCTCTCCTTGGCTATTCCCGGGAAAATCCAAGGTGGCCGCGCCAGGATTCTTCCCTTTGTCATGTTTGAGTTAGGGGAAGAGGAACGGGAGGTCCAGAAGCTTATTTTGTTGGGACATTATTTTGATGACGAGATGTTGGCGTCCTTGAAGGAGGATGAGGCTAAACAACTGCGCTCTGCTCTTATCACGGGTTATTATGAATTCCAGAGTAATGATATTATCGACAAAAATATCCAGCGGATCATGCTCAAATTCGGTATGAAGTCCATCCGTGAGGCCTTTGAATTTTTTACTCAAGAGGAGAACATTGATCACACAAAGGCCCTAGGGGTTCTTAAACTTGCCGGCCGGGTCGCTTCTCAATTTGAAACCAAGGAACCCAGCGAACGATTAGAATTGAACAATATCATCCGCCGTGTACAGCAGATGGCGCAAAAGGCGGTTGCCGTTAAACTGCAGGCCGTTAAGGAATATTATGAGTTACGGGAAAAGATCAGCCAGGTTTATAAAGAAGTCGTAGGTATGGAAAAACAAATCGAGGTCGCCAGCACGTCCTTGGTTGCCGTGAATGCCCAAGTCGAGGAATTGAAGCGAACCCAGGATGATACCCGAGCCGAATTGATCAAATTGCAAAAAAGGCTTGGGCAGCTGCCCCGTGAGGTTCAGATCGCTAAGAATAATTATAAAAGTGCTCCGCATTTCAGTATTGAGCGGGATAAAGCTAAAGAGGCTTATAAAAAGAAAGTGGCAGAGCTCACGGAAACAAGAAATGCACATGAGTCTTTGAAAGCGCGCGCCCAGGAAATCAAGCCCGAAATCGAGAAAGCCCAGCGGGAACAAACCGCCATGGCGGTCGAAGTCAACGCGATTTATAAACTCTACCGCAAAAAGTTTGACTGGTTGCGGCAGGCCGAGGGCCGTGAACTTTATCCCGAGAAAGAGGAGGCTGAAGAAGAGGGGCCAGAAGAGCCCTCAGGTTATTTAGACCAGTTGTTTGGCCAAAAGCCGCCTGAGAAGAAATCCGAGGAAAAAATCCCTGAACCGCATGTTGAATCCGGCAAGGAGACGACACAGAAAAGCGTGGTTAATGCCGAGACAAAAGTTGAGGAGCTTTTTTCGATTTTCCGTCTCTTTGTGCAGACGCCTTCCATCGAACCAGAGACAGCCAAGAATATATGGGACTCGCTGCAAAAGGTTAATGATGGCGATGCCCTGATCATACTCTTGATCTTGGCGGCTCATCCCCAACTGGCCGGGTTCATTCCAATGAGTGAGGTAAAGGCGCAATTTATTAAACACCTGCGTTATCAGGCTGAGCACGGGTTGTTCCGCACTGAAGTGAAAGAAGAACTGGGTTTTCTAACCGATGAACTTAGCCTTGGGCAGATGTTGCCCGATAGTAAAGATGAGGAGGTCTTCAAGACCGTTATTGACTTGTTGCGGGAAAAACGTTACCAGCCTGATCAGGTCCAGACAATGGCTTTTATAGCCACCGAGTTGGGTGAGCTGCGACACCGTACCGAGAAGGTTATTAAGGAAGACGTGATTGATAGTGTGGTTAATCTGATTGGCTCGACCCAGGCGTTTGATTCGATGCTGGATGAATTCTTAAAAATGAAATTCGGAGATGAAGGTGATGTTGTCCGAGAAAAAAGACAGCACTGGATTCGGGTTTACAATTATATCCTTGGCCGTCAAGGGCCTAAGGTGGCCATTGAGTTTATGTTCTTTATGCTTTTTATGACGTTTGTCGAACCCTCCAAAGACAAAATCGATAAACCCAAAAATTATGCCGAAATTTTAGAACAGCATTACCAGATTTATTACAAGGCTTACCTGAACTTCCGGGAGAAGGCGTTTGAGAATAAGGTCAAAGAACTAAAGGCAGAAGAGGGCTTAGGCTGGGAGAAGGAGGCCAATGACGTTGCCTTGTATTATCTGGCTTCGATCTTCAACTCAGGGCAAATCACACCTGTAGTCCGGCAGGAAGCAGAAAAAGCAATATATCTTTTGATCTTTTTACCGTGGGTCAATGAGCGTGAGGACAAGGCCGCGGAGGCAGAAAAAAAGAAAAAAGAGAGTTTGAGTATAAGCACCCATGCGGTCCTTGGCAATATGAAGGCCTACTTCGAACAGGCTCCCAGGATTGATGCCTCGCACCGGAATCAGATTGTCGGTAATCATAACGCCAATTACATGGCGGAATTATCGTTTGGGTTAGCCAAGAAGGTTCTCGAGCAATTAGATAAAATTCCGGTGCAGGAGCAGGCGTTTTATATGTCGGTATTAGAGAAAATGGAATCGGTGATTGCCCCGGATGTGATGGTGGAAAAGGCTGGACGGGCAGTGCCGGTGCTTGTTGCAATTAAGGAAGCCTTGGGAAAATTAAGAAAAGATCAGGTTGGCCAAGAAGTGTCCGGGGACAGGTTATTAACCTCTCCGGTTGAAGAAAGAAAATTGCGTTTCCGATTAGCCAAGCCCGAGCGTCCCCAGCTTCCCGGACCGGAAGATAAGGAAGACGAAGGGAAAGAAGATGAGAAAAATAAAGATCGGGCGATGTTGACCAAAAGTCCGATCACAAAGCCCGTTGAATTCAAAAGCCGGCGGGCGGATAAAAAGGTCACTCTTGATGTCTCTACCCTTAATGAGTTAGCCCAGATGACGGCCTTAGCCAGAAAGAATGAAGTTGAATTACAGGCCAAAATTTATTTAAAGCAAGGAGCGGTCGTGGGTATTCACTATCCTAAAGATGACACAAAATTTGTTATCATAAGATCCAAGTCGACCGATGAGTTAGAGGTCACTGAAAAGTTTGGGTATTTTTTAGCGCCAATCTATGACCTTATGGATCTTAAGGGGATATTAAAGGCGTGGGAGGAGGCTAAGACCGAAGGCAAGACAGAAATCATCTCAAGCCTCGAAAATCAAATTAAAGAGGGTCTGCAGTATCTGGGAAAGAATTTAAAGGAATTTAATGCTGAGATGGAACTTTATTCGGTGAGTCGACAAGAACGTTATCGCATTGACCCCCAACGACTGATGAATTTGCAACAGATCTCTGAGGCCGGTGAGTTCTTAGAAGATGTAGTCTATGCCAATACCGCTGTCACAAAGTGGATCGGGGCTAAGTCTCTTGAGGCAGAGGAAGAGTCTATCCCCGAACATGATGAGGTGATGACGGTTCACAATCATCCTAATGGGAATCCTTCTCCTCCTAGTGCCATTATTAGTGACGATGGGATGAAAAACGGTGACATTTATACCCGCGGTTTTTTTAACGGTGAAATTATGGGAATCATCATGGATACCCCGCAAGGAGATCGGCTCTTTCTTTTTCATGAACCGAAGGCCGATCCCCAGCGCGAAGAAGAGTATGTCAAAGCATTTAATCTCTATTGGTACCAGAAGGGTGACCTTAAGGCTGAGTCAGCCGTTGAGTGGAAGCCGGAGGAACAAACCTTCAGCCTAAGCCAGAACTTTGAAGAGGTTATGAAGAAAGTAGAAAATGAGCTCGCCATGGAATCGACCGAGGCGTTATTTTTGACGATGAAAGAACGCGGCGAGGCGATCTTAAGCGACGGTGAGGAAAAAGATTTTGCTCCAGAGAATCTTCCGGCTGTGATTAACGAATTGTCTTTAGCAGCCAAGTCTCTGAGATTGGAAAGACAAATTTCTCGACCCAAGCGCATGACTCCGGAAGAATTTCATCAGTTTGTCAGCCGTCTGCCGGGCCAGACCGTATTCAATCAAGCAGTCTTGACCGACCGGAAAATTCAGATCGGCCAGACAAAGGTTTACGGCGGTTTTCTGTTTGATCAAAGGCAGGGAGTTTTTAGCGTTGAATCCGCTGATTCTGATACGAAGATTGAAGAAGCCATTCGTGCGGCATTTGAATTGGGACAACGAGATCCGCGACATCCGCTCCCTACACCCTATTTTCATTTTTCTTTTCTTATGCGTTCGAATATGGATGGGAAGCCCTACACCTCTTTTCAGCGTAAAGACGGTTCGGTGATTTCCAAGGAAGGATATCATTTTGTGACAATTGGATTTCGCGGGCCTATCGTCATTTTGGTGATTGATGATGAGTTTCATCGTTATCTTGGGGAAAACGGATTTGATAATTTTGTCGGGGCCACACGCGATCAAGTGGCGTGGGCGATTCTCTCTGAATTGCAAGTAGTGGCGAATTACAAAGAATTGAAGGATTGGTTTGAATGGACAGGGGCTGAGGGAGAAGGGAAGGACAAAGACAAAGGTAAAGACGAGGCGATGTTGACCTTTAGTGACACTACTGTTGATGATATAGTCAGAACCTTACACGAAGCCGGGATTGGTAAAGAAGAGGTTGATGAGGCAGATGTTATTGCGGCTAGCGGTCAAAGCCGTAATCTGTCAGAATTTTTTCAAAATTTGGCTTTTGGGGCATCCGTATCCGCAATCGAAGTAGAGACTGCCCTTGAAGGAAGAGTTATTTTTAAATCACGCGATGGGGAAGAGATTTTGGATGACGAGCAGGCTTCAACCGACAGACTTCGGCAAACGAAAGATCAGGCGATTTTGACCGCCACTGGTGCGGACATGGCACCGCAGGATAAGGTTCCTTTGGTTTTGAGCCTAGCCAGTTCTATTGCTTCGATGAGAAAGGGTGGACTTTCTAGCCCGAAGGTGAGGGAATCCGTTCTTGCCAATTACCGGGAAATGTTAAAGGAGTTTGACGAACTAACCGCGGCCACTTTATCCTTAGGGTTGGCGATGCAGTATTCTCAGGGGCAATTGCGGCGGGATTGGTTGCTGAAAAGATTTGAGGAGATTGCCGCCCATGGAGTGGTTAATAGTCAGGAGGCCGTGGCTATTTTAAATTTAGCTGGAATTATGGAAGATTTGAAAGCTTCAC
>CAYJXI010000045.1:0-23564 GCA_964374105.1 uncultured Planctomycetales bacterium
CGGTTAAACCGGTTAAGCCCCCCACCGGCGGCTCTTCCACAAAAACCGTGATCGTTTCGGAATCGGTGAGCTCACCGTCACTCACAATAAAGGTCAAAGTAAACTTTCCGATCTGATCAGCACCAGGCCGGAAGGTAAATAAACCGGTCGTAGCATTCAAACTCGCATTCTCGGGTAACGGCAAAGGTGAAACTGAAAACGTTAATGGATCATTGTTAGGATCGGTGGCGGTCAGAGTTAGACTCAGGGTCGTCCCTAAATCCACACTCTGATTCCCGATCGCGCCTAACTCAGGCGGCGCTGGCGGACGCTTGATCTGAAATGTGCTTTGTCTTTGGGTTAAATTACCGGCCCGATCCGAGACACTTAAACTTACGGTGTGCGGCCCTTCACTTAAGGGATTGGCGGGGGTGAAACTTAAAGTACTCTCTGTGATCTTGGCCTGTTGAGTTACCTCTTGATTATCAAGTAGTAAACGAATTGAGGCCACATCAATCCCAACTCCGGAATCAGAATATTGGGCAGTGATCGCTGGCTGTGGATTGGGGATGATACTCCCATCCTGTGGTTGAAGATCGGAAATCACCGGTGGGATTGTCTCTGCCGGCCCGGGATTGGGAAAAGGAGGTTTCGGTGCCGGGCCGCCTATAAATAAAAATTCTAAAGTATAAATCGCATCCGAGATATCGACATCCCCAGAGGAGTTTGCGTCCGCCGCCTCGCGGCAGGGAAGGGTTCCTCTGCCTAAGAAAAGAAAACTTAACGTATTGATCGGATCCGAGATATCCACATGCCCGTCGAAATTGGAATCCCCGCGGATAAAGTTGCGTAAACAGCTCAATGACGGATTGTGATTGGCGAAGACATTAGTGAACAAAATAGCATTACAAACGAAAAAGAGAAAAAAGAAAAGAAGAACGAGTTTACAGTGATTCCACCAAAGTGGGACTGTCACTGTTTTATTTTTCTTCATTTAACTACCCTCTCGATACTGCAAGGAATTTGATCATCAAATCAAACTCTTAATCCGGGATTTTCCCCTGGATCTTTTAATGGCCTTGGCACCGATGTCCCGCCTGAAAAAACAATGATCAAATTTGATTTTCTCAACGGCCGTATAGGCTTTTTCCACGGCCTGTTCAATACTGCTCGCTAGGCTGGTGACACCCAAGACTCGGCCACCATTGCTAAGAATCCGATTATTCTCTTTCCTTGTTCCTGCATGAAAAACAAAAGTATCTTCCAGGCGAGCCGCTGAGTCTAAACCGGTAATTTCTTTCCCGATCTCAAATTTATCTGGATAGCCAGAAGAGCTCATGACAACACACACACAACAGCGTGTATCCCATTCTAATCTAATCTCCGAAAGCCTCCCCTCAAAACTCGCCCATAAAACTTCCAACAAATCATTTTTTAATCTTGGCAAAATAGCCTGGGCCTCAGGATCCCCGAAACGGACATTGAATTCCAAGACTTTCGGGCCATCGAGAGTCATCATAAGCCCCGCATAAAGAATCCCTTTAAAAGAACACCCTTCCTGCCTCATCCCCCGGATGGTTGGTTCAATGATCCTCATCTCAATTTTTTTTAGTAACTCGGCCGTGACTATGACGTTGGGAGAATAGGCTCCCATGCCTCCCGTGTTGGGGCCTAGATCATCATCAAAAATTCGTTTATGATCCTGGGCCGATTCAAGAATCGTATAATTCTCTCCATCGCTTAGAGCAAGGATAGTAACCTCTTCTCCTTTAAGATATTCTTCGATAACGACCTTTGTCCCTGCTTCCTTAAAAATTTTCTGTTTCATGATTTTGTTTAAGGCCTCTTCTGCTTCTTCAAAGGATTGACAAATGATAACTCCCTTGCCAGCGGCTAGGCCATCGGCCTTTACCACCAAAGGGAACTGGGTCTTATTTAAAAATCGATGGGCCTCGTTTAGATCAGCAAAGGTCTGGTAAAAAGCGGTCGGGATATTCCTACGATTCATAAAATCCTTAGCAAAGACTTTACTGCCTTCCAATTGCGCGGCGCATTGTCGCGGGCCGAAGATCTTTAAGTTTTCTTTCTCGAAACGATCCACGATCCCTAAAACCAAGGGCGCCTCCGGCCCAACAATTGTGAAATCGATCGACCTTTCTTTTACAAAACCAATAAGCCTCTCAATTTCATCTGACTTAATATCGACACACTCCGCGATCTCTTGAATCCCTGCATTCCCCGGAGCACAGTAAAGTTTATCGACCCTAGAACTTTGTTTGATTTTGAAGGCCAAGGCATGTTCCCGGCCACCAGAACCGATGATTAAGACATTAAGTAATTTATTACTCATTTGAATTTAAAGCGGGATTGAATTCTATTTTTTTCCTTTTATCTTTGATGACTTTCCCTATACAAAACGAGGGGAGGTTTAATTTAAAAAGAAACGATCGAATTGTATTGACATCTTCTGGATTCACCACCAAGACCATTCCAATCCCCATATTGAAGGTCCGAAACATCTCGAGGTTGTCTATTTTACCTTTTTTTTGTACTTTTTGAAATATCTTTGGTACTGGCCAACTTTTCTGATCGATAAGAAAGCATTTCCCTTTTGGAAGAATTTTCGTCAATTTTTCTACAAAAGCCCCCCCGGTTATGTGGGCAATTCCTTTGATGGGAAATCGTTTGATCAGTTGCAAAACCTCTTTGACATAAATGCGGGTGGGTTTTAATAATTCTTTGGCCATCCTTTTTTGTTCTTTAATAGAAAATACCCGCCTTACTAAAGAAAATCCATTAGAGTGTAACCCATTGGAAAGAAGACCAATCACCTGATCTCCCGCATCAATCTTTGCTCCATCAATGATTTTTTCTTTCTCAACCACCCCCACCGCGAATCCTGCCAAATCATAATCATCTGCCTTGTACATTCCCGGCATCTCAGCGGTTTCTCCTCCAATGAGACTACAGCCGGCCAGATGACAACCTTGTATGATTCCATTGATGACACTTCTTAAGACATGGATATTCAGTTTTCCGCAAGCAATATAGTCTAAGAAAAACAAAGGTTCAGCTCCCGAACACAAGATATCATTCACATTCATCGCCACAAGATCAATACCCACCGTATCATGCTTATTCACCGCCTTGGCCACAAGAAGTTTTGTTCCCACCCCATCCGTGGAAGAAACGAGGACAGGATTTTTATAATTCTTAAGATCCAAGGCAAACAATCCGCCAAAGGCCCCTTGATCTTTAAGGACAGCCCCTGTATAAGTACTTTTAATATAACCTTGAATGCCTTTGACAAACCGACTGGCTTTGTCGATATCAACGCCGCTTCTTTGATAAGTTATTTTGTTTTTTACCATAACCCATTCACCTTGCCACTTCCGGGCTGGTATTTGTTCATTGCAAGGTATTTGTTTAGTGCTCAAAGAGACTCAACGAGACAGCCAGCGTGTCATTGCGATCCGCCAAGCTTTATGGCGGAGAAGCAATCTTTTTAACGCTAAAAAGATCGCTTCGTCGTTGTAAAATGCACTCCTCCTCGCGATGACACGGTACTCAAAGGATAAAAAACGCTCTCGTTCAACTAAACAATAACATTGCAAAATCACCCTTAAATTTGCACCAATTGGGATCGTTGGTTTAAAAGATGCCCTCTGACATATTTCACCCCATTCTCAAAAATCTTGGCCCCCTGGCCGTAAAGGCTTTTTCTCTCTAACCGTGTCCAAAAGGGGTGCTGGATAAAAAGAAAATGTCTTTCTGGATGGGGCATAAGACCTAAGATTCGACCCGTCCGATCGGTAATCCCAGCAATGTGATCCACCGAACCATTGGGATTATAAGGATAGGATGTGGGGTTTCCATTTTGGTCACAATAACGAAAAACAATCTGATGATTTTTTTTCAACTGATTTAATACCTCTTTGTTATCAGGGACAAATTTCCCTTCCGCGTGGGCGACCGGGAGATAAATGACTTCTGGTAATCCTTGGGTCCAGAGGGAATGGCCGCTCACTCGCAAATAGATCCATCGATCCTCAAATTTCCCAGAGTCATTAAAGGTTAGACTGATATTTTGTTTGGTGTCCTTAGTCCAAGATGTATTTTCATCCAAAGGGCCGGGGAGGATTCCTGCTCGAACCAACACCTGAAACCCATTGCAAATCCCTAAGATGAGTTTACCCTCTAGAATAAATTTCTGTAAACCATCGGATAATTTCATTTTCAATTCATTGGCTAAGATTCGACCAGAGATAATATCATCTCCGTAGGTAAAACCTCCCGGGATTGCCAAGATATGATATTCGGATAAAGATACCTCCCGCTTAATCAGAGAAGATATATGCACCAAATCAACATCCGCATGGAAACTGCGGAACGCAAAGGCTGTCTCCTGGTCGCAATTAGTACCCGCCGTACGTAGAACAAGGACTTTGACTTTCTTTTGTTTCATCTCTCAACAGCTCCGGGTTCTAAAGGAATCCCTCAGGTTTTTTTATAAAAGTTCTTTATCACCTTAATCACTTCTTGGGGGGTGTCAACGATCTGAAAAATCTCTAAATCTTGTGGATCGATGTTCCCCTCCTTTAAAACTGTATCTCTTAACCAAGCCACCAGTCCTGTCCAATAATAACTCCCCACCAAAACAACCGGGAAACGTTCAATCCGCTGGGTCTGAATCAAGGTAATGCTTTCAAAAAATTCATCCAATGTTCCCAAACCCCCAGGGAAAATGACAAAGGCCTTGGCGTATTTGACGAACATGACTTTGCGACAGAAAAAATAATGAAAATTAATGAGGGTTTTAATATATTTATTTGGCTTCTGTTCAAAGGGCAGATCAATGTTTAAGCCGATGGAATTTCCTCCCACCTTAGTCGCTCCCTTATTGCTGGCTTCCATAATGGCGGGCCCGCCTCCTGTAATAATAGAAAAACCCTCCTTCACCAGTAAACTGGCTGTCTTTTGTGCCATTTTATACATTCGATGGGTTCTCTGGGTTCGGGCCGACCCAAAAATACTCACCGCAAGACCGATCGCCGAAAGTTCCTCAAACCCATCCACAAATTCAGCCATGATCTTAAAGACCCGCCAGGGGTCTTCCATCTTTAAAACCTCTGCCACTTTTTTATGTTCCTGGATACTATTTTTCATCTTCACCGCCTTTGGTTAAACAAGATCACCTGTCACAAGACACACGTCACAACGTTACAAGTTGAAGTTAAAATAAGGTTAATAAATCAATCCATGCAACATGTGACTTGTGACATGTGACTTGTGTTAAAATCGCAATGGCCTCTGCCAAGACTCTTTCAAATCCTGGATGACTGCCTTGATACAAATTCCCTCGTTTATTCCATAAACAACAAACTCCGGGGAATCTTGAAGGTAACCTAGTAATCCAAAAGGAAGGTTTTTAAGGAGTCTCTCAAAATTTTTCTGGTTTTCCTTTTTAACCTCAATGATAAATCTCGAATTGGATTCAGAAAAAAGGATAAAATCATTTCTTCTTTCTCTGCCGCGGTAGGGGACCTGATTAAGATGGGCCTGCAACCCCAACCCGCCGGCGAAGGCCATTTCTGCCAAGGCAACGCCAAGTCCCCCTTCTGAACAATCATGCATAGCCTCAATCAAACCTTTATTGACCGCTTGGGTAAGCGCTTTATAAATTTTTGCTCCTTGCTTAACATCGACAACAGGGACCTGGCGACCTAATGTTTTCAAGGTATCATAATAAATTGACCCGCCCAACTCTTTTTGAGTCAATCCGACAATATAAACGAGATCACCCCTTTTCTTGAAATCCATTGTTACACATTGAGTCACATCTTCAATAATACCAATGGCAGAAATAAGAAGAGTCCCGGGGATAGCCATCGATTTTCCCTTAATCGTATATTCATTATTCAAACTATCCTTGCCCGAGATAAAGGGAACTTTATACCCATAGGCTATTTGATAGCAACCTTGCGCGCATCGAACAAGACTTCCCAAACGATCTGGTTTATCGGGATTTCCCCAACAGAAATTATCAAGAAGAGCAATTCTTTCCAAATTTCCTCCCACCGCAATAATCTGGCGAATGGCCTCATCAATACACGATCCCGCCATCCAAAAAGGATCAATCATCCCATAACGAAAATTTATTCCATTGGAAACAGCTATTCCTCTTGTTTTATCCAGTTTAGGAAGGATCACACTTGCATCCGATGGCCCATCACAATTGAGACCAACCAGGGGCTTAATAACACACCCTCCTTGCACTTCATGATCATATTGCCGAATGACCCATTCCTTGGAGCAGACATTATAATGAGAAAGGACATCCAAAAGTTTTTGCGTCAAGTCCAAAGGACAAGGGAAGTGTCGTTCTTTAAGTCGAGGAGGTGACCACTGCGCCCTCTTCACAATCCTTGGAATTCCTTGATGAAGGAACGCCATATCCAAATCACAGACTTGGCAATTCTCATAAAAAAGTTCTAGACGTTTATTGCCAGTGAATTCTCCAATGACGACCGGCAGAATTCCTTCCTGAGAAAAAATTAAATTTAATTTGTGGAAACTTTCCGGTTTAACGGCAAGAACCATCCTTTCCTGAGATTCGGAAATCCAAATCTCTGTATAAGTTAAGCCCTCATATTTGAGAGGAATTTTCTCTAAACTGACTCTGGCCCCGGTGTCCTTGGCCATTTCTCCAATCGCACTGGAAAATCCACCGGCCCCGCAATCCGTAATGGCCTCATAAAGATTTTGATCCCGGGCCTGAAGCAGGGCATCAAGAAGTTTTTTCTCCTGAATAGGATGTCCAATCTGAACCGCCCCTGAGGAAACTTCCTCTGAGGCATTGGTCAACTCACCGGAGGAAAAAGTTGCTCCATGAATCCCATCGCGGCCGGTTCCTCCACCCACCACCACAATCAGATCACCTTTTTCGATTTTCTTTTTTTCTTTTCCTTTTGGGATTAACCCTACGGTCCCACAATAAACTAAGGGATTCCCCACAAATCTTTCCTCAAAAAGGATTGCCCCATTGACGGTTGGGATTCCCATTTTATTCCCGTAATCCCTCACCCCACTGACAACCCCCTTCATCACTCTTTTAGGATGCAATGTCCCTTCTGGTAATCTTTGAGGGGAAAAATCCGGTGGAGCAAAACAGAAAACATTGGTACTACAAATGGGTTTTGCACCCAACCCTGTTCCCAGGATATCGCGGATCACCCCTCCGATGCCGGTGTTGGCTCCCCCAAACGGTTCCAAGGCAGAAGGGTGATTATGAGTCTCCACCTTAAAACAGATATTAGAATCCTCATCAAAGCGAATCACCCCTGCATTATCATGAAAAACCGAGACACACCATGGTTTTTTAAGTTTTCGGGTTACTTTGACAATTGTGGATTTGAACAAATTACGAATAAGCTGTCGCTTTTCCCCCCCCTTAAGATCGGCCTCAAAGTGAATATCTCCTTTAAAAGTTTTATGATAACAATGTTCACTCCAGGTCTGGGCAATGGTCTCTAATTCACAATCCGTAGGGTTTCGACCTATTCTTTTGAAATAACCCTGAATGGCCCTCATCTCAGCGAGATTGAGAAAGAGTTGCCCTTTTTGGCTTAATTGAAGTAATTGACGGGAGGTCGCCTTCATCAAATCAATGATAAGAACATTGATCTTACCATCTTCCTTTTTCCAAGAAGGGGATTTGAGATAATCTTTCGGATCTTTAACAACTTGCTGAATTAACTTATTGGATAATAACTTATCCGTAATGAAATTCAAGTCTTTCTTGGTCAGATTTCCAAAAAAATAAAATTTTTTAGCAGTACGAACAGAGAGTTCTTTGTTGACCGCTATCCCCAGATCACGGATTCCCTTGAGGGTAGATTCCTCAACCGGATCCATCACCCAGGGATGATAAGCTAACTCGATAAACAGGAAGCCATTAGGGGTAGGATAGGAAGGGAGATCGTGAATATGTGAACAAATATAATCTTGGGTGACCCGGTCGGTGAGAAGTTCTTCACAGATCCTTTTAATTTCTGATTCAGAGATCTCACCATCAATGGTGTAGATTGAGGAAACCCGAACTTTATTGATCGATGTGAAACCTAAATCATGAATATCTTTTTCTATGCTTTTACCTAAAGCATCGAGAGCCGTATCTTTTTCCTTTATCTCAACTCGCCAGATCATAAAAAAAATAGTCACAAGACCACAACTCACATGTCACAAGTAAAACGGATATTGGGGACTTGTGCCCTGTGATCCTGTGTCTTGTGACCTTCAAGTAAATTCTTAAAAATTCGCTTAACCCGTTACTCGGCTTAGAACTTCCTGATAGGCTTCTTCAATATTGCCCAGATCTCTGCGAAAACGGTCTTTATCCAGTTTTCTTCCCGTTCCAATCTCCCATAAACGGCAGGTATCAGGAGAGATCTCATCGGCTAGGATTATCTTCCCTCTCCATCGGCCAAATTCTAACTTAAAGTCAACCAAAGTGATATTTAAAGACTTAAAAAATTTCGACATAAGCTCATTGATCTGAGAAGCGAATTCTTTGATTTTAGCGATTTCCTCATCGGTTGCGATTTTGAGAGCTCGGATATGATATTCATTGATCATGGGATCGTTTAATTTATCTTCTTTAAAACAAAACTCGAGGGTAGGACAGGCCAACTTCGTTCCCTCTGGAACCCCAAGGAGTTTACAAAGAGACCCGGCAGCAATATTGCGTATTATCACTTCCAAGGGAATGATTTGAACCTTCTTAACCAGCATCTCCCGGTCACTTAAGATCTTTTCAAAATGGGTAGGAATTCCTTGCGCTTCCAAAAACTCAAATATTTTAGAGGAAATCTTGTTATTAATGATCCCTTTATCCTGAATTGTCCCTTTTTTGGCGGCATTAAAGGCGGTCGCATCGTCTTTGAAATATTGGATAATATGATCCACAGAGTCAGTGGCATAGAGAATTTTGGCCTTGCCTTCATAAATCTTGTTGAGCTTTTTCATGATTCACCTCACTCTTGGGGAGAATGCCCTAAAAAATTTCATACCCCACCAAATAAAATTTCTAGTTTAGACTTGTTGTCATCTAGGAACTAATTCTAGGAAAGGCAAGATAAATCCTTTAAGAAATCAAATTCCTTCATTACTAACTTGCAGAATTCAAACAGGATGGTTTTATTTTATCCCTACCCGTTTAAAAATAAGATCCCGATATCGCGTATAATATTTAATGTCAAAACAGGCATCGATTTCTGTAGGTCGTAAATATTTCCTAACTCTGCGGTCACGGTATAAGACATCCTTAAATTCGGTTGTATCTTGCCAGACCTGCATGGCACAACTTTGGATGATATCATAGGCCTGTTCCCGCGTTAATCCTTTTTTCATCAATTCTAAGAGAACCCTTTGCGAATAAATCAGTCCATTCGTTCTACTCAAACTGTTCACCATGTTTTTGGGATACACCAGCAGTCCCTCAACAATGGGAATGAACTTATGCAGCATATAATTTAGAATAATCGTACTATCTGGTAAGATGATTCTTTCTACTGAGGAATGGCTGATATCCCGTTCATGCCATAAGATGATATTCTCGAAAGCCGCTTGGGAGTTAGCACGTAAAATTCGGGATAACCCAGAAATTCTCTCGCAGGTAACAGGATTTCGTTTATGGGGCATGGCCGAGGATCCGATCTGCCCTTTAAAGAAAGGCTCTTCCACTTCCAAGACTTCTGTTTTCTGTAAAAGGCGGATTTCGGTGGCAAATTTATTAAGAGAAGATCCAATCAAGGCCAAGGTGGTCACAAACTGACAGTGGACATCCCGTTGGATGATTTGGGTTGCGATATTGGCAGGTTTTAAGTCGAGCTTCTGACAGACATATTCTTCTACAAAGGGATCAATATTAGCATATGTCCCTACCGCTCCGGAAAGTTTTCCAATACGCATCATTTCGCGGGCCTGTTCCATCCGCTCAAGGTTACGTTTAGTTTCATCATACCAAACCGCCAATTTTAATCCAAAAGTTGTGGGTTCCGCATGAACACCGTGAGTTCTGGCAATGCAATTGGTATCTTTGTATTTCTTGGCCTTGGTCTTAAGAACCGCCAATAATTTTTTTAAGTCATTGATTAATATTTCACTTGCCTCCACACATTGGACAGATAAAGACGTGTCCAAAAGGTCTGAAGAGGTTAAGCCCATATGCAAATATCGTGCCTCTGCCCCAATGTTTTGTCCCACATTATTGATAAAAGCCACAACATCGTGTTTGGTTCGTTCTTCTAATTTGCGGATTTCTTCGATATCAAATTGGGCGTCCCTTTTAATTTTCTCTAAAGATTTTTTAGGGATAATCCCCAGTTTACACATCGCCTCACAGGCCAAGATCTCTATTTTCAGCATAATCGAGAACTTATGTTCATCGGTCCAGATACTCCCCATTTTGGATAAAGTGTAACGGTCGATCATATTCTTCTCCTTTAAATTCCGTTAACTTGACCTAATTTTATTGGTTTCATAATCTTTTGTTCGAGGGTAAATATTCACAGTCAACGAGATTCCTTTGACATGAACTTGGAGGGTTTTTTAGAAAATTGACCGTCACCACTATATCAAATTCTATTTAACAGGTCAAACAAAAATTAAAAGAATTTGGCTATTATTTCATAACTTATTGATATTCATTATGTTGCAATCTCTCCCTTCTGACGAATCTTCTTATAAATAACTCATTTTATCTTTATTACTTTATTTCATTAAGCTGATTAAATGAAATAAAAAATGAATCTTTTAGAATGATTTTTTTAAGAAATCAGCGTAAGAAAGCTCTTATTTCCCTAAATTATAACAATAAAGGGGGGATTATTTGTTTTGCAGTTTTGGGTCAGCGGCTTTTTCTTCAAAATACTTTGCAATTTCATGCAAAGAATCTTCCATGATCTTAGGAACTGTTTCTAAATGCTTACGGCCAGTGGGACTATTATAAAAGGTAATCAATTCTTTCAATTCCTCCACTGTATAATATTTAGCATACAGGGGAATTAAACGTTTTATAATTTCTTCCGTTTTAATGATTTTTCTTAATTCCTCTTGTTGTTCCAGAGGGGCCTTATTGATGATTTGGTTAAACCGGAGGTTCATGCTGTCCCGAGTGCCATTCACCTCCAATAATCTTCGGATAAGCTGTTCTTTATCTTGGGACGATTGTCCTGCTTTTTCGGATTCCTGGCCTGGGACCTCTTTTTTATCCATTTCAATACGATAGATTTCGTAGCGATAATAAATCTGCGGGAATCCATTCACTAGGGCTTTGATTGAATATTTGTTTTCTTCAATGATCTGACCTTGAATCTTACGTCCATCTTTAAAATAAATGATCTCCGCCCAACCAAATTCTGAAATGACAAGTATACTTACGGCTATCATGAGAATCTTTTTCATTCCCTTCTCCTCGCAAAATTAATAAACTGGTCAGATTCATTAATAGTATAACATTTGACTACCAAATTAACATCTCTTCATCCTTTTTCCTTTTAGCCTTTATGGATTTATGGATTGAAATTGAACACGTTCATATTCTATGCTAGGATACTTGACCATGTTAGATAAAATTCGGGCCGAAATTGATAAAAGTCTAGCAGACTTTTTCAAAAAAATAAAATCTGAATACAAGCTTCATTTGGTTGATCCGATTCTTTTTGAAAGTATCAAAGAATTTGTCTTGCGTAAAGGCAAACGCATTCGACCGATTCTTCTCATCTTAAGCTATCAAGGTTATAGAGGATCCCAAACTAAGATATCCCCTCCCATTTATTATGCCTCCACCTGTATAGAATTGTTGCACAACTTTATGCTGATTCATGATGATATTATTGATCGTTCCGATTTACGGCGGGGGAAACCCACCCTCCACAAATTATTAAGAAAGGCGGTCAGGACCAAAGAAGAAGATAAGCTGGGTTCCGATTTGAGTATTATTGCGGGGGATATTGTTTACGCCTTGGCTATTGATGCCTTTCTCTCCATCCAGGAAGCTTCACAACGAAAAGAAAGGGCTCTGAAATACTTCATTCAGACTGCTGTTTTTACGGCTATGGGAGAATTCATTGATACCCTGCATGGCGTCAAAAATGTCCGAGAAATTAAAGAAAAGGATGTCTTGTTGAACTATTCCCTCAAAACGGCTCGATACACCTTTGATTGTCCGATGGTGGTAGGGGCTATTCTGGCCGGAGCCCAAAAAGAGGATATTCTTTACCTTTCCCAACTCGGGTTAACCATGGGACAGGCCTTTCAAATTCAAGATGATATTATCGGGATCTTTGATTCCCAAAAGAATATTGGGAAACCTATTTTGAGTGATATAGCGGAATCCAAAAAAACCATCCTTGTCTGCCATGCCTATCGCAAATTGTCATCCCAAAAATTAAAGGAATTTGTTCATTTTTTCTCCAAACAGAAGAAAACATATGCTGATCTTCTTACCTTACGAAAAATTTTTATCAACGCCGGCAGCCTCCAATACAGTCTGGGGGAGATCAAAAAGCGTCTCAAAAAATCCCGCCATCTTCTCAATCAATTGAAGATGAAACTCAAATATCGTCTTCTTATTGAACAACTCCTTCTTCACTTGTTTAACCCCAGTCAGGAAATCGCCACCAAATACGGTGTAAGATGTGATATCCTAAAAGTTTGAACCCTCGGGAACTCCCTGACCCTTCAAAAATTTCAAATTAAACGAGAACAAAGCTCGTCCAACACAACACGACCTTTGGGTGTGGTCTTAAGATGAGAATCCT
The DNA here is from genome assembly GCA_964374105.1 of uncultured Planctomycetales bacterium. Taxonomy (GTDB): domain Bacteria; phylum Omnitrophota; class Gorgyraeia; order Zapsychrales; family JANLHA01; genus CAYJXI01. The sequence continues at coordinate 12,801 of CAYJXI010000045.1, forward strand.
CCCAAATCAAGAACCCTTCTTGACAAAAGGATTTAAGTCTTATGATTTTCTCCTCCAGTAGAATCCAATCAAATTCCCTCTCAAGTCTTTTAAGATCAACACCTTGATTCATTCTTAATCCAAACAACAATTTTTCCATATATCTTTCTTGTGGGGTTAACTGTTCTTGCCCTTCTTGGGGGTCAAAATGGGCTGTCATCCTTCTGAGATATTCCTGAAGACGCGCAACATTCCAACTCCTTAATCCATCGTGATGAGAATGGGCTCCTACCCCCAATCCGATGTAATCGCCTCCTGACCAATAATTGATATTATGTTTTGATTCCTTACCTTCTTTAGCAAAGTTACTGATCTCATATTGCACGTATTGATTCTTTTCTAAAATTTTGGCTATCCACAAATATTGCTTCTTTTGAATTTCGGAATTCTTAAGCTTTACTCCTTCGACAAAAAAACGGCTGGGCTGTTCAATGGTCAAGGCATAAAGAGAGATGTGTTCACTTCTCAAATTCAATAACTTCAAAACATCCTCTTTGATTTCCTTCAAGGTTTGATCGGGGAATGAAAACATCAAATCCAGATTGATATTCTTAAAGCCAGCTTTTCTTAAGTGTACAAATGCGGTGTAAACCGTTTTAACTTCATGACAACGACCCAAAAACTTAAGGTAAGTGTCTTTTAAAGACTGAACACCTAAACTGATGCGATTGACTCCCAGGTCGAATAATAATTTGGCCTTATCAAAATCCATCCCTTCGGGATTGGCCTCAATGGTGAATTCAGACTGCGGGGAATAAATAAAATGAGTTTTTATTATTCCTAATAATTTCCGCAATTGAACATTATTTAAGAAAGTGGGAGTGCCACCGCCAATATAAATCGTCTCAACTTGAGTCCCTGAAAATTTCCTGGCCTCAAGTTCAAGACAATCTAAATAATGATCTATCCTTGCCTCTTGCCCCACCGAAACCACAAAAGAGCAATAAAAACATTTCTTTTGACAAAAAGGTATATGGATATATAAAGAAGCCATAATGAATTTAAAAGACAGTTAACATTTTTTTGGTAAAATAAAAGGGGAATTCTTCTAAAAAATAGGCCAAATCAAACAATTTTCTTTCACCTATGATCGTAAAAAATTCCGAAGTCAATGTCTTAATTATTCTCTTATCTCTTATTATTTTTTTTGCAAACAGCTCAGAAACTTTACTAAGGTATTATACCCTCTTTCCCAAACAAATTATACCTGCCAATGAACCGGGATATGAATTTGCTGATTTAAAACCCCTTTTAAAAAATATTGAAAAAGTTGGATATTTTACCAATCGAAACGTATCACCAGAAGATATGGATGTTAAATATTTCCTGCAGGCCCAATATATGTTGGCCCCGATTACGTTAGAGCTCAATACCTATCAAGAATATTTGATTGTTGATTGCAGTAATCTCATTGAGGCCTTTACGATGACAGCCGAACTCAAAGCCCGGCCCATTTACGTTAACCCATTCGGTATTATATTAGCCCAGCGCAAATGATAAAAATAATCCTCGCTTGTCTCATCTCATGGCTGATCGGCATTCTCTTCATTTCTATTTTATTCAAAAAAACTTGCAACTTTCCTCTCTCTTTGAAATTAGGAATAGCCATGGGAGTGGGTTTGGGGATATCGGCTAACATTACGTTTTTGTCTTTTATCATTTCCGATCACTGGGATGACAAACTGATTTTAAAACTGCATTTTTTCCTTATTATATTTTTAATCCTCAGCAAATGGTGGGAAAAGATTCTAAAATCTCAACCTCACCCAGCTGGCATCAATCCTCAAAAATTGGATTTGTCATTGATCTTAATCTCCCATCAGTTAGGCACTCCCGCACGACAATTTGGGATTTTTTTGTTCTTTCTTTTGACCATGGCGCAAATCTATTATGTTTTTGCCCAAAGTTATCCCTTTGGAGAGTGGGACGCTTGGGCGGTTTGGAATATGAAAACAAAATTTTTAATCCATGGCCACTACAACTGGAAAGAGGTCTTTAACCTCCACTGGCATACCCAACCCGATTATCCTCTCTTTTTACCCTGCCTGAACACCTGGTTTTATTCCGTAGCTAAAGCCCCTCTTTTTACCATCACCCTGTGGACAGCCATAGGGACAAGTCTTTTAACTGGCGGTCTTCTTTTTATCGGATTAAGACACCTGACCCATCCTCATCTTGCCTGGCTAGCCAGTGGTTTGTTATTATTACATCCTGATTTCATTCATTTGGGAACTGCCCAATACGCCGATGGTCTTTTCAGTTTTTATCTGCTCTCAAGTGTCATGATATTTATTTACTTTCAACAAGAAAAAGATTATTCCCTAGCAACCTTACTGGGATTGTTTTTAGGTTTTATGACATTTATAAAAAACGAGGGGATTCTGATCTGCGGGCTTTTTTCGCTTATCATATTTTTCAATGCCTTGTCCGATAAAAGACAAAATTTAAGAATCAAAATCTCCCTATTAGGTTGTGGCCTTTTAGGACTCTTTTTCAGTTCTTTTTCAACTCTCCTCTTAAAATTATTCTTAGCACCACCTAACCGGGATATGTTTTTAAACAATCTTTCTGAAGAATTCATTTATTTTAATTGGGGTGGACTTATCATCATTGGCAATTATATTCAGAAATTTCTTTTTTCTTCAACATCCAATTTCATTTGGCTTTTGCTCATTTTAATGTTTTTCCTCAAAACAAAGAAATTTTTTGAAAATGAGAATAAAATGATCACGTCCTTTTTCATCCTCTATTGTTCTATGATTACCCTCAACTATATAACAACTGTTCACTTTGATCTGAATTGGCGATTGATCAGAACTTTTCCTAGGATTTTGTATTATCTTCTTCCTTCCCTTCTCTTATTTCACTTTTACGTATGGTGGGGGAAAGATAAACATTCCTAAACTTGAAAACCTCAACCGAGATATTCTGCGATAACTTATGAATTCATTAGTCAACCCTTCGACTATCCCCGTCATAAATGACGGGGCTTGGCTCAGGGTTGACTTCGAACGGCGCCTTTGACCCCGCCCTAAAGGGCGGAGCTTGGGCGCCGGAGAAGTAAACTTTTAAAACCCCCATTGTTAAAGGACATCGGCTCAATTATAATGAATCCCGTGTTTAAGCGGCTACCCAAAGAATATCTTTTCATTGGAAGTGTTCTTTTTCTTCTTCTCATGACGGCCTTTTACGATGTCTTCTTTCTGGGAAAAACCTTTAAAGTAACAACCGCCAACTCCCAGGCTATCCCCGAAGGTGTTTATGAACAGGCCCACAATAAACCTCCCTTCATTCCTGTCAACGGAACGGATTCCCCGGTTTCGGAAGAACCCATTTATGAATTTATCCGACAAAATTTGCGTCAAGGGATTTTACCGCTTTGGAATCCTCACCAGGCCTGCGGTTATCCTCTGATCGGAATGATTGAGGTTGGCCTCTTTTTTCCTTTATCTCTGATTATGTACCTGCTACCTTCTCTATATTCTTGGGATGTCCTTATCTTAAGCCGATTTTTCTTAGGAGGTCTATTCACCTACTGTTTTATGCGGTCGATGCGATTTAGCAAATGGCCTTCTCTGACTTCTGCCGTTATTTTCATGTTCAGTGGTCCCATGATCCTTTTGCAGTACTGGACAGCCAATGTCGATATCATGACTCCCCTTGTCCTGATAGGCTGTGAACGACTGATCCGAAAAACAACTCCCCCGAATCTGGCTTTTTTGGCGGTAGTCATTGCCCTGACGATTTTGGGAGGACATCCCGAACATATCTTCCTGGTGAGCGTTTATTCTGTCTTGTTTTTTATTTATCGCCTTTTGCTACTCAAACCCCGACAAAAATATTTTAAAACGCTTGTGTATTTCCTTTTCTCTTATATTGTAGGAATCTGTTTATCTGCCATAGTTTTATTCCCTTTTATGCGCAATATGACTTCTGAATTCTGGAGTGGGCATCCCCCGCAAACAGGTTTAAGGATGGAAGAGCAAAGGGACCGGATTCTCACCCTGGCCCTCCCGCACTTTTTTCAGCAAGTTCCTTTGACCTATGACTGGGTCTTTTCCGGATGGTGGGGCGGATATTTGGGGATACTTCCTTTAGGACTGTCTTTCTTAAGTTTGTTTCATAATCATAAAAGGGGCCTCAATTATTATTTTGCAATTATAGCCTTTCTAATCATCGGCAAAGAATATGGTTTGGCGATTATCAATTGGATTGGATATCTTCCCTTATTTGACTTATGCCGTTATGCCATTCATACACCTCATCTTGCCGCTTTAACCATTGCCTTCTTAGGAGGGATGGGGTTAAGAAGCATCCTTACGTTTAAAAAAACTTTCTTCCAAGGGATGCTATTCAGTTTGATTTTATTACTGATCGTCTTCTCTCATTTGGTCATTTTGAGAAACTCAAATACTTTTTCCATTCACCTTAAGGCAACTCTTTTTGCCATATTCATTTTGAGTGTTTTTCAATTGCTTCTTTTTCTTAAAGATAAGCACTGGCTACCTATAAGAGTCCTTAAGTTTTCTCTCCTTCTTCTAATATTTTTGGAGCTTTTCCTCTATATCCACCGAGAGCGCCCAAGGCGCTTCGATTCTTTCCCCAAGGTCCCTTATATTGAATTCTTAAAATCCCAGAGTGAAAAAACCAGAAGTTATGGTGTCTTTTGGGCTTTTTATCCCAATACCGCCACGGGTTTTCGAGTTGATGATCTCGGCTATTTCTTAGGGCTGGTTCCCAAACGCTTTGTTCATTTTGTCAATCACCTTGTCATCAAAAATCACTTTAAAAATGACATGCGTCCGCCTGCCTTAAGGGCGATTCCTATACTCGAAAATTTTCACATCCTCGATTTATTAAATGTGAGGTTCATCATTGCGCCTTCAACAAACTGGATATCCACTCCCGGGTTATTCAACGGCCGCTTATCCCAAGCCTTCACCTATTTCGATTATTTAAAACAAAATTTCCCAACTCTCTATTCTAAGGAAGTCAATATCTTTGAACGTCAAAGTGCGTTCCCTCGGGTCTTTATTGTCCATCGGGCCATATTTGAACCTAATGAACAAAAAACCCTCATGGCCCTTAAGAATATGGGGATTTCTGTTCGGATTATGGCGGTCATCAATCACCCGCCTATTCCCACCATTAAGGCGCTGTTAGATAACACCCCCGTTGTTGACAGATCGCAGGCCAACATTGTTCGTTATACAGCCAATGAAGTGATGGTTGATGCCTATTTAGAGAACCCCGGATTTCTTGTCTTCTCTGATGCCTATCATCCGGATTGGAAGGTTTATGTGAATGGAGAACCTAAAAAGATCTACCAAACAGATTATCTGATTCGATCGGTTTTTCTTTCCGCTGGGAATCATCGATTAAGATTTGTCTTTGCGCCACTTTCTTTTTATGGAGGGGCTATTCTAAGTTTATTGACTTTGGTCGTGATCCCATTCTTGTTGTTTGGCCACAAATTAAGAAAATTCCAAAATAAAGAAAGGCTGTGAATGCTTACTCGTTTTAAAACTCGAGTCTTAAAATTTATCGACCACTGGATGGGAGGTCCCATTTGTCTATTCTTTGCCTTAATTCAGAGAATGACTCACCCCTTGCCCAGATCTAGACTCATTGTTCCCCTCAAGGAAATTCCCCGGGAAATTCTCGTTATCAAATTTTTTGGACTCGGTAGCATTGTTTTGTCTTCCCCTCTATTGAAAGCGATCAAGGTGAAATACCCTCAGGCTAAAATCATCTTTTTAACATTTGACGATCATAAAGATTTAGTCAAACGCCTCCATTTTTGTGATGAGATAAAAACCATTTCCATCGATAATCCTTTGATTCTATTCTCAAACATCTTCACCAATCTCATCTATTTTTGGTTTCATAAGCCAGATATTTGTATTGATTTGGAATATTATTCCAAATTTAGCACTTTACTATCCTTTCTTTCCGGAGCCAAGTGGAGGATTGGCTTTTACCTGGCTAACTTCTGGCGCAACTCTTTGGTCAATATCCCTATCCCTTTTAATTCTCACCGACATATCCTCGAAATTTATGCCATGATGGGGCAGTCTCTCAGTGTTAAGATCCGGGATTTTATGCCCAGCGAAATTCCTATCGACAAAAAAGAAAAAGATTTCATCAACAAGTTATTGGCTAAAGAAAAAATTAAAGAAGATGATTTCCTTATCGGGGTCAATATCAATGCGAGTGATCTAGCGCTTTGCCGAAAATGGCCTAAAGAAAGATTTGCCTTATTAATCAATAACCTTCTTAAAAAATATTGTCATCTAAAAGTCATTCTGACCGGATCCCAAGACGAAAAAGAATACACCGCCTCCATCCTTCCTTTATTAAATGAGACAATCAAATCCAATGTTTTGAATTTCGCAGGCACTTTAACTCTGGGAGAATTTCTGGCCTTACTTAAAAGGTTACATCTTTTAATTACCAATGATTCTGGTCCCTTCCATTTAGCCAAGGCGCAAAGACTTCCCACGGTCTCCCTTTGGGGCCCGGGGTCTCCTGAACTTTATGGTCCTTATCAGGAAGAGAAAACCATTCATACCACCATCTATAAAAAATGGTCCTGCAGTCCCTGTCTTTACCTTTATCGGACCGAGGCCGGTCATTTCTGTAACAAAACCATCCCTTGCCTGATGGCCATAGAGACCGAGGAGGTTATCCATTTGGTGGAAGAGGCTATTTTCAATTTACAAGGTAAGTCTTGGGATTTCAAAAAATGAGCTCTTGTCCAATTTGTCATTCAGAGAAGAATACTTATTATCTGTCGCTAGCTAACTATTCTTATCGAGAGTGTCTTCATTGTCATTTAATATTTCTCGATTATCCCGATATACCTTCTCTGCTTAAAAATACTTACAATCGGACATATATCGAAAAGAGGGGGCATGCTGACCTTCATTCCCCATTGTTCCAAGCCAAAATACGGACCTCCCACTTTTACCTTTCTCTTTTAGAAAAACATGCCGCGAAAGGAAAACTTCTGGAGGTGGGTTGTTCCACCGGGATCACCCTCAAGACAGCCAAGAATCGAGGATGGGAGGTCTATGGCGTTGAGCCAAACGATTCTGCTGCGAGTATTGCCCAAACCTTATTAGATAAAAAAGCAATCAAAATCGGCCAGCTTTCGGATACGATGTTTCCGGATGAGTTTTTCTGTGCTACTATTCTGTTTGACGTCTTAGAACATATATACAATCCACTGGAATTTTTTGAAATCTTACAGAGGAAAATGAAAACAAACGGGTTTCTTCTTCTTATGACTCCCAATATCAACAGCCTCAGTGCCAAAATATTAAAGAGAAGATGGTTTCATTGGTTCTCAGAGCATGTCTGTTTATATTCTCCGCAAAGCTTAAAATTTTTATTAGATAAGTTCCATTTTAAAATCGTTCGCATGGGCTGGGCTTTAAAATTTACTAATATGGAGATGATCCGATTTCATTTTGAATGTCATCCGCATATCCTGTTCTCTTCTTGTGTAAAAAGTGTACTGAAACGATTATCATTTATGGATCATTTGATTTTCCCCCTCAATATCGGAGAGATTTACGTCCTTGCCCAAAAACAATGTTAAGGAACCTATCCGTTAGACAAAAAAGGGACTTTCTATTTATTTCGATTATCCTCATTATCATTTTCCTTTGTAATTTTCGTTTGGCCCTATTACAACAAATCACCCACGATGCTTGTGGATATTTGGACATCGGCCGAAATCTCTTTCAGGGTAAGGGTCTTATGATCTCGTACAATATTTACCAATATTGGCAAGGCCGATACTATCCTGCCCTTCCCTTTATCCAGCCTGTTTATCCCATTCTTGCGGGACTTTTAATGTTTTTCTTTAATTTAAAGGCGGTCATCTTATTTAATATCCTTTTACTCTCGATCAATTGTGTTTTAATCTATTTGATTGTTAGACTATACTACAATCGCGTCTTCGGGTTATTGATCTCGCTTTTGATGGGCTTGTCTGAGCCTATTGTCTATACCGCAATGTATCCTTGGACAGAGCAGCTTCATTTATTTCTTATTCTTTTAACAATGCTCATTTATTTAAAATTTGATAAATTTAAAAATAGGGGTTACTTGTTAGGAATTTTATTAGGTATTAGCTTTCTGGTAAGGGCAGCCTCTGTTTTTAATATCTTAGCCTTTGGGCTGGCTTTAGTCCTCCTGAACGGAGTATCTAAAGAAGCAATCCAGGGTTATTTAAAAGTGGCTTTAGGATTTCTGATGGTATTTTTACCTTATGAAATCTTTTGCTTTATCCGTTATCAAGCTTTTTATCCCCAATATTTTAAAGCCGCCTACATTTCAACTTATTCTGTCCTCTACGAAGGAGCCTATTACCAAGACCATCTCCCTGTTTTAAGAATGAAACCGCTGAATATTAATGGAGATTTGATCATCAAGCATATTTACAGTCATCTTATTGATTTGCTCCGCTGGTTTAAACATTTGAAATTTGTCCTGATACTAGCCCCCTTGCATATCATCATGAATCGTTCAAAAAAGAAAAACCATCTTTTAATTCTTCTTTTTTCCCAAGGGATATTTGTCATGACAGGTTATACCTTAAGTCTTACCTTAACCCCTGGGATGGAAACCAGCCGGTATCTCTTGATTCCCTATATTACCTGGGGATGTATTGGGTTTCTGGCGATTCAGAAAATTTTTAATTATTTTTTCTATAAAAAGAACAAAAAATTTGCAACTCATGGACTCATTATTATCCTTTCATTTTTTCTTACGTTCCAACTTAAGAATCATTTCATTTATATTCATAAAGTTCAACAACTCTACATCGCTGAGAATGTCAACAGAATGAATCGAGACATAATCTTTGACTGGATAAAAACAAATACAAAAAAAGATGATTTAATAGCTTGTGATTTGAGTTTAACGCTTGATGCCTTTCTATTCGAAAGACCAACGGTAAGGCTTCCTGCTGGTAAGGCGGCAACAATGAAAAATATTGAAGACTTCTTTAGAATTTATCAACCTGAATATGTTTTAACTACGGACAATCCACTGATAGAATGGCTGGTTACGAAAGGTTATTCAGAAATTAAAATGGTTGGGTCGGTTGTTTTAATGAAAGGTTTATAGGAAGATCCCTGGCGGGCAAAATCTCAAAGTCAACTCTAAATGAGCTGTCGTTATTTGTTATTCCCGTTTTTCTTTTATTTTTCTTTTTCCTTCCTCCTTTTAGCCATTAAGGTTTCGTATTTGTCAGGCGTGTGATATTTCATCCACCCTTCCGCATAAAGTCGCAGCCATTCATCCGTTGCCCGCTCAATGCCGATGCTATAGCCTGCCTTTTGACTTTCTATCCAAAGGTGTCGGTTGATTTCTTCAATCACCCTCTTATCTTTCAAGAGATCTCGTAAATCATTGATTTTCATGTTTCCCCCTCCCATTCCATAAAAGTCCTAAAACAAGTTTGGCACAAAATTGATTGAGTTTCAATCCAGATAGGCACTCACTTCGTTCGTGCACTATCTCCCTTCGGGCCCCGCCAGAGGCGGGGTATTGAAATTCCGATGTGACAAACAGTAAAAGCAACAAAACCATTTCATTGAACCGAGCCAATTATAACCTAATTTTTCTTAATTGCAAAATAAATTTCATGAAACCTTGATCTGTTTTTTAATGCTGTAGAATATACAAACTTTTCTTGTCTTTAAACAGTAAAACTCATCTTTCTGATCTCAATGTCAATTGGGATACAAAAATCCCAATCTCGTACAACACAATGAGTGGGATTGAGACCAGAATTTGGCTCAAGGCATCCGGAGGGGTAATGATAGCACTGATGATCAAAATGAGGATGATCGCGTGTTTTCGTTTCTGTCGTAAAAATTCCGGAGTGGCAATGCCAATCTTGGTTAAAAATAGAATCAAGAGAGGCAATTCGAAGGTAACTCCGCAAACAAGGATTAAAGTTCCTACAAAGATAATATATTCATTAACCGTAATCATAGGAACCATCCGATCAGAAGAAAAACTCAATAGGAATTTTAGGGTAAACGGGATCATAACAAAATAGGCAAAAGCAACTCCCACTAAAAAACATATCAATGAAAAAGGGCCAAAGAAAAAGACCTGCCTTTTTTCTTTGCTAGTGAGCCCCAAGGAAACAAATCTCCAAATCTGATAAAGGACAATTGGTAAAGATAATAAAAATCCACCCAAGAGAGTTAAGTTCATTTTCGCAAGAAACGCTTGCTGCGGAGACGTGAAAATTAAAGAACCAATGGGCTTGATAATGATGGCTAGAATCGTATCAATGTAATAATAAAAAATTAAAGAACAGACCGCAATCGCAATAAGGGATTTGATCAGTCTCTTCCTTAACTCCTCACAGTGATCTAAAAAGGTAAGCCGTCCTTCGGTTATGCCCATCGGTCTAATCCTTAAGTTTTACCAATCTCACTTTTTTGAATCTTTAGATTCAGCGGTATCATGAGTATCGTCCTCCAGTTCCTTTCCCGCTTTTCTAAACTCTTTAATGGCCTTCCCGATGGCGCTGCCAATTTCCGGGAGCTTCTTGGCTCCAAACAGAAGCAGCAAAATAAGCAAAATAATGATAATCTCAGGTAATCCAATTCTTCCCATTTTTTGCCTCCTTTGATGAGCGATCGGTATTGTCAAAAGTTTTTACTCTTAATCTCTTTATCGTTTGAATTATTAACA
>CAYJXI010000046.1:0-22514 GCA_964374105.1 uncultured Planctomycetales bacterium
ACAGAGATTATCCCATGCCCAACATCAAATGCCTTTACTTTTAACTATTTTTTACTAATTGCGTAAGTCCTAAAATTGTTAAATATACACCACGCTTCATGAATTACGAATGACGCTTCACATTTTTGGCCTCTTATCAATGATCCTTTTTTCCTTATGAGCCGTCTCCAGCTCCAGGCGTTTGACCATCTCAGCCAATGAAATAAAATTGATTTGGTTAGGTGTGATTTCGGTTGTTAATAAAAGTTGGCTCTTAACCTTTTCTGCCAATTCTTTTTGATCAACTCCCACCTTCACACAAAGATTGACAATCAATTGATCATTTTCAAACGGGTCATTATCTTTTTTACAAAGTTCAATCTGCCATTCTTCGATCTCTTTGAATTCTGAGAAGATGGCTGAGAAAAGATTCAAATTAACCAGTGATCCCTTAATTTTAGAAATTTGCAGATCCTTGACATCCGAAATTCGGATAATATCACTGGAAATCCGTGGGACTGTCCTCTGACAGTAGGGGCAAGGTCGGTAGGTGATTCCACCTTTAACAAAATCCCCCGTTCTAAAACGAATGACACTACTAGCCCGGGAATCTAGGGAGGTATAAACGAGTTCCCCATCCTCCCCTTCCATTTTGACTTCTTGTGTCTTAGGATCGATCACCTCAAAAATTTCTTTATCCGGATAAAGATGATAACCGCTGGAGGTGTCGTTGGTCGTGGGGCATTCCGCCCAGGCCGATCTTGCCTCGGTAAACCCGTAGGTCCCAAAGACACAGACTCCTTTTGCCCCCATTGATTCTAACATTCCCGCCAGTTTGACCTTGAAGGCCTCGGTAACTTTGGCGGCTCCCAGGACGACCTTCTTGATACAGTCAAGTCGACAACCTTTTTCTTTGGCCATACGAATCACATGATAGACATAACTGGGAACACCCAAAATCACCGAAGGACTGATTTTTTCTAAAGCAGCGATATTGCCTTCGGTCCCCATCACTTTACCTCCCCCCGTATTAAAGCCCAAAACCCCTGTTGATAAACCCCCAAACACCACCTGCCAAAATGCCAAATGAGGTGCAAAAGGAAAAAGATTAACAAGATAATCACTCCCCTTCATTCCAAAAAGTTCAATCATCCGAGAACCGGAAATATAAAGATTATGGATATCGTATTTGGTATAAAAAAAGGAAACGGGTCGGTTGGTTGTCCCGGTTGTTAAAGTAATAAAGATAGGACGAAACTCTTCTTCCATTCTTTGTTGAACATAAGATTTCCCTCTCGTTAAGGCAAGATATTTCAATTGCATTAATCTTAAGGCCGGCCAGTATCGACGAATTTTGGCCTCTTCTGGTTGCAGGATAAAATCCTTGAATTGATCGGGCTTGCTTTGATCAATGAATTCGGCCTTAGATATCAAAGGAATACACTTTAGATCTTCTATTATTTTTATCTTTTGCGGATTGATTTTGTTTTGATCGAAAAGTCTTCGATAAAAAGGACTTAAAGGGTAAAGGTAGGTATTGATAAAATGATTTAATTTCTTATTTTGTAATTGAAGTAGCTCTTGTTTTGAGAGTGTCGCTAACTTTCCCCACGGATCCATGTTAAGAGAATCCAATTTGAAAATTGTATTGTCCTTTCTTTATTCTGGTGGCATTATAACAACACTCCCTTTTGAAAACAATTAAAAACAAATTTATTGTTGGTTTAAGTCTATTTTTTAATGACTCAATTCACTACAAGAGGCCCCGTGGGCAAAACAAGAGTAACAACGGTGATGTTTTAACATAATCCGGATCTTCATGCTCTCCGTTAGAGTCGCCCCCAGATCATAATCCTCATCATCATCCACTAACGTGCAGGCATAAACTCGCATCTTCCCATTGCGTTTGACAATCATCTTACTGTAATGACACATAAATTTTTCCCGGCTTTCTTTCGTATGATATCTTGTCATACAGGTTTCGGTGATCTGAGGAACAGGGGCCCAAGAACCGGGGGTTAAAAAGTCTGGGAAACTCACAATACGTAGGTCACTGGGTAGGTTTTCTTCCTTTAAATAAGGGGAATAGGCCGCCTCCACTTCCACCGCATTCTCTTTAGGGACTCTTTGTCTGGCAATGGAAACACCAAACCCAAGTCGATACAACTCCCCCAGAGTGGAAAGTGCCAGTTTAAAACTCCCATTTCCGCGCGCCGCGTCATGCTTTTGCGGATCAGGATAATCTAGGCTCACTCGGAAATTTAAGGAATGAGGTTTCTCTCGAAGATATAAGATATCCTTCAGCCGGGTTTTTAAGGGCTGGGTGGCGTTAGTAAGCACAAGACAGGGCTTAAAGGTTAAAGCATAATCTAAGATTTTAATAATATCCCGTATGACAAAGGGCTCGCCTCCAGTAAAACAAAACTTCTCTACACTTAAATCAACAGCTTCCTGAAAGTAAGCGATAACATCTTCCAAGATGATTGAATTGAGTCGATTATCACCTGGTTTGGATCCTTCCAAACAAAAGGGACAGCTCAGATTGCAAATCGTTCCGGTATGAAACCAAAGTTCCTTTAAATGTTGGGGTTGAATGTATCCACGCTCTTCACCTTGAGTGGTAAAGAGCCAATCGGTTCTTTGGATGTGATAATAAGGAAGAAATTCTTTGACAGATAAATTTTCCATTCTTGACAGGGCTGTGTCTTATTTATCGAGTACAGAGTTCTTGGGCCTTGACTTCGATCGCTTTCAGGAGGTCCTCAAAAGATTTGGAAAAGACAGCTACTCCCTCATCCAACAATTTCAAGCCGACCGCATCCATAGAAATCCCGAATTCATCTAAGATTCTAAAAATTTCTAAAGCCTGTTTTGTTTCGCCTTTTAAAGTCTCTTTGACTTGCCCATGATCAAGAAAGGCGTTGAGGGTATTTTCCGGAACCGTGTTGACACTAGGATTGGCAATCAATTCGGCAACATATTTAACATCACTGTAAGCCGGATTTTTTGTGGAAGTGGAACCCCAAAGCACCCGCTGAAGTGCAGCCTCTTTTTTAGACAGATCTTGGAATGTCCTGCTGGCAAATAATTCTTTAAATTTTGCAAAGATGATTTGCGAGTTTGCGACCGCCGCTTTTCCCTTCAATGCTTCCAATTGCTTTTTCTTTGCCGGATCAATGATACCATTTAGTTTCTCATCAATCAATTTATCAACCAGAGTATCAATCCGGCTGACAAAGACACTGGCTACAGAACGAATACGTCTTAAATCCTTGGTTTTTTCTGACAACCGCCCCACCCCTCTGAAAAAAGCATGCACGGTTTCATTATATTGATCAAGAGAAAAAATCAACGTGACGTTCACATTCACCCCATCGGCCAACAACTCCTCAATCACCGGAAACCCCGCTAAGGTTGCCGGAACTTTGATCATCACATTGGGACGGTTCACTTTTTGAAACAGCCTTTTTCCTTCCTTAATCGATGCCTTGGTATCATCGGCCAATTGGGGATTAATTTCCAAACTCACGTACCCATCCAGTCCTTGAGTCTTTTCATAAACGGGTTTAAAAAGATCCGTAGCATCTTGAATATCGGCCACGGTCAATTCATCATAAATCTCGAAGGTAGACTTTCCTTTTTCTTTCCATTTGACAATCCTCTCGTCATAATCAGAACTTGAGCTAATAACCTGGTTGAAAATCGTTGGATTGGATGTCATCCCACTTAGCCCCTGGTCAATGCGTTCCTTTAGCTTTCCCTTCTCTATCATCGAACGGTTGATATAGTCCAACCAAATGCTCTGGCCTAGTTTGGCGACCTGATGAAGTTTAGTCTCTTGCATCTTTGACACCTCCTGACAAAAGGATCGTTTAAGTCACTTTTTCACTTTTTTTTCTCTTTATCACCCGCTTGGCAGCTTCAGCAATATCGACATCTTTCAGATGATACGCCTTAAGGAGTTCTTGGGGTGAACCTGATTCCCCAAAGACATCATTGACCGCAATCATCTCCAAAGGTGCCGGAAATTTTTTAACTAAAACCTCGGCGACGGCTGAACCAAGACCTCCGTGAATTTGGTGTTCCTCAGCCGTGACTAGGCATCCGGTCTTTCGGACAGAATCCAGTATCATCACCTCATCAATGGGTTTGAGGGTATGCATATTAACGACTCGGGCTTCTACCCCATCTTTTTTAAGAATCTCTGCGGTCATTAAACTTTCATAAACCATCATCCCGCAGGCGATAAGTGTGACATCCTTTCCCTCGCGCATAATGTTGGCCTTGCCGATTACAAAATCATCTTTTTCCGAGGTGAGAATTGGAAATGGCGCCCGTCCGGTTCGCATATAAATGGGGCCAGGCTGCTTCACCATCGCACGGGTCGCTTTTTGGGCTTCAATAAAATCCACTGGACAAATCACCTTAATGTTAGGTAAAACACGCATTAAAGCGAAATCTTCCAGACATTGAGCGGAAGCCCCATCCTCTCCCACGGTTAAGCCCGTATGCGAACAAACCAATTTAACATTTTTGTTGTTGTAACAGACATCCAATCTAATCATGTCATAGGCGCGGTTAGTGAGAAAGACAGCAAACGATGTGGCAAAGGGAATAAATCCCATCATACTGAAACCCACGGCAGTCCCAATGACATCCTGCTCAGCAATGCCTAAATTAAAGAAGCGCTCAGGGTAGGCTTTTTTGAAATATTCGGCACGGGTAGCATCTTCAAGATCTCCGGAAAAGACAACAATCTTTTCATTCTCTTTTCCTAGAGACACAAGCTCCTCACCGAATCCGTCGCGGGTGGGTTTCATTTCGGGCATTGCTTCTCCTTTAACTCTAGTCAGAAGTCAGATGTCGAAGGTCAGAAGAACTTCATTCACTTATCTTCTGACTTCTGACTGAATTTAACTTTCCTTCAATTGAGCTAAGGCTTTCTGTAACTGCTCGGTATTCGGAGCCTTGCCATGCCATCCGGCCTGGCCCTCCATAAAGGAAATTCCTTTGCCTTTAATCGTATGAGCAATGATACATGTCGGCTTGTTCTTGATTGTATCGGCTTGATCCAACGTCTCGATTAAGACCTTAAAATCATGGCCATCAATCTCAAAGGTATGCCAGCCAAAACTCTGCCATTTGGCAGAAAGGGGTTCTAAATTTTTGATTTGACTCACAAGGCCATTTTCCTGAACTTTGTTATAATCAACAATGGCGCAAAGGTTATCCAGTTTATAATGTCCTGCATTCATGGCCGCCTCCCAAATCGATCCTTCCTGAATCTCTCCATCCCCTAATAAACAATAAACTTTAAACGACTTCTTTAACATTTTTGCTGCTAAGGCAATCCCATTGGCCACCGATAGACCATGCCCCAGAGAACCGGTACTAAATTCAATTCCTGGAACCTTAGAATGGACATGCCCTTGCAGACGGCTTTCGAACTTTCGGTATGTCTTTAATTCTTCTTTAGGAAAATATCCGCAATTGGCGAGTGTCACATAAGCGACCGGTGTGCAATGCCCTTTGGAGATAATCAATCGATCCCGATCCTCCCATTGGGGATCTTGGGGATTATGTTTCATTTTATAATAATATAGGGAAATAAAGATCTCAACGGCGGACAAAGACCCTCCGGGGTGACCAGAACCAGCTAAATGGAGGGTTTCGAGGATTTCTTTTCTATACTGTAGGGCTAATTTCTGAAAGGAATTGATATCAACTTGTTTTGTTGCCACCAAAATCTCCTTAACGATTTCAACTAAAATTTGATCAGGCTACGCTAAATACTTTTCGTGTTCAGCTTCGCCTGACAACAGGCTTCGTTTTCTAAAATTATATATAAACCAGGCGTAGTTCCCAAATGAAAATTTTGGAACGAATCCTGGTGGGCCATGGAGGACTCTCCCGCCTTCCCTAATTTCAAAGGCTGGCGGGATCCCGCTTACCACATTTTAGAAAATCAAGAAAAGCGGGAGAACCTCCACCCCATTTATTAATGGGCCATGCTAGACTCGAACTAGCCACCCACTGATTAAGAGTCAGTTGCTCTACCAGATGAGCTAATGGCCCGAATAAAAAAAATTCACTTTGGTGTTTCGAATAAGAGAAGATATCTCTAAAAAGAATCGTTCTCAACTATATCAAAATATCTTTTAAGTGTAAAGCAGGAACTTGGTGTATTTTTGGTTTTGGTCGACACAAATTAACCAATTCCTTTTGAGAATTTAACTTTGATTTTCGGATAAAAAATAGTAAGCTTCGCTTGTGATTAAAACGCCGCAATGATTAGGCAGTTAATCCGGTAACTAAATTAACCTTCTTTGTCTTTTTGAAATTGTCAACCCATTCGTATACCCCGATGGCCCCGCCATGGCAGGGTCGCCCAATGTATCAATAAACTTCAAAAGGAACCCTTCTTTTATTGTTATAAATTCTTGCACTGTGGCTTAGAGGAAGGTAGAATGACTTCATTATTTGTTAGAATTTCTTTAATCTTAAAAAATTAGTACTGGTTTCATAACCTCTAAATCTCCTGTCTCCGATGTCATTCCTGCGAAAGCAGTCCCGCCTTGGCGGGATCGATTAAAGCATTCGGGAATGACAAAAGAGGTTTAGGAAACCCCCTCTAAACATTTTGAAGAAACGATGAGTCTGACCGTTCAAGAAGCCAGCCGTTTGATGAAGCAGGTTAGCGATAACCTCTCCTTAGTTATCAAGGGAAAAGATGAAAAGATTGAGCTTGTCATTCTTGCTCTGGTGGCCGGCGGGCATATCATTATTGAAGATATTCCGGGTGTGGGAAAGACAACCATGGCCCGGGCGCTGGCCAGATCCGTTGATGGGACATTCAGCCGCATTCAATTCACCCCCGATCTTCTTCCCACGGATATCACGGGAGTCAACATTTTCAATCAAAAAGACAATAGCTTTTCCTTTAAACCGGGTCCCCTTTTCGCTCATATCGTTCTGGCGGATGAAATCAACCGGGCCTCTCCTCGCACACAATCGGCACTTCTGGAGGCGATGAGCGAAGAACATGTCACGGTCGATGGAACCCGCCATTCGCTCCCCTCTCCTTTTATTGTTCTGGCGACCCAGAACCCCATCGATTATCACGGTACCTATCCTTTGCCGGAGGCGCAAATGGACCGATTTATGCTGCAGATCGATATGGGCTATCCTCCCCTTGATAAAGAACAAGACCTCTTGATCAACAGAACAAGTGAAGATCCGGTGGATCAAATTTCCCCTGTCCTCCCATTGTCTTCACTTAAAGAATTAAAATCCTGTGTTGACACCGTTCACATTGAGAAGTCGATCAGCGAATATATCTTGGCAATCGTTCAGGCCACCCGGAATAATCCTCAACTGCGTCTGGGTGTTTCCACTCGAGGGGTATTGCTTTACGGAAGGATTGTCCGCGCGCGGGCCCTCCTTCATCAGCGTGACTATGTGATTCCCGAAGATGTCCAAAATCTAACCATGCCTGTTTTGGCTCACCGTATTTTACTGGACACAAAATCTCAATATGAGGGAATTGCCCGATCGGATATCATTTACCAAATCGTCTCATCTATTAAAGTTCCCAAATAATGCCTCGTCGTCAATGGTCATTCTTGATGCCAGCGGAGGACCACTTCTTTGTGAAGTGGTTTCTGACGTATTTCCATGTGTGGTTTACACCGGAAGGGAAAATCCTATTTGTCACAACTTTAATCGGAGTCAGTATGGCCTCCCCGGGATTATACATCTCGGCTTACCTCTTTCCCTGTTTTACCCTGACCTTACTTATTATGGCCTTTTCTTTATCTTTCTTTTTTCGTCCCAGAATTACACTCTTGCGTCAACTCCCCTCACCCCCCAGTGCCGCAGAGCATATGGTCTACCGCGTGATCGTTAAAAATATAGGGAAAAGACCGATCCGGAATCTCTTTATCTCGGAAGGGGTCCTGCCCTTCGGCCTATACAGTGCGTTCAACCACGAAAAAGTCTTAAACACAATCAATTGTCTTCAACCCGGTGAAAATCTCACCATCAGACTAGCCATGGATTGTAAATTGCGTGGGATTTATCGACTCCCGAAAATGCTTGTGGGAAGCAGTTTCCCCTCTGGGATTTTGCGCTGGCCGGTCGGCTTAGGTCAAAAGGATCGACTCGTTGTGTACCCTAAATTTTTATCGCAAACCCAGTTTCGAATTCCCTTCCACCGGGTATATCAACCGGGGGGGATCGCCGTTAGTTCTAATGTCGGTGATTCGAATGAATTTTTAAATACGCGCGAATTCCGCCAGGGAGACCGCCTTCGAGACATCCATTGGCCAAGCTTCGCCCGTACGGGCAAACTTATCGTCAAAGAGTATGTGGATGAATATTTTGTCCGCATCGGCCTCTTTTTGGACACGGAATTCTCTCAAGGAGATAAACCCAATGCCTTTGAGCGAAGAATATCAATCGCCGCAGGGATCGCTGATGCCATTGCCAAAAAGGAATATATCATTGATCTCTTTGCCGCGGGTGAGGAACTGCACCATTTTCAGATGGGACGAGCTTTAGCCCACCTTGAGAATTTGCTAGAGCTCTTGTCGTGTCTGGAAGGCATCAAAAATATCAATTTTAAAAAACTTCAGGTCAATCTCAAACCTTATCTTAAGAATCTCTCTTCGATGGTTATTCTCCTAAAGGATTGGGACAAGCAAAGAGCCCAATTCTGCTTGCAATTAAAGAATCTGGGCATCAGCCAACGGGTGATTGTCATTCGCGATCAACCTCTGACACGAGCCCCGGATCAGGAACTCATTGTTATTCCCGCAAAAGGTAAAGAAGAACCGATCCGATGAAAAGAGAACAATTCGAAATTGTCTTAACCCTGGTTTCGGCCTGGGCCGTTTACGCTGTTTGTCAGGAAGATTTCATCTTACCTTCATTCGGTACAATCCTGATTGGTTTTACCGCTTTTAAAAACATGAGAATAACCCAGCCGCCAACGGTAAAACCAGTCAGAAAACTTCCCTGGATCAACTTGATCGGGATTGCGCTAATGTTTGGATTGGTTTGGCGAAACCTGTTTGCGGATCCCCCTCATATCGCACCTGGCACTCCCCGGGTCATGATCATTATGCAGCCCACCCTTGTTTTTCTTTCACTTCTCATTTGGTTCCACCGCAATTATTATTATCGATCTTACGCCTTAAATTCCTTGAGCTTCAGTATCGTGGCGATTTCGATTAACGTCAAATTTGATCAGATCGCCTCCGTTGTCTTTTTTCTGTTCTGCCTTTTAAGCGCCGGATTTATCCTGGTGAAACCGCATATTCTACCCGCCAGTGAGCCGTGCCTGCCGGCAGGCAGGAAGAAACAGAAACCCCGAAATCCCATTGTCCCCATTTTATATCTTACCCTTTTTATGGCGTTCTCTTTCGGTTTTTTTACCGGCCTGGTCCATTTCGTTAAGGTTGGGGACAGGGCCTTTATGTCTTTCATACAGGATTATCTATTGATCTACCGACATCATCTTTTAACTCTTTCTTCTACACTTCATATTCAAGGCCCCGGGGTCAGCGGTCATGATATCCGGCCTATTCTTGAAATCGACCGGAGCAATAACAGCTTTCTCTATCTCTCAACCCAAGTCTTTGAACATTATGACAATGGGATCTGGAAGGAGCCCTACCAGATCACTCGAGGCACAATCACAAACGAATTGGATCCCTCCAGGGCCACAACAAAGTTAATTATGTTTGAACACTTAAAAGGTGTCATCCCCTCTCTCCCAAGCGTGGGTGCGGTTAAATTTCAAGATTATATTTTTGAAAAGGATGAGAATGGGATCATTTACGCCCCCCAAGCTGATGCCCTGAAGATTATCCTGACACTTGAAGACAAAAACGCACCTACCTTTAAGATCAGCGAAGAACGCAAAGAAGAATTAACTCAACTCACTCCTTATTTAAAATCGGAATTAAAGAAGCGGGTGGAACCGATTGTCAGCGACATCACCAACCCGCTAAGTATGGCCAGGACCATCGAAGCTTATTTTAAAAAGAACTTTGATTATTCCCTAGATATTTATTATACGGCAGATGACCGAGGCGTTTTGGCCATGCTCGATGAACGAAGACCGGCCTATTGCTCCTATTTTGCCTCGGTCATGGCCCTCATGTTGCGGGAACGCAATATCCCAGCGCGTCTTAGGGTAGGGTTTCTAGCCACTGAGACAATCGATGACAATAAAAAATTTCTCGTGCGCATTCGTGATGCCCATGCCTGGGTGGAAGCCCTTTTACCGGTTCCCGAGAAAGAAAATGCTTACCTTTGGGTACGCTTTGACCCCACCCCGGCCGCATCGCGGCTGCTCACTCTCAATCAAGGCCGGCCGTTAAACCGCCTGATAGATTGGCTCTGGCGGATTCGAGGGAGAATACGTACAGAAGTCATCAGCATGGATACAACCGATCTCGTCATCAACATTCTGATGGTTGTTCTCATGTATATCCTTTTGAAAAACAGCAAAGATTTATTGCAAAACTTAAAGGACTTAAGCCGCTCTCGCTTGGGGGTAAAAAAACTCGATCAAGAAGAGACGGGTTCCTGCCTTAAGATCTACCGTGCCTTTGAGGAAATCCTTAAAAAGGCCTATGGTCTCATACGAAAAGATACAGAAACAGACGAACAGTTGGTTATGCGTCTGGCCGCCCAGGATGTCGCCTCCCCTGAGACGGTATCCTTTATTGAATCCTTCTTAAGGAAATACCAAGCGGTTAGGTTTGGTGGAAAAACCGATCCCAACCTAAAAGATCACCTCAAGGCCATTGAGGAAAAGGTGAGCAGGGGTAGGGAGGAAAGCTGAAGCTAAACGACCTAACGGCAATGACATCTCTTCTTTCGGAGTTCCGATGCCTCTTCGGGGTGGTAGGAACTCCGCCTTTGGGGAAATGCCAATCTTCTTACGTGACTATGAAAATGCAGGAAGTTTTTCAGAAGGATGATATAAGGATTCCTTAGGAAAGGAAGAGAAAGCAGGGATTTCTCCAAAAACAGAACAGTACCGCCTTTGATAGTTAAGGAGGGCTTTTTCAATCTGGGTGACTTCTGCCATATAAGGAAAGACTGGGCCGAAGACGTCAACTTCTTCTCCAATGCAGTCAAATTTAAAACCATACATTCGAAAAAGTTGCCAAAGACATTTTTCCATCAAGGCAAACCAATATGTGATCCCCAGGGACTGACTTTCCCTTAAGATCTCCCTACATAATCCGTAGGCAATGGGTTCAGCATATCGCAAAAACCCAATAGTCATTGGATTTTTTCTCGCATGGACTTGTCCTTGAGGAGAATCATCCAGTTGACCAACTTTTTTGTGACGTAATTTTCTGCTGATAACCAAACGAGACAACTCCACAGAATTCCCATTTTTGATCACCTTGGGATTTATGGAGAGATGTTGACATTGTTTTATCATGGGGGAGCATTGTTTCCCAGGGAGGATCACTCTAATAGACCCAACGACCTCCCCCTCTTTATTAATCGCGGCAATATGGGAAGATTGTTGATCATATTCATCTTTTTCTAAACCATCCGGATAATCATTCACATCGATAAATCCAAACTCATGCCCATAAACTTGAAAACGAAGGCGATAAATCTGCTCCATCAAATCTGTCTCTTGAAATCTCACTTTTTTAAAGGATACAGTATGCATTTCGTGGTTTATGCTAGCAAAAAAATCAAATATTTAAGTTAAATAATATGTATTTATAATATCAATAACTCAAAAAAATTCCATGGGATTATTTGATATTATCTAGTAATTTTTTGTTATTTTTGGGCACAAATACCCTCGAGCAACGAAAAATCAAATATTTTGATAATTTTAGATTTAAAGGTTTGCATAAAATATCCGAATATGCTAGCATGAACAGCAAATGATAGTCCTCTTCCCGAAATTTTCCCTTATTTTGTTTCTCGTTTTATCATTATCTAATCATCAGAAACAAGAGGTTGATCTCCCAACTCTTTCCGCAAAAGAAATTGTTAAACAATCCGATGATCTTCTGCGGGGTGACACCAATCAAGGATTTTACTTAATGAAAATCACAACACCGCATTGGCAGAGAGAATTAAAATTGCAAGTCTTTAGTTTTGCAAGAAATAAAATTTTTATCAGGATTCTTGCTCCACCCAAAGAGGCAGGGATTGCGACTTTAAGAATAAATAATGAAATGTGGAATTACCTCCCGAGTGTGGAAAAAATCATCAAAATCCCCCCCTCCCTGATGTTGGAACCATGGATGGGAAGTGATTTTGCTAACGATGATCTTGTTAAAGAAAGCAGTATCGTTGATGATTACATCCATAAAATCCTTAGTGAAGAAATGATCAACGACAAAATAGTTTATAAAATTGAACTCCTCCCCAGGCCCGAGGCGGCGGTCTTATGGGGAAAAATCATCCGTTGGATTAGAAAAAATGACTTTGTCCCCCTTAAAGAAGAATATTATAATGAAAGAAATAAGCTCATAAAAATTTTGGAGTTTTCTGACATAGGCCCCCTCTCGGATCGGATTATTCCTAAGGTGTGGACAATGACCTCCCTCATCAAAAAAGGACACTCAACGTCAATCAAATTGGTCGATGTCAAATATAACCAACCGATCGATGAAAACATTTTTACGATGTCCAATTTGAAAAAACTTCCGTGAATAAATGATAGGGACGTTTCTTAAAATTGCTTTAAGAAATATTATCCGTAATAAAAAACGAACGCTCATAACCTTATCGGCTGTAGGTTTTGGTTTGTGTGCCTTGATTTTTATCCGGGCTTTTGTGGAAGGGGCTCACAAGCAAATGATTGAAAATTATACCTCCCTCATAAACAGTCATATCCAGATTCATAAATCCGGGTATCACCGGAATCAAAAATTAGAAGATTATATCAACCAGCCCGAGGCGGTTGTGGACAAATTCAAAGAATTCGATGAGATCAAGGCCACCAGTTTACGGATCAAAGCGGTCGGCCTGGTGAGTTCTGCAGAATCCTCTGCGGGGGTTCTTATCTTAGGAATCCAAGCAGAAAATGAGAAAAATATCAGTCGAATCCACCGGCTCATTAAAGAAGGTCAATTCCTTAATGAAGATCAACAAAACAAAATCATCTTAGGGAGGCCCCTCGCCCAAAATTTAAATGTCACCGCTGGAGATAAAGTTGTCATTATGTCCCAGGCCTTAGATGGAAGCATTGCCACGGGGGCCTACTATATTTGGGGGCTTTGGGATACTGGAGTTGAGGAAATTGATAAGGGATTGGTTATGATCTCTTATAAGGCTGCCCAAGACCTCTTTGTCATGCCAGATAAGGCCTCCGAGATTGCGGTCAAATTGAACTCGGTTGAGGAATCCCAACAACTGGCCCAGAAAATCAAAGATGACCTCAATTCCTCGGCCTTGGAAGTTCTTCCCTGGCAGACAATCTCTCCCAGTTTACAGCAATGGGTAGAATTTGATAACGGCTTTATCGGGATCATAGTTCTGGTGATCATGATTGTGGTAGCGATCGGGATCCTCAATACGGTTCTCATGGGAGTATTGGAAAGGACCCGGGAATTTGGTATCCTCTTGGCCATTGGAACAAAACCATCGCAAATTGTCCTGACGATTGCCTTGGAATCAACTCTTCTGGGTTTGCTAGGAAGTGCCATCGGTCTTCTCTTAGGATGGCTGTTGACAATTTATTTTGGAAAAGTCGGTATTGATTTAACCATCTTTGCCAGCGCCTTAAACTCCTTTTATATTGATTCTTTTGTTTATCCCTTATTGAATTCTGAACAAGTCTTAAGTTCAATTTTTTTAGTGGTCTTAACCAGTATTCTTGTTTCCATTTACCCAGCTTGGCATGCGGCGAGATTAAAACCTATTGAAGCCATAAGAGCCATTTAATGACCCTTATTGAAACTATCAATTTAAGAAAAACTTATACTCTTGGGAAAAATATCCAGACCGAGGCCTTAAGGGGAATTGATCTTAAAGTCGAAACAAAAGATTTCCTTGTCATTGCCGGGCCTTCGGGTTCGGGAAAATCAACCCTGCTTAATCTCTTAGGGGTGCTGGATACCGCCAGCGAGGGGAAGATCCTTTTTGAGGGCAAAGATTTGACACCCTTAAACCCAAGTTCCTTAAGTGGCTTTAGACTTTACAACATTGGTTTTATCTTTCAGGCCTATAATCTCATCACCACACTCACGGCTCGGGAAAATGTAGAATACATTATGCTTCTTCAGGGAATTGATCCGGGTGAACGACAAGAGAAATCTCTTAAGATCTTAACGCGCGTGGGATTAAAAGATTATATTAACCGATATCCCAACGAAATGAGCGGTGGCCAACAGCAGAGGGTGGCGGTGGCCCGGGCCATTGTTTCTCATCCGAAGGTTGTCTTGGCCGATGAGCCAACCGCAAATCTTGATTCAAAAACTGCCGAATCTTTGATTGATCTTATGCTAGAATTAAACGAGGAAAAAGGCATTACTTTTGTCTTCTCAACGCACGATCAGTTGATCATGAAAAGGGGTAAAAAACTCATTCTCTTAAGAGACGGGAAGGTCCTCTCATGAAAAAACTTATTAATGAGGCCCAAACTTGCGGAGCGATAGCGAACGCAAGTTTGATGGTCGAATTAACCCCGCCGTTTTTGGGCGGGGTTACCACTTCAGGGAATCCAAATGGGCGAAGCCCCGTGGCCGCCCTCCCCGCCATGGCGGGGCGATGTGGAATGTGTTTTACTTTTATTTTAGTCATTTTCTTTCTCTTTGCGCAGCAAAACTTCATTTTTGCAGAAGAAAATAAACTCGAAATCAATGGCTCTTATAAGAATCTATGGACCACAACTCAGTCTCGCACTTCTCAAGAAAATTTCTATGCTGATCTCAACCGATTGCGGCTTGAATTCAAACAGCAAATGGATCCTTGGTC
The DNA here is from genome assembly GCA_964374105.1 of uncultured Planctomycetales bacterium. Classification (GTDB taxonomy): domain Bacteria; phylum Omnitrophota; class Gorgyraeia; order Zapsychrales; family JANLHA01; genus CAYJXI01. Next base: position 14,950 of record CAYJXI010000046.1, read on the forward strand.
CTTTTATTTGACTCTGGATAATGATGCCATTATCAACGATTTCGCCAACACCGCAGATTTCGAATTGATTCGATCCAAAACCCAAGAAAAACTCACCAGTGCGGATCTCGACAAGGTTTCGGTTGACAATGACCATCTTTATTTAAAACATTCCATCCATAGGGCTTATGTTAAGTATTATCAAGAAAAGTTCCAGGCAACCATCGGCAAGCAATCGATTGACTGGGGCAAGATGCGTTTTTACAGCCCGTTGGATGTCTTTAACACCTTAAGCCCTATTGACCTCGATAAAGATAACCGCCTAGGGATCGATGCCTTGAATTTCAATTTTTCCCCCGAGGCCTTTTCGGGGATGAATATGGTTCTGGCCCCAGGAGAGAATTATGAAAAAACAAGCTTAGGATTAAATCTTACTAAGAAAGTTTCGACTTATGATTTGGCCTTAATCTTTGCTAGTATCAAGAAGGATGAGGTCCTCGGCCTCTCCTTTGATGGATACCTCAAAGACATGGGCTTAAGAGGAGAAATATCGCAAACCCGTCAGGATAGCCATAAGGATTTCTTAAGAATCAGCCTGGGAGCCGATTACAATTTTACGGATAAAATTTATGCCTTATTAGAACATTTTTTCAACGGGGGGCATGATGACAATGACCTATCGGCCCTCACAACCTCTTACCGTGCCCTTCAAAAGATCCTCTCTTTGAAAAAGCATCTTACCAGTTTCTTTCTCAAAATTACCCTAACCCCCCTCATTCAACTTAATCATTCCGTTATTTACGACTGGGATGGGAAAAGTACAGTTTATAATCCGGAAATGAGATACAACATCATTACTAATGTTGATTTGGCGGTTGGGGTTCAACTTTTCTTTGGCGGGGATAATAGCGAATTCGGAGACTATGAACATCTCTATTATGCTGAGTTAAAATGGTTTTTCTAAAAAATCGTAATAAAAAAATCCAATATCAATACGCCATCCGCTCCTTAAAGAAGGCATCTGCCGCTGATCTCTTAAGACATTCCGAAGAAAGGGCGTTAAAGGCCTGGCAAGGTTCAACACGCAGATTCCCTTTCTATAAAGGCCTGCTCACTACCGTCTCTCAACAACGTCAAAAAATTACTGATATTGATTCTTTTAAAAAATATGTCCCGATTATTGATAAAAATTTTTTGTATCATTCTAATCGGATTGAAGAACTCTTATTCAAGAAGGGGAAATATTCTCAAATCCGTTCCCTCCTTCTTTCTTCCGGATCTTCGGGAGTCTTTTCCTATGGCCTCAGCACTCAGAAAGAGATAAAACAGAATGCCCGATTCTTAGAAATGTTGCTTGAGTATTTCTTCCACATCCTTGAGGAGAGGACTCTCATTATCAACAGTTTGGCCAATGGTGTCAAGTTACCTGTTGTTGAAGCCGTGACCGCAGAAATTGGGCCGCGAACAGACTCTCTTCTCTTTCTTCTCAAGAATGTCTCACCTCATTTCGATCAAACCATTCTAATAGGAGATCATATTTTTATTAAAAATTCTCTAGAAGAGGGGTGTAAAGAAAGAATCGCTTATGAGAACTTAAAGATTCATTTGATTTTAGGAGGGAGTTTCTTTGTGGAAAACTTAAGGGATTATTTAGCCTATCTTTTAAAAAGTGATCTTAAAGATCCCAATCGGGGGAGAATATTCTCCTCTATGGGGATATCTGAATTTGGTTTAAACCTGTTCTTTGAAAGCCCAGAGACCATTCATTTAAGGCGATTAACTCAAACCGATCCCATTCTTCAAGACAAATTGCTTGGTCCTCATTATCCTTCGTATCTCCCTATGTTCTTTAATTATTTCCCGCAATTGTTTTTCTTAGAAGAGGTTCAACAAAAGATCTTGATAACCGGTTTGAATCCCAACTCCCCTTTACCTTTAATCCGCTATGATACCCAAGATATCGGTAAAATCTTACAATTTGATGAATTAGAAGTCTTATTAAAAGGCAAGGAAGATAAAGCAAATTTGCTACCCCCTTTCAAGTCACCTCTTGTTTTAATGTATTCCAAACTTGAACCAACCGAGTATCAAAATATAAAAATTTACCCTCAACAAATTTTACAAGGAATTTTCAGTGATTTTGAGGCAGCCTCCCTCATAACTGGATATATCAAATTTATAAATCAAGATCATCAGACAAAGCTGTGCATCCAATTAAAGGATGGCATTGCCAACAATGAGGGGACTTTAAAGCAAATCAGAAAATCCGCTTTGCAGTACGTCAACCAAGACCTTCCTCTCATTCTCTACTCTTACAAAGATTTTCCCTTTGGATTGACTTTAGATTACGAACATAAGTTTAAATTTGTGTAAAAAAACTATCCCGCCCTTCCGAGTAAAAAATTCCTCGTTTAAAAATCACGCTTAAAAATCATGGCTCTGTCGCATTAATTTTATACTGAAGGAGGAGATATCCCTATAGAGCTGTTATTCCCGTCCCGCCAAAGGCGGGAGGAATCTGCGAAAAAGGAAAACCACCTGGATTCCTGCCCTTCGACTTCGCTCAGGGCAAAGTCCTGAGTGTAATCGAAGGACTGCTTTCGCAGGAATAACATGATGGAGTGGGCATTTTCAGTCTGTCATCGGTTTGATCATCCTCAATGGATCTTAATAAAAAAGCAGGAGTTTATTAACTCCTGCTTTTTTATTAACTCAATCTATAATAAGTGCTTCTTAAATTAAGCTCTCTTTTTTCTTAAACCTGCACCGATCATCCCAATCAAGCCACTTCCTAGTAAAGTTAAACTGGCTGGTTCAGGAACTGCGGCACCTTTGATAGGATCCTCACTGGTGACTAACCATCTAAATGGGCCGGGCGCTTCAGTATCAAATCGCCCCAAAAAGTCACGGCAGACGGTTCCGCCGCTATCATCCGTGATACAATGAATATTGCTGTCAAATAATCCTGCATGGGAACCGCCAATGACATCGAGATAAAAGGCGCCATCTCCCGTAAAAGGAGAAGTCGAGCTATCCAAATTATTGTCATAGGCAATATGATCATCGCCAACAAATCCATTCCCGAACTTAATCCCAGGAACGAAGGCGAGTTTTAAGAATAATGCTCCATCTGTAGCGGTGGGATAAGAAGAAAGACCGGTTCTTGCTGCCGGTCCGCCTCTTGGATCAAAATCTGGTGTCCCATCCAAATAAACTTCAATAAAACCGCCCACGGATTGAATATTTAAATTGCCGAATGCATCCACGCTAAAAAAGTCATCATCTAATGAATAAAACATACCCGTTAATTCCTCTCCATCCTTACCATCAAACCAAAGGGTGGTTACTGCCGGGGTCTTTATCGTTGTAATTTTGAAGATACCCCAGGCATCCTCTACCCCATCTGATAGGCCGTATGCACCCTCACCTGGATCGCCATCAGCATATAGTTTTCCCTCAGAAAAGTCCGTAAATTTGAATTCTAGCGGCCCAAAATAATCACCAGCCAACACAAAGGCTGATGCACTTGGGGTATTTAAGAGCACCATTGTTAGACCTAAAACCAGCAAACTAAGTTTTCTCATCCTTTTATCCTCCCTTAACTGTGTATTATTGTTTTCTTATAATAAATTTGTATTACTATTTTCTTAATAGTAAATTTGTTATTCCGAAAGCGTTTTCACTTTAAACCTACAGCTAACAAATGAGCAATATATGTGCCAACTTTAATTACAAAAAGATCTTTTTTCAATATTTCTTAACTTATTTACTTCCAATTGGTAATAATTCAAGAAAATCCAGATTATTTTTTCTGTCATAGACATGTATTGACAAGCATAGACAAAGCAGACCCAATGTTTGTCTATATTTATCAACAATTGTTTATATAAATAATCACTTAGGATTTTGTGGCTGGATAAAGGGAAAAATTTGAGTACGAGTTGAGGGTTAAATAGAGGAAAACGCTTGGGCTTGGGTTAATTTTAAAAAAATTTGCAACCTATTAACATTTAACGTTATTCGAATTTTTAACCGTAGTTTGTAGCCTAGAGACTTCTTTTTCCAAATTTTTAGCTATCATATTATATATATCTTCCGGGGTTGATGTTCCGGTTATTAAGTCGTTTAATGTGACCTGACTGCCAAATTTAACCTTAATTGGAAGTAACCTAGGGAATCTTTGACCCCGAGGCCAACATCGTAAAGCCCCTTCTATATATATAGGGATAACTGGCACGTCTAATTCCTTAACTAAAATACCCACCCCTTTTTTAAAGTCTTTGACTTCCTTTTCCAAGGAACGTTGCCCTTGCGGGAAATAACATACGATTTTGGAGGCCCGAAGGACATAAGCACAGGCTTTCAGGGCTTCTACGAGATTTAGACTTACCTCTAAAGGAATTAAGCGGGCAATCCTTATAAACCTTTTAATGAGAAAGTGTTCAAAAAAAGCACTGTAACCCACAAAATAAGTATTTATTAAAATATTAAATGGTAAGGCACACAAGACAAAGAATCCATCTAAATAGTTAGTATGATTAGGACATAAAAGATAAGGACCTTTTTTGGGTAAATTTTTTCTTCCTTCAGATCTTATTAAAAATAATACACCAAATATTAACTTAAAAGTTCCAATGATCACCAGATTTACAAAGATGTTCCATCCTCCAAATTTTAACCTAATTTTCTTAAGCGTTTCCGGTAAGGGATCTTCTTTGAGGATCTTTTCCCAAATAAGGGCATTATCTTGTATTGCCGGTTGAACCAGTTGAGGAATAAACTTTTTTAGCTTACTAATCAGGTCTTCCACGGTATTGCTTAGATAAAAGTCCATAGAATCCTGATCAGAAAGTTTAAGCTGGAGGCGTTCCTGGATGCCTAATAAAAGCTCAACTCTATTCAGTGAGTCTAATCCCAAGTCTAATTCCAAATGGTCCTTAATATTTACCTCTCTTTTTAAAGTCCTTTTTAAATGGGAAATCACGGTTTGGGCGAGATCAGTATAAAGCAGTTGATCTTCTCTAAGGGCTTTGGGGGCCTGCTGAATTTTGGCTGATTCTAATAATTTTGCGTACAAATCAACGAGTCTATGACGCATAATCTTTCCTAATCTGGTGCGAGGAAGATTTTCTTTACTGATCACAAATCCGGTAATGCGTTGATATGGAAGTAAATGAGCGGATAAATTTTCCAGTTCCCATTTTAATTTATCCCGGATATTCGCCACATTTTTTTCTCTAAAATAATTTTCATCAATGACAATCACACTAACCAGTTGCTCCACCTCTTCTAAATAACCTGCCTGTTTACTGGCTAAAACAGCCAATTCTTTAATAAAATGACATTGCGCATAATACTTTTCTACCTCCTCAGGATTTATTTTCTTACCGCTGCTTAAAACAATGATTTCTTTTCTTCTCCCTTTTAGGAAAAGATAACCTTCTTGATCCAGGAATCCTAAGTCTCCGCTATAAAACCACTGATCTCTGATGACCTCTTTGGTTTGTTGGCTCATATGATAATACCCTAACATCACATTAGGTCCTTTAATAGCGACCTCCCCAATTCCATTTTCATCGGGTTGAATAATTTTCACCTCCACATTGGGTAAGGATTTTCCCACCGAACCGATTTTAGGGCGCTTAGGTGGACTAAAATTCACAACCGGAGCTGTTTCGGTTAACCCATACCCTTCCAAAATAGTAAAGCCCCACTTAAAAAAATCCACAGCCACATCTTCATCCAACTTAGCCCCCCCTGACACCATATAACGAAGCCTTGCTCCATACGCCTTATGAACCTGAGAAAAAAGGTGTTTGCTAAGATTGATTGGGGTAATCTTTCTCAAAAGATAAAAGACCTGACCTAAAAAATTGACTAAAACACGTTTTAAAAGGGGCAGCGCCTTCAGCTTCTCTTTGATGCCGCGATGCATCAGGGAATAGAGCAAAGGGACTCCTACGAAAATCGAGATGTTGGTTTCCTTAAGACAACTCATTAATTCCTGAGAACTTAAACCGGGGGGATAAACAATCCTTGCCCCCCCTAATAAGGGGGTTAATAATGTCACCGTAAATGAATAGGTATGATGCAGCGGTAAGAGAGAGATGACGACATCCTCTTGAGAAACAATATTTAACAACTGGATGGACTTCACATTAGCCAATAAGTTTGCTTGACTGAGCATCACCGCCTTAGGCAAATCCATGGTCCCGGAGGTATAAAATAAACACGCCAAGGTATTCCCCGAAGAGTTGGCTTCGAAACGATTTTCCGATGAATAAGTGTTTAATTTTTTCTGGAAATCTTGAGAATCAATGGCGATCAATTCTACATCCGTATAATGATCCTTAACTTTTTCAAAATTTTTCTGAGAGAGAATCAAAACCTTTGATTCAGAATGGAGCAAAAGATGCTTCAATTGCGGAGGACCAAATTGAATATCAAAAAAAACAGCCACTGCACCAACATACATAATGGCAAAGAAAGAGAGGGAATATTCCGGTTGATTTTCAAGGTAAATCGCTACCTTATCCTGAGGCTTGATCCCTATGGATTTAAGATAATTCCCCAGCTTTAGGGATTCCTCTAAGATCTGACCATAAGTTAGATTTTTATAGCCGATACCTTGTTTAAAGCTGATCGCTTCTTTAGAAGAAAGGGATTGAGCGATGAGAGAAAATTCTTTAAATAGAAGGGATTCGGTTTCCGGCATGATCTGCTAAGGGATGAGTAGAATTAAATTCTAAATCACTTAGTCTGAGAAAATTTGAATCTCTTTTCCTTTACAGGAACTTTTCCCAACTCATGGGAAAAATATTCAAAAAATTTGGGAAACTTTTGGGACACCTCTTTTTCGATTTGCGAAACCCACCCTCGGTAAGGTTTAACGGGACCGTAAACGTCCACCTCCTCACCGATACATTCAAAATGAAATCCATGGGTTTTTAACAATAACCACAGGCCCGTTTCCATCAAACTGTACCAGTGAGTAATTCCCTGGCGTTTACTTTCCTGGTACATCTCCCGGTACAACCCAAAGGCCATCGGTTTATTTCGCCGTAAGTAATCATTTTTATCATCACTACTGACTTTTTGATCTTCAATCTGAGGTTCATAATAAAGAAAATCATTTTTCCTTCGACGGAGTTTTTTACTAATCACCAGGCGGGAGATTTCCGCAAAGGTGATACTTCCCGGGATAAGATTTTTATCAATCTTTATCTGTGGACAATGTTTCTCAATGGGAAAGTTCATTTTGCCAGGCAAGATTAATCTTAATGTTCCCACAATTTCTTCATCGGTATTGAAGGCGGCAAAATGAACCGCTTGCTTATCATACTCATCCATTTCTAGACCATTAGGGTAATCCTCTTCATTAATGAATCCACACTCTCGACAGTAAACTTCAAAGCGCAACCGATAAATCTTCTCCATCAGTTCCGATTCGCTCAAATCCACTTTTAGAAAGCTAAAATTTTCCATAAGAATTGCCGTTATGCTAACATATCCATCCTATCATGTCAATTAAGAGCTTTGTGAATTATAACGCAACTTCAAGAGATCACAAGCGAAATTAAAAAGTT
>CAYJXI010000047.1:0-21255 GCA_964374105.1 uncultured Planctomycetales bacterium
GAATTTGTGCTCGCAATTTATTTAAGACTTCTACTGCCCGTTTATCTCCCAATTTTGTCAGGGCTGCGGCTGCGGCTTGGCGGACATCACGATCATCATCTTCCAATCTTTTCAGCAATGGTTCAACCGCTCGTTTGTCTCCCAATTTCCCTAAGGCTTCGGCTGCGGCTCGGAGGACATCACTATCATCATCTTCCAATCTTTTCAGCAATGGTTCGACTGCCCGCTGGGAGCCCAGCTCGCCTAATTTTAAAGCGGCATTAGCGCGGACCTGAGGGTCGTTGCTGTTTAACCGAAGGATATTCCAGCTCACCCGAATTTCGGTTAATATAGCCTTATCCTTTTTACCTTCCAGTTCTTGCCCTTTAATGATCTGTATTCTTTCTCTTGAATCCGGGGGAACAGAATTCGGCGAAAAACTGGGATCATCAGGATGGATACCTTTGTAATACCACACCTCGCCGCCGTATTGATTGGCTCCCCCATCGTAAGGCAGCTTCTGCCAGCTATCTAAATCTGACTGATCTATCTCTACATCAAAGTCATACCCTTCTTCCCTTAATTTAACGATTTGCGGCAGGAAAGATTCCCGCACCCAATCAATAAATCGGTCATAACCTCCCTGCCAACCCCCGGCTTCAACTCGTTCCCTCAATTGATTCAATACTTTGCTTTCCTCTTCACCAGTAAGGACCGCTAAATCCGCTTTTTCCCCGACCTGCGGGTCGGCCTCAACCTCGAGTTTGAAATTTTTACCAATGGCAGGGGTGATTGCGGCAGGATTTGAGGTTCTCTCTAATTCCACATTCATGAGCGGCGAGATCCCGCCAGAGAAGTATTTCCGGGGGATGAGGGTTTCCTGGGCTTTATCGTAGTCTTCCTTAATATAGTTAAAAACCCCTTGCTTGAAGGCGGCAAGGTATTGGCGGTAGATTTTTTCCTTGACTGTCTTGTCATACACATCCACCCCAACAATTTTATTTTGATTGACGTAGACTTGATGCAGAAGACTTTCCTTAATCGTCTCCTTGTACCACTTGGCCAGAATCAGGGAATGATAAATCTGGCGTAAGGGAGCAAAGTTTTTGCCTTCGTTGACCTCCCGTTCGATCTCGGGGATGATGACCTCTCGGATAATCTCACTTGAAAGTTGACTCACCTCTTCTTGTGACTTGTGACCTCCCTGGCCCGCCAGTTGCGAAGGCCAGGACGGGCTGACGTCTGACTTCTGACTTTCCTCAAGTGCCAGATAATCTCTATCGAGCATGACCTTAAGGCGGCTTTGCACGACATACGCCGCGCCTCCTTTTTCAAATACGGTTGCCTTGTCCGGCAGGATCCAGACCTTATTGAAGGTGTTGATAGGAATCTGGGTTGTCCCAAATTTTTCTTGCGCCTGCTGGTAGACCCGGTCCCAGAAATCCTTACCCAAATCCGTCTCAGGATAAATAAGCGAAGCCGTCAGTTGTTTCAAAAGATAATCCTGCGCCAAGAGGTCCCGTCCCATCTCGGTTTTACCCAATTCCTCCGGGATCATGCGCTCCTTTTCGTAAGGCGAGAGATTTACCCACAAGTCCCCTTCGGGGACAGTTAAGGCCGCCAGAAAATATTTTAAAAGTCTCTGCGATTCCTCTTGGATGTCTTCTTTGGAGGAGTTGGTGTTTCCGCTGTCCACAATAAAGTCAAAACGTAAAGGGTCTTCGGGGTGGATGGTCATCCCCTTTAAAAGGACAGGGACATAGATAGGACTCAAATGAATCATCGCCCCCGGCTGAGGGAGATTTAATAAGGGAAGTGTCTGGGAGTAAGTTAAAGAGGGTAGAAAAATAAGGCTAAAGGAAAGATAAAGACAGAAAGCTTTCTTTAAGAACTGAAATCCCCTTTGGGCCTGCTTGAATTTCCTCAACACCACGTGCTCCTTTTAAAGACATAAAAAACTTAACCGCTTTAGGAATAGACCCCCCCCCTTAAAGGGCCTGTCTGCCTGGCGACAGGGTAGGCAGGGATGGGTATCTCTCCCTATTCAAAAACTAACTTTCCCGTGGCTTATTGATAAAAGTTAGACCCTTCTTGATCCTTCGCTTCGCTCAGGATTAATTCGCACAGCGACCCCGCCTATGGCGGGGTGGCGTGCTCATTAAATAAAGGGGAATGATAAGGGATAAATCTTTAAAAAACGCTCTTTTAAAGAAAGCGTTTGCTTCAAATATAACATATGAATTTTGAAAAAACAAGGTCGCATTGGCTCTGTGCATTGGCTCCCCGCATTGACTCACATTAAATGTTACCGAGCACAAGCTCAGTAACTGGTTGTTGACTCATAATTCATATTACCCTCTTTTAAGGAGGGACGCTAAGGTTCGCCAGTCAGGCGAAATTGCAAGGCAAACAAAGTGATGATAAAAGGAACCATGAGCAGCAAAACAACAAGATAGGCCTCGCTAGGCTCGGCACTATCTTGTCCATAGGGGTTTTCCAACCCCTATGGCGCTCACTCGCTTTCGCTCGTTCACTGTCATCCCTTAAGGGGGTTGCCTTCAACCCCCTTAACAACCCCCAAGTTGTATCGAAACAATAAGTTAGGTTTCAATCTCCGATACAACAAACAAGGCCTCCCGATGGGAGGCGGATTCTCATCATATTGACTTGAAATTTGATTTTATCGCTTCAGGAGATTGCGTTCTTCTTTCCCCAAAGCACACCGAAAAATAAAATAAAAAATACCATACTCATAACGACACCAAAGATAGCGATATAATAACTGAGGAAGGTGGTTAAACCATTATGGAAATAGAACCGTATGTGATTTTTCCCTTTGTCTAAGCGAATGGCCTTAAAAGCTAAATAAGCTTCGTAAATCGGAGTTTTCCGTCCATTAACCATTGCATGCCAGCCGGGATGATAACTATCCACATAAATAAGCCACGCCCCATGAGGATTCTCCACATCGACATTAGCCATTAACTCATTAGCGCTAAATTTTTGGACCTCGAGGTGGCCCGGAAGATGCCGAAAGGGTTCTGCCGCCAAAGACTCTTTTAAGTTTTCCTTGACTCCTCTTAGAATCAATGTGTCATATAACTTGGGCATCAATCTCATTTTCATTATCGTTTCTGGGACGGTGTTCGTAAAGACGGCGCCGGACATCAGTCTTAATTTTGGCGTATTGCATCCTAAAACCATCAACAAATCACTGTCTAACTTTTGTCTTGTCTTAAGTAGTCGGTTAAATCCTAAAGGCAACATATGTGTCTCAAATTTCGAATAACAGGGATCATATTGCAAAAAACTATAAGCGGCATTGTAGACGGCACCCGAGTCAGGACGTGTCAGAAGCAGCATCCCCTTATTTTGTCGATCCTCATTAGGTCCCAGGGTCCTTTGTGTTTGGAATTGCATTTCATGGATGCGAAAGATGTCAAGGAAAGGCCGATACTCATCCGATAATGGTTTTGTTTTCTTAAGCGTGGAATATTGGAAAAGACCCGCATCCAGCAAAACGGCCAACAATAGAAAAACTTTCACCATATTGTCCGCCTGATTTAAACTACCGGTGCCTTTCTTTCTTTTATTGTCTATCCATAAAAATAAGGCTGTCAAGAATATCCCGGCAAAGCTCAAGGCATACCCCGCCAATCGCCAAAAATTGTCACCCAATTCGATGTGCCGTAATAATTCTAATAGAGAACGTCCGGTAGTGATCTCCTTTGTGTAATGATTTGTGATCCATTCGCCGGGGATACCAAAGGCATCCACCATAAAAACTAAGATAAGCAGAATTAGTAAAATCGAAGACGCTTTGGTCCTTATCTGTACAGACCAAAAATGGTCTACCCCAAGTCCCGCGACAATTAAAAATAAAATGTGGATGAGATGATAGGTGTAGCCGATATGCCGATAATACGACATCAGGGGGAAAAAATACACGCCGATGGCGAAGATGCCACCGAACGAAAGCCATAGAAGAGCCAGCGAGACGCTGACAAAGGCAAAAAAATGGAGGCTTTTTACGTTAATCAATGAAAAAATAAAAAAGACAAGGGTGAATAATCCTACTGGGCGGTTAAAGATTTCCCAATGTAAAAAGGATCCCATATCATAAATCCCGCTCCACGTTAAAAACATCCCTAAACTATTATGCGCTCCCTCATCTCGAGACCGCAGGACAACATGTGTCAATAAATCTTTTAGATGCACATAGAAACCCAAAATAATACTTAAAAGAATTAAGAATAATATCGCATTCGTCCAGGAACGTTTCAAAAGACAACGTCCTATCCCTTTGTCCTGGTTCCAATACACAAAACATATGATTGTCAAAATAAAAAACCATAGAGAAATATGGTAAAGGATCTCCCCTGTTTCCCAGAACATCACGGTTAATCCTGCCGCCCAAAGAAATTCTGGCTGGCGTTGCTGAAAAAACCTTAGCAGGAAATAGGCGGTCATAGGCAACATATAAAATATTCCAAAGTAATAAGACCACTGGTAATAAAGGTCTGCGCCAGAGGATAAACTTCCTAAACAAACAATGAACGTTGTTATTCTCCTTTGAAAAATAAGTCGAGACAAGAGGTACATCCCCAAAAGAAATATCAGCTCCTGCAATACAATCGAACACTTAAAAAGGAACAAAACATCTTCGGAATGAAAAAAATATCCAATAAGAGAAATAAGATAGCTAACAGGAGTGATGAAGGATAATTGCTCATGATTACTCGGGAGTCCAAAGGAATCGTAAGGCATCCATTGGGCTATTTCGTGATGAAAGGCGAACTGATTATAAAAAAAATAAAAGAATTGAAAAGCGCACATCGTATCATGGGTTGGGACATAGGCTTGGCGAAAATAAGGCAGATTGATCAGAAGAAGGATCAAAACCAACGTCAAAAAATCTAATCGCCAGAAAATTTCTTTCAAAGTTTTCTGCATAGTTTTCTAAAACGGCAGTCGAACAATAAACGAAGATGCTCTCCTCCTGTCTTCATAATCTTGAAGGAGGAAAGCCCCCTATCAATCAAGCGGTTCATCCATGAAATGGGGACCTCCACACAACGATAAACCATTAAGGAGGGGTTTAAACCCGTCTCGGCATTGGCCGCAAAATCATCAGACTCTAATCTTTATATTTTGCGCCACTTCTCGTTGGAGGATATTCAGGTTGTTGCTCAAATCGCGGCAGTGTGTGCCGAAATAAAAGTTAACTAAAATATGGAGCCCCACGGCCAAGCCGTGGTCCCTTTCTGAACATGACCCTGCTTCGCCAAATACTTTTCGTGTTTGGCTTCGCAGGGTTCATCCGCCTTCTTGGACGTAGGGCGTAATCCGCCGTAGCCACATATCCCTTCGCATTCCTCCACCCCGCCATGGCGGGGTGGAGGAATGCGAAGACGGATGAAAGGCGCGGTTGGCGATAATTTTGTAAAAGGATAATTTAAATTAGTTAACACTGAAAAACCCTGTTTTTCAGTGTTAACTAATTCCATAGGGGCTCATGCCCCTCTGGCGCTCATCCCGACTATCGTCGGGATTCGCTGTCACCCCTTAAGGGGGTTGCCCACAACCCCCTTAAAATCCCCCTGGAGTTTCCACTTTTTCAGTGGAAACTAAAGTAATGTTGTTATATCCATTGGGAGATTATAATCCGGAGCAAAAACGTTTACCATGACCATTTACTTTATCCCTTTAATCATAAAGTAAGGCAATATCCTATCGAAGCATTTCTTCTCCTCAATGGCCCGCTCATATTTCAATAGAATTGGGAAATGATCAATGAAAAAGGGTGGGAAAAATCCAAAACGTTTATATTCGATGTTCTTAAAATTATTTTTGTCCATGGCTGTTCGAATATTTTCAGGAAGACTTTTAAATTTATTTCCCTCCGCCTTCCATCCGCGGTCAAGAATGGTATCCACGCAATGAAGGAAATTAATCGCATGGGGTTCTAAAAAAGCTATTAACCCCCCTTCCCGAAGATATGTCGAGATTTTTTGTAAACTCACCTCTGCATCATAAAGATGGTGTAAGACATTAAATCCAATGATCGCATCAAATCGATTTTTATTGTTGATCGAAAGACTATTCAGATCCCCGCAAATCAATTGATATTGATGCGTACTCAAATGGAGACCTTCGGCGTCCTTTTTGAATTTACTTAGCATCCTTTCGGAAATATCAAGAGCCATTATATTAAATCCTCGCTGAACCAAAGGAATCGTATAACGGCCCGCACCGCATCCTAATTCTAATATTCTTGACGTGGGATCAAGCCGCGTAAAAGAAATAAATCCTTCAAGAATATTTTTTACAAAAAATGAATTCTGAGCGAACCACATCCGCCTATGGTCGCGGGAATTATAAAAATGCCTTTGCGTTTCATTCCACAACATATCAACGCTCATCATATCCACCCTCTGATTTCTGGCATACTCGTTTTTCTTTTGCATCCCTGCCCCGTTGCCCCACAAAATGCGAGGAAAAAGCGAAGTCTCTGACGCAGGCAAATAAAAGAATGAAAAAATTTACCTCCGTGAAGTTCCCTGCGCCCAAAAGCGCAGGGTAGTCATCCCGCCTTGGCGGGAGTGACTATCACTTTTTATTTCACAAAGGTCACATCGATTTTGATTTGTTTCTTGGAAGGAGGAAGGGTCACCTCAACCGGGGTGAGTTCACCATCTCGAATAATATAACCATTATTCCCTAACTTTAACCAAAGTTCATCTTCTTCTTTTTGGGCCGCGATTTTCTGATCACGCTGTTCACCTTTAAGTTCTCCAATTCTCATTTTAAATTCGGTGACTTTCATTCTGGCCTTGGAAAGAAAAGCCCTGGCCTCTTTGATGGTTTTGATATCTTTGGTAAAGCGGGGAAATTCCTCCCTGCGGGAAGACATCATGTTAACCAGATGGGAATTTTTGACCTTCAGACGAGAGATGGTGTTTTCCAATTCACTGACCTCATCCAAAAGCGCGATCTTCTGATAAAGCTTCTCATTCTCCTTCTGGACATTGCTTAAAAGGGATTCCGTCTCAGCCAGATTGGCCTTGACCAGATCCAATTCCCTTTGATATTCGCTCATCATGTCGGTTTGACGATCTAAGGAGGTTAAAAGTATTCTCTGGGTAGCCTGCAGGTTTTCATATTTCACATTGTATTGTTGGAACATCCATAAACTCAATCCCAAAACGAATAATAAGAGAATAAAACCCCAAAATGTATTTGCTCCTTGTCTTTTATTCTGTTCCATGGCTTATGTTCCTCTCTTTCTAAAAATAAAATTTAACTTTGGCACCCCGGCAGTTTATCTTATCCTATTTCCCACCCTTCCCTCGAATGAGTAACCTCATTATATAGCCTGGGAAAATTTTTCTCAAGGAAATATTTTCCTAAAATATTCTCGCCTAAAAACAAGAAAAATTTTTAAATCTTTCCCCTTATCCTAAGGGCAAGGAGATACCTTCCTTCACCAGCAATTATATAATTATTTTTTAAATAATTCATCAAAACCTCTAATTCAGGAAATAGAGTATAGTACGTAGGATTAACTTGTTTTAAAAGCAACTTTTTTTTCAAAGAAAATATACCGTGGTTTATGATCATCCAGTTGTTGGATGATTTTTTTAAATTGATCAATCCGCTGGAGCTGGACACCCCCCAAATGAATTGGAAGGAAGAGGCCGGGGCATAATCATCGGGGCATAGTAAAGGAAAGGGTTTCGATCGGCCTTCATAAGAAAGGCGGCCTCAAAACTGCTAAAGATAGAGACCTTCTCCTTAAGGGAAGTCAATTGCTTTATCAAAGCAACATCCTGATCGAGATCAAATTCGTTTAAAAAATTTTCTTATCTTCGGAAAAAAATTTCTTTGTGTTGATTCAAAAAACTAGGATAATTTTGGAAGGCGGGCAAGGCTGTTATGCAAAAGACGCAGAGGACAACTAACCCGAAGGTCAGCTGGCGCTGCATTGATGAATGGAAAAATTTAAGTCCCTGCTGTAGCCAAAAGCATAAAAGAAAAACCGCTGGCACACAAACAGAATGATATTAAACTGTTCGGTAGTAAAACGGAGGTTAAAAAGAGAATGATTTCGCACCGGTAAAAAGAAAGTATTAAAAAAAACAGCCCCTATTTCTTGTTTTATGACTCAATGAATTCTTTGATGATATAGAGCGGACGGCGTTTGACATCATCCCCTATGCGGGCAATATATTCGCCAATTAACCCAATTGCTAACAATTGAATCCCACCCATGAATAATCCCAATACCATGAGCGATGACCAACCGGTGATGGTTGTATCGGTAAATAACTTCTGATAAATAATGACCAAAATTCCTAAAAATGCCATCCCAGAAATAAGAGTTCCGGTTATAGCAATGATCCTCAATGGCAAAAAGGAAAAAGAGGTTGCGGCATCAAACGAGAATTTGACCATTTTCCATAAGCCGAACTTGGTTTTGCCGGCAAAACGCGGTTCTCGGATGTATTCTATCCCGATCTTTTTAAATCCTACCCAGGCGACCATCCCCCGCAAGAACCGGTGCCTTTCTTCCATCTGATTTAAGACCTCCACTACCTTTCGGTCTAACAGATAAAAATCGCCTACGTTTTCGGGGATATCGATAGTGGTGGCCATTCGGATCAGCCTATAAAATAAGACTGCGGTAAATTTCTTAAAAAATGATTCTCCCTTTCTCTCGGACCTAATTCCATAGACAATGTCATATCCTGCCTGCCATTTTTCGATAAACTTTAAAACAATCTCCGGTGGGTCTTGCAGATCACTGTCCATCACCACCACGGCCTTTCCAGAAGCGATTTTGAGTCCTGCGGTAATGGCCAACTGATGTCCGAAATTTCTGGAAAATCTTAAAATCTTCACCTTAGATGAACTCTTTGGGAAACATTTCTTTAGCAATTCAAAGGAGCGATCACGACTGCCATCATCGATGAAAATGATCTCATAATTGAGGGAAGCCTTATCCAAAACAGAAGACACCTTATGAAAAAATTCTTCAATGACCTCTTCTTCATTGAAGACCGGACAAACGAGGGAAATCTCGCAAACACCTTTAGGCATGAAACTACCTTTCATGAATTTAGTCACCAGTGGCCAGTGACCTTATGACCAGGAAAGACAGGTCACGAGACACGGGTCACTTGTTGTTTGTCTTCTTAAGTTGCCATAGGACGGAGGCCTTGTACAATGTATCAATCGCCACCCCTCCTCTAAAAAGCGAATTTTTTTTATCTCCGTACTGAATTTCTTCGATAATTTTATCATAGGGACCAATCGGATACGCAAAATCTTTATGTAATTGCGCTACCTTAACGCCAACAAAAATGGTCTTGTTTAAATCCAGGTGTTGAATCCCTAGAAAATTTCGGATATCCCCATAAGTACATCGAAACCCGTAAATCATCACGTCCAATTTTTTCTTAACATAACCCAGTTCTGGAATCGCAATGAGCTGTGCGATAATGAAATGGCCGGCAATAAGATTGTCGGCATATTTCTCTTCTAAAGTCTTAACCATTCGTCGATTGACCTCAAGATCATTTCGGTATTCCAAACTTCGTTCCAACTGGACATGATCATTGTCTTCCATCGGATGTTGAAAAAAACCATAAGAGGACCACAAAACAACACCTAAGGCACACAGGATCCCCAGCCTTCTTAATCCCCCATGCTGAACCAACATCCCATAAACACAGAAGACACAAAAGATCAAAAAAGGATAGATATGAATTCGATATCTGGGGTTCACTGTTTCAAAATTCAAAAACAAGACAAACCACATCCCCGCGAAAACAAACATCACAAAAGCCTCATACCAATAGTTAAATCTTGGAAAGGATTCCGTCATTGCGCGCTTAAGGTTAAACCTGGATTTCAGATAAAAACAAATAAATAGAAATAGACTAACAAGATAATAATTATCGACGTTAATATCATCCATGGAAACCCAACCTGACCAAAACTTAACATGACCCAAAGTGACATGCTGATCATGAAAGATAAATTTAACCGCCACAATAAAAAAACCAACCACACAAAGTGCGATCATCCAAAAAAGTATTTTCAAATTGAAACGAAACTCCCCTCTTGAAAAAAATAACAACAATCCAACCAGAAAAAACGCACAGCAGGAAATCACGCCTGTCCCCTTCACCAGGACGGCCATAATGGCCATGATCCCGGCCCGATGGATTTTCTTTTCCATGAGGGCGAAACTTGAAAGTGACATAAAAAGCGCCGTAGGGATTTCCATATTGATGGCCTCGGTTTGGCTTTGAAAGAGCGGTAGGGATAAAAGAACCAGCGGAACCAACAAGGCGAAATCTTTTGGAAACATTTTTAATAAAATCTCGCGTAATATCGAGACAATGAGCGATGACATCGCAAAGACAATCAAATGACTCACAATAAGAAAAGTCTCTGTCGAAGGAATGAGCTTCATCAAGAGGGCAAGCAAAGTTGGATAAATGGTAAAAAAATAAACCTTAGGTCCCCCGGCCGCATAACCTGCTTGATGAAACAATCCTGCATAATCGAAATTGTGCCGTTTAAGCCAGACGGCCTCAGCAAAAGGCCCACCGATGGCATCCCCGTAAGCGGGAAAAGTCAAGACTTCCCATTTGGTAATCACAAGAAAAATAAAAATGACCAGTCCAAATTGAAAACGATTTGCTTCTTGTAGGAATAATAACCCCAGCCACACCAACAAAAATCCCGAAATGATCTGACACAACGGACCAAACAAGGTCTCTTGGGATCTTCCTAAATAGAATTCTAAGGGTTGTTGAGTTTGATTCTTGGTAAGGGTATTCAAAAGGGAGATCTTGTCCAGCTCAAAAAGAGTTTGCACAAAATGCGGACTTAAAGATTTGATCAAAAAATATACAGTTGCAAAAATAAGAAATCCAAAGAAGAAGATGACTATCTTAGCGTCAAGTTTTTTTCCCTCGGCCTGTCGAAATAAATTATTCACTAAAATTCTTAAATTATTTCTGATTTTGCAGTCAATTTATTGAGGTTTGCATTAGAAATGTCATTCCCGCTTTAAGCGGGAATTCATCCCTGCTTAAAGCAGTGACCATTTGGATGCCCCGCTCAAGGCGAGGCATGACAGGGAATACGATTCCTCTAACTAAAATTAAAAATTTATATCAAACCACAGAAAACCAGTGCACAGATAGTCTTGCCATCCATAATCTTTTTATCCTGAAACATCTTTTTGATTTGGGTTCGAGTCATGGAACAAAGTTTAATAATCTCATCCGGATCTTTGTTAGCCGAGCTTAAGGTGAGACCTTGGGCCTTAAAAACTGTGATTCTTTCTGTGGAATAACCGGGAACAGGATAAAGATGTCCAATTTTTTCTAATCTTTCGGCTTTAAAACCAGTTTCTTCTCTAAGCTCGCGTTGGGCACACTCAAGAAGCGATTCCTTGTGATTCAAAGTTCCAGCGGGGAATTCATAAAGATATTTTTTCAAAACCGGCCGATATTGACGAATCATACAAATCCTTTGCGAACTTACTATCGGCACAACGAGAACTGCCCCAGGATGTTCAACTGTTTCTACATCAACAATCCGTTGATTGGGAAGAGTCTGCCTCCTTTTCACTAAGAAAGCATTCTTTCCTTTGAATTTATAAATAACTTGGAAATACGATTTCTTCTTTCTAAGCCTTTTCATGAATGGCCACTCTTACCATTCTTAGTGAAAGATTATATCCGGGATCCCCTTGATGATCTACTGCTTTGGACGTTTTTAAAGGCGCTTGCTCAGGCTTAAGTTTCCTTGGGAGATGTGGGCTCTCCTTGTGATCCTTTATCAAAAACTTTATCCAGCATTTTCTGGATTTCCTGCTTGCCGTTGCTTTTAAGGAAATTCATGCAGAAAATAATCTGGGTATGATTTTATTTGGTAGTTTTAAAATTGGAATTATTGCGTTTGAATTCTTTTAAAAGATTATGCTTTGTTCTAACTCTCCTATCCTGCGCGATAAGCCTTAATCATAAAACCCTTGATCTTTAGCCTTATCTCGAGCCTTTTGCAGTTGCTCATCCATATGACTTTGTTGTCTTATTCGCGATCTGTCTCTGGGAGTTCTATTGATTCCTGGCTGAGAAGTTGAGGCCCTTGTCCTTAACTCCGAATTGTCTTTAATATTATTAGAATTCAAACGTCTTTGAGTATACTCCGCATTTTGCTCTTGCAGATGTTCTCTTTTCTCAACGAGCTTTCTTAAATCCGCATCAATCGCCTGGGCAAAATCTTCAATAAAGTTTTTATTAGCCGACCAATGATTCTGAAAAATAAGGCTCAATTGGTTTTCGTTAACTTCTAATTCATTAATTAACCCCTCACTAAACCCAAAAAAGTCATCCTGGGATCGTGATAATTGACTAAAATCAATTTGGGGAGTATTTTTTAACTGATCCATGATCTCTCGAAATTGGTGCTGAGTCTTTTGATAACTTTCCTGAATGCGCTGTTGATTGATTTTCAAATTATCCAATAAAATTTCTTGTTCAAGCCTTAGCTCCTGATATAGCTCCATGAGCTTTCTTAAATCCTCCTCAGATACCTGTACCAATTCTTCCGTTAAGACCTTCAGCTCGCTTTCCATCAACTCATTCCCCTCTTGCAAGCGTAATTCGCTGGCCTCCAGATTTTCTCCCAAGATCGTTAATTCTCGGGTCAAAACGCGAGTCAATTCCAAGATCTTTTCAAAATCTTTCTGGGGCCCCTCAACAATTCGGTTGATATAATCTTTTATTTCCGTTTCGAGTTGATCATAATTTTCAAGCAAACATTCCTCTTGACTCTTGTTCTCGCAGGCATTAACTTTAAAATCAGCAGAAGTGACCACCTCTTGTAATTGATCCAAAATCTGATTTAAACGAGGGAGATCTTCTTGCGGGTTATCCGCCATACCCGCCAGGAGTTCAATAAGCTGACTTTTAATTTCTTGATATCTTTGTTCGCGCAACTCCTGATCTTTAAGCTTTTGGGTTTCGCTAAGAGACTCTCCTAGACTCTCGATCTGTGGGAAATGATCAAGAAATTCTTTTTCTTCTTTCCTTAAGACCTCTTCATAAATCTTAGCCTCTTCTTCAAATTGTTCTGTAAGAGATTCCAAACGTTTCAAAATATCCCAACGATGATAAATCAATTGATTCCTTTGATCTTCAATTAGAAGATGCTTTTCTCGTAGTCGGACAAGGTGATCTTTAAGATTGATCTGGTAGGTTCGATGGGTGGTAACCGGATCTAAGCTTTCTTTGGCAAGAAATTTGGATAGGCCGGCAAAATCCAAAAGCTGCCCAACGGGACTGACCTCTCCTCTTTCGATCGCAAAACGTTCGTAAGCATACAATCCCACTAAAAGAAATAAAATGAGGATAATGATAAACGTTCTGTCAAACATAATAGAAAATCCATTTCAGATTTGTTTTTAAGGAAGAGAACTTCCGCTAAAAGTATAACATATTACTAAACTTTCTTTTATGAAAGTCTTACCGATCATCCCTTCCTTTAATTTAATATTTCTGCGAGTTTCTTAAGATCCGTTAGAGGCTCATGGCAGACATGATTTTCGCAAACATAAATCGTTGTTTGACCTTGAATCCCTCTTTTCTCTCTGGTTAATGGTATCATTGCTTCCAGTTCTTTAGACTGTTCATTCTTCAAAGGACAGAAAACGATCACCTTATGAGGGATAAAATGTTGATGAATTCGTGTAAAGATCTCTTTGACCGAGTTTGACTCTCTCTCAGCTACAACGACAAATTCCTTGACAGGTCCAATAAGAAAATCATAGGCGATTAACAGCTGGGTATAGGCACTGGGCCTTATGGAAATGTCCTCAACAAAGGTTTCAAAAAGCCTTTGCAATTTATCCAACCACTGCTGATCTTGAGTGAGATGATACAATCTCACTAGAACTAACGCTGCGAAAGAATTACCGGAAGGGATGGCGCCATCATAAATCTCTTTCTGCTTGACGATTAATTCTTCTCCATCGCAGGGAGTCAAAAAAAATCCCCCTTCCTTGTCATCCCAAAATAAACGGATCATTTCTTTGGAAAGTAAAATTGCTTTTCTAAGATACTCCACTTGAAATGAAGCAAAATAAAGATCAAGCAATCCGTGAATAAAAAAGGCAAAATCATCTAACGTGCCGAGAATCCCTCCCTGACCGTCACGATATCGATGATAAAGTCGACCGCCCTCATCCATGAGATGTTGAAAAATAAATTGGGTTGCCCTCTCGGCTGCCTGAAGGTATTGGGGTTTATTGAGGACCATATAGCCCAAGGCTAGGCTGGAAATCGTAAGGCCATTCCAGTCAACCAAAATCTTATCATCCAGATGCGGTCGGGGCCGCTTTTGACGGGACACAATGAGTTTCTCCTTGGCTTTCCTAATGATTTTATGAATCTCCGTTGGCAACTTCTTAAAATGGTCCGCCGTTTCTTCAAGATCATGGGCAATAGAAAGAACATTTTTTCCCACAAATTCCCCATGCGGATCATATTGGGCGTTTCCATTTTTCTCAATTCCGAAATGAAAACTCATAATCTCAAATGTCTCTTTATCTACCAGGTCTTTCAAATCCTCCCATCGCCAAAGATAAAAGGCCCCTTCCTTTTTTTCATGAAAATTCTCTGAAGATTCTCCAACGTTAAGAGAAATATCAAGACTAT
This sequence comes from uncultured Planctomycetales bacterium, assembly GCA_964374105.1. Taxonomy (GTDB): domain Bacteria; phylum Omnitrophota; class Gorgyraeia; order Zapsychrales; family JANLHA01; genus CAYJXI01. Next base: position 14,718 of record CAYJXI010000047.1, read on the forward strand.
CTGCATCTTCTGCACAGAAGAATCCCCCTTCTTTATTTTGCAAATCCCGTAGGACATAATCCAAAACCTCTGAGCCGATTTGACCATAAAACTCATTTCCTGTTGCCTGATATCCTTCTAAATAAATCTTGGCCAAAATCGCCTGATCATAAAGCATCTTTTCAAAATGGGGGATCTGCCACTGGGGATCCGTAGAATAACGATGAAATCCACCCCCGATTTGATCATAAATCCCACCTTGCGCCATGGCCGTTAAGGTTTTCTTCACCATTTCCAAAGATCTCTCTTCCCTCGTCCTCAACCAATAACTTAAAAGGAAAGAAAGATTATGTCCCATGGGAAACTTGGGGGCATATCCAAATCCTCCATATTGGCTATCAAAACTCTCTTCAAACTGTTGGTAGGCTGTCTTAAGGATTTCTTGAGTTAATTGTTTTCTCCCAAGAGATTTCTTTGTGTATCTTTCCTTAAGAATGGAAGTGATCGATTGACTGGCTTTAAGGATTTGATCCTGCTTGTTTAACCAGGCCTCGTAAACCGACTGCAATAAATCTTTAAAACCCACACTTCCCCAACGAGGTTCAGGGGGGAAATAAGTACCACCATAAAACGGCATTTTCTCCGGAGTGAGAAACACCGATAACGGCCAGCCTCCCTGGCCCGTCATGGCGGTCACCGCATTCATGTAAGTAGCATCAATATCCGGCCGTTCTTCGCGGTCGACCTTGATGGCCACAAAACAATCATTCATCAGTTTAGCAATATCTTGGTTTTCAAAGGATTCCTTTTCCATCACATGACACCAATGACAAGTGGAATAACCAATGGAAAGAAATACGGGTTTATTCTCCTGTTTGGCCTTTGCAAAGGCCTCCTCGCCCCAAGGATACCATTCCACGGGATTATGGGCATGCTGAAGTAAATAAGGACTTTTTTCTTTGATCAATCTATTAGCTTTCCTCTGTTCGTTCATGACTAGATTGTTTGGTTTAGGGTTTATTCAAGGGATCAGCAGTGTTTCTTCTTTATTCCCTGCCTGGCTACAGATGGCCTTCACTACGATGGTGTCTCCTGACTGAGCCTCAAGGGAAATCTCCTGAATGAATTCTTTCGGTGAGGTTTGGCTTGCATAATAAAATTTTAACGGCTCTTCATTATTTTTAGTCACGATGATTTTTCTTATTCGGTGTTCTTGGATATCTTCCGTCACATGTTTTAACGAAATCTTAAGAATCTTTCTTTCCTTATCATATTCCAAAGTGATATCCGATGGCGGACGAGCCCAAGAATCAATAACCAGAAAGACTAAGAAAAATAGGATAAATAAATTAACTCTCTTCATAATCAATAATCGTCTCTTAATAATCCTCATCAGAGACAATTCCCTCCTTTCCTTTCCCTGCAAAGTTTTTTTCGGTAATATATTCCTTCTCAATTTTATTGAGAAGTTGTCTAGTGTTTTTATAATCTGGCCACATCTTTTCAATTTCCAAGAAGACATTGTAGGCCATCTGGTAGGAACCGATCTTATAAAGTTTCAGTCCATTGCGATAAAGTTCCTCAACCCCCCTTATCAATTCATTTTTAAGTTGCTGTCGTTCCTGAAAAATTTTTACCTTCTGTTCAATAACGGCCCGGTTCATTTCTTCCTGTTTGGTTTTGACATAATGATCTTGCCGGGCTAATTCCTTTAACCTTCCGTGTTTTTCTTGTCTTCGCCTTTTTTCCAATTCTGCTAAGGCTTGATCTTCTTGTTTCCTTTGCTTTCGCTCAATTGCGTACTCTTTTTCCTTCCTTTGCTGTTCTAATTTTTTTTGATTATTTCGGGCCAGCTTTTGGCTTCGAATTTCCTGTTTCTCTTTAAGTCGTAGCTCTTTTAAGTGTCCGGTCCTTTCGATTTTGGCCTCCTTTTGTGCCTGTTTTTGACGCTTTCTTTCTTCCTTTTCTTTATGTTGAGCCACTCGTTGTCTTTCTTTGAGATCTTCTTTTTGCTTATGTTTCTGATCTTTAACTTCTTGTCGGTTGATACGCTCCTCAAGTTGATTAATTCTCTCTGTCATCGTAATTCGATAACTTTCTTTAAAATCTGTTCCTTGAATCATATCTCTTAATTCCTTAATTTTATCTTTGGCTTCGGTGGATTGATGGGCTTTGAAAAGGGCTATGATTTGATTATAGATCTCTTGTGATTGAGCGATCCACTCTTTTTCACTTAATCTTCGTTTTTGTTCAAGTCCCTCTTTTCTCTTTTTTTCCTCTATTCTTTTGAGTTGATCCTCTTTTTTCTTCCAGAGTGCCTCCTTTTTTTGGATCTCTCGTTGTCTAACCCTTTCGAGCTCTTCTTCACGTTTCTTTTGCTTGCTTAACTGCTGTTCTTCTTTTTTTCGCAATTTCTCTTCTTGTAGAGCTTTTTGATCTGGCTTTTCCAAAGAGGATTGAGAAGGCAAGATCTCGGTTGCTTTATTTTTTTTTAGCTGGCCTTCCTTCCATAATTCTTCCAGCAGGCTACGTTCAATAACGGCCTCTCTTTCTTTTAACATTTTCCTTTCCTGACGGTTTTTAAGTTCTTCCTGCCTTCTTTGTTCTTTCTGTTTGAACGAATCAATCTTTTGCAAAAATTTTCGGGTATCCTTGTAATCGGGTTTAATGCCTTCCACATTTCGAAACTGCTCTTGTGCCTCTGGCCAGTGTTTTCCTTTATAAAATCTGAGGGCCTCTTGATAAATTTGTTCAATATCTGCCTGTGAATCACTGAGAGCAGGGTTTGCCTCTTTTGAATCAACTGAAAGAGGCTCTCCATAACACACCGACTTGAATCCCGGAGAATAAATACTCAAACAGATTACTAAGAATAAAAATCGGAAATTTAAAACCATCATTAATCCAGAGTTATTTCTTCTTGAAAAAACAAAATCATTTTTAACGATAACAATGATTGTCCTGACATGCTTTAGGGAAATGAAAGAAATAACGATTTTGGGCCACCCAACGGTAACCCCAAGGCCCCATCATGCCCATCCCCGGGAAATACAAAAAAGGAATCAGGGGATAAAGCATGGGTAACATAAAACATAATCGCCGTAAAACAGAAAATCCACCGAAAAGAGCTCCCTCGGGTTCAATCAAATGGATCTGGCTGTGCGCCTTCTGTTTTGTTAATTCGGGATGAAGCTCACTGATATTATCACACTTTTGATAATCTATCATCCTTAATGTTCCGAACAAGTCCATAACCTCTAGTTTTTTTACACTGCTCCCACAAAATTGACACAGTCCATCAAAAATAAGTTTACTTTGAAGAGGCTGGCGGTTGTAAAGACGCTTTTGTTCAATCCATCGAATAATTTTGTCGGGATGAATAAATAACAGAAATTGGGGTGGAAAAAGAAAGAAGAATATGGAAGGAACATCCAAGGTTAAAAGCAGACTCACATGAAAGATAAATCCGAGATAGATAGCCGATAAGCGAGTTCTAGGATAAAAAAGCAGAAAAGGTAATAACAATTCCGTTCCCACAATAAAGATTCCCAAAACATAACAAATCCCGGGATGAACGGCTAGAAACTCTTTTAAGAGAAAATGTTTGGTGACCCCTGGGGATGGATAATTCATCAAGTAGTAAAGCGGATTATCCGTTAACCAATTTCCGGAAGCGGTGATTTTATACAACGCCGTATAAAAGTAAGTAAAGGCAATCTGAAATTGCAGCAATCGCTGATGAAAATAGGGCCGTCGTTTTTTATAAGATTGCGGGTCATTTCGTCTTAAAGCATCCACCGAGAAATAATCTCCCGGATAGGGTGAGAGACACATCAGAAACAAAGTTACCATCAAGATGTCCCACGTCAAGATATGTCCGATGGCAAAATCGTTGAGGGCGTAAAAATAATAACAGCACAACGTCATGACAATACAGCTCAGTTGAGAAAAAAGACCAAACAACATGAAAAAACATGACGCGCAAAATAAAATCACAAAAAATACAACCAGGCCATCCGGACTTTTCTGAACCCAAGTGATAAACCAAGATGGGAAAAAGCTTAAATTGACTGTCTTAAGAGCGGTTGTTGCGAAATAATTATCATCCAAATGAAAAAAGGTGGGAATAAGATGCAACCCCGTTGTCAATGCAACAACGATGCGAAAAAAGGATAAGCTAATGGATGGTCTTTCTTCTAAAAATAATCTCTTCCAAAGCTTGAACATGGCTAAGGGCCTATGGCTAATAGTGAATTTTGTTTAAGCTTTAAAGATAAGCTCATAGGAATTGCTGTAAGTTAATAACATTGATAAACAACACTCTGATAGCGTTCATGAGGAGTCTTGGTCACGGAAGGATAGTGAACAGCTGTCACCAAAAAACGATCAAAGTCCGGAAATTTCCGATTTAAATACCGACAAAAGGGCTCTTTCATATGCCTATGAAGGACTGAACTAAGGACATTTCTTTTCACGTTATCAAACCCAATAAATCGTGTCGGTAAAATTTCATGGGGATCAATGGGAACCACACGCAAAGCATCCCCGTCTGTCACCCCATAGACCTCGGCATGACCAAACTGGTCATCAACATTAAAAAACATAATCCATCCTGCTGGAGGAAAAAGGAATTTTACTTTGGGTAATGGCCTATTCAAAAGGGGTTCCAAATAAAAATGTCGGGTGGATTCATAATGAAAAATAATCATCCAAATAATGACAAATACGGAAATAATCGTATGGCGAAGGCGTGGATGAGACATAAATGATTTTAACTGCTTCTTTGATAAAAGAATGACTATTCTAAAATGAGTTTTTACTAGAAAAGTATTTTGTCAAATTGGGATTAAGTTAGATTTCTCTTTTCGACTTTCTCTTGAAATCTTTATTAGCGAGGTTTGACTTTATTCTTTAAGATCCTTTTCTGAGAAAACCTCGGCTGTGAAAACTTCAATTTGGGAATTGGGATCTTTCCAACAATCCGCGGATAATCCTAACTTGTGGGTACACAAATTTGATAGGAATTGTTCCCTGTCCCAGTTCCATTCGGTGGCCACTTGAGGTAAGAATAACCCGGCCCGATCCCTTCCCTGGCGAATAATGACCCCGTGTTTTCCCACTTCGACTTCCTGAGGATTGGCTACTTTCTTGGGTTTAGATAAAACCGAAATTTCAATGGAAATATCGATCAACTCTTCTTGTGTTACCTTTGGAAACCTCGGATCTTCTGTGGCGGCGGAAATAGCAACATTTCTAACCGTAATATACAACGGTTCATGTGCGATAACATTTCCAATGCAACCCCGCAATTTATGATTCCGGTGAATGGTCACAAAAGCCCCTTCTGTTTCAAGCAAACGAGGATCGGATTCGTTAAATTCCAGGGTTTTCCCTGTTTTGACATACTCATGAATCGTTTGTTTTGCTATATCTAGTAATCTTTTCTTTTGCGAATGATTCAAGGAAGGGATTTCCTCTCTAACATTGATTTCCTTTTTCTGTTGTGCTTCTTGTGGGGAAGGGGAACCTGGGGAAATAATGATAGAGGTATAGCCAACCACGCGGTCAAGATCGCCGGTAGCATCTCCGGAATTGGCATATTTCAAGATTTGGACATCCGAGAGATTTCTTTCTTTGGCTAATAATATGGCTGTTGTCACCGGGATGTAACCACACATCTCCATTTTTCTTACACGACATTGTTTCCAAAGCTGCTCTGCATCCAGAGCCTTTATAGTTTCCAAAGTGCTAAGATCCATTTTTCTTGCAAAACTATCATCATGGTAATGAGACATATCGGTACTGACAAGCACAAGGATATCCTGGCGGTTTCCAATCAATCGATTTAAACTCGTAGCGAGATCCTGGCAGAGTTTAAAATCCGGCTGCCCCATGATGATGGGTACAATCTTGAAATCTTTATAAACTTTTTGTAAGAAAGGCAACTGAACCTCAAGGGAATGTTCCTGTTCAAAGGCATTGGGATCAAAAGTAAATCTCTCATTCATAGACATGAGCTTATTGGTAAATTCTTCATCGACCGCAATCGTTCCTAGAGGGGTTTTAAACCCCCCTTGTTTCCAGACGGAGACTCCATTGAATCCGTAAAAATGGCTAGGGGCCAAGATCACAATAGTTTTAAAGTTTTTTTGACTGACAGCCTTAAATCCATAGGCCGCCACAGGGCCTGAATACACATACCCAGCATGGGGGGAGATTAAAATTTCAACAGTCTTTTCGGACGGTGAGATAGAGGCAGTTTTAAAAAGGTAATCAATATGATCAGACAGTTTTTTAGGATCCGCACTATAAAACTGGCCACTGACATTAGGTTCTTTAATATTTTGACTGAAACTGAAAGGGGCCATCATATTTAAAAGACATAAGATCAACAAAATTATCCACATCTCATATCGATAAGACTTCAACGCAACCTCTTTTTCAAAGGGATCTTTAAAGTAAAGTTTCCCGCAAATAAACCTATTGATACTAGAAGTTATCTCATAAATGTTATTTCCCCTCACCTTTATCCTCTCCCCCAGGGGGAGAGGGGAGGGGG
>CAYJXI010000048.1:0-20728 GCA_964374105.1 uncultured Planctomycetales bacterium
AGAGAGACAACAGTGTATCATACAAACGGCTGGAAGAATCTAACGTCGTATACGTTCATTGGTTTAGACAGTTTTATGTAAACTAAAATTGGGTAGTTAAATTTATGCAAAACACTATGAACAATAAAGTTGGAATAAAAAAAGTCTTCATTCAGACATGGGGCTGGCAGATGGCTGCGTTATAGGATGACAATGGAGAGGATTGCTAAGGCACTTGTGCGGTTAGGATAACTGATTTCCATTAAACAGGTTAGAGACAAACTTTTATAAAATTATGAAGAAACGACGTGTGGTAATAACCGGTCTGGGAGTGATAGCGGCCAACGGTATAGGGAAGGAAGCATTTTGGGAAGCAAATATCAAGGGGATATTGGGTGTTGGTCCAATTACACGATTCGATACTTCACAATTTCGAACAAAAATCGCTGCTGAAATAAAAGATTTTGATCCATTAAGATACATGGAAGAAATGACAGCAAATACGGTTGACCGATTTACTCAATTTGCCATCGCTTGCACAAAAATGGCCCTGGAAGATAGTTGTTTACAGCTTATCCGGGAAGATCCTTATCGAGTCGGAGTGTCTTTGGGTTCCGGATTAGGTGGAATGTTCTTCTATGAGAAACAAATTTTGACAATGCAGGAATTTGGTCATTCTAAAACGCATCCAGCCTCAATTCCCCGCGTCATGCCCAACGCACCTTCAGCAAATGTTTCTATCGAATTTCAATGCAAGGGGCCTAATTTGACGGTTTCAACAGCATGTTCCTCATCCAATCATGCTTTAGGCCAGGCTTTGGAAATAATCCGTCAAGATAAAGCAGATGTAATGTTGGCTGGTGGCACTGAGGCACCGCTTGTTTTTTATAATTTTGCTGGATTTGATGCTTTAAGAGTGATGACCACTGAAATTTGTCGTCCTTTTGATCGTGACCGTGACGGATTGGTGATGGGGGAAGGTGCAGCGGTATTGGTTTTAGAAGAATTGGAACATGCATTGGGAAGGCAAGCAAAAATTTACGCAGAATTAGTCGGTTATGGTTTAACTTCCGGTGCTGGACACATGGTGATGCCTGACCCTGAAGGAGAAGACGCGGCGCAAACAATGGCCTTGGCGTTAAAAGATGCTTGTTTGCAACCTTCAGATGTCGATTATATCAGTGCACACGGAACTGCAACACAAGCCAACGATAAAGGGGAGACTAGAGCCATTAAGAAAATTTTTGGTAATAGCGCCAATAAGATTCCGATCTCTTCAACAAAATCCATGGTCGGTCACACTTTGGGAGCGGCCAGCGCCCTTGAAGCGGTTGTCAGTTGTTTAGCTATTAAAAATAACATGGTTCCACCAACAATCAATTATCAAACACCTGATCCTGAATGTGATTTGGACTATGTGCCCAACCAGGGGCGGAGACATCAGGTTGATGTGGTTATGTCAAATGCTTTTGCATTTGGTGGTAACAATGCGTCAATCATTTTAAAGAGACATGAAGGATAGAGAAATATGAATTTTGAGGAGACCGAGAAACGAGTTGCAAGAAGTTTAAAAAATATACTCGGGAAAAAGGCCGAAAACATTTTATTGGAACAACGATTAATCGAGGATTTGGGAGTAGATTCTTTTGCTTCTTTAGAATTAATTTTTGAACTTGAAGATACGCATGGTGTTAAAATTCCTGACAGTGAGGTCAAGAAAATGATTACAGTTGGCGACATAGTCACATATATCCACAATGCCAATGGCAAGGAGAAAAATGTTAATTAATGAATCCTTCGGCTGGTTTTGGATTATTTTTGGGTTCCTGTCCGGGATGGTGATTGGAATGTTATTCCATGATGAACAATGGCTCGGAGGGTATGCTTCGCATTCCCGCCGTTTGATCCGTTTGGGGCATATTGCGTTTGTCGGTTTGGGCATGTTGAACATTCTTTTTGCCCATAGTGTTGAACGAATTTCTCTTTCATTAACATTACTATCGATTGCTTCGTGGGCGTTTATTATCGGGGGAATTTCGATGCCGCTTTGTTGCGGTCTTATGGCATGGGATAAACGATGGCATGTGCTATTCGCCGTACCCGTGGCGTCATTGCTAACAGGCGCAATTTTAACATTTTGGGGATTACTCAGATTATGAAAATTGGCTTGATCGCGATGAGCGGCGTACGAGCGTATAATAAAGATCTCATGAACCATGGCCTGACGCTGCCTGGGTTTGTTGAGCGAAGTAAAGTCATTGCCTCCATGCCCAGCTTATCGCTTTTGACATTAGCGGCATTAACTCCTAAAGATATTGACGTGGAATACATGGAAATTAAAGATCTCAAGGAAGAAGGACCTTTACATAAGGATTTTGATTTAGTGGCGATTTCTTCTTTTTCCGCTCAGATATTTGAGGCTTACACACTGGCCGATGAGTATAAAAAAAATGGTGTTGCTGTTGTTATGGGAGGTTTGCATGTCAGCGTTTTGCCGCAGGAAGCCAAGCAGCATTGTACCAGCGTGGTAATTGGAGAAGGGGAGATCTCGTGGCCGAAAGTGATCGAAGATTTTCGCCGGGGACAATTAAAAGAATACTATCATTCCCAGCCAGGGGAAACTTTTGATTTGGCATTAGCTCCAATCCCGCGTTATGAGTTATTAGACATCTCCAAATATAACCGATTAACTGTACAAACCAGTCGGGGTTGCCCGCATCGCTGTGATTTTTGCGCCAGTTCGATCTTGATTACACACAAATATAACGTCAAACCGGTAGAAAACATTATTAATGAAATACGCTATATTAAATCAATTTGGGAACAACCTTTTATCGAGTTTGCCGATGATAATAGTTTTGTGGTGCGCAATCATGCCAAAGAACTTTTACGGGCGTTGATCAATGAAGACATCCATTGGTTTACGGAAGCGGATATCTCCATCGCTGAAGATCCAGAACTTTTGGAATTGATGCAGAAGAGCGGATGCCGACAGGTTTTAATCGGGTTGGAGAGCCCCAATGCCGAAGGTGTTAACCAAATCGAATTGCGGCGAAATTGGAAAAAGGATAAATTCCAACATTATGAATGGGCTATTGAAGAAATCCAGTCACGTGGAGTTACGGTCAATGGTTGTTTTATTCTGGGGCTCGAGGGAGATACAGAGGAAGTCTTTGATCATGTTTATAAATTTGTTGAACGGACAGGATTGTTTGAAGTGCAGATCACGGTATTGACCCCTTTCCCCGGTACCCCTTTGTATCAGCGGTTACGAAATGAAGGGAGGATCTTGGATGACCTAGCATGGCAAAAATGCACTTTATTTGACGTTAACTATGTTCCTAAACGAATGTCTGTCGATGCTTTGGAAAAAGGAATCGTTGAACTTTCAAAGAAAATTTATAAAAAGAGCTTCATTGAAGAACGGCAACGGCGATTCTTTAGAAATTTAAGAGAACGCAAAAGTCAAATCAGTTTAAACTAACAGGGGAGGTGAAGATGAGTCTAAAAACCATTAAATCGTTGTTTATTATCTCGGCGCTGTATGATTTTATCTTGGGGGTTATTTTTTTGATAGGATTTAAACAGGTTTACAATTATTTTAATATTGTTTTGCCCAATCATGATGGATATGTACAATTTGGGGCGGCTTTGGTGGTCATCTTTGGCATCGGATTCTGGTTTGTGGCCCAGGATCCCCAACGTAACCGCGATATCATCAAAATGGGAATTTTGCTCAAGTTGTCCTATTCTGGAGTAGCTTTTTATCATGCCGCTTTAGGTAATTTACCTGGGATATGGTTGCCATTCGCATGGTTTGATGTAATCTTTCTGATTTTATTTGTTATTGCACTGAAAGCGCTCAAAGCATAATTAGGAGGATATTGCCATGGATAATTTTAAAAAAAGATTTGATTTTTCGTAACGACAAAGGCGAAGTAATAAAAATCTTTCCCTATGGCAGCAAAGAGCAGCAAAGCTGGGAAGAGGGCATAAAAATACTCGCTGATCTGTTTTTCATGTGGCGAAAAGAGAAATTGGAAGTTCAATTGCAGCAAAAAGAGATAGCCGAACACAGGGAACGAATAAGCCAGAAGATTTCTTCAAAACGCATTAAGCGATCAACAGAAACATACAATCTAACGCAAGTTGCACAAGCGCTGGGCGTTCACCGGCAAACGCTGTATTATTGGATAAAGAAGGGATGGATAAAACCACGACGGGATTACCGGGATTATCCGGTTTTTACAGTTTTAGACATTCAGGGGCTTAAACGGTGGTTAAATTCCTTCAAACCTGGCAATTTTTAATTTCTGCGGAGATTGATTATACTTGATGTCATAATCGTTCATCAGTTTTATACAGTTTTATGTAAACTAATTTTCCCAAGAAAAATTTATGCAAGACATCATGAATAATAAAGTTACAGCAAAAAAAGTATACCTCCAAACTTGGGGCTGACCGCAACACCTTTGGTGAAATGCTATTGAAATTAGTCAATGCTGTCGGAAGAGAAGACTGAATTTTGAAATAATAGGAGCCGTCCCCTATTATTTATTAATGGGGAAAAACAAAGAAACAAATAATTAAGGGGGAAATAGATGCCATTTCTTGTAGGGTTGCTTATCCTTTTTGTGATTTTTTTCTTTATTGAAAAGGGATGGCAGCTACCTGACGGGTGGGCGATGAGGGCAACCATTATAACGATTGGAGTTGGTGTTGTTTGTTTTGTAATTTTGCTTGTCTATTTTGCTTTTCAAAAATAAAAGAAATAAAGGAAATGAATCCGTATCAAGACACTTTAGTGGATGCAATTTGTGGCGACATCAAGAAAGCTCATGATAATAATATTATTGGAGGATCAGTTATTTTAGTCTTTTCTGCTATCGATGCTATGGCTTTTTTATCAATGCCATTAGGACAAAAGGAGGTTCATCGAAGAAATTATGTTCAATGGGTAGAAAAATATATGAAAACAGATCAGGAACAAGAGTATCAGTACTGTGGTGTTGATTTTTATGGGGCGAGATGTGGAATAATTCATCGGTATGGAGTAAAATCACGGCTTAGTGAATCGGGTCAGTGTAAGATATTTGCCTATCATAATGGAACAGATCACAAATATAATCCAAACGTGGATAAAACTTTAGTATTAATAAGTACTAAGCGACTTGTTAATGACTTTTTTAGTGCAGTAAAATCTTTTCTGGATAATATGAGTACTGATGTAACATTAAAATCAAAAGTCGATAGTAGAATCCTTGAACTTTTTATCATAAGTAAAAGAAAATAGGCATTTGGAAGATCATCCTGAATTTTAATAGATTAGGTACATAGAAGGAGCAGAAATGACATCAATTATAATATTCAATTGGCTTGGCATAGCAATTTGTGTAATTGGATTCGGTTTCGCATTTTTGGCTCAATTTTTCCTTGGCTCATTGTCCGAAGGACATTTAATGTTTATCGCTGGTCCAATCATCGCTATTTTAGATATTGCTTATCGCTTAAAATCAAAAGATAAAAGCCTGTTTAAATCCTCTAAGGGAGGTAGCTTATTTTTCCTTCCAGCATGGTGCTTTGGTTTATTCTGGCTGATTCTTGGAATGGTTTATGTATTAAGGGAAGTCCCTTAAATATTGAATAGAAATTTCGAGAATGTACTTCAAAAATGAGTCTTTCGATTCTTTTGGATACTTGCGCTCTGTATCCTCCTAGGTTAGAGGATAAGAACGCTATTGAAAAATTATTTGAGTTGGAAGACACGGATAAGATTGAAAAAATGGAAATAGCTGAGCCTACTGAAGAAGAATTATCGAAGTTAAACAATATTCCTAATAAGATAAAGAATCGAATTGATGGGATGATAGTATGCTTGACAAAAGCTAATACTCACATTGAAAGAGATCAAATTAAAGAGATGGAAAAATTGCTTTTCCCACATAAGATAAAGTTATCAATTGGCGATGCTAGAGATGCCTTAATACTATTTAATGCTCGCAAATATGGACATACTTATTTAGTAACTGCAAACAAGAGACATTTTATAGACAACGGTATGTCGGAAAAAATTTATAAATTTTTTAAGATCAAGACCAAAACACCTGCCTGTTGCTTGAAAGATATCTTGAATTATTTAGATTGGCTTAAAGAACATAATGAAAAAATGAAGGCATTACGCAGGAATTAGCGCGGAATTCTTAACGGGAATACTTCCCAAGTAATGATATCAATATGATTGATTCAACTAATTCAAAAACAAAAAAAACTTTCACCATAGAAACATACGGATGACCGTTGGTGCAAGTACCGTACGACGATTTTGAGGCTGTTAAAGGCGATAAATGGTTATCATGTTGAGGGTTAAGAGAAAAAATGCCAATAAAAAAGATTATAGTTTCAGAAGACCTTCTTAAAAAGTTAGAACAGCCGGATAATCCTGTCATTGTGATAGGCATACCTGCTGGAACTGCGCCTTCAGCTACTGGCGATTATGTATTGCATGAAGTTCAACAGAAATACAATTTTGTTACGGTGGCCGGCACAACAGGGAGCACAATTAGTTTTGTAGCTGAACAAGCCGAGAAAGAAAAGATGAAGCTCAAGAGCGTAACATTTCATCTCGGCCTTCCTCCGAGCTTAGATTTTCAATGGGAAAAAAATAAGGGGTAAAATGGGAAAACCAAGAGTTGGTGTTGTAGCTGCTTGGATAGGATTCGCCGGTGTAATATTGGCCGCTCTGATTTATGTTTTTGCAGGAGCTAGCCGTCAGCAATCTATGAAAGTCGAAAATTCTCCAGAATCAAAAAATACGCAAGTAGCTGGCGACCAGAATAATTATTATTCGATTCCACAAACAGCAACAAGGCCGTATCTCACCATGGAGTTACGACCTGGGCCCAATGAATATATGAGAAAGGACGGAAACAGTCAGCTTTTCTTGATTTGTTGTTATGATAATTCTTTTCTCGTCCTGCCGTTTAAGATTAGAAATGCTGGGAAAACGCATGCTACACGTATTGAAGCGGAATACTCTAGTCCAGATCAAGAAAATGTTCCAATTGTGTTGGGTGAAAGATCTAACTTCCTTGCTTCAGGTGAAGAAATATCCGAAACATTTCGTCCGCATATCAACATTTCGAAAATAGCTCAAAGCGAAGATGGCAGAGAATTTAACGTTGAATTATTACTTGATTATCAAAAATATGATGAGAGCGGCTCCACCATCTATCATACAAGGCTCAAATTGCTACTGAAAAAGGTAGAGATAAATGAATTTCCAAAGGCCTACCAAATACTAAAAAGCAATTTGATATTTGAGGGGGGACCAGGATAAGGGGTTTTGCTTCCTAAAAATACCAGCAAGAGTGTGCTGCGTATCAAACTTTTAATCTTAAACTATGCTTGAATCAATTATATTAAGAATATTTGTCATAATTTACCTTGCCATCGCAGCAATTGTATCAGTTTTGCTTTGGAGGAATTCCGCCGCCCCTGATGCCTTAAGAAATGCTGCGATACTTATTGCAACAATCCTGCCAGTAGTAATTACAGTAATTCCTTATTTTAAACAAGAAAGCGTTGAAAAAGATTTCACCTTCGTTTTCTTCTATGATTCGCACGAAAAAACCCTAATTGGCGGTGATAGCTTTGGTGACTATGAGAGCAATTATTTATATATGTTCACTAATTTGCCCGCTGATTCTTTAAAAGCTGAAAATTTAGATGACGCCTATGAGAAAGTTCTCAATATAATCGAAAAAGGTATTCTTCAAGCTCTATTAGTCAAATTTAATTCGCATTGGGATATTGAAATTAAGAAATTTAAAGGACCAGTAGGCAAATCCGAGTCATGGGGTGGCAATTCCAATGTTAATAAAAAGAAAATCACTGCTAACGAAATCCAAGAGGCATTCAGCCATAATCCTTTAGTAACTACGATTGTTCCCGTCGACATGTTTGTCCCACCTGACATGGTTATTAAATTTGAAAAGAATAATAAATTTAGAACCATTGTTTTTGAAAATTCTTACGTTACATTAAAAATTCCAATTCATCATTACGCAGCAATGGTGGCTCAACATGGAGTATGGGGTGTGTTGAAGCCCGATAAAAATAATATGAATAGATATTATCTGGTCGAATTTCGAGCCAGCGCAATTTTATATCCTAATAAATCAAAACTGTATTCTCCGGAAATGAAATATTATAAAAAATGGTTCAAGAATATATGTGACATACTTGACCAATATGATTGGAATACGGTTGACCAACAAATTGAAAACAGTTTAAATCGAAAAGTCATATCAAAGATTTTAAAATTAAATAAATAAGTATAGATTTTTTATCACGCAGCAATTTTAAAGATGGAATATGGGAGAATAGAGAACCGAAACAATTTGAGGGCGACCAAATAGTAAAAAATGAAAGAGGTGTCTATGGACGATTATAAAAAAAGATTTTGTTTTCCATAACAAGCAAGGCGAAATAATCGCGATTTGTCCTGAAGGAAGCGAGGAGTACTTTCGAGTTAAATAGGTTTTGGAAATCTTGTACGAAGCGGACAGACGGCGTTTGGCGAAGTTGTTAGATACAAGGGAGCAGCAGAAGCAGGTAATTGAAAGTCAGATCGAAGAATGCGACAAAAAAGTTTTTCGAAAAGCGGCAACAAGATCAAAGAAACGATACAATCTAACGCAAGCCGCACAAATTTTAGGAGTTCATCGGCAGACCTTATATTACTGGATGAAAAAAGGGTGGGTAAAACCAAAGCGTGATTACAGGAACTATCCAGTTTTTACAGTTTTAGACATTGAGTCCATGATTAAATGGAAAAATACGATAAAATTTTCTATTACTTCAAAGGAAGCAAAAGTCAACCCAACATTATGACGTGGAAAGAGTTAATGAAATTTTGCCGTCGTATACGTTCATCGGTTCATACAGTTTTAGACACTTAGGCAAAAAATCATAAGGCATTAAAATGAATAACGTTCCGAAAAAAGTTTTCATTCAAACGTGGGGCTGACCGTTGGTGCAAGTACCGTACGACGATTTTGAGGGTGATAAAGATGGTAAATGGTTTGTAGACTATAAGTTGCAGCACAGTATTCTTTCCAAAGTCGTTATAAAATATGGAAGTCCCGAAGGAAATCTTTAAAAGTTATTTATCGTGTCCTTATAAGGCACATTTACTGTTACAGAAACACATCGGCGTTAAATCAGAATACGAAATTTTCTTCGCAGGGATAGCTGAAGAATATTGTTCTGAAGCATTGAGGAAGTCGCATGTAATCGAAAGTAAGTTTGAGGGCATTGCTGATCAGCATAAAGGGCAAGAGGGTGTTTTGTATCGAACGCATATTTCAGGCAACGGGATGAACGCTTGCTGCGTGATTGAGCGTGTCAGGGGTGGATCTGCGCTGGGTTCGTTTCATTATGTGCCGGTCATGTTTTCAGCAAATGGAAAGATGTCGCAAGAAGATCGAATGGGCCTTGCGTATGAAGGGCTCGTTTTGGAAAGTGTTCAGTCGAGATGGCCCGAATTTGGTCGAGTAATTCATGGCGGTAGGTTTACAAAAACACGTATTGTCGATCAGATGGAGAAAGCACGCAAAGTTGTTGCCAGCATTAAGAAGTTTGATTCCAATCCTCCCCGTTTAATATTGAATCGTCATTGTCATGTTTGTGAGTTCGCCAGTGCCTGTCGCACGAAGGCTATTGAAAAGGACGATCTCAGTCTTCTTGCGGGGATTTCTCCGAAAGAAATCGAAGCGCAAAATAAAAAGGGTATTTTTACAGTAACGCAGTATTCATACACATTTCGTCCTCGTAAAAAATTCAGAAAAGCTTACCCGTTCAACCTGAGAGCGCTGGCTTTGCGGGAGAAGAAGTTACATCTTTATGGAACGCCAGCCATTCCAATAGCTGGCGTAAAGATATATTTGGATGTCGAAGGCGATCCGGATCGGGATTTTTACTATTTAATCGGTGTGGTTATTGTTGAGAACGGTATTGAGAAAAGGCATTCTTTCTGGGTTGATAGCGAGGCTGAGGAAGGCGCAGCCTGTCTGGCGTTCGTGAACTGTATTCGCAATTTTGGAGATTACAAGCTCTATCATTATGGAAGCTATGAAACGAAATTTCTGCAAAAGGTGCGAGCTTATGTCCATGGCACTGAAGATGTTCGCATAATTGAACAGATGATCGAGAATGCAGTTAATGTGCTGGCTATTGTTTACGGGCATGTATTCTTCCCGACGTATTCAAATGGACTGAAAGACATTGGGACATATTTAGGGTTCAAATGGACAAGTGAGGACGCATCTGGCATTAACAGTTTGGTCTGGAGGGCGCGATTTGAAGAAACAAGGGACGATAATCTCAAGAAGAGATTGCTTGAGTACAATCTGGATGATTGCCTGGCGTTGAAACGGGTGGCTGAGTTTGTCAGCCGAATTGTTAAGGGTGTCGCTGCTGGCGTGGACTTAGCTCATGGTGATTTTATTCAAGCTGATGCATTAAGGCCGAAGTCATTATATAAATGGGGCAATGTTGATTTTGTTCTTAAGGACATGGAGCGCATTAATGACTGTGCCTATTTTGATTATCAACGCGAAAAAGTGTTTATCAGAACTAATAAGAAATTTGGGGGAGCCAGTAAACGTCGTATCAAAAGGCGTTATCACCGTGTGAATAAAAAGGTATTTATTAAGCCGTCTAAAAGATGCCCTTTTTGTCGAAAGAGAGTGTATAAAAATGCCGGTTTCTCAAGAATAGTCTTCGATCTTAAGTTTACCAGCTCAGGGGTCCACCGCACGTTGACTTCTTTTAGCACGAGCCAAATGTGTTGTCCACGTTGCGAAAAAGTGATGGCGACGCCGGATGAATATAAGAAAATCAATAGATATGGCCATGGATTGATTAGTTTTGTAGTGTATCACGCTATCGAGTGGCACATGCCTTATGAGAGAATAGAAAAGATGCTGTTTGATCTTTTTGGGTTATGGAAGAGTAAAATGGGGAAAATATTAAAAGATATGGCTGTAGAATATTATAGATCAACCTCTCAGCAGATATTGGACAGAATTTTGCATGGCGAATTTATTCATATTGATGAAACGCAGATTAATGTCGGGAAAGTTAACGGATATGTATGGGTTCTGTCAAATATGGAAGATGTCTATTTTCTGTATACTCTTACGCGTGAAGGCGATTTTCTGAGAGAAATGTTGGCCGACTTCAAGGGGGTCATAATATCTGATTTTTACGGTGCGTATTGTTATTCGGAATGGATTCAGCAGAAATGCTTGGTGCATCTCATTCGTGATTTGAATGACGATCTGAGGTCCGCGCCTTTTGATGAAGAATACAAGAAGATAACGGAAGATTTCACAATTTTGCTTCGCAAGGTGATTGACACAGTCGATAAATACGGGCTTAAAAGGCGCCATTTGGCCAAACATAAAAAGGAGGTTGTTAGGTTTTTTTGTAATATCGGGCGTGAGAATTTTCATTCTGAATTGGCTCAAAAATATCAGAAAAGGTTTTTGAAGAATGAAAATACGTTGTTTACGTTTTTGGATTATGACGGCGTCCCATGGAACAATAACAATGCCGAACATGCGATTAAACATTTTGCAGTATATCGCAATGGAATAGCGCGTTTTGCCGGCCGGACAAAGGAAGAGGCAATAAAGTCACACCTTGTATTATTGAGCATATATCAGTCGTGCCGATATCGCGGGATCAATTTCTTGAAGTTTCTTGTTTCGAAAGAGAAAGATATTGAAATATATGCCCGGAGTCGGTCGGGCCGAAGATATCCGCCGCTGAATCAATTTGAGAATCATGAAGTGAGGGTGGCTCATGAATAAAGACGGACTCATTTTAAGGTTGCAGGATATCGAGTGGGAGGACTTCGAGGTCAAGGAATCCAGAAACGAAGTTCCCAAGAACGCGTGGGAGACGGTCAGCGCTTTCGCCAACACGGCCGGTGGGTGGCTTATCTTTGGGGTAAAGAAGTCAGGCCGGAGTTTTGATATCATTGGAGTCCAGAGCCCTGACAAAATTGAGCAAGATTTTTTAACAACCTTGCGCGGGGATAAGTTCAACAAAAAACTTCAGGCTAAAGCCAAGAAATACAATATTGATGGAAAAATTGTGCTCGGATTTTATATCCCGTCGCTTGACGGAAAATCCAAGCCTCTTTATTTCAACTCCGTAAAGAATACTTTTATTCGGACAGGGAGCGGGGATCAGCGGGCAACGCAGGAAGAGATCGATGCGCTCTATAGGAATGCATCTTTTGACAAAAAAGACGAAGAGCTTACGGGATTTATGGTCAAGGATCTGGATACGCAGACTATCAAACGTTACCGTACATATCTTGATAACATCGACCCTGAGCATCGGTATAACCGTCTGTCAACCGAAGAACTTCTTGAGCGACTCCACGCTGTACGAAAAGGCAAGGTGACCGTTGGCGGTCTCTTGGTGTTCGGCAACGAGGAAACCATCAGTTCTATTATCGGTGATTTTCGAATTGATTATCTCGAGATCATGGGGACTTCTTATGGCGATGCTCCGACGAAATATCATTATCGTCTTTCCGAAGAGGACAACCTTTTCGGATTTTATTTTAGTATTTTCGAACGCTTGAAGAAGAAGATCGATGTGCCTTTCAAACAGGAAGGCGAATGGCTCATGGGCGTTGAAGATCAGCCTCAGGTGCGAGCCGTCAAAGAGGCGCTGGTCAATCTGCTTATGCATGCAGATTATTTCAGCAACACCAAGCCGCGCATTCGTGTCTTTCTGGACCGAATTGAATTCTTCAACCCCGGTTCCCTGCCCAAAGATATCAAGTTCATTATTAAGGAAGAATTTTCCATGCCCCGTAACCCGACGGTAGCAAGAATCTTTCGGCATATCCGGCTATCCGAAAATATTGGCTCAGGTTTTGACAAGATGTTTAAAGGTTGGACCGCGTACTACAAAAAGAAGCCTCTTGTCACCGGAGACTTTGATTATTACAAGATTGTTTTTCCTCTGGATACAAAGAATGCGGTTGAGGGCGGGAAGGCGCGCGATCAGGGGTTGGTAGAAGGGTTGGCAGAAAAGTTGGTAGAAGGGTTGGCAGAAAACCAAAAGAAGATATGGGAGGAAATGAAAGTTCGTCCATCTATCAGTAAACGTGAACTGGCGAAGAAAATCGGGATTAGCACGACGGCAGTGGATAAAAATATTGTATCTTTAAAACTCAAAGGACTTTTAAAAAGAGTTGGCCCGGATAAAGGCGGGCATTGGGAGGCTGTTGAAAAATGACACATTTCAAAAAAATTTACTCCGAGGATTTTAAAAAAGGATTTTGTTTTTCGGAATAAGCAGGGCGAAGTAATCGCGGTTTGTCCTTACGGGAGTGAGGAGTATCTAAGAGTTGAACAAGTTTTGGAGATTTTGTACGAAGCAGACAAGCGGCGTTTGGCACAGTTATTGGATGTAAGGGAACAGCAGAAGCAAGTAATCGAAAGTCAGATTAAGGAATGCGACAAGAAGGTTTTTCGGAAGGCAGTCAACAGATCAACAAAGCGATACAACCTGACACAAACAGCAAGAGTTCTTGGAGTTCACCGAGAAACGTTATATTATTGGATAAAGAAGGGCTGGATTAAACCGAAGCGCGATTACAGGAACTATCCCGTTTTTACAGTTTTAGACATTGAGAAGCTGATTGAATGGAAAAATACGATAAAATTTTCGGTTGCTTCAAGGGAAGCAAAAATCAACTCAACATTATGACGAGAAAAGAGTTAAGGGAATTTTACCGTCATATACGTCCATCGGTTCATACAGTTTTAGACACTTAGGCAAAAAATCATAAGGCATTAAAATGAATAACGTTCCGAAAAAAGTTTTCATTCAAACGTGGGGCTGCCAAATGAACGAGTATGACACCGAGCTCATCAGGGCCATCTTAGCCAAGGAAAATTTTGCCTTTGTTGAGGATGAGCTCTCTGCGGATGTTATTCTTCTTAACACCTGTGCTATTAGGGAAAATGCCCATCGCAAGGTCTATGGCCGGATTCATGAGATTCGGCATAAACGAATCCCGCCTTTGGCGGGGCAGGTGGCAAATCCGGTTTTGATCGGCATCTTAGGGTGCATGGCCACCAATTTACGCCAGGAGCTTTTGGAAAATCGGAATTTGAAAATCGATTTTATTGCCGGGCCGGACAGCTACAAGCGGTTGGCTCATCTCATCCGGCAAGCAACTTTGACCGGCAAGAAGTCCTTTGACGTCACTCTTTCGGAATTTGAGACATATTCGGATATGTATCCCACCCGCACCAAGGGAGTCAATGCCTGGATTGCGGTCATGCGCGGGTGCAATAATTTCTGCACCTTTTGCGTTGTCCCGTATACCCGCGGTCGCGAGCGCAGCCGTTCAGTGGAAAATGTGTTGGAAGAAGTAGAGCATCTCGCTGAGGAAGGGTTTCGCCAAGTGACCTTGTTGGGCCAGAATGTCAATTCCTACTGGGATGGACAACATGATTTTGCCGATCTTCTGGAGGCTGTTAGCAATGTCGATGGGATTGAAAGAATCCGGTTTACCTCACCGCATCCTAAAGACTTTCCCGACAAACTGCTGGATCTTATCGTTTCTAACAAAAAGGTCTGTAAACATATCCACCTGCCGCTTCAGGCCGGGAACAATCGGATCCTAGATTTGATGAACCGGACTTATACAAAAGAAGAATTTTTGAATCTTGTTAAGAAAATCAGAAACCTCATCCCTCAGGTGACCCTCACAACCGACATCATCGTTGGATTTTCTTCTGAAACCGATGAGGAATTTGATGACACTTATCGGGTGATGAAAGAGGTCGAGTTCGATTCGGCCTTCATCTTTAAATATTCAAAGCGCCAAGGAACCATTGCCTCCCGCAAATACCCGGATGATGTCCCTGAAGAAATTAAAACCGAGCGAATCATTCAATTAAACGCCCTCCAGAAAGAGATATCCTTAAAGAAAAACCTTAAGCATATTGGACAAACCCATGCGATCCTCATTGAAAATGAGGGAACACCGCGTTCTGTTGCCGATTTTCAAGGACGAAATGACGGGAACAAATTAGTTATTTTTCCTTTTGGGAATTATCGTGCCGGGCAATTTGTCGATGTCTTGATCACCGATGCCAGTGCCCATGTCCTCAAAGGCCAAGTGGTCCGGGGTCCTGACCCAACCATCTAACGAATTTTAAAATTAGTAAAACTTGATTTTCTCTTTTGTTTCATATAATATTGGAAATAAAATAAGGGGTTGAAGAGGACTCTATGTTAACCATTGAACGATTAACCGCAGAAAAATTATATGATACCTTAAAAAATATTAAGGTAGGGGGAACGGTGTGTCATTACTCTTTTAAAAAATGCGAAGAGTTAGTTCCCCTGATCAATGAGATCAATGAGATCAAAGAAGAGAAGAAGGCGGTTATCCTGGCCCATTCGTATATCTCTCCTGAAATCATTTATGGGGTGGCGGATTATGTTGGTGATTCTTATGAATTGAGCAAAGATGCCATGAAAACCCAGGTGGAAAGAATCATCTTTGTGGCGGTGCGATTTATGGCCGAAACCGCCCAGATTCTTAATCCCGAAAAAAAAGTTTTTATCCCCGCCAAAGAGGATGGTTGCACCTTAGCCGATTCCATCAACGCCGAAGAAGTGCGAGCCTTACGCCGAGAATTTCCGGATTATACCTTTGTTTGCTATATCAACACCCGGGCAGAGGTCAAAGCCGAATGCGATGTGTGTGTCACCTCTTCCAATGCGTATCAGATCGTTGAGAGAATTCCTAATGATAAAATTTATTTTCTCCCAGATAAACTCATGGGCCAAAACCTGGTTAATGAGATGAGGTTTAGGGGTGTCAAAAAAGATATCCGTTATTATCACGGGACATGTTATGTCCATGAAGATTACAATGCTGAGGAAATCTTTAAAATTCGTTTGGAATACCCAGATGTCAAAGTGGTCAGTCATCCGGAATGCAATCCGCGCGTTTGTCAATTCTCCGATTTTGTCGGGAGCACCTCGCAGATGCTCAAATTTATGCGTGAAACAGAATCCAAGGAATTTTTGATGCTCACCGAATGCGGGTTGTCTTCCCGATTACAGGTGGAATTCCCTGACAAAAAGTTAGTGGGAAGCTGCACCTTATGCCGTTATATGAAGTCTAACTCTTTGGAGGATATCTTACGTGTTTTAAAAAATCCCGCTCCCCAGGATCGTATTCATATCAGGGAAGAAGTGCGCCGAAAGGCTTTAAAATGTATTCAGGCGATGTTTTTTTACACCCGAAATCCCCACCCTTGATTTTCTTCATAGAAAAATTCATCTTTAGGCTCGCAATTCGTTGTGACCATTGATAAAAGTCATGGTTAAAATTGACATCCCTGTGAGCCTGTGCTAAGATTCACGGTATTCATTTACAAATTTTAAATCGAAATGATGAAAATGACGGAGAATAGCCTAGGAATTGTGGAAACAAAACTTTTTCATTGCGGTCATCCCCTCAACGAACTTGTCCTGAAAAGCGGTGTGAAACTGGGGCCCATCACCTTAGCTTATGAAACCTATGGGGAACTCAATAGTGACAAATCCAATGCCATCCTCATCTTTCATGCCCTGTCCGGAGATGCCCATGCCGCGGGGTATCATCCAGGATCCGATAACCCGGGCTGGTGGGACGGGATGATTGGCCCAGGCAAGGCCTTTGACACCGATAAATATTTTGTCATCTGTTCCAATGTGCTGGGAAGCTGTAAGGGCTCTACGGGGCCGGCCTCCATTAATCCCAAGACCGACAAGCCCTATGGTTTGAGTTTCCCAGTTATTACAATCGATGATATGGTAGTGGCGCAAAAATTGCTGATTGATCACCTGGGAATTCCCAGGCTTTTAAGTACCGCAGGAGGATCCATGGGGGGATTACAGGCCCTCAAATGGTGTGTCCTTTTTCCAAACTGCGTTAAATCGGTTATTCTTATTGCCACAAACTACCGGCACACCGCCCAGCAAATTGCCTTCCATGAAGTTTGTCGTCAGGCGATTATGTCTGATCCGGATTGGCAGAATGGGGATTACTATGGAAAATCCATTCCCGCCCGGGGGCTGGCGCTCTCTCGGATGATCGGACATATCACCTACATGAGTGAAAAATCCATGGATGAGAAATTCGGACGCAAACTCATCGGAAAAGAGAAGGTGGGTTATGACTTCTCCCATGACTTTGAAGTGGAAAGCTACCTGAAATACCGCGGGGATAGTTTTGTCCAACGGTTTGATGCCAATTCCTATTTGTATATCACCAAAGCCCTTGATTATTTTGACCTCTCGGAAGATGGAAATTTAACCGCAGCATTTAAGAACACCCAGGCTCATTTCTTGGTGATTTCCTTTACCTCGGATTGGCTTTATCCCTCTTATCAGTCCAAAGAACTCGTCCGGGCCCTCAAGGCCAATGATCTGGATGTGTCTGATATCGAAATCAATAGCTCCTACGGCCACGATGCCTTTTTAGTGGAAATCGAAGGGCAGTCTCAATTGATCTCCCATTTCTTATCCCGCATGATTAAAGAAAAGGGTTAGGATTTCTTTCAAAATCCAAGATTAAAATGAAAGAAGGATCATTGCAAAAATCATTTATGAAACAGGAACCGACATCCGATAAGATAAGATTAGATTATAAAGTCATTATTGATCTCATTGAACCCAATTCCCGTGTTCTTGACCTAGGATGCGGGGATGGAGAATTATTGTCCTCGCTGATCAAATTCAAATCCTGTCATGGAACGGGAATAGAGATTGATGAAAAGGCCGTTTATCAATGCATCGCTAAAGGGTTAACGGTCTCGCATGGAGATATTGACTCAGGACTCAATGATTATTCTGATAAACGTTTTGATTATATCATTCTCAATGAAAGCCTTCAGCAGATCCTGCATCCCCAAAATGCCATTTTAGAAGCCTTGCGGGTGGGTAAAAAAGTGATCGTAGGAATTCCCAATTTTTGTCACATCTTTCCCCGATTCCAAATCTTCTTCCAAGGTCAGGTCCCGGTAACGCGGGAATTACCCTATCAATGGTACAACACTCCTAACTTAAGATTTTTTAGCCTTAAAGATTTTCAGGCATTTTGCAAAATCAACAATATCACTATCCTCAAACAAAAATCTCTCGGAGCCCAAAATATCGTCACCTTTATGCCAAACCTTTTTGCCCACATCGGCATATTCTTGTTAAAAAAATAATTTCCAAGGCTTGATAAAAAATTCCCGGCCCTTAAGTCTTTAAATTTTAGTTTCCTTTAATGAATTTGTGCGTGCCATCACAAAAGGGGGGATGAGACGTTGCCTTACAGCCGCAAAAAGCAACGGTTTGATCTTCGCTAAACTGCACAACGCGGGGAGTTTTTCCGGTAGGGCCGTGGGAGCCATCGCAGAAAGGTTGGGTTTGGGAAAGACCGCAGGAGCACCACAAATAGCTTTTTGCTTTGACCGCAATAACGAAAGGATGAAGACTTGACTTTTCCGGCATGGATAGATTCGAAAGAAAAAATTTAATTTATACGGTTATGAGTCCCATCACAAAACGGCTTGTTTTGACTTTGTTTGCAGCCACACCAGGCAATGGTTTTCTTTTCTGAAAATTTAATAACAACAGGACGAAATTCCGTCCCACGATGCGATCCGTCACAAAAGGGTTGGTTTTTGGATTGGCCGCAGGCACACCAAGCATAACTCCCCGGATTGACATCAAGAACATAGGGGCCGCGCTGGGCTATATTTGGTTCTTTCATTTCGATCTCCTTGACTTGTGACTTTCTATTCTATAAGTGGGTCAATACCTCGTCAACAATTAAAATGCATTGGGGAATAATAGGTTAAGTCGATGACCATTTGGGGCGGGTTTTTTTATTTTTGTTCGTTTGGTCATCCTGGAACGAGCGACAGCGAGTGAAGGATCTCTTGAGATCTCTGTCTGCCGACAGGCAGGCTTCCTCACTTCGTTCGTCAGGATGAGGGGTCGGAAACACCCAAACCCTCAAGTAGCTACGAATTTAAAACTCATATTGCAAAATCAAAAAAAAGGCATTAACATGAAAATAATTGAACCCTCTGAGGGTTTTTCAAACTACCCAAAGGGATCAGCCAGAGCGCTAGCAAAGGATCTAAAGGAAAACATGAAAGAAAAATACGATATGATTATCATCGGTTCCGGCATAATTGGGTTGACCCTCGCTTTAATCATAAAAAGATGGAATCCCAAGAAGACTATTCTTATCCTTGATAAAGAAAGGGATGTGGCCTATCATGCCTCGGGACGTAATAGTGGAGTACTTCATGCTGGTTTTTATTATTCTGCTGACAGCCTTAAGGCAAAATTCACAGTGATCGGTAATCGCTTGATGAAAGACTACTGTCGGCTTAAAGATATACCCATGAATGAATGTGGGAAATTAGTTGTGGCCCAAAATGAAGAAGAATTAAAGCAACTTTACGAGTTGGAAAAACGTGGACAAAGAAATGGAGCTAAAGTCTCATTGATAGAGGAAAACCAGGCCCTGGGCTTGGAACCCAATATCAAAACCTATAAAAAAGCCCTTTATTCTCCTAACACGGCTACGATTGATTCCATCAAAGTCTGTCAAGCAATAAAAGAAGATTTATTGAATTTTGATGTAAATATTCTCTTTGAAACAAAATATCTTTCCCATCAAGACAATATCATTAAAACCAATAAAGGAGATTTTATTGCAAACAAGATTATCAATTGCGCGGGACTCTATGCCGACAGGATTGCGCAGGATTTTGGATTTGGAAAAAACTACACGATGATCCCCTTTAAGGGTTTGTACCTCAAATACAAAAAAAATAAAACGGATATCAACATGAATATTTATCCCGTACCTAATCTCAAAAATCCCTTTTTGGGCGTTCATTTTACGAAAACTGTATATGGAGACATTAAAATCGGGCCGACGGCTATCCCGGCCTTTTGGAGGGAGAATTATCAGAATCTCTCCCGTTTTGATTTTTCCGAATTTTTAGAAATCCTTTACTATGAAATGAATTTGTTGGTCAAAAATTCTTTTCAATTCCGAGATCTGGCCTTTGCAGAGATGAGAAAATACAATAAGGCTTATTTTATAAATCTAGCCCTAAGACTTGTTAGAAACATTGATCCGCAAGGTTTTAGCGAATTTACAAATCCAGGAATCCGGGCTCAATTGCTGGATAAAAAGACCTTGAGACTTGTCCAAGATTTTGTCGTAGAAGGTGATAAAAACAGTGTTCACATCCTCAATGCAGTCTCACCAGCCTTCACTTGTGCCTTTTCCTTTTCTGAGTTTGTCTTGAAGAATCATCTTGCCGAATAATTCTTTGCAAAAGGGGTGTTCAAATCCTTATCCTTAAAATTAAGTCCTTTTTTGAAGTATATCTTGACAAACATACCTACTTTGTTAATATACTTATAGTAAAGAGGCATACCCAAGCAAATCTAACTCTAGTAATTTGAATTAATTAACATTGGGTTAAGCTTTAATTGTTTTAAAGGAGCGAGAGTAATTTCGAAGAAACTAAGTCTTTATGCAAAGTATTTCTAGGATAAATTGAATAATTTTTCTAATTGTTAAAAGACATCCTATAAAGAGTCAAGTGTAAAAAAGTAAGTTGTCAAAGAGCAG
>CAYJXI010000049.1:0-20412 GCA_964374105.1 uncultured Planctomycetales bacterium
AACTAAAAAAGGGGCAAGTCTTGAAAAAAAGGACAATCAGAGATATTAATCTACAAGGCAAGAAGGTTATTGTCCGGGTTGATTTTAATGTGCCTCTGGATAGCAATTTGAATATAACTGATGACCGCAGAATTAAAGAGGCCCTGCCCACAATAAAATATATTTTGGATCAGGGAGCAGAAAAGATCATATTGATGAGTCATCTAGGCCGACCCGAGGGAAAGATTGTTGAATCTATGCGGCTTAAACCTATTGCCCAAAGGTTAGAGAAGCTTTTGGGCCAAAAAGTGCTGCGTTTGGAGGATTGCATCGGAGAGACTATCCTTAAGGCAATAAATTCCAGTCCCTCCAAGGTTATTCTTTTAGAGAATTTACGTTTTCACAAAGAAGAAGAAAAAAATGATCCTGCCTTTGCCAAACAATTGGCTTCCTTGGCGGATATTTATGTCAATGATGCTTTTGGAACCGCCCACCGTGCCCATGCCTCGACCGAGAGTATTACCCTATATCTGCCTGCTGTGGCAGGATTCTTATTAGAAAAGGAAATCCAATATTTAGGACGGGCCTTGGTGAATCCCCAAAGACCCTTTGTGGTTTTGTTAGGAGGGGCTAAGGTTTCTGATAAAATTACCTTGATCGAAAATCTGTTAAACAAGGCCGATAAAATCCTTATTGGAGGGGGAATGGCTTATACCTTTCTTAAGGCGCAAGGGAAAAGTATAGGGAAATCAAGATTAGAACCTGATAAGATTCCTACTGCCCTCAATATTCTTAAAAAAGCCAAAGAGACCAAGGTAGAGATTGTGCTTTCTTGTGATTTTATCATTGTGCAAGATGTTAAGAACCCTAAAGAACAAAAAATTTCTGCCGAAATCCCGGATGGATGGGAAGGGGTGGATATTGGTCCTGCTACAAGAAAACAGTTTAAGGATATTTTATCCAAGGCCAAAACCATTGTCTGGAATGGGCCCGTAGGGATTTTTGAGATTGATGAGTTCGCCCAAGGAACAAAAGAATTGGCAGAATTCATTAGCCATCTTAAAGATGTGACCTCCATTGTGGGGGGGGGAGATACGGCCGCTGCTGTCAGCAAATTCAATCTGGAAAAGGGAATGACACATATCTCAACGGGAGGAGGGGCCTCCTTGGAGCTTTTGGAGGGTAAGGATTTGCCTGGGATTACCGCTTTGCGAGATAAAAAAGAAAAAGTCAAGGTCGGATAATTCAATTCTCTTTTTTATTACGAATTTCATATGCGACGGAAAATCATTGCTGGTAATTGGAAGATGTATAAGACAAACTACGAAGCGATTGAGTTGATCAATTTTCTTAAAAGGGAATTGGGTGATTTGATCGAGGTAGACATTGTTGTTTGTCCTCCCTTCACCGCATTGTCGGATATGAGTGATTTGCTGGAAAGTTCGCACATTGCCTTGGGGGCACAAAACCTTTATTGTGAAGAGGAAGGGGCTTTTACTGGAGAGGTCTCGGCCCCTATGCTTAAGGCCTTAGGAGTGAAATACTGTATTATAGGACACTCTGAGAGAAGACAATATTTTACAGAGACCGATGCCCTCATCAATAAAAAAATTCACGCGGCCCTAAAACACGGAATAACTCCCATTGTCTGTGTTGGCGAAAAGTTAGAAGAGAGAGAAGCGAATAGAACGCTTACCGTCATTAAAAAACAGTGTGAAACGTGTTTTGATGGAATTTCGGCGGAGTCGATGAAAAAGGTCATCATTGCCTATGAGCCGGTTTGGGCCATTGGCACAGGAAAGAATGCCACTCCCAAACAGGCTCAAGAAGTCCATCAATTTATAAGAGACATTTTGAAAAAAATGTATAATAGTGAAGAACTGGCTTTGCAGGTGCGCATTCAGTATGGGGGAAGTGTCAAGCCAGAAAATGCCTCCGACCTTATGGCGCAACCGGATATTGACGGGGCCCTGGTGGGGGGGGCGAGCTTAAATCATATTTCCTTCTCGAGTATTGTGAAATCTTCCTGTGGGATTAGGACATAATAAGCGATCAGCTGTCAGTCATCAGCCATCAGATCAGTTTTTGATCTAATCTGAAAGCTCTTGCCGGCCGGCAGTGTAGGGATGTCTGAAAGTTGATAACTCGGTCCTGAGCTGGTAGCTGGTAAAAGAAAGTCGAGGACATGATGATGACATTCATTTTTTCGTTGCATGCGATATTTTGCATATTTCTTATGTTGGTTATCCTTATGCAGTCAGGACGGGGAGGAGGCTTGACCGAAAGTTTTGCTTCTGCGGAGGCCATGTTTGGTGCCAAGACCAATGAATTCATGATCCGTGCCACAACGATCTTGGCCGGTTTATTTTTAATCTCCTGTTTGACCTTGGCCTATTTCAGTGCCAAAAAAGAACAATCATTGCTAACCGATAACTTGCTTAAACCCGATAAGAAAAAGCCGGACATCATCATCCCCTTAGATGTTTCTGGGCTTCAGGAGACACAAGCTGTTATTCCTCAAGAAGACGCACAAAAACAAACAGGACAACCAGATTCTGGCGTTGAGCAGGAAGGGCCCCAATCGCAGGCATTACCGGATTCCGGAGATACAACAAATACAACACAATCTTCTGAGGCAGGAGAGTCAGGCACTGGGACACTAACCCCAGCATCTGGGGATTCGACAGCACCCGTTTCTTCAAACCCCTAATCATTGATAATGTTGATCAATGGTAGAGCCAATTCTAGATCTTTTTTAAAGATTATCCTCCCTAAGGTCGTTTTTTTAGCTGCTTCAAGAAAAATTGTTGATTTTTCTTTTCGATTTTTTTTGTTTTTACTTTTTTTAAGCCCTCCCTTGGATTGTTTCGCAATTGATTTAAACAACAAAGATGGGGGGACCCTAGTCCTGTCGACCACATCTGACCCTAAGTCTTTCAATGACATTATAGCGAAAGAGACCTCTACCTCTTTGATCACTAATTTTATTTTTGAAGGACTCACCCGGACTAATGGCGTGACCCTTCAAGTGGAACCCAACCTCGCTGAGAGTTGGCAAATCAGTCCCGATGGCCTTGAGTGGATTTTCCATTTGCGTAAAGACGTTTCCTGGCAGGATGGACACCCCTTTTTAGCGGATGATGTTGTCTTCACCTTCCATGAATTGATTTATAACGAAGAGATCCCGGCCTCCGCGAGAGATATCTTTACAATTGAAGGAGAGAATTTCAAAGTCGAGAAGATTGATGATCACATAGTCAAATTTACCCTACCGGTTAAATTTGCTCCATTCTTAAGAAGCCTCAGTCAGGCGATCCTTCCCCAACACAAATTAAAGAAAGCCGTAGATGAAAAAAAATTCAATTTTACCTGGGGAATTGATACCGACCCCAAAGAGATAGTTGGAACTGGTCCCTATAAATTGAGTGAGTATCGACCAGGAGAACGAATTGTTCTTGAGAAGAATCCCATGTATTGGAAGAAATCCCTTGAGGGCGAATCATTGCCTTATATCGATCGGATTATTTTTTTGATCGTTCAGAATCTTGATACGGCCATCTTAAGATTTTTGGATGGAGAGGTTGACTCGATTGGTTTTCGGGGAATTGATTATCCCTTATTAAAACCTTTCGAGAAAAAAAGGAATTTTACGGTTTTTGAACTAGGGGCCGATTTTGGGACAAGTTTTCTTGTGTTTAATCAGAATCCCGGAGTCAATCCGCAGATGAAGAAACCTTATATGGATCCAATAAAACTGAAATGGTTTACTCATCTCTCTTTCCATCAGGCGGTGGCGCATTCCATCGATAAACAAAAGATCATTGAAATTGTGTTAAATGATTTCGGTTATCCTCAGCATGCCGCAGAAAGTCCGAGTTCAGTGTTTTTTTACAATCCCCAGGTGATGAAATATGAGTACGATTTAAAGAAGGCCAAAGAGATCTTAACACAAGCAGGGTTTATTGATCGAGATGGAGATGGAACAATCGAGGACCCTCAAGGGAATAAGGTCGAATTCAATCTTTTAACCAACGCCGGCAATACTGAACGTGTGCAGATTGCCTCGATCATCCGTCACGATCTGAAACAATTGGGGATGTCGGTTAACTTTTTAGCCATTGAATTTAATACTTTGGTGCGAAAGCTAGATGCGACCTACGACTGGGATGCCATTATCATTGGATTGACAGGAGGTATTGAACCGCATTTCGGCAAAAATGTCTGGACTTCCAATGGGCAACTCCATATGTGGCACCCCAAACAAATGTCCCCCTCAACCTCATGGGAAAAACGAATCGATGAGATTTTCAATTCAGCGGCTCAAGAACTTGATGAGCAAAAACGCAAAATCCTGTATGATGAATTTCAGTTGATTGTTTCCCAACAATTGCCATTTATTTATACTGTTTTAAATAGTGAACTCTATGCCGTTCGTAACAAATTCGAAAATTTACATCCCACAAGCTCGGGAGGAGTCTTTCACAACATTGAAGAGATTTATATCAAAGAAGAATACCGATAAGTTTGGGGCTTTCTTAGGAAGTGGAATTCCTTGGTGGCGGGTTTTAAAATTTAAATTAATTCTATGCTGACTTTTATTATAAGAAGAATCCTCATCGCCATCCCTTTATTGTTTATCATGGCCTTGGCGACGTTTATCTTGATGCAAAAGACCTCAGGAAATTTTTATGATACCATGAAGATGGACCCCCAGATTTCGCCAGAAACGATCAGCCGTTATGAAAGGCTTTATCAGTTGGATAAGCCGCTTTGGGTTCAGTATCTGCAATGGGTTAAAAATTTATTTAAACTGGAATTCGGATATTCCTTTCATTTCAACGTCCCTGTAAGTCATATCATCGCCGGGCGATTATTCAATACCTTTATCTTGTCCTTTGCCAGTTTCCTCTTAACTTGGATCATAGCCATTCCTTTAGGGATTTGGGCGGCCTTAAACCGGAATCGTTTTTTTGATCAGCTGACCCAGTTTTTAGCTTATATTGGACTTTCCATACCCAGTTATTTTCTGGCCTTGATTCTTCTTTACGGTGTCAGCCAATGGGGAGGACTCCCTTTAGGAGGGATGCGCAGTGCCTATTTTGATGATCTAAACGCTTGGGAAAAATTATGGGATCTTTTGAAACATCTGGCAATCCCTACCGTTGCCCTTTCCTTGGGTGGGATTGGTTATCTGCAAAAGATCATGCGAGGGAATTTACTGGACGTCTTAAGGCAACAGTACATTTTAACGGCCAGGTCCAAAGGATTACCCGAGAATGTTGTTATTTATCGTCATGCCCTCAGGAATGCCATTAATCCCTTAATCACTCTTCTGGGCTTTGAATTTTCGAGTTTATTGAGTGGGGCGGCCTTGATTGAGATTATCTGCAGCTGGCCGGGTTTGGGAAATCTCATGTTAACGGCGGTGAGGGCACGGGATGTTTATCTGGTCATGGCCAGCTTCATGATGGGAGGGGCATTATTCTTGTTGGGAAATTTGTTGGCGGATATTTTATTAGCCAGAATGGATCCCCGAATTCGCTATGAGTAAACAACGATTACACCAAAGTCAATTTCAAATGGCCCTTGTGCCGTTTAAGAAAAATCGCATGGCCATGGGGTGTTTTTATATTTTGTGTGGATTGTATCTGGCCGTTTCTTTTGCTGATTTCCTCTCTCCCTATTCTTTTGAAAATGAAGATAGAAATTATACCGCTTGTCAACCCACGCCTATTCATTTTTTCAATGAAAAGGGCAAATTCACCTGGCCCTTTGTTTATGCCTACCAAGGGAAATTAAATGTAAATCACCAACGCATCTATGAGCCGCAAAAGAATAGAAAATTCCGTTTTCGCTTTTTTGTCAAAGGGGATCAATATAAATTCCTGTGGATCATCCCTTGCCGCATCCATTTATTTGGGGTCGACTCTCCCGGAAAAATCTTTATTCTGGGTGCGGATACCCGCGGGCGGGATCTTTTTTCCCGGCTTCTATATGGAGGAAGAATTTCCTTGTCCATCGGGCTGATTGGGGTGTTGATTTCCTTTCCCATCGGTTTACTTGTCGGTGGGATTGCTGGCTATTGCGGGGGAAAGGTTGATGATCTTCTGATGCGGATCTGTGAGATGATTATGATGGCCCCTTCTTTTTACATCTTGCTCGCCTTACGGGCGGTTGTCCCCGCCCATTTTAATTCCGTCCAAGTTTATTTTGCTATTATTCTCATTATCTCTTTTATCAGTTGGGCCGGGCTAGCGAGGATCATTCGCGGGATGTGCCTCTCTTTGAAAGAGAGGGAATTTGTCCTGGCCGCTAAAGCCATGGGGCTTTCGGATTTGGCTATTATTGTTAAACATATTTTACCTCACACCTTATCATATTCTATTATTGCGGTGACTTTATCCATTCCGGGGTATATTTTGGCGGAATCGGCCTTAAGCTTTATTGGCCTGGGAATTGTGGACCCGTTTGCCAGTTGGGGGAACATGCTTTCTGATGCCATGAGCATTGTGCGTATTCGATTTACTCCTTGGATCCTTTGGCCAGGATTTTTTATATTTCTTACTGTTTTTTGTTTTAATTATATGGGAGATACCTTGAGGGATTGTTTGGATCCCATGTATAAAGGGAAATAAAATGAGGACTCAGGCTAATTGAACCCGAGTCCTCATCCCGATGTTACATCGGCAGAGGGGTCTTAAATAAAATAAGAATTATGCTTGAGATTAAAAATCTTAGAATAACTCTTAAGAGTAGCGAAAAACCCAAAACCATTGTCGAGGGAGCCTCTCTGAGTATCCCGGAACAAAAGATTGTGGCCTTGGTAGGTGGGTCCGGGAGTGGAAAGACAAGCCTGGGCCTTTCCCTATTAAGGTTACTGTCACCGGTTTTAACAATTGAAAAAGGAGAGATCATTTTCTTGGGAGAAAATATCCTTTTTCTTCCTCAATCTAAGATGCGTCATATCCGTGGAAAACAGATCAGTATGGTTTTTCAGGAGCCTTTGAATGCCTTCAACCCGGTTTTTACCATCGGATATCAAATTGAAGAAGTATTAAGATATCACACGGACTTAAATCCGCAGAAAAGAAAAGAAAGGGTTCAAGAACTGTTACAAAGGGTAGAGATCCCTGAGCCGTTAAGAGTTTCTTTAGCATATCCACATCAGCTCAGTGGGGGCATGCGCCAAAGAGCCATGATTGCCATGGCTATTGCCTTAAGTCCAAGATTGATTATTGCCGATGAACCTACCAGTAATTTAGATGTGACCCTGCAAGCCAAGATTATGGAACTTTTTCAGAAGTTAAAAAAAGACCTCAAGGTTTCTATTCTTCTGATTACTCATGATTTGGGGGTGGTAGGGCATTTGGCTGATGAGGTTGCGGTTATGTCAGAGGGAAAGATTATTGAGTCCGGATTAACACAGGAGATTACGCAAAATCCGCGCATGGATTATACCCGAAGATTAATGGAGGCCGTTAAAATTTAATGTATTGAATTCATTGCATTTAAACTATGAACTTAGTTGAGTTAAAACAAGTCAGAAAATATTTCCCCATTAAGAAATCCTCCCAATGGCGGAAAGAGTATGTTCGTGCCGTGGATGGTGTGGATCTCGTGATCAAGGAAGGCTTAAACCTAGGATTGGTGGGAGAATCAGGCTCGGGTAAGACAACCTTAGGTCGGATCATTTTAAAACTTTATGCTATCGATTCCGGGCAAATTTTTATTGCGGGGAGAGATGTTACAAATTTTTCCCTTTCTAAGATGCGTCCTTTTCGAAAGCTCATACAAATGGTCTTTCAAGACCCCTACAATAGTCTTGATCCACGTTATACCACCCGCAATATATTAAGAGAAGCTTTATTGGTGGATAAGATTTCCAGGGATCCCCTTAAACAAGAAGATATTTTTAAAAGGCAATTAGCTTCGGTAGGGCTTTCGGCAGATAGCCTTGAGCGTTTCCCGCATGAATTTTCGGGAGGAGAGAGGCAGCGGATTGCCATTGCCAGAACGCTTGTCATGAATCCTAAGCTTTTGATTTTGGATGAAGCGGTTTCTTCCCTTGATGTTTTAATCCAAGAGCAAATCCTTCAACTGCTGGCCGATTTGCAGAAAAAATATGAGCTCACCTATTTATTCATCACCCATAATTTAAGGGTGGTTAAAAAGTTGTGTCCCTTGACCGCGGTTATGTATAGGGGAAAGATTGTTGAGATAGCTGGGACCGAAGAAATTTTTCATAATCCATTGCATCCTTATACTCAGGAATTATTAGAAGCAGCAGTTCACTATCGGGCGGTCAAACGGGATTGGGAGATGATCATAAGCGAAGATTCTCATTTAATTGATAAGGGGAATGACCATTTTGTGATAAACTAACGGACGTCGCAAGACAAGGTGACTTCCTTTAAAAATATTCAGCGATTAATTTGTATTATATGACTTCTGGCTTATGTCTTGTGACCTTATTGAAGGAATTCCATGAGTGAACTTTTTTTTAAAAGATTGAGTAACATTTTTGGACTTTTTACTCTCCTTGCCCTTTTTTGCCTTCTGGTCTTTGCCGCGAATTTGGAGGTAAAAGACCTTGATCTATGGTTACATTTAGGGATGGGAAAATATATTGTTCATAATGGATTTCATGTCCCTACAGAGGATATCCTTTCCTGTTCGATTACGGGAAAGCCTTGGGTTAATCACGAATGGCTTTTTCAGGTTATTGTTTACTTGGTACATCGTTTAGGGGGTTTTGATGGCCTCATCACCATGCAGGTCACCTTAGTCAGTTTGACAATGATGATTCTTCTTTTTCTAGGGTACAATCGAGAGAAACAGTTGGCCAGTATTTTTATTTTACTTTTGGTCTCTTTGGTTTATCAGGATCGCTTTACGATCCGACCAGATTTGTATAGCCTATTATTTTTTGCGCTTTATATATTTCTTTTATCCTTTTATATTGACAAACGCTGGTCGGTCTATGCCCTTTTTGTGATTCAGGTGCTTTGGACAAATATCCATGGCTTCTTTTTCTTTGGCCCCTTATTTGTCCTGATTGGGCTTTTGGCGGAATGGATGAAGCGGAATGTCAGGTTGCCTTATGAATGGAATCGCATGGGGCGTCTTAATGATCAGGAATATAGACGCTTAAAGGTTATATTTTTAGTTGTCATTTTAGCTTGTTTGATCAATCCTTTGGCTCTTAAGGGGGCGTGGTATCCCATCAGTGTCTTTTTTCAGATTTCGGGGGAGTCGAGGATTTTCTTCGATAAGATCATTGAACTCAAAAAACCCATCACTACTTGGGATAATCTCTTTTCTTTTAGTGAAAATCCCTATTACAAATTGCTCATTATTCTTTCTTTTGTTAGTTTTATTTTTAATCGTAGAAAAATTGATATTGGTGTTCTTATCTTTTGGTTGGTCTTTTTATTATTTTCTCTCATGGCCATACGCAATCTCATCTATTTTGCTTTTGCGGCTTATCTCGTTTTTGTCACCAATGCGTTAAGCATTACCTTGAAGGATCTTGTCCCCATTCGGATTGTCGATAAAAAATTTATTTTTTTAACCTCAACGGTTGTTAAATTTCTGGTGACATTCTGGATTATCCAGTATGCCTTGGAGATGTCTTTAAACGGTTATTATGATTTTGATAAATACGAAAGGAAAAGCGAATTCGGTGGTGTCTCGTTAAGAAATTATCCTCATAAGGCAGTGGACTTTCTGGTAGAAAATAAAATCAAAGGGAACTTTTTCAATGATTTCAATTCCGGGGCCTATTTAGTTGGTCGGTGTTTTCCGGATATAAAGGTTTTCATTGATGGACGTACAGAAGTCTATGGCCCGAAATTTTTTAAAGATTATCAAGAATTATGGGAGAAGGATAATGTTGATCAATTTACCAAAACGTTAAATCAATATAACCTCACCGGCGCTTTGATGAATACTGTCTTACAACCCGTTCCCAAGAACGCCTTGAATTATTTATTTAAAGATAAACAATGGGTTTGTGTTTATTTTGATTATGACGGTCTTGTTTTCTTGCAGGATATCCCAGAGCATAAAGAGATCATTGATCGTTTTCGCATCGACTTAACCCAGTGGAAAGCGAAGACCTTGGATCTTTACCGTGTGGGCTCTTCTCATGTTACCCCTTATCAACATTCTAACCGC
Source organism: uncultured Planctomycetales bacterium (assembly GCA_964374105.1). Taxonomy (GTDB): domain Bacteria; phylum Omnitrophota; class Gorgyraeia; order Zapsychrales; family JANLHA01; genus CAYJXI01. The sequence continues at coordinate 10,156 of CAYJXI010000049.1, forward strand.
GCTTATACGTTAGAGTCTTTGGATCTGGATGAGGGGGCGATGAAGGAAGCCCAAGAAGCCTTAAGGATCAATCCGAGTTATCTTGAATCCTATAAAATATTAGGAAAGATTTATGCTAAAAGAAAAGATTTTAAACAGGCCTTTGAAAATTTTAGAATTGCGACTATGTTTTCTCCCCATGACCAAAAATTAAGACTGAACTTGGCACTGGCCTATTATGACCTTGGGGAGTTTAAGTACGCCATTGAACAATATCAGAAAATTATCGATCGATGGGCGCATGATCCCAAGGCTTATTTTTTGATCGCCAGGGCTTACTTAAAAAATAAACAACTTGATCGAGCCATGGAATTTTTACATAAAGCCCATCAACTTGATCCCAAAGATTTGGAAGATTTATTAGCCATGGCAGAATTATTTATTAAAGAAAATGAATTGGTTAAAGCTAAAGAAGTCTTTGAGCTAAGTCTCAAAACGGAGAAGGACAAGGATAAGGTTTATTTAAAACTAGGACGAGTCTATCAGCAACTGGGTGATAAAATCAAAGCGAAAGAGTTTTTTGAAGAAGGCCTTAAGATTAATGCTAACCAAGAAGAGATCAAGGCGAGTTTGCAGGAATTGGGGGTAGGATCACCGCTTCCATAATTCATGAATGATTTTGTATTTTTAAAACGACCTTATCTTAAGGGAGATATTGCCAAGGTCTCAAGAAGGCCTTATAATACCCCCTAAATTTAAATATTAAAGATTATCACTTATGCGTGAGATACTGACGTTTATTTTGGCGGGAGGAAAAGGAGAACGTCTGAATCCTTTGACGCGGGACCGGGCCAAACCGGCTGTTCCATTCGGAGGGATTTATCGGATTATTGATTTTACGTTAAGCAATTGTGTGAACTCCGGATTAAGAAGGATTTATGTCCTTATTCAATACAAATCCTTTTCCCTTCAGAAACACTTGATCTCAGGTTGGGATATTGTTTCAAGTCAACTGGGAGAATTTATCGATGTTATCCCTGCTCAACAGAGAGTTGGATTCGATTGGTATCGTGGGACGGCAGATGCTATTTACCAGAACATTTATGCCATCCATGATCATGATCCAGGGATGATTTTAATTTTGGCCGGGGATCATATTTATAAGATGGATTATCGCAGGATGATTGATTTTCATCGTAAGATGAAAGCCGATATGACTGTCTCTTGCATTTTGATGCCGGTTAAATCCGCAGTTAATTTTGGTGTGATTGAAGTTGATCATCAAAACCGCGTATGTGGTTTTCAAGAAAAACCCAAAGATCCCAAAACGATTCCCCGCGATCCTAATCGAGTATTTGCCTCTATGGGGATATATCTTTTTAACAAAGATGTCCTTTTGAAGGAATTAGAAATGGACGAAAATAATGTTCATTCCGAGCATGATTTTGGGAAAAATGTTATCCCGCAGATGTTAAAGAATAAAAGGAATGTATTCGTGTATAATTTTGTTGACGAAAATAATCACCCCAAATATTGGCGCGATATTGGAACAAGGGATGCTTATTATCAGGCCAACATGGACCTTGTTCAGACCCAGCCTCCTTTTGATTTATATGATCGACAATGGCCGGTGAGGACATTTCATGAACAGTATCCTCCGATAAAAATTATGGATGCCAAAGGAGAGCGGGGAGAAGAGATTCTCGGGTCCATTACAGATTCATTGATTGCGGGTGGGTGTGTGATTATTGGTGCAGAGATCACTCGGTCAGTGATCTCTCCTAATGTCAAGATCGCGCGAAAGGCACAGATTCTTAATTCGGTGATTATGGAAGGGGTCGTTATTGGAGAAAGTACGCAAGTTAAAAATGCTATTATTGATAAACAGGTATCCATCTCTCCCCATGCCCAAATTGGATATGATTTAGAACTTGATCGCAAACGATTTGATGTTACTTCTTCCGGAATTGTGATTGTCTCTAAGCGGGCAAGTGTATAACATTTGCAAAAGATGAATAAAGAAATAGTTACACAGCAAATAAATGATACTTCAGAAAGGAGAAGCATGATCGTTCAGCCAAGGGTTCGTGGTTTTATTTGTACAACGGCTCATCCGGTTGGCTGTGCTCAACATGTACAACAACAGATTGATTACGTCAAGAATCAATCTCCCATCACAGATGGTCCTAAAAAAGCCTTAATCATCGGGGCTTCCACCGGATATGGATTGGCTTCCCGGATCGTGGTTGCCTTTGCTTGCCGGGCCGCCACCTTGGGGGTATTTTTTGAAAAAGAAGCAGAAAATAAGAGAACCGCAACATCGGGCTGGTATAATTCCGTCGCCTTTGAAAAAGCCGCTCGGAAAGAAGGGTTATTTTCAAGAAGTTTCAACGGCGATGCCTTTAGTGAGGAGATCAAACAAAAAGTCATCTCTTCCATAAAAAAGGAGCTGGGAACCATTGATCTTGTGGTTTATAGTCTAGCCTCACCCCGTCGGATTCACCCCATAACTGGGAAAGTTTCGAAGGCGGTCTTAAAGCCGATTGGCAAAGAATATACAAATAAAACCATTGATTTTGAAACCAATCAAGTGGTGATGATGACGCTCAATCAAGCTACCCCGGAAGACATTGAGCAGACGGTCAGTGTGATGGGAGGGGAAGACTGGGAGATGTGGATTGAGGCCCTAGAGGGAGCCAATGTTTTATCTAACAGTATTTTGACATGTGCTTACTCTTACATTGGACCGGATGTTACGAGGACCGTTTATCGGCATGGGACAATCGGGGCGGCTAAAGACCACCTCGAGAAGACAGCTCAGAAATTAAACGAGAAGCTTAAAAAAAGGCAAGGACGTGCCCTGATCTCGGTCAACAAGGCCTTGGTGACACAATCCAGTTCGGCCATTCCTTTCATCCCTCTTTATTTCATTATATTAATGAAAGTTATGAAACAAAAAGGTGTACATGAGGATTGCATTCAACAGATGTATCGACTTTATGCCAATCGACTTTATGCAGGCAAACCCGTCCCAACCGATGAGCAGGGAAGAGTCAGAATTGATGATATAGAAATGCGCCCGGATATCCAAGCGGAAGTCCAAGGTATCTGGGAAAAAATCAATAATGAAAATTTAAGACAACTTGCCGATTTAGCTGGCTACGAAAAAAATTTTTTGCGATTGTTTGGTTTTGATCTTGAAGGAGTAGACTACAATAAAGAAGTGGATATCAATCTAAGCCTACCTTAAGTAATTTGCCATTCCGTTTAATCATCGTCATTAATTTCCCCAATATTTTCCTAAATTATATTAATTTTGCAGACTCAGTTTCTTGGGGATGGATTTTTTGTTATGTTTTGAAATATTTTGTTAAAATTTACATAGATTTGCATTTATATGAGCTGTTAAAAGATTGAAAGAGAATGTAGTGGTTTGTTAATAATTGATCAAAAAAGATCTATTTAGAATATAAATTGAAAAGAATAAAAAAATATGTTGACATGAGTAAATTTTTCCTCTAAATTGAAAACATCTTTTGTTTTGATTTTATCTAGGTATGGAATTCTATGAACGAAGAAAGATTAATGACAATTGAAGAAGTGGCACTATATCTTAGGGTTAAAAAGCGAACCATTTATGATTGGCTGAAAAAGAAGAAAATCCCGGCCATTAAGACCGTTGGCCAGTGGAGATTCAAAAAAGACAAGATTAATGCTTGGTTGGAAAGTAAGCAATAAATCCAAAATAAAGATTTAGAGTTTAAAAAATTTGAATCTGTAAGGAGGAGGGTTCAATGGCAAATGTTGGGAAAAAGATTGATGTAGAAAAGGATATTCGAGAATTGGTGGCAGAAATTCTTGAAACCGAACCTAGTTCGATTGATGGCAATGCCAATTTCGTTAAGGATTTGGGGATGGATTCTATGATGGCCTTGGAAATATTAGCTGGGATTGAAAAAAGATACCGAATTGTGATCCCAGAAGAAACACTCCCTAAATTCACGGATTTGAACACGACTATCAAACTGGTTAAGGATTTGTTGATCAAAAATGGAAAGGCATGAAGATTCATCAGATCAGCAAAATTCGATGGGTTAACATGAACACAAAAAATTAAGAGAGGAGTTGTTCATGTATCTTAAAAAAATAGAGATTTTTGGATTTAAATCATTTGCCGACAAGACCGTATTAAATTTTGAACGTGGGATCACGGCAGTTGTGGGCCCCAATGGTTGCGGAAAAAGTAATGTCCTTGATGCCATCCGTTGGGTGTTAGGGGAACAGAGCATTAAGGAATTGCGTGGTTCTTCTATGGAAGATGTCATCTTCAATGGGACAGAAAAGAAACCCGGTCTAGGTTTCGCCGAGGTCAGTCTTTCTTTTTCTAATGAATCGAGAGTCCTCCCAGTTGAATACAATGAGGTTGTGGTCACTCGGCGTTTGTTCCGTTCCGGAGAAAGTGAATATCTTTTAAATCGTACTCCGGTTAGATTGAAGGATATCGCTGAATTATTCATGGGAACCGGTATTGGGGCAGAGGCCTATTCGCTTGTGCAACAGGGTAAAGTTGATCTCGTGGTCAGCGCCAAACCCGAAGATCGGCGATTTATCTTAGATGAAGCCGCTGGGATCACAAAATATAAGGCCAAACGCAAAGAGGCCTTGAATAAATTAAAGGATACAGAAGATAATCTTTTGCGAATCAATGATATTATTACTGAGGTCAAAAGGCAAATTGCTTCTATGGAGCGTCAGGCGAGTAAAGCCCGTCGATACAAAGAAGAATTTGATAAGTTGAAAAATCTAGAATTAAAATTGGCAAAATACGAACTGGATCAATTGGCGAAAGAGCACCTTGAGATTCAAAGCCAGCTGGAAGAACTGAACAACTTAGAAACTCGGCTGAATGGAGAATTGAAGGAATTTGCAGAGCTGATCCAACAGGAGGATAGTCTCTTAAAAGAATTGGAAGATAAGATCAACGATGTCAACACCCAATCCTTTAAACTGGATCATCAGAAAGATGGGGATAATCGACAAATTGGGTTCAATGAAGAACGGATTGAAACCCTCTCTCTCAATGAAACCCGAATCTTAGAAAATAAAAAATCACTTTGGCAACGTGCCGAGCACCAAAAACAAAAAACGGAGGATGTCAAAAAAAATCTAGGTGTTTTGGAAGAATCAATAAAAAATAATATAAAAATTCTGGAAGATAAAAAAGAAAGACTTAACCAAATCGCTCAGTTTTTTAAAGAAGCCAAGGAAACAATTAAAAAGCAGGAAGGGAAAATCCTGGGAATCAACTCCTTGCAGGTCAACATCAATAATCGACTTACGGATACCATGAAGGAAATGCAAGGAGCTTTGGCGCGCAAGCGTCGCCTGGATATTGAAAAGGTTAAGATCACCCAAGAAAAGGAAGAGGTTGATCGAAGGTTGGACCATATCCATGGACAGATTCTTTCAACAAATGATGAAATCGATAAAACGAAAAGCGAGCTGGCGGTTGAGAATCAAATTTTAAATGAATTCAATAATCAACATTGTACGCTTGAAAATGCGATTGATGATTTGGAAAAAGCAAAATTGTTTTTGATTTCCCAAAAGGAATTTATTGAAAAACTCAAGATTCAATATCAAGATATTCCCGATCCCCTGATTGAAGGAAGGTTATTTACCGATTCCCCTCCTAGTCAGAATCATAAAGGAATTATCGGCAAGGTCAAAGGAGTTTTAGCTGTAGATCACTCGCATCGGCAAGCCTTAGGGATTGAGCCTCGAGGAGAAAACTCTCAACTTTTTGAAATCATTTGTGAAGCTAAATTTATTGAGCTTGATCCCCAACTGATCTTAACTCAAATAGAATCCTTGGTTAAGGAGATTGAGGGGAAGATAAAACAGCAAGATGAGATTAAACCAAAGATTGAAGAGCACCAGTCCCTCGTGACCCAAATTGGAATCGAAATTCAGAATCGGGAAAAATCTTTGTCAATTTATGAGGTCCAAAAGAATGGTATTGAGGAGGAATCAAATAAATTATTGGAAGAGTTGGAATTGGTGAAGATTGAATTAGAGGAGACTCAGTTTTCACTGAGCAAGCTTAAGAGCGGTGAAGATGATTTGAATAAACAGATGGACAATCTCAACCAAGAATTCATCTCTTGCCAAACGATCATCAGGGACCGGCAAGAAGCTATCACTCAGGTTGCCCAAGAACGAGAAGAGCTTTTAGTTGCGGTGGCCCAGTTTGAAACAGAAATTGCTTCCAGTGAAGATAAGAAAAATGGATATTTAGAAAATTTAAAACTTTTATCAGAAACAATTGAACAGGAACTTAAAGAGACACAACGTCTAGAAGGTGAATTGGCTGAGTCGGAAAGAAAAAAACAACAATTACAATCAGAAATAGAAACTTTAAGAGAGGGTATTTTGAAATTAAAAGAAGAAAAGCAATCACTGCAAAATGTCATTTTAACATTTAAAAAACAAGAAGAGGAGATCGCAAATAAGATCAATGGCCTGAGGAGCCATATGGCTGCCTATCAAAAAGACATTGATCAGATTAAAAATCGTAAGCATCAATGTCAAATGACTGAGCAAGAAATTTCTTTTAAAGAGAAGGAAATTCAGGATCGTTTATTACAAACTTATAAAATTGATTGGAATGATGTGCTCCAAGATCAAAAAGTTTTCGACACTGAAGCACATCCGGAAAATCAAAATTCGCAAACCGACACACAATCTTCCCATCCAGATGAATTGAAAGCTACAATTGAACAATTAAAGAAGCGATGCGAGGCATTTGGTAGTGTCAACCTCGTTGCCATTGAAGAATTCGATGATTTAAGAAATCGGTTTGAATTTTTGACTAAACAACAGAGCGATCTGATCTCTGCCAAAGAGTCCCTTCACCAAACAATAAATAAAATTAATCGACAGACACGTCAGATGTTTATGGATACTTTCACTAAGGTGAGTGAAGAATTTAGAATTTACTTTAGGATGTTGTTTGGAGGGGGAGATGCCCAATTGGTCATGTTGGATCCTGAGAATGTCTTAGAATCAGGGATTGAAATCATTGCCAGACCTCCAGGTAAAAAGTTGCAGAATATAGGCCTTCTCTCCGGGGGAGAAAAATCTTTAACTGCTATTGCCTTGATTTTTGGTGTCTTCAAAGTCAACCCGAGTCCTTTTTGTGTTCTTGATGAGATTGATGCGGCTCTGGATGAGTCAAATGTCGGTCGGTTCAGTTATTTGCTGAAAGATTTTTCCCAGATAGCACAGTTTATCGTCATTACTCACAATAAAAAGACAATTGCTGCTTCTGATGTAATGTATGGGATTACGATGGAAGAGACAGGAGTTTCCAAAATTGTTTCTGTCAAATTTGTGGACGATAATGAAAAGAAAAAGGTTGAATCCGAAGTTGTCCCCGTTGGGGTTTAAGTCAAGTTTAAGGTATTTCTCATTTCTAAAAAATTCATTCAACTCAAAGGGCATCGGCCAGACAAGATTTATTCTTTCCGCTAAATTTAGCAATATACATCGCTTTATCTGCTTTTGAAATTAATTCTTCTTTAGTGATTGCATCCACAGGATAGGTTGCAACCCCTAAGCTTATTGTCAGTTTCAAATTTTTAGGTTGGGTATATGGGGAAAAAGAATATTGTTCAATTCTTGACCTTAACCGTTCGGCAATTTCATAAGCCTTTTCTTTATTGGTTTGCGGAAGAATCAAGGTAAACTCCTCTCCCCCATATCGGCAAACATAATCTGTTTCTCGAGAGGATTGTTTTAAAATCATGGCCAGTTCTTTGAGGATGGTATCACCAAATTGGTGTCCATAAGTATCATTGAGATCCTTAAAATTATCAATATCAATAAGTACTAAACCTAAGGGTTGGTTGGTTTTTTTAGCGCGCTCTAATTCATAGGTGAGCTTTTCCTGAAAATATCCATGATTCCAAAGATCCGTTAGAGAATCGGTATGACTTTTGTAAACGATCATTTCATAGAGTTGGGAATTTTCAATAGCCAAGGCTGCCTGGTTTGCTAACATGGTAAAGATTTTAATATCATTTTCCTCAATGGGTTTTTGCGTATAGAGGTTATCAGCAACAATGAGCCCCTTAACTTTTTCCTTTGTTTTTAAAGGGATAATGATGAGTTCACTCGTTTTTAAAATTTCCAGAAAAGGATCTTGAATGTATTGAGAAATTTCCTCTTGACTCAGGTGCCAGGGAATTGCTTTCTGAAATGCTTTGACAAGAAGCAGATTGGTATTTTCAGGACTCAATGAGAATTTCAACATTTTTAAAGATTTAAAAAGAGAAGACTCATTGATTGTCTGATTAATTTTATCTGCTTGAATCAGATCTTCCAGTTTGGGGTTTAATGTTTCAATGTATTGCCAGATCTTGGAGGCGTGTTCCCCTGATTCTGGCCCAATGGCCATTTTACATTCTAAACATTGAGACTTTTGGTTGAAAAGATACAGGATTGATCTATTAAATCCAAGGCCAGAATGGGAGGTCACACCCGTAAGGATAATATAGAGGATATGGTTCAATTCGAGGGTTGTACGCATGGCACAACTGACCTCATAAAGCATTTGTAATTCTCTGAGGGCTTGGTTTAAACGATCATCGATATTTTGGCTTAGCGTATTCATAATAAAAGATAAGAAAATAGTATCTTATTAATTAACTTAAAGTAAAGACAGGAGCAATCGTCTAAGTTTAATTGGAAAGATAACACTTTATAAAAGCGTTGTCAAGCTAGAGAAATACAAATTTTTTAACCTTAGAATTTTTCTTATAGTTACAAAAAGGGAGCGCTTTTTGTTAGGAAGACTTGAAAAGTAGACACTTTAAAGGTGAAAATTAGACAGGTTCAAATCCGCCTTTTTAACGGTACGAACATCAATTAATTTATCACGATGCCAGAATCTGAGTTCAACAAGATTATTTTTTAGAAGGTAAATGCGAATGTTGACCGAAAATCTGGAGTCATCACAATTGAGTTTGAATTTCATGTTGCCTAAAGAGACGGTTCTGTAATTATCGACCATGCGGTCAGTTCTTAAGCAAAAGATATCTTTAGGTAGAAGATAAGGTTTGGGGATAACAAAAGGTCTAAAGAGAGATTTACCCTGGTTGAGAGCATTTTGAAAGCGGATGTAGGGAATCTCGCTGGTTGTAGAATGAACTTGTTTAAAGTTGTAGCGTTTAACTTCCTGATCAAGGATGCGCTGAGCATGATGAATATCTTTGACATTATCCCGAACACAGGTACGCATGAGGCGATCCTGTAACCAACGGTAAGGACGTTCGACTTTACCCTTGGCTTGAGGGGATAAAGCGTAGATAGGTTTGATTTGGCAATCGAGGATGACTTGTTTCCATTGGGGATCGACATCATCGGTAAATTTAGTGAAGTTATGATGAAGTTGATCGCGGCCTTTGATGTAGCGAAAGATGGAATGACAATCGACATAATACTGGTAGGGACAGCCGTAAGCGAGAATGATCGACGCTGAAGATTGAATATGAGCCCAGGAAGATTCTTGTTCAAGGAGTTTGGCATAAAGCATAAATCGGCTGAAGTCATCGATAGAAGTGATCATCGGCCATTCGATAGCTAAGGCTGGCGCCCAAACATGGTAAGAAGCGTCATGTTGGATTAATTCACCGACATAATCGGTAACCACTTCTCGGTCAGGGGCTTTTTTTTAGCCTTCTTGGGGATATAAAAGTCAAACTCCTTAGCTCGCTTGATAATAGTTGGTAAGGAGACCTTCTGATGGTATTTGTCCTCTAGGCGGTCTTTGATGTAGCTGTAGTTGTAGGAATCAGTGGGATTGTTTTTATCCTGAATGATTTTTTTATCGATTTTGAGCTCTTGGATAATATTGTTCTCAACTTCCGGAGAGATTTTCTTGGGTGATTTACGGGAATAATCGATGGAGAAGTTTTTAGGGTTATGTCTATACTGTTCCAGAAGACGAAAAAACATGGCTTTTTTAATGCCTAAAATTTCTTGAATGTATTTGCGCTCGATTTTTCTGTCAATGTAACGCTGGAAAAGCTCTTTAACCTGTTCTGTAGTAAATTTTTTGTGTAATTGGCTCATACCTTCGTCTCCTTTTGTTTATTGAAAGTATGGCCTTTTAGGTGTCTACTTTTCAACTTTAAATTCGTTAAAAAGTGTCTACTTTTGAATTTTAATTAACATTATTCAAACTCAGGGAACGGTCAATAGATCGTTACCCCCCTT
>CAYJXI010000050.1:0-19725 GCA_964374105.1 uncultured Planctomycetales bacterium
ATTTAGAAAAAATTAAAACCCACCCTCAAGATTACAAAATCATTTCTTTTCATCCATCTATCAAGGCTTTCCTTTCAAAAAATCAAATAGATGGCCTGGATAGCTTTCTATTCTGCCCTACAAGTTCTCATCAGAAACTTTTAGGCACATTAGCCGATTTTGCAAAACAGATCCGAGCCTTAGGCCCTTTAGAAGATGAGAGAGGTGTTAAGGAGAGTTATACTGAAAATTTGTTGCATCCGTTGTTCCAGATACTATCATCTTGGTTATATCGGGTGGAGGTTATCAGTAACGCCATCGATTACTTTCAACCCAAGATCGTGGTGAGTGTGGGGCCCGAAAAACTGAAAATCGTTCGGAGTATGTGGAACGAATCTGTCGAGCGATTTACTCCAGAAATTATTCAGCAGATCTGTTTCATGAAAAAAATCATCTATCAAAGACTCCTTAATGAGATAAATCCAGAGATTTTTAAATGGAGAATCCTGCCTCCCCTTAAAAGAATTGTTCGAAATATCGTTTCTAACATATTAGGTCCATTGATTAAACCTAACCCCAGATTTATTCTTTTATCTTCTGATAGCTTTAATATGAATCTTGTCATAAAAGATTTGTGGAAAGATTTAAAAGGTAAATATGACTTGATCCTTTTAAGACGGTCTCACCGCATAAACTTAAAAGATGTTAAGGAGAGTTTTTTTGAAAGAGGAAAAAGGTCCTACCATTTACTTTTTTATGATTTTGATAAGCCGCATCTTAAGGATTCTGCTTTTTTTGAACAGAAAAAGATCTTTCGTCAAAAAGTTTTTAATTTAATTGATCAATGGAACTATAAAGGTGTTTCTCCGAACCAATGGTTGAGATCGAAATACACAATAGGCCTTGAGCCAGAGACATTGGATTTGACTTATTATCAGTCAATAAATTTGCACAAATTCCTAGATAATTTGCGACCGGTTCTTGTCCTCTCTCAATATTCCAGAGGCATGACAGCAGTTTTAGGAGAATTGTGTCGCAATAAGAAGATTCCTTCCATGATTATTCCTCACGGGTCGTTTACTGAAATAACGGATCCTTATTCAAAACTTGATTGGCAAGAGAACGCCAAAGGGATGGTTAATACTCATTATCAGTATATTGCCTTACAGACTCCCTTGATAAAAAAATTTCTCCTTACTTTACCTCCAGAGAATAGTCATGAAATCATAACCGGGCCTTTGATCTTAGGGAGAAAGTTAGGTGAACAGGACATGAACGCTCAATTGAAAAAGAAGTTTGCTCCTATGGGAGAGAAAATTTTCCTTTATGCTAATACTCCTAAATGCCGTAGGGGACAACGTTTTATCACTTATGAGACGATTGACGAATATATCGATGGATTAGTTGCGATGGTCAAAGCCGTGGATCAACTTCAAGGTGTTCATCTTGTTATCCGCCATCGACCGATAGAAGATCTTAATGGAGATGGACTAAAAAATCTCTTGCCTGAATCAAAATCATTTTCCATTGAATCTCAAGGGAGTTTCCTTGAATATCTCTCAGTGGCTGATCTTTTAGTAAGTTTTTCTTCTTCGACCATGGAAGAGGCTTTACAAAATAATATTCCAGTATTACAATTTAATAAATACAATCGCTATCAACATTTGAAAGGACAAGAATTAAAGGAGGGGGTAAATGATATCATCCCATCGGCTGTTTATAATGTAAATTCCAAAGCAGATCTTCTTTTTGCTCTAGAATGGATTCTCAAAAATCACTTAGCAAATAAAGCTCTCAATGACCATCTATTTGAGCAATACCAATATAAATCCCATCAAGTCGTTCTTTTGTCAAAGTTTATTAAAGACATAGATCAACAGAATTTAACTTCATTTCAACAGGGGAAATCGAGACATGATTTCAGCATTATTGATCGGTAGGAAAGGGAGTGTGGGATTCCCGGGGAAAAACACATATCCCGTTTTAGCCAGACCTTTAGCCTTTTATCCTATGCAAGCCGCAAAGAAGGCCAGGTTGGTTGACCGCGTATTTCTCTCAACGGATGATGAAAAATTAATGGACCTAGGGAAGAGACAAGGGATTCTTATTATCAAGCGACCCAAATACCTTTGTAACAAAAAGGCTTTAGGAGAGGATGCCTTTATTCATGGTTTTATGGAAATCGTTAAACGTTATGGTGAACAGGAATTGATCGTTCTGTTATTTTGTAATTCGGCGACCGTCTCATCAACAATGATTGATAAAGGTATAAAAATTCTTCGTCGTAATCCTTCTTTAGATTCTGTTGTCTCAGTCTCCAAATATAATATGTGGAGTCCTTTAAGGGCGCGGCGCATTGGAAAGGATGGGTTTCTTCATCCTTTTATCCCATTTGAAGTGTTTGGAGATCCCAGCAAATTAAACTGTGATCGGGATTCCCAAGGGAATGTGTATTTTGCCGATATGGGCCTCTCGGTTGTAAGGCCTCACTGCTTGGAAAATTTGGGAGAAGGACTCCTCCCACAGAAATGGATGGGGCGTAAAATTTATCCTCTGATTCAAGAGGCCGGGTGTGATGTGGATTATGAATATCAGATCGTCCAAACCGAATATTGGCTTAAAAAATTTGGGCAGAATGGTCAGATCCGATTCTCAAGAAGAAAGTAAAAATCAGTTCATGAAGACACAAACTGAGATCTATATTAAACACTACAGTTTTCGGGATTTTTACTCTAACCTCAATACCGATATTCCTGTTCAACAACAGAGGGTTCTCACTCTACTGAAGACTCTCTCCACCCACGGGGAACAAGCTTTGATATCATCGATCGTTGAGAATCTCAGGTTGGCGCCGGAAGTTGCCCCTGATTTTAAAATTACTCCCCATATCGCCGATGAGCTCTCAAAAATCGAAGATGAGGATGTTGTTCGCTACATGATTCATCGTTATCGATACGATGTTTATCCCAAACAAAAAGTTTTGGACGATTATCCACCATACCTTCAGATTGAGCCCACATCGGTTTGCAATTACCGGTGTGTTTTTTGTTATCAAATTGATCCTGTCTTTACAAATAAACAGAGTGGGCATATGGGTTCGATGACCTTTGATTTGTTCAAAGAAATTATTGATCAAATCGAAGGTAAGATTGAATTTTTGTCTCTTGCCTCAAGGGGTGAGCCTCTTTTGTGTAAAGATATTGATCGGATGATTCAGTATTGTGTGGGGAAGTTTTTGGGACTCAAATTGAATACGAATGCCTCTATGTTGAATGAACGCCACTGTCACGCTATTTTGGCCGGGGGGGTAAATACAATTGTTTTTTCGGCAGATGCCGCCAAAGAACCCTTGTACAGTCAATTGAGGGTCAAGGGAAGTTTAGAGAAGGTTATCAATAACATAAGGCTTTTTCAGGAGATCAAAAGAAAACATTATCCTCATTCTAAGATCATTACTCGGGTTTCCGGGGTCAAATACGGGGAGAATCAGGATATGGATTCGATGATTGCCCTTTGGGGTGAATTGGTGGACCAGGTTTCATTTGTTACCTACAATCCCTGGGAGAATGTTTATGATGCTCCGACTAATGCAATTACAGCGGCCTGTTCGGATTTGTGGCGAAGGATGTTTATCTGGTTCAATGGACAGGTAAACCCCTGTGATACGGATTATAAATCTTCGCTTTCTGTAGGAAGTGTTGCTAAGGATTTTATCCCTAAACTCTGGCGTTGTGAATCGTATGAGAGATTACGTCAAACGCATCTTACAGAGAAACGATCTTGCCTCAATCCATGTCAACGTTGTGTTGTTGTATAAATTCTAAAGAAGATAAAGGATAAGATGAATAAGGTTTTAATTACAGGGGCGGGAGTAGGCATGGGGTTGGCGTGCGCAAAAAAATTTCTTGAATGCGGCTGGAGTGTTATTGCCCAGTATCATACCACAGATAAGGCCTTAAAAGAGATTCAAGTCAACCCTTCGACTATCCCCGCCATAAACGGCAGGGCTTGGGCGCCCGAACGAGTTAAAACCAATAACAATAACTTGATTTTTATCAAGGCAGATTTCAGATATAAGAGGGATATTGAAAAATTGCTAGATTTTATTCAACATGATCAGATCAATGCCTTAGTTAATAATGCGGCAATTTATGACTTATCGTTTCATAGTAAAAACCGATGGAAGGCCATCCAAGACATTTTGATGGTGAATGTGATAGCTCCCACTTTGATTTCACAAACTGTTTTCGAGAATATGAAGCACCAACATCAGGGGACCATTATCAATGTCAGTTCCATAGCAGCCAAATATGGGAGTCCCAATGAAAATATCTTCTACGGAATTAGTAAGAGAGCCTTAGAGGCTGTGACGAGGACGCTAGCACGTGAGGGCGCTCCTTGTCAGATTAGGGTGAATACGGTTCGGCCTGGGGTCTTCAATACCTCCTTTCATGCCAAACTGGGCCGGGATGTCAATAAAAGACGGGAGAAGATCCCAATGAAGAGGTTAGGGGAAACAAAAGAAATTGCAGATCTTATTTATCATCTTTGCAATGACTATCCCTTTATGACAAACCAGACTGTGACCATTTCTGGAGGAGAATAAAAGAATGAAGCCAGTTAGCTTTGGATTCTTTTTCGCTTTCAATAGGATTTTTACGTTTATTCACAGCGAGAATTCGCCGCCTTTATTTAAGGCGGGGATAAGAACAAGTTCCAGTTACAACGTTATTGGACAAGCTAAGCTTGAAAACGTAAGTGCCACATCTGTGAAGATGGGGGAATCTAATGAGTTAAGGAATTCTTTTCTCTTTGGTTTTGAGAAAGCCGGGGAATAAAAAGAAAAGAACAATTCATGAAAATATTTTTAGCTTCTACACCATCCTTTTTAATGAATTTATCACTTCGCGGGAGGGAGGTGAAAACCTGGGTCTATTTTGGTAATCATCATAAAACCCTTAATAAATTAAACAACCAGTTTAAGAACAAAGCGACCTCTCTAGATTATGCTAAAAAGCTATATGCCTTGAGTGAACAAAAAAGAACTTGCTTCATTCAGTGGATTGATGCTATGTCTTTGACGGGCCAAATTAAAAAAGAGTGGCTTTTCTCGGTTCCGGCTATCAAAAATACTTACTTTAGTAATCTTTTCCTATATCTTTGTTATTTCTTCGTTTTGGAAGATTTCATCCTGAGTAAACAGAATGTTGACCTGATTTTTGTAGATTCACCGGCTTTGGCGTTAATTTTAAAGAAAAACTTTCAAAATCAAGTGGCCCTCTCCAGGACTTTCAAATTTTGTATTATAATTACTTATATAAAAATTTTAGTCAAAAGTCTTCTGCGATTTTTGAAATACTTCTTGGATTTTACCAAGAGATACCTTACTTCTCGGTGGATCCTCCAATCGAGGGCAAAACAAATTTTAAAAGACAAAGAAAATATCATTCTCATTCGAAATTTTATAACTAAGGACTTCACCGATAATGAGAACGATTTATTTATAAAACACTTTTTTCCAGGATTAGATAGCTTTTTGTTGAATCATCAGTTTACTCCAGTCTATCTTCCCATAGTTGTATTTTCACATACTTATTGGAAAGTATTTTTGAAAATCAAACAAAGCAAAAAAACGATTATCCTCCCTGAAGAGTTCCTAACATTTCCAGATTACCTTGATACCTTTCTAACACCCTTAAGAGCCCTCTGGCATCGGGTGAGAGCTCCTCTATTTGAAAGAATTGATTTTAATCTCCTTGTTAAAGAGGAATATTATTCAAATCTTACAGAATTTGGTCTACTCTATGCGGTATTACTCTCTAGGGTCGGAAGTCGTTTTAAGGAAGCAAATATAAAACCTCTAGGGATTATCAATTGGACCGAGAATCAGGCGATAGAAAAAGGATTAATCAGTGGGCTGAAAGAAATGTTCCCCCAGATGCAACTTTTAGGAAGCCAACCCTTTGTTATTCCACCCAATCATCTTTCCTTGATTTTGTCGGGGCAGGAGCGATTGTTGGGACTAGTTCCCGATAAACTCCTTGTTTTAGGCCCTGTCGCCAAGGAAGTAATGATGGGATACATGAAAAATCTATTTATTGATTATTGTCCTGCCTTTCGTTATCAAAACGCCTTTCAAATTGAGGACAATCATCGCGCTAACAATCTCATGATTCTGTTGGGATATAGCCTCTCTAATGCCCTTTATATTCTAAGGACATTAATACAGCTTAAAGAATCATTCCCTGCCTTTGATCAAGTATTTGTCAAATTGCATCCGGCAGGATACTTTAGTCAAGAAAAACTCTTAAGGGAGTTAGGCTTACCCTTACCCAAGGATTATTGTTTTGTTGATGGTCAATTAGAGCAATATATGAATCAGATATCCATTGGGATCTGTGGCGCAACAGGAACGGCCGTTGAGCTAGTCATTCGAGGAATTCCGGTTATTATTGTTGGAGAGACGCATGCCTTGACACTCAATTATCTTTCTCATAAAGAGGATCAGGATTTATGGCAGTTATGTTTTTCCGCAGAGGAGATCGTTGAAGCGATCAATCGATTTAGGGCGATGATCCAAAGTCATCCGAAGGAATTGAAGGAAAAGGCCAGGGAGTTTAGAAGGGCCTATTTTGCCGAACCTAATCAACGATATTGGGAAAATTATTTAATCCATACGAATTAATAATTTCCTTATGAGGCTCAAAGCTGCAATTACAACCTCATCAAAAGAGGAATTTAATAAAGAGGCCTTGGATCTTCTTCAGCGGGGGGGGGTTGATGTGATTTGGAATCCCGAAGCCAAAACATTGACACCGGTAGAGTTTTTCAATATCATTGATGGTTGTGCCGGACTAATTGCAGGAACGGAAAAATATAATCACCAGTTATTGAAACGTTTAAAAAGTTTAAAAGTTATTTCACGGCTTGGAATTGGGCTTGATAGTATTGATCTTGAAGCCTGCAAAAGGTTGGGGATTAAGGTTTTTATCACTCCGGATAGCCCAACAAGGGCTGTGGCAGAATTAGTTATTGGACTTATATTCAATTTATTGAGGCACATAAAATCATCCGATCAAAATTTACATAATTCTGTTTGGCAGAGAAAAGTGGGGAGTTTATTTTACCAGAGGATCTTAGGCATCATTGGATTTGGAAGGATTGGTCAGGAAGTTGCTAAATTATCCCTTGCTTTAGGCGCAAAAATTTTCTACTACGATCCCTACGTTAAGAAGGTACGTCTCCAAGATTGTACACGATTGGAATTGAAAGAGCTCCTAAAAATTTCGGATATCATTTCCTTACACCTGCCTTTGACCCAAGAAAGTAGAAATTTTATTGCTCATAAAGAATTTTCTCTCATGAAAAAAGAGGCTATCTTCCTTAATTGTGCGCGGGGTGGAATTGTTAATGAACAGGCCCTCTACACAGCCCTGGCAGAAAAACGAATAGCTGGGGCAGCAGTGGATGTTTTCCAAGAAGAACCTTACCGCGGGCCATTAATGGAATTAGAGAATATCATACTTACTCCCCATATTGGGTCCTTTACCAGAGAGTCAATGGCCAATATGGAAATAGAGGCCGTCCATAACTTAATCCGTGGATTAAACTCTCATTAAATTTTATATGGTAAGAAAATTTTTAAATTTTCTCCTTCAAGTAAATCCGCTTTATCTAGTCCTTATTTATGTTCTTCTCCAATCCTTTCTTTATTTTCATCCTTTTATCCACAGTGCGAGAGCGAGTTTCTTTTTCCTGGCAGTTGACCCGGAATTATTTGCACGAGATATCATTAGAACAACGACACTTGGCACCACAACTTTTTTTTATAAGTTTATGCAAATTCTCTTAGGGGACAATTTGGCTAATCCTTATTATCTTTTCTGGCCTTATTTTGTTACATGTTTATTCATTGCTTGGGCCGTTTTCTTGATTGGGAAACGGATCTCGGGTGGCAGAAACGAGGTCGGGATTTTAATGTTGATTTTACTTCTTGTTCAAAAAGAGACTATTAATGGGGCCTATGTCAGTTTAATCTTTGCTGATTTTAATTACGCTCATTTTACTTTACCAATTCTTTTCTTTGCTTTGTATTTCCTTTTCAAAGAAAAATATTCCTTTTTTACCATCTTACTGGTTACCTCTTTTTATTTCCATCTTAAAACTCCCGCGGCTATCACCATTTCGTTATTACCTCTTTTGATTTTCCAAATTTCCAAAAAGCCAAAGATGGTCCTTTCGTTGTTAATCCCCTTTATTTTATTAATCCCCAAAGTGATGTTGACAGTTAATCAACTTTATGGTCAAGGTGAATTTTCGTCCTTAGACGAAAAGGTCGAGTACATGCAAATGGTCATAGAGAGAGAGGAAATCGAAGGGAGTATGTTTTTCGATACTCAGGGAGTGACTAATCTAATTGTTTATTCCCTTTTTGCTATTGTTGGGATTTTGACAGCTCAATTGATCGCAGACAAAAATTTGCGTAGCAAGGTTTATTTCTGCCATGGAGGAGTCTTTTTTACCTTTGGGTTAGGTATTTTAATTCGCATCATCGATCATTTTTGGGGGCCTTTGGGGGAGATTGTCGTCTTGGGGTATGCGAGGGCATCCATCTTAGGTTTAATACTAGCTCTTGCAACAATTTCCTTGTTTTTTTACCAACGTATTGAGGTGTGTAAACAAGCTAATTCATTGAACCTCTTCTTTATTCTTGCTCTTTTATATTTTATAGGTATAAATGACTTCTATTTTGAAAGTTTTTCTGATATTATAAGTATCATTTTTAGCTCAAAAACATTAGCTAAGTTAGTCTTTGCCTTCACAGCTTCGTTGGTGACTACAGGTGTCGTGAGACTGATGAATCATAATGTCGCAACTCAAACATTGCTGAGTGTGCTTCTTGTGTTGAGTTTGGCTTATGTTAGTCTTAAAGGGGTAGCCATGGTTTACCGTTCGTATAAATCCCATTATCCATATTTCCCTTTTGTCCCTCAGGCATCGTTCTTTAGTTTTGATTTATATGAGGCAGGGAAATGGGCAAAGGAAAATACACAAAAAAATGATTTATTTTTGGTCGCTTTTAATGAAGGGAAAAATGAAGAAGATTTTTGCCATGGTGATTTTAGGAATAAATCATTAAGGAGCTGTTGGTGCCAAGATTTTCTGGGGACATATGGAAACCCTGTGGCCTACCGAGAGTGGAAAAGAAGACGGAATCTTTTAAGAAATTATTTAGGAACCCCTTTAGATCAATGGGATTCTCTTTTGTCCCAGGAGAACATCAATTATATCTTATCTTCCAAGAATCTTTCTTGGACAAAAAAATCCCAGGCAGTTTTTGAGAATAATAGTTACGTAATCTATAGATACCAATAAATTTTTTCTTTTAAGGTTTGTTATTATGTCTCCTGGTAAAGATTTTTGTGGGCTTTAGTCTTATCGAGACTTTTGAAAATTTAATTAAAGAACATTAAAAAAGGAAGACGAAAGGTGAACCTGGCAGATAAGAAAATTCTTGTTACGGGAGGGTTAGGATTTATAGGCTTTAATGCCGTTTGTCATTTTGCTAAAAATAATCAAATTCACATCGTTGATGATTGGAGTCGGATAGGTGTTGAAGCTCATCTGCCACAACTGAAGAAAATGGGGGTGGGGTTTTCTCGGGTTGATATAAGTCATTTTAAAGAATTCAGAGAAGTATTTTTTTCATTTAAACCGGATATCGTCATTCATATGGCGGCCCAGGTAGCGGTGACCGCCTCTATTAAGAATCCCGTACGTGATTTCCGATCGAATCTTCAAGGCTCCATCAACTTGCTAGAATTAGCTCGTCACAGTCAAAAAAAACCGATCATTTTGTATGCTTCAACGAATAAAGTTTACGGCAATATCAATAATGAGGTTTTTCTAAAAAATGGTCGTTATACGTTGAAGAACCCTTATGGTTTTTCTGAGGCAACAACCCTTTCTTTTGAAACTCCTTATGGTTGTTCAAAAGGGGCTGCTGAACAATATTTTATTGATTATTATAGAAGTTATCATATCCCCTCCGTTATATTTCGCCAATCCTGTATTTATGGACCTTTTCAGTTTGGGATGGAGGACCAAGGTTGGTTGGCATGGTTTGTGATATGTTCCTTATTCAATAAAACGATTACCATCTTTGGTGATGGGAATCAAGTCAGAGATGTTCTTTATATTGATGATCTCCTTGATCTCTATGAAAAGTCGATCATCGATATTGATAAAGTCAAGGGAGAGGTGTTTAATATTGGGGGTGGCCCAGATTTTACGTTGTCTCTTAAGGAATTGATTGAAATTTTAGAGGGAAAAAACAAAAAGGAAATTCCTATTGTTTTTGACGATTGGCGATTAGGGGACCAGAAAGTTTATATTTCGGACATAAGAAAGGCCGAACAACTATTAGGTTGGCGACCAAAGGTCAGCCCGCAGGAAGGTGTTCACAGACTCATTGAATGGATGAGGAAAGAAAAGGCCTTAATATTCGACATTTATGAGAAGCAACAGGCGTTAAAAAGAAGATGTGATGTTTCCGTAGTGATTCCTGCCAGAAATGAAGAGTCCAATTTAGGAACCGTTCTGGATGAAGTCGATATTTTTATGTCGAGTTCTCCATTTTCTTATGAGGTCATTGTTGTGGATGACCGATCAACAGATAAAACAGCGGCGGTTGCCAAGAGGTACCCCTTTGTCAAATTGATTAAGAATGGGAATCCACCGGGAAAGGGAGGGGCTCTACGCTCCGGCTTTGAAATTGCTCAAGGGAAGTATATTGCCATGATGGATGCCGATTTTTCTCACGATGCCTCTGATCTTCCTTTAATGATTGAGGAGGTCAAAAGACATCAGGGGCTGGTTATCGGTTCACGTATTACGGGTGGTAGTCAGGAATATACAAGGGTGCGTGCTTTCGGTAATATTATTCTTACTTGGCTTTTTGGATTTGTCCATGGCCGGTATCTGTCAGACGCTCTTAACGGGTTTAAGGTATTCCATAGGGATATTTATACAGAATTCGAATATAGTTCTTCCGGATATGAAATTGAGATTGAGCTTTTGGTGAATACCTTAAGGTTAAATCGACCCATTACAGAAATCCCTTCTCGAGAACGGGCTCGTTTAAGCGGGAAAGCCAAATCTTTGGTTATCAAAGATGGGACGCGTTTTTCCTTTAGAATTATTAAAGAGCGTTTTCGTAAAGCGGTGCGTAGGGAACGCAAGTCAGCTCTTGTGGGGAATAGTCTCTCTGAATTATTAACAAAAGAACAAGTCATCGCGGAATTGCCTTCAGATGTCAAGCATTAAAATTCTAGTTTTAAACTTTGATTTTTAAATTCCAGCTGATAAGATGATGACAATTCATAAATAGCAGTCGTCGTGGCGGATTGTAAAGAAAGCCGAAGATTTTTTTAAAGAGCGTCAAATCATGGTGGGAGGAAAGTAGATGAGAATTGCGCTTATTGAGGTCAAACCGACACAAAATGGTTATGTAGCCAAGGAGATGGCAGGGGGATTGGGCAAACGTGTCAAGCTGGGAAATCATATATTTGGATCAATCCTCAATAAGTTTTTAACCTCCCTTTTTAATGCCCCCCCCATTGTCTTAGCCCAACTGGCAGGAGTTTGTCGAGAAAATAATATCCAGGCCATTGCCTACCATACCAATATTGTGGATGAGATTGACAAAGGGGTCCAAATTGCCATAGTGTTAAGCAGTATGGTGGACTATCGCAATGAAATTAATTTTATTAATGAGTTTAAAAAGAAATACCCGCATATCAAAGTTATCGCTGTGGGTTCCTTCGCTTCCGCTTTACCGGAAATATATTTACCATATGTCGATGGGATCATTAAAGGGAATGTGGAGATTTCCTTTAAAAGGATATTAACGGAAGGTATACCAGGAAGTAAAATAGTCCATTTCGAGGATCCAGACAATCTAGATGAATTACCGCATCTTGATTGGATTCCTTTCTTAAGGAATGGCTACTATGCACGCCGTCCTTTTTCTAAGGAGCTAGGCGTCAGTATTCAGAAATCCAGAGGTTGTAGTATGACCTGCAATTATTGTCCCTATGCCTCTTTTTATGGGACGGCTAAACAATTTGGCAGTGATTATGTATTTAAGCAAATTGAATATTATTATAACAATCATGCGATCAGATATTTTATGTTCCGCGATCCAAATTTCGGTGAGAATAGAAAAGATTTCCATGTGTTCATGGAAAAACTCATTAAGAGTCAATTAAAAATCAGTTGGAGTTGTGAGGCCCGTCTTGACACCTTTAAAGATGAGGATCTTATTTTGATGGCTCAGGCAGGGTTGCGATATATCATTACGGGGGTGGAAAGCAGTGACACCGAACTCCTTAAACAAAATATGAGAAGGGCATATAAGAAAGAGGATGCTTTCAGGAAAATCAATACACTCGAAAAGGCGAAGGTCATAGTCCAGACAAATTATATCCTTGGCTTTCCCCATGAAACCGAGGATAGTATCTTTCAGACAATTGAGTACGCCAAACAATTGAATTCCATGTTTGCAACGTTTCACATTTTTACTCCTCAACCCGGAACCAAGATCTTTGATGATTATCGCCTTAAAAATCGATTGTTAGAAAATATTGATTGGGAGGATTTTACATATGCTAACTTAGTCTGGCAACATGATACTCTTTCAAAAGAATTTCTTGAGAAGACCACAACCAATGTTTATGCGGGATATTACTTTAGACCCCAGTGGATGGGCAAACACCTCGGCCGATTATTACGAATTTTAGTTTAATGGGAACTATTTTAATAACCGGAAGAAATGGTTTTATTGGTCAGGCGCTTGTCCCTTTACTTAAAGAGAAAAATACGGTTGTCAGCTTAATTCGGCAAAAGAAAAATCATATTGATTATACTGGTGAAGTTCTCATTATTTCAGATATCCGCGACGTTAATTTAGAAGAGATTAGGAAAAATAAAATCACCCTCATTTTGCATCTTGCCGCACAAATTCGAGGCCGATCTTTGACAATGGAAGAGAATAATATGAAAAGTTTCGAGACCATTCTTTATATCGCAAAGATATTAAATGTCTCTTTAGTTTATTTAAGTTCAGTTAATGCCGTTTATCAAGAGTCTTTGGGGAGTTATGCAAAATCAAAAAAGAAATGCGAAGATTCCCTTTTAAAGGAAACAACAATCCCTTTTCTTATTATTCGTGTGCCTTTGGTTACTGCGGGTAATGCTCCTAACCTTAAGACTCTTAAAAATTTCTATGAAAGATTTTCGTTTTTACCATTATTCGGTAAACAAGAGGGGAAGATACAACCCGTACATATTTCCTCTTTGGTCGATAGTATGTTAAAGATAATTGATAGGGGACAATTTTCTAGAGAAATTATCAATATTGTTGGACAAGAGAAATTCACTTATCGGCAAATCTTAGAACAATTGATAGATGGACATAGGAGGAATCGATTTTTGGTATTCCCCTATTTTGGGACATTGAGGTTAACCCAATTTTTTGAAAGGATTGGCTTGCCATTATCTATCTCTTCAGAAGAGATTAGAAGTATTAATATGGATAAGATTGTTGATTCAAGAAGGAATGAGCAGGTTATCTTTATGAATAATGATTTAAAAACTTTATTTGAGTGAAAGGCCAAAGGAACCCCATCACATTTAATCTCAGCGAGAATTCCCCGCCTTTATTTAAGGCGGGGATGAGAGCAAATTCCAGAAATGAAATTTCTGGACAACGATTAGCGCCAACAGCGCTTGAGACAGTAAGTTCCCCGCCTGTGAAGGCGGGGGAATCTAATTGTAATGAAAAGAATAAATTGCTTTAAGGAGTGTTTATGAATGTTACTGTGTTTGGAGGATCGGGATTTTTAGGTAGTCATGTGGCGGATGTTTTAACAGACCGTGGGTATAGTGTCTTGATTTATGATAAGGTAAAATCCCCTTACTTAAGAAAAAATCAGGATATGATGGCGGGTGATATCCTTGATGAAAAATCGGTGGGAAGGGCCGTTAAGGATGCTGATATTGTTTACAATTTTATTGCCCTCTCGGATATTGAACAAGCTTATAACTTCCCAGTAGAAACCGCCAAAGTCAATATCTTAGGCAATATTAATATTTTGGAAGCCATAAGGAAGGCGGGTGTCAAAAGATTTGTTTATTCCAGTTCTATTTATGTTTATAGTGATACAGGATCATTTTATCGCAGCAGTAAACAGGCCTGTGAACTTTTTATAGAGAACTATCAGCAGGTCTTTGGAATCGAGTATACCATTTTGCGCTATGGCTCCCTTTACGGCCCCCGGGCAGATGAACGCAATTGGATTTATCGAATCCTCAAACAGGCCCTTTTGGAGAAAAAAATCACGAGGGAAGGGGATGGGGAAGAGATCCGTGAATATATTCATGTTTATGATGCCGCCAGATTAAGTGTGGATATCCTTAAAAAAGAATATAAAAATAGATGTGTCATCATTACCGGAAACGAGCAGATGAAAATCAAAGATCTATTGATGATGATCAAAGAGATTTTAAGAGGTGAAGTCCACATCGAATACACTCCCACCCAACAAAGTGTGCATTACGAAATCACTCCTTATGTTTTTAAACCCCAGCTCGCAAGTAAAATTAAAAGTACCGAACATTTGGATATTGGACAAGGTATCTTGAATATCTTAACGGAGATTCATAAAGATTTCGTCGTTCCAAATGTTGAGCCTGTTCAAACCGATAAATCCTCACAAGCTGTTTCCAGCAGGTTAAGGAGTTAATAACTCCATTCAACTTGGCCTATGGAGACCGAAGCAATCCTATTTGATTTTGATGGCGTAATTTTGGAATCGGTAGATATTAAAATTGAGGCCTTCCGAAAATTGTTTCAAGACTATCCAGAGCATCTGAATCAGATCATTGAATATCATGTCCAAAATGGAGGGATCAGCCGATTTGAAAAGTTTAAAACCATCTACCGGGATTTCCTCAAACGCGAACTCACTGAAGCAGAATCAAAAAAAATAGGAGAAAAATTTTCCGAATTCGCCTTGCAGGGTGTCCTTAAGGCCCCCTTTGTCAGAGGGGCCCTGGAGTTTTTAAATAAGCATTATCAGAAATTACTCCTCTTTGTTGTTTCCGGGACACCGGATGAAGAAATGCAGTCTATCATTGAATATAGGGGTTTAAGAAAATTTTTTAAGGGTGTTTATGGTTCCCCGCATTCAAAATTTGAAATCATTATGGATATTCTTAAGGAATTTAATGTTAAGAAGAGTCAAGTTGTCTTTGTGGGGGATTCTATCAATGATTATGAAGGCGCCAGTCAAGCCGGCATTAAATTCATCGGCAGAGTTAAAAAAGGGGCCGCTAATCCTTTCCTTGCCGTGCCGCTGGAAGGTATCTTGGAAGATTTAAATTCTTTAGAAAAATTTTTAACAAGGCAATCATCGGGAATATAATTTTTTCCCATCGGTAAAAACTTTAAGATTTCTATCTACCCAATAAAAGAAAACTCTGGTAGAATAGGGCACTTAATATAAATTCAATCTCTTATATAAATCTAATAGATGAGTATTAAAGTCCTTTTCATTTATCCAAATCTGCGGGGGATGAATATGATCCCTCCCGCCATCGGTCTTTTATCCGCCGTATTAAAACAAAAGGGGCATGAGGTCAAACTGTTTGATACCACCTATTACGAAAAACTCGATGATCCCAATGCCGAAACCGATTCGGATAAAACCAAGGTAGACAAATTGATGGCCCGTCCTTTTAAGATGCCTCAAGAGATTACCCTAAAAACAACGAATGTTTTTGAGGATTTTAAAAAAGAAGTGGATCATTACCGCCCTGATCTTATGGCCATGTCTTGTACGGAGGACATGTTTCCTTTAGGAATTAAACTTTTGCGTCAGGTGAGGCACCACAAGATTTTAACCATTTTAGGTGGAGTCTTTGCCACCTTTGCTCCTCAAGTGGCACTTGGGTTTCCAGAAATCGATATTGTTTGTAAAGGGGAAGGAGAAGACGCCCTTTCGTCGTTATGTGATTGCCTTGATAGGGGTGAGAATTTCGATTGTATCGCCAATCTTTGGGTAAAAAAAGAAGATGGGTCAATCAAAATCAATCCTACCCGTATGGTGGATATGGATGCCAATCCTTTGATTGATATGTCTATTTTTGAAGAAGCGCGATTCTACCGGCCCATGGGAGGGAGGGTTTGGCGGATGTTCCCGGTGGAAACTTTTCGAGGATGTCCCTATAAATGCACGTTCTGCAATTCGCCTTCCCAAATGCAATTGTATATGAAAGAGGAGGGGAAATCTTACTTGCGAAGAAAAACTTTTGAGAATATGCAACGGGAACTTTTATTTTATAAGAATGTGATGAAAGCGGAATATCTTTATTTTTGGGCGGATACATTTTTTTCGTGGAAACAAGGTGAGTTTGAGGAATTTGCCGAGATGTACAAAGATATTGGATTACCCTTTTGGTGCCAGACCCGAATTGAAACTGTCAGTTATGAGAGATTTAAATTACTCAAAGAGATTGGATGCAATCGGATTTCCTTCGGCATTGAACATGGGAATGAAAGATTTCGCAAAGAAGTCGTCCAGCGGCCGGTTTCGGATGAAATGATGGTTAAAAATTTTAAGATTGTTAATGAGGTGGGCATCCCTTACAGTGTGAATAATATCGTTGGTTTTCCCCATGAAACTTATGAATTGGCCTTTGATACCATTGAACTCAATCGAAAGGTCGATAGTGTTGATCGCAATGCCTATGCCTTTACCCCGTTTGCGGGAACTCCTTTACGCAGTGTTTGCAATCAACTGGGATACCTTAAAGAAACCGACATTGTCAATTCCATTTTTGTCAACGGGTCTATTTTAAATATGCCACAATTTCCCAAAAATAGGATTAATGGTTTGCTCAGGACGTTTAATCTCTATGTTAAATTCCCTAAGTCTCGTTGGCCTCAAATAAGAATGGCCGAAGATGATACCCCCGAGGCAGAAAAGATTTATATTGAATTAAAACAGGAATTTATAGATCGTTATTGGAAATTGTCAGACAATTTTGAAGAGGCAGCTTTGGAAAAGGTGGCCGCCGCTCCCATAAATAGTTAAAT
This sequence comes from uncultured Planctomycetales bacterium, assembly GCA_964374105.1. GTDB lineage: Bacteria > Omnitrophota > Gorgyraeia > Zapsychrales > JANLHA01 > CAYJXI01. Next base: position 17,138 of record CAYJXI010000050.1, read on the forward strand.
AAAAGTTCTCATTGGAATACTCTAAAATTTCCGATTCATTTGAAACCATGAGTGTCCGAATTACCAAATTGTCATTCCTGCGAAAGCAGGAATCCAGACGAGAAATATGGACCCCCGATTAAAACATTCGGGGGTGACAGAATCCATGTCTTAAATTAGCATTATTTTCGATAACTTATTACTATTTTGGACACGCATGATTTGAAACATATATTGAAGTGAAGATTGGTATCGAAACCTCCGCAGTTTTAAGGCGGGGGTAGTTTATTTTAAGCCTACCTCCTTTGAGGTTTTTAGAGTAATTCGATAATACCGTAAATTTGTAAATTCTATCCGTTAAGTCAACCCTTCGACTATCCCCGCTCTGAAGAGCGGGGCTTGCGTGAAGTCGAAGAGTCAATTAATATTTAAGTATGAAAATTTTCCTCACTGGCTCCTCTGGGATGTTAGCTGCCGCAGTGATCCCCAAACTGATTGCGGATGACCATAAGGTTATCCCCACCGATAGTCGTCCACGTTTGCCCGAACATCTTAAGCTGGATATCACCGATTTTGCTAAGGTTAAAGCGTTGATTTTTCATGAGACACCGGATTATGTCTTTCATCTAGCCGCAGAAACAGATGTAGATCTATGCCAAAAAAATCCTGATCATGCCTTTCGGGTGAATACCTTAGGGACAGAAAATATGGCTCTCCTATGTCAACAAGAAGGGATTCCCCTCCTGTATATTAGTACCGCGGGGGTGTTTGGAGGACAGAAAAGAGAGCCTTACAGCGAATTTGATGTTCCTAACCCCGTCAATATCTATGGAGAAAGTAAATGGCAAGGGGAATTGATTGTGAGAGATTTGCTAGATCAATATTTCATTATTCGGGCGGGTTGGATGGTGGGGGGCTGGGAGATCGATAAGAAATTTGTTTACAAAATCGTTCAGCAGATCAACGAAGGCAGAAAAGAATTACGGGTTGTTTCGGATAAATTTGGCAGCCCCACCTTTACCAAGGATTTTGCCAATAATCTCATGAACGTTATTGATACAAAAAGATACGGACTTTATCACATGACCAACAAAGGAACGTGTTCCCGTTATGAAATGGCGGTCAAAATTGTGGAATTCATGGGAGCTAAAAAGAGAGTGAAAGTGACCCCGATCGATTCTTCCCAATATCCTCTGCCTGCGCCTCGGTCCGACTCGGAATGCTTAAGGAACTATAAACTGGATTTACTGGGCTTAAATGGAATGCCCCCTTGGGAAAAATCATTGGAAGAATATATTAAAATCAATAAGGATAAAGAGGCTTCTTTACCAATTTAACTTCGGCAACAATTTTTCAGTGAGATGGAAAAGGTCAGTATCATTATCCCTGCCTATAATAAGGCGGAATTAACCGTGAAGACGGTTAAAAGTGTCTTAAATCAGACTTATCCTCATACTGAAATCATTGTCGTTGATGACGGCTCTGTTGACCAAACGCAGAAATATTTATCTGAGTTCAAAAATCGTATCCAATATGTTTATAAAACCAATGGGGGTGCTTGCAGTGCTAGAAACCTTGGGATAAGATTAGCCCAAGGGGAATTCATTGGCTTTTTGGATTGTGATGATCTATATCTTGAAAATAAAGTGGAATTGTGTGTCGATTTCTTAAAGCGAAACCCGGATTATGGGTTTGTTCATACCGCCGCCTTCTTTATTGACAGGGAAGAAAAAATCGTTGGATTTTATTTTCATCCTAAAAGTCAAAAACAAGGATGGATTGCCGACCGACTCATCCTGGGAAATTATATTTGCAATTCAACCGTCATTGTTAGAAAATCTTGTTTGCAAGAAGTAGGTTTTTTAGATGAATCCATTTTCATGCCCGCGGATTGGGATCTGTGGTTACGCTTAGCAGAAAAATTTAAGGTTGGATATATCAATAAACCCTTAACAAAATACAGGATTACGGATAATTACACATTTAAAAGAATCGAAGAATGTCAGGAAGAAGAAAAAATTGTTTTAAATAAGTTCTTTTTTAGAAATCAGAACAGTAGTTCTTTGTACAAAAATAGGGTTTTTTCTTATTTTCATCTTCGTTATGCCCAATGTTACTTTATTCAGGATAAGCATCAACGATTTAAGGAGGAATTTTGGCAAACCCTCAAAATGTATCCCTTAAATGTCAAGGCATTGGCGCATCTTTTGTATTATTGTTTGGCCAAGGAAAATTTGAAGTCGAATCTTCGTAAAAGAATCTTGCGTTATTCATAAAAAAAAGATGCGATTATTGTCATTAAAAAGAGGAATTTATCTCTTAAGGGAATTGATAAGAAGGATCACAGTAGATCATTTCTCTTATCTCACACAGGACTTTAAAAGAACTGACTTTATAGGTTTACTATCTATAGGCATTGTGATTTTTCTCTATTCGCTAAAGGGTTCCAGCTTTGCCGAATGGCACCTCCAATTTCCTTTTCTTGATTTTCCCATATTTGTCAGTGAAGTTCTATTGATAACCTGTCTTGTTTTGTTTATTTGTAAATGGAGTAAAGAGAAACCATCTATATCTAAATGGCATTATCTCTTATTCGGATATTTTGTCTG
>CAYJXI010000051.1:0-19724 GCA_964374105.1 uncultured Planctomycetales bacterium
GATATGCAGATTCGGTGGTGATGATCGTTGTATTGGATAAAAAAAACAGAGCTACTCAATCCGGAAGTGGATTTCTCATTAGGGAAGATGGCTTGATTGTCACCAATACTCATATTTTGAAAAGAGCCCAGCGGGTATTGGTTAAATTAAGAAACCAAAAAGTCTATCCTCAAGCAGAAGTTTTAATTATTGATCATAAAAAAGATATCGCTCTCATTAAGATCCCCGAGAAGGGATTAACGGCCATCCCTTTAGGTAACAGTCATCATGTCCAAATTGGGCAAAGAGTTGTTACCATAGGAAATCCTTTAGGGTTAGAGAGTACAGTATCGGATGGATTGATCAGTTCTATTCGTGATGGGGAAAGAGGGATCAAACTATTCCAAATCAGCGTTCCTCTTTCGAAAGGAAGTAGTGGCGGTCCTTTATTTAATCTGGAGGGAGAGGCCATTGGGGTTACCATGGCCACACTTAAAACTGGACAAAATCTTAATTTCGCTTTACCTATCAATGAGGTCAGAAATCTGTTAAGCAAGATCGATAGCCCGAAATATTCAAAACAAAAAGATCACAAAATGAAAGACTCCTTAGGAATTGTTACAACCACAAAATTAAAAGAAAATAAGAATTATCAAATTTATGTCATTCAACCTCATGATACTTTATATCATCTATCAAAAAGATTCCGTGTTTCTGTAGAAGAGATCATGCATCTGAATCAATTGAAGGGTCCGCAGATTTTTGTCGGTCAACAAATCAAGCTACCTAAAGATTGAAGTGTCGAGTTAAGGATTTTATTATTGTTAAAATCAAATATGAAACCATTGCCAAACCGTCTAAGGGGGTAGGATTGAGAATTGTATCTGATTTTATGAATAAAGGAATCGTGCATTTGGGTCCCGATCGAGGTGTGATTGAGGCTATTGAACTCATGAAAGAAAAACACATTGACGCCATCCTGATTGAAGACCACGGCAAAACGGTTGGGATTTTTACCGAGCGAGATCTTTTGACGAGAGTGAATTTCCGTGATCCCCGGGAACTGGCCTCATTGAAACTAAAGGATGTGATGACAGAAAATTTGAAAATGGTCGATTATCGCGAACCCTATACCCATGTTATCGAATTGATGCGGACACACAATATCCGGCACACGCCCGTTGTGGAAAACGGTCAGGTCGTGGGCATGGTTTCCTTAAGAGATTTACTCACACACTACGAAGAAAATTTGATACAAATGTTACGTGATAACGAGGAGAAACTTCTTGAGATTTTAAATAAAATCAAAGAATCGGAAGAAAGGTTTAGGACTGTCTTCAATAACTCTGCGGTGGCCATTACTTTAACCGATAAGAATGAAAAAATTGTGGCATGGAATCCCTTTGCAGCTAATCTTCTTGAAATGGATGAAGAGGACCTTAAGGATAAAGCCGTTAAAGATCTGTATCTGCCTGAGGAGTGGCAAAGGATTCGTTCTCTGAATATTCGGAAATTAGGGATGAGACATCATCTCGAAACACAGGTTCTCAATCAAAGGGGTGAATTGATTGATGTGGATATATCCATCAGTGTTCTTAAGGATGGATTGGGAAATATTACCGGTTCCATTGGAATCATGCGCGACATAAGGGAACGAAAAAAGACGGAAAATGAATTACAGAAATACCGAGAACACCTGGAAGAAATGGTGGAGAAACGAACGACCCAGCTAAAATTTGTCAATGAACAATTAAAACGAGAAATCCATGAACGAAAAAAGATTGAGGAAGATTTAAGAATTGCTTATGAAGACCTCCAAAAAGCCCAGCACCAATTGATCCAGTCGGAAAAAATGCAAGTGGTGGGAGAATTGGCTACCGGTGTGGCGCACGAAGTTAAAAACCCCCTTATGATCATCCAACAAGGCATTGGTTATCTGAGCAAGAAAATTCAGACAGAAGATCAAGATATTCTTTTAGCCTTTAAACACATGGATTCTGCCGTCCAAAGAGCGGATCACATTGTTCGCCAGCTATTGGATTTTGCCAGTATTTCTGAATTGAATCTGACAAAAATCAACGTGAATGATGCTTTAAAAGAGGCTTTGGCCTTCATCAAACATCATCTGTTAAAAAATAGAATTGAAGTCAAAAATGAATATCAAGACCGACTCCCCTTGGTGGAATTGGATAAAAACAAGATGGAACAGGTTTTCATCGATCTTTTTTTAAATGCGATTGCGGCCATGCCAGGCGGAGGCACTTTAAAGGTTCGTACCCACCTGGGAGAGATTGGTGATTCAAAGGAGCAAGGCGTTCAGGGAAAAGTTGATGCTTTCAAGATGGGAGACAAAGCGCTATTTATCGAGATCGAGGATACGGGTTCAGGAATTCCCGAGGAGATCTTAGGGAAAATATTTGATCCTTTTTTCACGACCAAACGGACCCAGGGAGGAACTGGAATGGGCCTACCCGTTGTAAAAAATATTGTTCACATTCATGGGGGGACGATCAGTATTGCGAATCGAAAAGATATCCGAGGAGTTAAGGTGACGGTAAAATTGAAATTAAAACTTTCTAGCTGATCCTTTGTTTTGATAAATTCAATAAAGTTTTGATATTCTTAACCAAGATGGAAGCATCAACCGGTTTGGTAATATAAAAATCAACCTCTTCATCATGAGCCTTTTTGATTTTATTGAAATCAGATAGGGCGGTTAACATAATAAACGGAATCCAGCGCTTTTTGTCCTGCTTAACTTGTTTCAAAACTTCGTAACCGTCTTTTTTGGGCATAATGATATCGCAGATAATTATATCCGGATCGTATTGTTTGATTTTGACAAGACCTTCTTCTCCATCGAGAGCCGTGATGACCTGAAAATCTTCTAGCTCCAGGGATAATCTCAATAAATCAAGTAATTCTTGTTCATCATCTATGACAAGTATTTTCGCTTTGATCATGTATCTTGGTGGAACAGATGACTTAAGTCTTAGATTAATTCAAAAATATCGATTGAAATGTCTTCTTTAAAAGTATCGTAATGAAATAAAAGATAAATGTCAATATGTTCGGAAAATATTTATAGATATCTAAATAGTTACCACTGAAAAAGTGGTAACTCCAGGGGGGTTTTTAAGGGGGTTGTGGGCAACCCCCTTAAGGGGTGACAGCGAGACCCGAGGAGAGTCGGTTCGAGCGCCCTAGGGAATTAGTTAACGCTGAAAAATAGGGTTTTTCAGCGTTAACTAAATAGGAAGAATGCTTATTTTTATTTTAAGGTTGAAGATTTAGAAAATGTCAGGACAAATTAAGGGGTTTCCAGAAGGATTTTTATGGGGCTCTGCCACTTCGAGTCATCAAGTGGAAGGGGATAACTCCAACAATGACTGGTGGCAGTGGGAAGAACAAAGAAGAGTTCCCTTCCCTTCGGGACAGGCCACTCGCCACTATGAATTGTTTGAAAGTGATTTTCAATTAGCTTCTGTCTTTCATCATAACGCCCATCGATTTTCTATTGAATGGAGTCGAATTGAACCTCAGGAAGGATTTTTCTCCAATGAGGCCTTGGCACATTATACAAAAGTCATCCAATCCTTAAGAAAGAAAAATATCGAACCCATTGTGACCTTGCACCATTTCACCCATCCGGTATGGTTTGCTAAGAAAGGGGGATGGTTAAATAAGGAATCGGTGAGTTGGTTTGTGCGATACACAGACAAGATTGTGCAAACTTTGGGAAAGGAGGTGAAATATTGGATTACGATCAATGAACCTACCGTCTTGGCTTATCATGGATATTTTATGGGGATATGGCCACCGGGGGAAACATCCGCTATCAAAACCTTTCATGTCATCCAGCGATTGATTCAAGCCCATCGGACTTCTTATACCAAGATTCATAAGGTTTATAGTAAAGAGAAGTGGACTCGACCTATGGTGAGTTTTGCGCATAATCTCATGGTCTTTAAAGTGTGTCCTTTGAAGGGCAATTTAATGATTCGGGTGGGTGTTGACTTGCGCCACCGGTTGTACAATCTGTATTTTCTTCATAAGACTCGATGCTTCCTTGATTTTATTGGTATCAATTATTATGCTAGAGAATATGTAAGCTATGAAAGAGGGTCACCTTTAGGGATTTTAGGAGAAAAGTGCAATAGCCGTCACGGCCATGTAGGACATCTCAATCAACTGGGATGGGATCACTATCCTATCGGGCTTTGGGAAGTTTTAAGCTGGTTGATAAAATTTAAAAAACCTATTCTCATTACTGAGAATGGAACCTGCGAAAAACAAGATGAGTTTCGCTGGCAGTTTATTAAGGATCATCTTAAGGAATTAAAGAAGGCTTTGGAAAAAAGTGTACCGGTGATTGGGTATTTGTACTGGTCTCTTTTAGACAATTTTGAATGGCATCATGGTTTTGCCCCAAGATTTGGGCTGATTGAGGTAGACTATACCACTTTTAAACGAACTCCCAGAAAGAGCGCTTACCGATTTGCGGAAATTTGTAAGACTAACTGTCTCATAGAATGATATTCATCCGCCTTCGCACCTGCCTGCAGGGGAGAGGGCTCCGCCATGGCGGGGTGGTCTCCATTTCTAATCAATTTAAAATTAAAAACTCTTTACAAGATCTTTTGATTTTCTTCACATGGGAATCAAATTGAGAAGGGTCGTAATCAGTAACATCCCCGTTAAGCCTAACATCACACCCCAGGCGGTTAAGGGTTTCCCTCCGTCTTTTAAGGCATCGGGGATGAGTTCGGTCATTGTGAGATAAATCATAGCCCCACCCGCAAACCCTAATCCCACGGGAAGAAGGGGTTCGAAGATCCAAGTCAAAAGTGCTGCGGGGACTGCCATAACGGGCTGAGGAACACTGGTAAAGATGGATATAACAGCACATTTAAAGGTGGAGACTCCTTCTGATTTTAACGGCAGTGAGACCGCAATTCCCTCCGGGATATTATGGACAGCAATAGCTAGGGCCATGATCATTCCAAAATGAAAATTGCCGGTTGCAAAACCCACCCCAATAGCTATTCCTTCAGGGATAGAATGAATAAACATAGTAATAAAAATAAGAAAACTTTTTTTGGTTAATCCCTTTGTTAAGATATTTCGTTCTATGGAATTATTTTCTACCCATTTTTCCGTGAACCAAAAGAATAGGGCCCCAAACAATAATCCCGCCATAACACTATAGGGGGCATGAGGTAATCTGTTCTTAAGGGCAAGGCCTTCTTGAACAAGGGAAAACACAGAAGCGGATATCATCATGCCAGCGGCAAAGGCACAGGCAAAGGCCCGCACCAATTTAGAATTCTTTTGGACAAAATGCACCGGAATAGCCCCCAGCCCGGTAGTGAGGGCGCTAAAAATTCCGGTACCCGCTGTCCACATGAGAAGATCGGTTTGTGCGATCATCGTGATGTCGCTCCTAGTTATAAGATTTAAAACATCTTCAATATAACATGATTTGAAAATAGACTAAACAATAGAAGTAGATTTTAGCATTTAATCTCGGCCATAACTATTTTTTATTTATAAAAATTTTTTCTTTAAACGAAAGAGGATAATTATATAATAATACTGCTTCTTATAACTCAGGCCATGCGGTTAGGGGTTTATGTCCGGTGAAAATTTAGCTCATTTTGGATAAAGTGACTTCTTAAATGGGAACCCCCTTTTGTCATTGATATAACAATGTCTTAACCTAAATGAGGGATATAATCTATGAGTGAAGAAAATATCCAACCGAATAAAGAGGCGGGAGGTGGTGGAGATACGGTTTTGCCAAAGCAACCCGATAAGATCTCTCCCGCCTCTCAGTCAAATCAAACGGAAAATAAGGAAACTGCGAAACAAACTGAGACAGGGCCGCGTAAAATTCTGGAGGCTTTAGAAAAAGATCAGCCACCTATCTCCCAGGAGAAACAGCCTCCTCCCCCAATTCCTCAAGAAGAAATGAAAGCCAATGTCCCAGAGGTTGCTACTTCCTCTTCCTCAGATCCATTTGAAGATCTGATGACGGATGCTATGAGGCGATTGGATGATATACTCAAAAAATTTAAGGAAAGCCAATCGGCCAGTTAATATCCTTATCTATCTCTGATTCTTGGGAACATAAAGTAATCCATAATTTTATTAAAGATGAAAGACTTTTGCTAAAATTTAGAATGTATTTTCAAATGTTAGGGATATGTGTTATAAAAAAACTCATAATTCAATCCTTTTTTTAGTCATTTTCATAAATTTTTCATTATGGTTTGATCCTTGGGAGAATCTTAAGAATGATGAAGTCAAGGTTTTGAGTTTTTCCTTTGCTTCCCAACAGCAAAATCGATTAGCCCACCAGAAAAGTCCGTACCTTCTGCAGCATGCCGATAATCCTGTCGATTGGTATCCTTGGGGAGAAGAAGCATTTAAAAAGGCCCAAAGGGAAGATAAACCCATTTTCCTATCTATCGGTTATTCCACCTGCCATTGGTGTCATGTGATGGAATCAGAATCATTTGAAAATTCACAGATCGCTAAAATCCTCAACGATTATTTTGTCCCTATTAAAGTAGATCGGGAAGAACGGCCAGATATTGATAATCTTTATATGCCAGCGGTTGTTCTTTTAACAGGGAGTGGGGGTTGGCCTGTCTCTTTATTTTTAACTCCGGATAAGAAACCTTTTGCGGGAGGGACCTATTTCCCACCCGAATCTTCTTGGGGGCGGCCGGGTTTTAAAGAAATGCTTAACTCAATAAAAGATTTTTGGCAAAAGGATCGAGAGAAAGCCCTGAGAGCCAGTGATATTATTGTTAAAGCCATGCAGGATAACTCTACTCTCACACGAAGACAAAAATTACGACCGGAGCCTGAGACGGAAATCTCAAAAAGCGCTTATGATCTTTTAAAAAGGCAGTTTGATTTTGAATTCGGTGGATTTGGAAGATCTCCTAAATTTCCATTAGGTCAAAACTCATCATTCCTTTTAAGATATTGGAAAAGAACAAAAGAGGTCGAGGCGTTAGCCATGGTAGAAAAAACCTTACAAGCCATGGCTAAGGGAGGTCTTCATGATCATCTGGGAGGGGGATTCCATCGGTATTCCACAGACGACCAATGGCTCCTGCCGCATTTTGAGAAGATGCTTTATGATCAAGCGATTTTATCGAAGGTTTATCTAGAAATGTATCAGATTACTAAGAAAGAAGAATATTCTCATGTGGCCCGAGACATTTTCGATTTTGTCCTGCGGGATTTGATGTCAGACCAAGGAGGATTTTATTCCGCGATAGACGCCGATAGCTTGGAACCTGATAAAAAAGTTCAAGCGAGTTCGGATTCCCATCAAAAAAAAGAAGGGGCTTTTTATCTATGGACATATGAGGAAATCAGCAAAATTTTGAAAGAGGATGCGGTTATCTTTAATTTTTATTATGGAATTCGTAAAGGAGGGAATATTTCCCTTGATCCTCCCCAGGAATTCCTGAGGAAAAATATTCTCTTTATCGCCAATGATCTTAAGTCAACGGCCATACAATATTCTAGGAGTGTCGAACAAGTTGAAGATTATCTTCAAGAAGCCAAAAGAAACCTTTATCTTATGCGTTCTAAACGTCCTTATCCACATGTGGATGATAAAATTTTAGTGGATTGGAATGGTCTCATGATTTCGAGTTTAGCCTTTGGATCAAGGGTGCTGAGGGAACCCCGTTATCTCAAAGCGGCGGAGAAGTCTGCCCAATTTATCTTGAAGCATTTGGTCCGGAAAGATGGCCGGCTCCTCCACCGTTATCGCGATGGAGAAGCGGCTGTTTTAGCGACTATCGAAGATTATGCGTTTTTTATTCACGGATTGATCGATCTTTATGAGGCAACATTTAATATCCATTACTTAAAAGAGGCCAAACGATTAACGGAAGGAATGATCCGTTTATTCTGGGATAATGAAGTAGGCGGCTTTTATTTTACGGCTTTGGACGCTGAATCCTTGCTCTTTCGCAAAAAGGAATTCTTTGAAGGGGCTATCCCTTCAGGGAATTCCCTCGCCTTTTTTGATTTGCTGAGGCTTTCTCGTATATTTTTGAATCAAGACTGGGAGAAAAAACTTGCGATCATGAAAAACACGACTTTAAAGGAGGTCAACTCATACCCCGCAGGGTATTGTCAATTTTTAATTGCCCTTGAGTTTGCCTTAGGCCCATCAATAGAAGTGATTATTGCTGGCGAGGAGAATTCAAAAGAGACTCAAGAAGCCCTGGCGATTCTTTATGATAATTTTCTTCCGCATAAGGTTGTGGTTTTCCACTCTTCACACAGGGCCAAGGCAACCGAAATGAGTGATCTTCTCTTTTATTTAAAAGAGCAGGGATCCTCCCCAGGGAAAACGATTTTTTATGTTTGTCAAAATCGCGTCTGTAAACGTCCTACCAGCGATCTTAACGAATTTAAGGTATCCTTAGGACTCATTCAAAAATAAAAGGATTCGTTCTCGCTAAATTAGGTCTTTTTTTTTCTCTGAGACTGGTTTAAAATATCTTCAACCTTTATAGAATTAAGAAAACAAAAATGCGATGAAAAGAAATCAGGCCCTTCTCATTGTTGATGTTCAGAATGATTTCTGCCCGGGAGGAGCTTTGGCTGTCCCGCAAGGGGATCAGATTATTCCTATTTTGAATAAATATATTCAGGAATTTTTAAAACGACAGTTGCCCATTTTTGCCTCCCGGGATTGGCATCCTAAAAAAACAACGCATTTTAAAGATTTTGGAGGCCCGTGGCCTGTTCATTGTGTACAAAAAACAAATGGAGCGGAATTTCATAAGGATTTAAATTTATCTAAAGAGACGACTATTATCTCAAAAGGTATGGATCCCGACCAAGATAGTTATTCCGCTTTTCAAGGATTTGATTCCCATCGAAAGCCTTTCCAAGCCATACTAAAGAGTATTGGGATTCAAGAATTGTATGTGGGGGGTTTGGCCACCGATTATTGTGTCAAATCCTCCTGTCTGGATGCCCTAAAAAATGGATACCGAGTGAATCTTTTGTCGGATGCTATAAAAGGGGTGAATCTTAACCCCGCCGATTCTGATGAGGCTATCAATCAGATGTTAGAGCAAGGGGCTGAAAAGGTGACCTTGCAAGATGTTTCGAAGCTTCTTCCTTCAAGATGATGAATGATTCCAACGCCTTAAAAACTGATTTATATGAATTGACGATGGCGGCAGGTTATTTCCAAAATAACCTTAACTTGCGTGCCGTTTTTGAACTTTATTGTCATACCTTGCCACCCTGCCGATCCTTCCTCATTGCCTGTGGACTCGAGAGGGTTGTCGAATATCTTTTGAATTTAAGATTTTCGGATAAGGATATCGAGTTTCTTAGAGCCCAATCTGTTTTTGGATTGGTTTCACCTCGATTTTTTGAATACTTGAAAAATTTTCAATTTTCCGGAAATCTGTGGGCCTTGCCGGAAGGTGAAATGTGTTTTACGGGTGAACCCATTTTGCAAGTTGAGGCTCCAATCATTGAGGCCCAGATCCTTGAGACTTATCTTCTGTCGATTATTAATATCTCTACTCTGGTGGCCACCAAAGCCGCCCGGGTGGTTTTAGCCGCGCAAAGTGATGGGGGAAACCGAACGGCCGTGGATTTTGGTTCCCGGCGGGCCCATGGGCCACAGGCGGCAATTCTTGCCGCTCGGTCGAGCTATATTGGAGGCTGTATTGGCACCTCGAATGTTTTTGCCGGAAGACAATTTCAAATTCCCATCTTTGGGACCATGGCCCATTCTTTTGTGGAAGCCTTTCCGACAGAAAAGGAGGCCTTTGAAAAATATCAGGCCGTTTTCCCGGCCAATACAATCCTTTTGATAGATACCTACGATACACTGACCGGTGTTAAAAAGATTATTCAATTAGGCAAAGAAATTAAAGGTGTGAGAATTGACAGTGGCAATCTAAGGATCCTAAGTCAAAAGGTAAGAAAGATCCTCGATCAACATAATCTTGGGGGAGTGAAAATTGTGGCCAGTGGCAATCTCAATGAATATAAAATTTGGGATCTGGTGAAAACCCATGCCCCTATTGATGTTTTTGGAGTAGGAACAGACATGGTTGTCTCGCGCGATGTCCCGGCTTTGGATTTAACCTATAAATTGGTCCAGACACAGGATATTCAGGGGACTATCTCCTATAAAGCTAAATTGAGCCAGGGGAAACACACCGTTCCTGGCCGAAAACAAGTTTTTCGATTCTTTGACAAAAGAGAGAAAATAATTAAAGATCGGATTGGCCTTTTTACAGAAAGACCGCCCGCTAACAGCCTTCCTCTTTTAAAACCCATCCTTAAGGAGGGGAGGCCGTGTTCCTCAATGCCTTCTCTGGAAAAAATCAGACAAAAAGTGCAAGATGGGTTAGCCTCAATCCCGAAGAAGTTTAAGGACATTCTCAGGGTGCACAAATATCCAGTGGAGTACAGTTCTCAAATCCTCCATTTAAAAGATCGAATTAAGAAGGTATAAACGATGAAATTTTTCCTAATTCCTTAAGAGAAGAAAAAATTTCATGAAGTTTTTTGAGCTTTTCAAAACAAACCCATCTGGTATTATTCTCCAATCGATTTTTATACGTTTCATGGGAGTTATTTATTTGATTGCCTTTGTTTCCTTGGGAACACAAGTATTGGGTTTGATGGGAAGCGAAGGGATTTTGCCGGTGAGTGATTTTTTAAAGGAAGTTGAGAAATTTTATGGAGGAGAACGATTCGGGATTCTGCCAACTCTATTTTGGCTGAATACTTCCGATTTTTTTCTAGGTAGTATTTGCTGGCTGGGGGTGGGGCTTTCTTTACTTCTTATTTTTTATTGTGCTCCTAGAATCATTTTATTCTTCTTGTGGTTATTTTATCTTTCTTTCAATAGTGTGGGGCGTGAGTTTCTGGCCTTTCAATGGGACAGTCTTCTTCTGGAAGCAGGATTTTTATCGATTTTCTTTGCACCTTCGGGAATTCGTCCAAAATTATTTTCACACAAACCTCCTTCCCTCATTGGGTTGTGGTTATTGCGATGGCTGCTTTTTCGATTAATATTTGAATCAGGTATGGTGAAACTCTTAAGTGGCGATAAGACCTGGGCCGACTTATCGGCCATGAGCTATCATTATTTGACCCAACCCTTACCCAATGTGATCAGCTGGTATTTTTATCAAGCCCCTTTAGGATTTCATAAAATTTCTTGCTTCTTTGTTTTTGTTGTGGAGTTACTGGTCCCCATCTTTATTTTTCTGGGGAAGAGAATGCGATATGTAACCTTTTTTATCTTGGTTATTTTTCAAGGGTTCATTATTTTAACGGGAAATTATTGTTTCTTTAATTATTTAACGATTGTTCTTTGTTTGACTCTTTTAGATGATGCTTTCCTTAAGAAATTTTTGCCGGATCAATGGATTCCCCAAGTTCAGAATGGCGTGGATTCGAAATCGCAGAGTCACATCAAGAGGATGTTAGGGAATAGCTCATTACTTCTCTTGGCAATTTTGATCCTTACAATTTCCAGTGTTCAGATGTTCCCTCGAGCTTTTCTATGGATTTTTATGTCAAAACCTTATCAGACCATCTTACAATCGATCAGCCCTTTTCGCAGTCTCAACAACTATGGATTATTTGCTATTATGACAACGAGGCGTCCAGAGATCATTATTGAAGGAAGCAACGATGGAGAACATTGGATCCCTTATGAGTTCAAATGGAAACCCGGACAATTGCATCGTGCGCCCGGTTGGGTGGCTCCTCATCAGCCTCGGTTAGATTGGCAGATGTGGTTTGCAGCTTTGGGGACTTATCGGGAGAACCCTTGGTTGATCAGCCTGCTTGTCAAGCTTCTTCAAGGATCAGAACCGGTTTTGAATCTTTTGGCTGTTAATCCTTTTTCCAAAGGTCCTCCTCAATATATTCGGGCGGCTTTATTTGATTATCGATTCACCGATTTTAAAACCCGGAAAGAAACCGACCAATGGTGGCAGAGACAGAGACTTGGCCTGTATTGTCCAGTCTTATCAAAAAAATCAATCTCAACTAGACCCTAATAATGCTTTTGCACCGCGGGAGGAAGAAAGTATTTTGAAGGATAGCCGGCCACATAAATAATTTTGCTTATTTACCTGGCATATTTTATACTTGCACTAAGAGAGCTAGTTGTTTAAGAAAAGTCATTTGAACGATAATAGCAAACCCGTCGTAAGGTGGGGACCCCTGCTTCGCTCAATTGCTGTTGCGTTGAGCTTCGCAGGGCCTTGCGTAGCCAAACACGTTAAGTATTTGGCGAAGCAGGGGCAAAGCTATAGGGTCCTAAAAGAAATAGGACAGCCTGGCCGCCGAATTTAAATGGAGGCGCCCTATTTCTTCAAAGGAATAGGGTTTTTATATTTATATAAAGAGGAAAAGGGGGTTAACAAAAGATGAGAACAGAATATAAAAATTATCGGCAAGGTCCAGCAACCCAAAAGGTCAGGATCATCAAAATGATTTTATTAGTTCTGCTTTTGGCTTTTGCGGGATATTATTCTTGGAAAATATGGACTTCCGATTATGTGAGAAAACAAATCTTATGGAATAAAGCCAATAGTGCCTATTCCAAGAATAATTTGCAAAGATCGATTGAAATGTACAAGAAAATCATTGAGATTGCTCCGGAAGATGAAAGCATCTATTTCAATTTGGGAGTAGCTTATCTGGATGTTAAAAATATTAAGGGTGCCCATCAACAAATTGATAAGTTGCAACGGCTGGGAAAATATGAGATGGCGGATGAACTGGAAATGCGGTTAAATCAATCCATCGCTTACTCTCCAGAAAATGTCCACTAACCTAAGGAAGTCATAACCCTCCAAGCATCATTGGGTGGTACAATGTCGCAGGATTTCTTCGATTCTTAATAAAATTTCATATGGGTGTTTTCATCGAGACATAAAATTCGGTAGTAATTTTTTTTAATTTCCAGTATAATTCACTCCCAAGTTGACAAGGTATTGTCCTCTTATTTTTTAATCGTGAATAACTTTTTTAGCCATGAATGCCCTGACGATTCAAAATTTAACAAAGATTTATGCAAATGGAACCAGAGCCTTGCGGTCCGTTGATTTGGAAGTTAAGGCCGGTGACTATTGTGCCCTTCTGGGGGCCAATGGTGCTGGGAAAACCACTCTCATTGGCATTGTGACAGGCCTTATTAATAAAACGGAAGGCGAGGTAAAGGTTTTTAATTGCAATATTGATTCGGATTTCTCTCAAGCCAAAAAATTAATAGGGGTTGTCCCACAAGAGATGAATTTCAACATGTTTGAAAAGGTGCAGGATATCATCGTCACTCAGGCCGGATATTTTGGTATTGAAAGAGAAAAAGCCTTAGCCGATTCAGAGATGCTTTTAAAGAAATTGAGCCTGTGGGAAAAACGTGATCAGATTTCTCGCAGTTTATCGGGGGGGATGAAAAGAAGGCTCATGATTGCCCGGGCCCTGATTCATCAGCCCCAATTGCTTATTCTCGATGAACCCACTGCAGGCGTAGATGTGGAAATTCGCCATGACATGTGGGAATATTTACGGGAATTAAATAGTAAGGGACTGACGATTCTTCTGACAACCCATTACTTAGAAGAAGTAGAGCAGATGTGTGAGCATGCGGCTATCATCAAAAATGGGGAGATGATCAAATTTGAAAAGGTTAAAAACTTGGTCCAATTAATGGACAGTGAGACGTATAGTGTGACGGTTAAAGAAATCCGTAATCTGGAATTGATGAAAGACTATCGGCCGGTTGTGAAAGACGATTATACCTTTGAGGTAGAGTTAAGTCGCAAAGAGGCTTTGTCAAATTTTTTCATGCGGCTGACGACAACCGGGATGGTTATGGTTGATTTTCGACCCCAAGGACATCGGTTAGAAAAATTGTTTTTAAAGATCCTTAAAAGTGCGTGAAGCCTGCCTCGCCCCCGCCTGCCGGTTGGGCAGGGCCAAGCCACAGAAGATACGAAAGATGATGTTAAAAGACCAACTCATTGCTTATCGAACGATTGTTCGTAAAGAAGTTACTCGATTTATGAGAATCTGGGTTCAGACGCTGTTGCCACCGGTGATTACCCAAACGTTATATTTTGTAATTTTTGGCAAATTCATCGGTTCCAGGATAGGAGAGATCCAGGGGATAAGCTACATGGCCTTTATTGTACCGGGATTGGTCATGATGGCGGTGATTAATAATGCTTTTTCAAATGTTGTCAGTTCATTTTTCAGCTCCAAATTTCAGCGCAGTATTGAGGAATTGCTTGTCTCTCCAACTGAGGAGTGGGTCATTGTGGCGGGGTATGTGACGGGGGGCGTTTTAAGGGGGATTTTGGTAGGTCTTTTGGTTTTCATTGTTTCTTTCATTTTTATCCAGCCTACGATTTTTAATCCATTCATCATCCTTGTTTTTATTTTGTTAACGTCCCTGGTTTTTTCCTTAGCGGGATTGATCAATGGTATTTTTGCCAAAGGCTTTGATGATGTCTCCATATTCCCGACATTCGTTTTAACCCCATTGACGTATTTAGGAGGTGTCTTTTATTCGATTCAGAGTTTACCGGAAGTTTGGGGTAAGGTTTCTCAATTGAACCCTATCCTTTATATGGTGAATGGCTTTCGTTATGGATTTTACGGCGTTACGGATGTAAATATAGGAATAAGTATTTTCATTTTGCTGACCTGTGCGATCATTTTGGTTGGTCTTAATTTGTATCTGCTTAAAAAGGGAATCGGTTTAAAGACATAGGGGGACCTGGATTCCTGCTTAAAGCAGGCATGACAATTTTACTAATAGCCAATGTCAAAACCCTTTGTCATTCCGTGTTTAACCCGGGGTCCAGAGACCTGAATTAAAATAAATCAATGTTATTGATTAAACTGAATTCTTAAAAAAATTTACCGAATTAGTGGGCTAGTACAAGGGTCTCCAATCGGTCCCGCTGCTATCTTCCTTCTGAGGAATCAATTTTGATTAAAAGTCCTATGGAAAAATTCCCCAAGAGATTTGAACTTCACACCCAATTCCCATCCCCTTACTCCAAAGAACCTGAGCTGCCGTTAATTGAAGTTTATGACGAACTCACAAGACAATTCGCTGGTGTGAGTTCAAAGTCAAAGAGGGTAAGTCTGAGTCAGTCATCGGTTTTGCGATAACTCATTGACAATTTAATCCATTTCTACTACTCTGATTTTTATGAAACTTCCTTTCCCTCAACATCCCATTCATAATCTTCTACAAAAGCGCATCCTTATTATTGATGGGGCCATGGGAACAATGATCCAGAAATACAAACTGGATGAGGCGGCCTATCGGGGGAAAACCTTTGTTGATTTTCCCCAGGATCTTAAAGGCAACAATGATCTTTTATCGCTGACCCAACCTCAGATCATTGAAGAGATTCACCGGCAATATTTAGCGGCCGGGGCGGATATAATTGAGACCAATACCTTCAATGCCAATACGGTCAGTCAGTCGGATTATAAACTGCAGGATCAAGTTTATGTGATGAATCTAGCTTCGGCTAAGATGGCTCGTAAACTGGCGGATGAATCTACTAAGAAAAATCCTTTAAAACCGAGATTTGTCGCTGGCGCCATCGGCCCGACAAACCGCACGGGTTCTCTATCCCCGGATGTGAACGACCCCAGCTACCGCGCCGTAACCTTTGACGATCTGGTTGAGGCTTACACTGAACAGATCCGGGGATTGATGGATGGGGGTGTGGATTTTCTACTTATTGAAACCATTTTTGATACTTTGAATTGTAAGGCCGCCATTTATGCGGCTGATATTTATTTTGAAAAAATTAATAAGAGGCTTCCCCTGATGATTTCCGGAACCATCGTTGATAAAAGTGGACGCACCTTATCAGGACAAACTCTAGAGGCTTTCTATATTTCCATATCCCATGCCAAGCCATTGACGGTAGGGTTAAATTGTGCCTTAGGGGCAGCTGAAATGCGGCCCTTTATTGAGGAACTTTCCCGAATGGCCTCCTGTTATATCTGCTGTTATCCTAATGCGGGATTACCTAATCCTCTTGTTGTTGGCGGATATGATCAATCTGCGCACGAGATGGCTTTTTTAGTAAAAGAATTTGCCGAAAGTGGCTTTATCAACATCTTGGGAGGATGCTGTGGAACAACCCCAGAACACATCAAGGCCATTGCTGAGGCGGTGGAAGGTCTACCCCCGCGCAAAATCCCACCGATCCCCATTACAACTTGTTTGAGCGGGCTAGAGCCGCTGGTGATTAGACCCGACACAAATTTTGTCAATATTGGGGAAAGAACCAATGTCACAGGTTCAAAACAATTCGCCAAACTCATTCTTAATGGAGATTATGAAGACGCCCTGAAAATTGCCCGTCAACAGGTGGAGGCGGGGGCTTTAGCCATTGACGTCAATATGGATGAGGCGATGTTGGATTCTGAAAAAGCTATGGTGAAATTTCTTAATATGATTGCCTCGGATCCGGAAATTACCAGGGTCCCTATGATGATTGATTCCTCTAAATGGTCGGTCATTGAGGCTGGATTAAAGTGTGTTCAAGGTAAGTCCATTGTCAATTCGTTGAGCCTTAAAGAAGGAGAAGAAGTCTTTAAAGAACAGGCCAAAAAGGTTAAGCGACTGGGCTGTGCCTGTGTGGTCATGGCCTTTGATGAGAAGGGGCAAGCCGATACCGTGGAACGCAAAGTCGCAATCTGTACTCGGGCCTACAGAATTCTAACTGAGGAAGTAGGGGTCCCTCCTCAAGATATTATTTTTGACCCCAATATTTTTGCTGTGGCCACCGGCATTGAAGAACACAATAACTATGCTTTAGCTTATTTCGAGGCCACCCGAAGAATCAAGGCCACCCTCCCTTTTGTCAAGGTGAGTGGGGGAGTCAGTAACATCTCGTTTTCTTTTCGGGGCAATGATACGCTGCGGGAGGCCATGCATTCGGCCTTTTTGTACCATGCCATCAAAGCCGGGATGGATATGGGGATTGTCAATGCTGGGATGATTACTGTCTACGATGAGATCCCCAAAGATTTTTTAGAAAGGGTGGAGGATGTTTTATTAAACCGTCGAGCCGACTCAACCGAACGTTTGATCAGTTTTGCGCAGACACTCAAAGACAAGGGGAAAAAAATCGTTGAGGATTTGAGTTGGCGACAAAAGAGTGTCGAAGAACGTTTGAGTTATTCTCTGGTTAAAGGTATTGTCGATTATATTGAAGAAGATACCGAAGAGGCGCGAAAAAAATCCAAACGGCCTTTGGATGTGATTGAGGGCCCCCTCATGGATGGGATGAATATTGTGGGTGATCTTTTTGGAGCGGGGAAAATGTTTCTGCCGCAGGTTGTCAAAAGCGCTAGGGTCATGAAAAAGGCGGTTGCGTATCTCACTCCTTTCCTTGAAAAGGTAAAAGACGCCTCAAAAGACAGACACACTTTGGGAACGATTGTTATGGCCACCGTCAAAGGGGATGTACATGATATTGGCAAGAACATTGTGGGGGTGGTTCTGGCTTGCAATAATTTTCGAATCATCGATTTGGGGGTGATGGTTCCTTGTGAAAAAATTCTTTCCACCGCAAAACAGGAAAAGGCAGATATGATCGGTTTAAGTGGCCTTATCACTCCTTCTTTGGAGGAGATGGTTCATGTGGCTCAAGAAGTGGATCGACAAGGTTTAAACTTTCCTCTTTTGATCGGAGGGGCAACCACCTCTGTCAATCATACCGCGGTTAAGATTGCCCCAGCCTATCAAGGGTTGGTCGTTCATATTAAGGATGCTTCTCGAAGTGTAAGGATTTGCCGCAGCCTGATCGACCCCAAACAAAGGAAAGAATTGAAAGAAAGGGTTCGACAAGAATACGAACAACTGAAAGAAGAATATGCCTCGCGGCAGGCCGCCAAACGATATCTTAAGATCAGTGAGGCCAGAAACCGCGGCTTCAAGACCGATTGGCCCAAACTGAAGATTGTCAAGCCTACCTTTTTAGGAGTGAAGACCTTTAAAGATTTTGACCTTCAGGAGATCAAGGAGAAGATCGACTGGTCGCCCTTCTTTTTAACGTGGGAACTCCCCGGGAAGTATCCTAATATCTTTAAAGATCCCAAGATGGGTAAAGAGGCCAAGCGACTCTTTGATGATGCTCAGTCCCTTCTTAATGAAATAACTTTCAATAAACTTTTGACCGCTAAGGCGGTTTTGGGATTTTTCCCCGCCAACTCCGTGGGGGATGATATCGAACTTTATACGGATGAAAATCGCAAACAAATCTTAACGGTTTTTCATACCCTTCGCCAGCAGGTGCAAAAACATGATGATAAGCCTTATTATGCCCTTTCGGATTTTATTGCACCAAAAGAAACCGGGATAAAAGATTACCTTGGGGCCTTTGCCGTCACCACAGGGATTGGACTTGAGGAACTGGTTAAAACATATGAACGTGATCATGATGACTATCGAAGTATCATGGTGAAGGCCTTGGCGGACCGGTTGGCAGAGGCCTTTGCCGAAAGGATGCATGAGCTCACCCGAAAAAAATTCTGGGGTTATGTTCCTGAAGAAAATCTTACCAACGAGGAATTGATCCAGTGTTTGTATCAAGGGATCCGCCCGGCCCCGGGGTACCCGGCCTGTCCGGATCATACCGAAAAGGACTTATTATTTAAGATTCTTCAGGTAGAAAAAAATGCGGGCATCAAATTAACCGAAACCTATGCCATGATCCCCGCCTCATCGGTCAGTGGTCTTTATTTTTCCCATCCCGGATCAAAGTATTTTTGGCTGGGCCAAATTGATCGTGATCAAGTTGCGGACTTTGCGAAACGAAAAAAGATGGATATCAAGGCAGTAGAGAAATGGTTGAGTCCCAATTTAGGTTATGAATCTTAAAGGTGAAAAGTTAAGATTATTAAGAAGAGAATGAATGTTAACGTATAGATTTACGGTTTATTATTAGAACAACATTCGCAGTTGTTAAGTGAAACTCGAGCAATTAGATAAAAAGATAAGTCAAGAGTCTCTTTTTGTTATACTTTTTTTTATCAGCTATTTTTGTATTGGTTTATTTATTTTTGATGACTATGGTCTTTCGAGTGATGAATACTACTTAAGAGAATTAGGTCATCTAATCTTACGTTGAATATTGGCCCCACCTTTCAAATCATCTTAGGGATTATTGAGCGGTGCTTAAATTTGAGTAATTATTCTAGATCGGTCTTCCTAATGAGACATTTGATAACATTTTGTTTGTTTTATTTGAGTGTTATTTTTTTTATAAATTATGTCAGATTCACTTCAAAGATTGGAAGCTTAGTCTGTTAGGGTGTTTATTTTTAATTTTAAGTCCCCGGATTTTTGCCGACTCATTTTACAATTCAAAGGATATTGCATTTTTTTCTGTTTTTGTGATTGCTATATCAGTAGTGTCCCGTTGTTTGGTTTAAAAGTTTTTTTAATTTACACAATATGAATAAGTTAGCACAAAATTTAGGTGTAATCGATTTGAATCAAAAAGTGCTGTATTCTGATGATTTCAACAAAGGAGTCATCAATGAATACAGGCAAAACTGTTTTTTCTCAAATCATGGAATTTCTTCCACTCCATCAATTTCGCCGATGCGTAAGAAGATACAAAGGCGATTACAAAGTACAAAGCTTTTCTTGCATGGATCAATTTTTA
>CAYJXI010000052.1:0-5968 GCA_964374105.1 uncultured Planctomycetales bacterium
AAGCTTTTTTAAGTTTTTGATTTCATTTGTGCTTTTTTAGTTTATCATAAAGGCAACATTTTATTTTACTGAAAATATAAAAATATCATTAAAAGAAATCCCTTAAAATAGCGATCAGCAAGTAAGCGGGAAGAGAGGAGCGCTCCTTAATGTCCTCCATGAAAGAAAAATACTTAAAGATTTTTATTCTGGGGTGTCTTTTCGTATTTCTCTTTCTTTCTTTTTTTCGTCCTATCGAGATGGAAGATATCTGGTGGCATTTAAATACAGGGAAATGGATCCTCAAACACAAACAGGTCCCCCGGGAAGCGTTGTTCTCTTTCCTGGATATCAGAACCCCTGCCATTTCCATCCAATGGTTAGGAAGTCTCATTTATTATCTGGTGTATTTAGGAGGGCAGGATTGGGGCTTGAAGTTTTTCCGCGCTTTTTTATTTCTTTTTATTATTTCTATATTTTTCCTGCGGTATTATCGAAAAATCCCGTTTTTTGTATTGATTTTTTTAGTCCTATTCATGGCCTATGGGATCGGGACGCGATGCCTGTTAAGGCCTTTTGTGTTTAATCTGGTGTTTGTCCAATTATTTTTGATAATCTTGTGGGATGCCCTTTCTTTAAGAAGGCCTCAGAGATTAATCTTGATCCCGTTGTTAGGAATTCCCTGGGGAAATATTCATTTGGGGAGTTTTATTTATGGCATGTTATTGATCGGCGTGTTTTTGTTGTCAGTGGTGATTCAATATCTTGAATCAAGAATTCGAAGGTATCCACCGGAAGTCTCTATTGATTTGTTAAGAAAGTTAAAACAATTGCTTGGGGTCCTGGGTGTTTATATGTTGATCTTTTTTATTAACCCTTATGGATGGGAAGGAGCCCTTTACCCCTATAATGTTTTTTTTAATCCCGGTTTTATCAACTTCGATTACTTAGCTAATGTCATTGATGAATTAAGACCGCCGATTGTGATTTTTGAAACGTTTTTAGGATTATGGTTTTTTGTTTTATTACTTTTTTCTTTGGTGGCGGTGGGGTTGAATCGGAATAACCAGTTCTTGAATATCCTGCTTTTGATTTTTTCGGTATTTTTATTTTTGAGAGGGGCCAGAGGTATAGAGTTGTTTACTATTGTCAGTGTTTACCTCATTGCTGAGGGTGTCTCTCAGATCTCGCCAGGAAGCCTACCGAAGATTTTTATTTTTACCAAAGAGTTGAGACCTATTCTCTATTTTTTTTTGGTTTTATTTTTGATAGGAGGGATCATCAACTGCATCAATCAGAAAATTTATAGAAACAACACTTTTGTAAGAGCCATATCTTTAGAGTACGTTCCTAAAAATCCCATCCGGGCTTTGGCGTTTTTAAATGAAAACAAAATAACAGGGGCGGTCTTTAATCAGAGTATGCTGGGAGGATTGATTAGTTGGAGGTATTATCCCAGCCTCAAACCCTTTGTGGATGGCCGATTGGATGGCCATCCGCTGAATCAGGAACTTTTTCTAATTTATAAAACCATCTTAAGAGAACCGGAAAGCTTTTGGTCTCAAGCCGAAGAAAAATTTCATTTGAGAATTGCTTTATTTGATACTTCCCTTTTATCAAGTCATCGATTGATTGAATATTTAAATCACCATGCAGACTGGCAACTCATTTTTATGGACGGCCCGATTGTGATTTTTGTCAAACGCGGAATTTTTGATTTGCCCCGAGAGGTTAATCAATTCCAGACAAGCTTTCAATCCATTCCTTTGACTGAGGGGGATCTCCAAGATTTGAGAAGTATGGATTTGAAAGAATCTGGTTTCGAGATTAGGAAATTCTTAGATCCTCCCCCCGCTTATATTCAGAGTTTAGAAGAAGGTGTTACTCTCTTGGGATTGGGTTACCAAGGAGCAGGTGTCAAGAAGATTCTTGCTGCCTTGCCTTTCTGTGATCAGAGAATCAAAAGAGAGGTGGTGAAAACGGTGATTGACACCTTAGCAGGAGTTTATTGAGATCGGAAAATGTTATTTTCCCTTGTGTCCCTTTTAATCTAGCGATCCAGACAGCGGTATTGAATGGATTTGGCAATATGTTTAAGGAAGGATACGCTCTTTGAGATTTAAGGAGCAATGGTTCGTGTAACTTTTTTAATATTATCCAGGGCCTCGCAGAGAACTCAAGTTCTTCGATAGCTTTTTAAAGGTCTTTCTCCCTGTGGGTCAGGGGTAAAAATTCTTGAACCTGTTTTTGATTCATATGAGCATTGGTCAAGATTGATGAGTATTGGAATCTTTTGTGTTGAGTGAGGCGGACCTGAGTCAGCCATTTTTTTATGTCCTGAGAATGTTCGAAGGGAGATTGCGATAATAATTCCGGTGATGATAAAGCCGGGACCTCCCTTTGAATATCAATCCGATCCAGATAGGGACCAGAAATTTTTGACAAATTTTTTTGATGAACAGAGCCGCAAGGACATTTTTTCGCGGATCTGTATACCATCTGCACGGACAAGGATACATGGCACACACAAACTTAACTGCCCCGGCAATTTCAGGGTGTTTGCCGCGCTGGTCACAATCACATATCCATTTCTCTGCTTTGCCGTTATGATTTTAAACGGACGATTGCCGCCCTCCCAAAAATAAATTGACTTTTTTCCTAACCTCTGGTAGTTTAAGGACATTTGTCTCTAAAAGAATTTTTATTTCCACAAGGAATACCTATAATCACTGACATCCCTGGTGCTTTTTTGAGAACGGATTAAGTTCGCTTTTTAAAGACAGAGAGAAAAAATTTGAAAATTCCTAGACTGATTGGTCTCGTAACCACGATTGGGATAATTTTCTTTTTCTTCGTTCATCTTTGCCTCGCCCAAAAGGAAAACTTAAATCCCACCTTGGAGCGCGGCATTGGCCTTTACAAACATGAGAATTATGATGAAGCTCTTGAGGTTTTAAAGAAAGCCAAAGAGGAAGAACCTTCATCGACGCTTGCCTCTTATTACCTTGGACTCAATTTCAAGCAGTTGCAGAATTACAAAATGGCCATCCCCCATTTACGGGACGCGGTCACGAATGCGCCCAAAATCAAGGGCGCTCTTATCGAACTGATTGACTGCCTCTACCAGTATAATGAGTTGGAGGAGGCCGGGAAGTGGATCGAGGAAGCCGAGCGAGAAGGTATTCGGCCGGCCCAAATAGCTTTCTTGAAAGGTCTGGTCTTGGTGAAAGAGGGAAAATATCCCGAAGCCGTTGAATCCTTCGAAAAAGCCAAAGCACTGGATCCCTCCATGGAGCAGGCCAGCGACTATCAGATTGGTATTGCCCGTCTTAAGAGCAAAGAATTTGGTTACGCTAAAAAGGCCTTTGAAGAAGTTGTTGTTTTGGAACCGTCATCTAACCTGGCAAAGTATGCAAAAGAATACATGGAAGCCATTACTCGGCGTGAAGATGCCATGGGGAGGCCGTGGCGTTTTTCTTTTCGTAGCGCTTGGGAGTATGACGATAATGTTATCCTGAAACCGGACAGCGATGCCGTTGCGGCGAATATCGCTGATGAAGCGGATTGGCGTACCGTTTATGCGACGAACGTGGAATATAACAATCGAAGAACAGAACGTTTTGGTATCAAGGCGCAGCACTTCTTTTATTTCGCCAAGCAGAATGACTTGGGATTTTACGATACACTTTCCAATACTGTAGTTCTTCAACCAAGTTTTTACTTTGAAAACAGTGTGTTGACGTTGCCCGCCACATATACCCATACCCTCATTGATGATCGTTCTTACCTGTCCACACCTGCCTTAAGTGGAGTCTATAATCAAATGTTGGGTGAGAAGCACATGGGGCAGGTTACCTTAAGATACAGCAACAAGAATTTCCTTTTCACACCCAGCACCTCGGATGAGGATAGGGATTCCAACGGACTTAGTAGCGCTGCGGGGTGGTACGCCTTCTTTGCCAAGCGCAAAGGATTCTTAAATCTTCGCTACGGTTTTGATCAAGAGTGGACAAAAGGGACCAACTGGGAATATTTCGGTAATCGCCTCAATGCTACGGTCTTAATTCCTTTTAAGGATAGGGTCAATTTAACGGTCACGGGTGGAGTTTTCTTCCAAGATTTTGTCAATACCCATACGGTTTTCAATGTGGAACGGGAAGACAAGGTGTATACGGTTTCTACTCTTTTGGCCTATAAGTTCTATAAGGAATCGGAATTCCAATTGCAGTATACTCATGTGCAGAACGATTCCAACGTGGATATCTATGAATATGATCGGAATATTTACAGCGTGGGCGTGGAAATAAAACTCTAAAATGGTTTCAATATGGATTCAGGATGCAATTGAGTTACGCCTGTTTCGTGAATGATCTTTAGAAAGAAGGTAAAGATATGAAAAGAATCAAATTGCGATTAAATATTACAGTTCTATTAATTGTTTATCTCATGCTGGGTTCACCTTTTTATACCTGGGCGCAGGAAGTGGGCCGGATCACCTATGTGGAAGGAAGGGTCGATATATCAAAGTCCGAGGAAGAATTGGCCGTTCCTGCACGCGAGGAAGAGGTTGTTTTTGTTGGGGATGCTGTTCGCACCAAGTCCAATTCTAAGGCGGAAATTACCTTCAAAGATAAATCCGTTTTACGCCTTGCGGAAAACTCACGGGTAAAGATTACAGATTATCAGTTGGATGCAGAAAATAAACGCAAGACCGCCACGATTGATCTTGAGCGCGGAAAAATAAGAACTATTATAGAGAAGATGGCGGATGCAGCCGACTTTAAGATTTATACACCCAATGCACAAGGGACGATTAAGGGATCTGACATTTTTGCCTTTTATCAGGCCGGCAACAGCGGGATGATGGTTTCAACTGGAAACCTGCAGGTGATCAATCCCACCCTTCAGGCACCTCCTATGATGATTCCTCCAGGAAATAGTGTTTTGGTTCCCTTGGATCAGGCACCGAAAGGTCCCCGTCCGTACTTTGAATTAGAGAAAAAGTTTTTTGAACAGGATACGAATCCACCTCCAACCATTTCTCGCCGGGAAGATGCCATTCGCATTGAAGGGATAGTAACCAAGGTATCAGGGGATGTTAAAATCATGCAGGAGGGCAGCCAAAAGACCGCAGAGGTCAACCAAATTGTGCGTATGGGTGACAGCATAGAAACTGCTAATGATGGTATGATCGAGCTCAAATTCGACAACGGCAACGGCCTCAATCTTAAACCAAATACCAAAATTATATTAACGAAGCTGGTCATCGATCCCAAAACGCGTGAATATGAAAATTTTTTTGAGGTAAGCGTTGGCCAAGTCAAAGCAACTGTCGAGAACATTAAGGGCGGTTCGAGCTTTCAAATCAAGACACCGCATGCCATAAGCGGGGTTCGCGGGACTCTTATGTATTTGATCATAACGTCTATTTTAACCAAATCCCTCTTTGAAGGCGGCCCTGGTTTTATCACCAGCCTCATTAGCGGTGAAACGAAAGAAGTCCCCATGGGCCAGAGCGCTTCCGCGGATGATCAAGGTTCTGTTTCGGACCCAGCACCGGTCTCGGCCGATGAACGTTTACAATTTGCCGAAGGCTGGGAACCAGGAAGCGGGATTGAAGGTTATTCCAGTCCGGACAATGTTACGGGCAGGTATCTTTACGATTTGGATACCAGTGTGGAGACTGTTGGGCAAGCGGGTGGCGAGGAAGGGCCCGACACTGCCGAAGGGACAACCGAAGATACTGGGACAACCGATAATCCAGAGATTCCGATTACCGAAACCTCCACGGCTCTTGTTGCTTCTAGTGGCACCACTTCTCCGTTGGTCGAAGAAGAACCCTCACCAGTCGAAGAAGAACCCTCACCAGTCGAAGAAGAACCCCCGCCAGTCGAAGAAGAACCTCCCCCAGTTGAAGAAGAACCTCCGCCAGTCGAAGAAGAACCTCCGCCAGTCGAAGAAGAACCTCCGCCAGTCGAAGAAGAACCTC
>CAYJXI010000052.1:6068-19515 GCA_964374105.1 uncultured Planctomycetales bacterium
GAAGAAGAACCTCCGCCAGTCGAAGAAGAACCTCCGCCAGTCGAAGAAGAACCTCCGCCAGTTGAAGAAGAACCTCCACCACCGGCTCCAGAACCTACCTTTTTATTAGGTGAACTGGATGCCACATTTGGTAGGTTCAACAGCGATCTTAATCAACCGGAGTTTGGTTTTGGTTCAATGAACGGTTCCCTGGAATCTTCTGATCTGTCGTTCGACGCTAACAAGGAATTTAACCTTAGCGGTACATTTTCTCTTCCCGAACCTCCGAATGAGAATTTTGACCGGTTATGGGGTGGGATGGTGGAAGGAGAATATGATGATGGTTCCCGCTATTGGGGTCTACTAGGGGGGACGCATATTAATAATGATTTAGATGGGATGCTTTATGCACTTTTTGTTGGTCCGGACGGCAATGGCGGGTTTTTAAGCGGATTCCTCAGTTCCAATAATATCTCGGGTGCATTTGATTCCGATACAGGGACATTCTCCGCTGAGGGTAATCTTGGCATCAATTTAATAGGTTTTCCAACCGCGATTGCTCCGAATCAGCTTTTCGATGGCAGTGAAGAGATTATCGTAGACGACATATCACCGGGCCTCATCAGCGGTGATATCCAGGGAGCGGTAAACGGGCAGACCTTTACGCTCTCTGATCAGGATGATTGGGAGATCTTTCAGGTGGGTCTCGGCGGAACTTACGAGGCATTACCAACGAACAATTGGCTGGCGGTTGTTGGTGGTATTGATGGGGAGGATCATTCGTTTTGGGTGGGGCATGGCGTGGGAAGTTCTTGGGAAAATAACAAATTGAACGGAACTGTTTTTGGACGAATACTTGATGATGAAACTTATGGAGTCTTTCAAGGCGATATCCTTGGTGCTTATGATGATACTGCAAACACTTGGGAAGCGCTGGGAGGAGGTTCTGCTATTTTCACATCTTTAGAATTTCGCTCCCAAGGGGTCGTGGAAGGAAAATTCGGCACATATACAAGCGGGATATTTGATGGTGATATAGTGAATGATCAATTCAGGGCCCGACTGGGTGGTTTCGGGTCTTTTGCCGACATCAATAATGGCCAGTATTTTCTGACCATGCTCGGCCAGTTTGAGAACTCCGACAACCATGGTCTCTGGGCAACGGGAGATTTTTTTAAGAGCCAGGCATTACAAGGAGTGACTGTTTTAGGGAGAATCGGCGGGATCAATGTCAACGATTCCTTAGAAGGATTGTTCAACGCTTTCTACATCCGCCCCGATGGGGATGGGGGGTTCTTAGCTGGATATCTCCGAGAGACAGATTTCATCGGTAGTTTCTATCCGGGGATTGGGATGTTTGAGGCGGACGCTCTTGTCGATAGTTTCCTCGACGTGCCAACGATTTATTCCCCGAGTGATCTTTTAAACGATACTGCCTTCGAAGAAAATGAGTTGATCACAGCTTATGTTGGAAGAGGTGATTTCGGTATCCTGGGCACACTGGAAGTTCAGTCCGGTCAGATTGAAGATCAGGACTGGGGATTGTGGTTCGGATATAATGGCGGCTCTTTTGGCGGTGTTCCTAGCGGTCCGTGGGAGGCTGCCATAGGCGGTTCTGCTTTTAATGAGGAGCTCGATTTCTTCAATAACTTTATTTATGGTTCCGTAACGGGAGATGCCCTAGAGAACAACGAACTTATCGGTTCTGTTTCCGGAAAGTTTCTTTATGTGAATACGTTTGGGGTTTTCTCAGGCGACCTTCTTGGGACATATGATGAGACAACAAATCAATGGCAGGGTTTTAGCACCGGCGTTTTTGAGACGACAGCTGAGCTAGATTCCAGCGGAGAGTTGACGTTTCTTATCAGCAAATTCGGATCTCATAACTTTTTTAATCGGATATCGGGATTGATTGGTTTAACGAGAGCCTCCGAGATCACTGACCTCTGGAGCACTCAGGAGGCTAATTTTGTTTCTATCGGGAAATTTTCAACGGATATGACAGATCTCAATACCCAAAGATTCATTTGGCATTCCGGCGGACCGAATCTTGGGGTGGGGAGTTTCTTCAGCTATACCCATGATCCAGATTTTCCTTTCTTTACAACATTCCCCGATGATAACGGGGTAGGGGCATTTTACGGAATTGCCGGCGGGATAGGCTCGAAACGGGTCTTATTTGGGAAAACTTACGGGTTTTATGCTGACCAAGAGGGAAATACCGGAACTTTTTCCGGAACATTGCTAGGGGAATATGCCGATAATCCGAGAGCACAGGTGTTTCCTCCCAGCCAGGATCCGACCGGTGAATATATTTTGGAATCATTGAATCCCTTGGTTCCCAATGCTCCTCGTTCATCAGGAATCAATCCGGCAGATCTTGTTGGAATGATATGGCGGCAAGAGCTTAAGGGAGATGGATCAACAGCATCCGGCCAATTTGACGCCGGCGGTACCATTTTCGAGAGTGAGGTTTTAGGAAACTTCTTCATGCTTGGCGCGGAAGATTGGGGTATTTTCAATATCACTACTCATGGGATTTATGATGTTTCTGAAGGATCGACTTCCGATGGCTGGGAGTTAAGGAGTATAACAGGGTTAACCGGAATACCTTCAGGAATCGGTCTGATTGGAGGATCATGGCTGGCAAAAATAGACGGTACAAGTTGGAGTTTTGCTGAGGGAGATATCAATGATAATTTTCTGGAAGGAAATTTGAGTGCCATTTGGGTTGCTTTAAGGGACAACGGTACTCTTTCCGGACGTCAGATGCTAGGCGAAGTGGTCGGAAATTATACGGATGTCGATGAAGAATCACTTTGGCAGGCGACCTCGACTGGCGAATGGGTCGAAGTAGATGATCTTTTGGATTTAACCGGGACTGAGGATGACATCGTTGCCTTAGGGACTGAGGATATCCCGATTACCGAGGTTTATACCTCTTTATTAGAAGGGGATGGAACATTCGAGGCGGGTGGAACCCTTACACTGCAAAACTTTTTCATTGACTTTTTTGTTATGGATTTAGCTACCGCCAGCGGCATCTGGGCTGCCAACCTCAATGGGGATTTTACCGGCCCTACAGGAAATGATTTTACTATCGATGCCAGCGGGGATTTGATTGAAAATTTAAGTGGTGAGGTGATAGGTACCGTGGACGCCACTCTCACCGGAACAGAATGGTCGGATGGTAAGTGGCAGGCGGATGTGAGCGGTTCAACCGACACCGGGATCAGTCTTAATGGGGTGGCAGCTGGAACGTTTGATAATCCTACCCCAGGAACATTTGCCGGGGCTGGAACAGGTGTTTGGGAGGTACAGGAAGAATAAGTCAATAAACCCTGGGCCATTAGGCAATCCTCCAAGTTAAAAAAACAAAGAGGGGATTTATGAAAAAATCATTTTTTCTTGTCGTCATTTTTTCTATTCTGATCACTTTCCCAGGGTGTGGGAATCCGCCAGAGGCTAATTCAAGTGGCAGTGACGTTGTTGCCTTCGTGAATAAAGAACCAGTTTTTGCATCAGAGGTTAATAAAAGTATTGCCATTAAGGCCCAGCAGGATCCGCTCATCAAGGTAACTCCCGAGGCGCAAAGAGAACAGCTGGATGTGATCATTGATAAAAAACTCATCATCCAGGAGGCCATCCATCGCGGTCTAACCCGGGAAGAGAAGTTCGTCAATACCATTAAAACCTTCTGGGAGCAAACTTTGGTGAGAGATTTTATTGATTATAAAAAGCGAGAATTTGCACAGTACCTTTATGTGGCTGAGGATGAGATCAAAAATTATTATGACCATTTACGACAACGGGTGATGTTTAGAGTGTTTAAGAGCAGGGATAAAACCGCTGTTCATCAATGGCTTGAGAAATTCGAAAAAACAAAAATAATGGATACCCTGGACTGGGAGTCGATCGGTCCTGTCACTTACCGAGACGTGATGTCGGATGTTCTCAGGGAAGCCTTTGATATTGCGGCCGGAGAGGTGAAAATCATAGAAGAAGGGTCTCTTTATTACCTTGTCACAGTGGACAGCCGGGAAGATATTTCCCTGCAACCACTGGAAACACTGCGTCCAGCTATTGAGCAAGATATCCTAGCCGTGAAAGAACGGCAGATGTTGGATAATTGGATTAAAGACCAAAGAAAACAGGCCAACATCAAAATGTTAAAACCGTGAGGGATTCCGATATGGAAAGACGGAAAAATTATTTGATTAAAAAACGCTTTCAATTGAGTTTCTTGGGGCCGTTTGTGATTCTGTTGATCTTGGAGTCCATTCTGATCGTCAGCTTATTTTTGTATCTCTCCCAGGACACCTTGACGACCGGCTACATCGACTCAGTATTGCGTATTGAACGCACGCAGAATTTTTTCTTTATCCCGTTTTTATTGTTGACGCTGATCGTTGTATTGGGGGTGGCTATCACGGGGATGATCATCTTTATTATGTTATCTCATCGTCTGGCCGGCCCTGTTTACCGGTTTGAGCAGACCTTAAAGCAAGCCGAAGGAGGAAATTTAGATACTCGTATTCATTTAAGAAAGAACGACCAATTCGGTGAACTGGAAACGGCACTGAACCGATTCATTGGATCTCTCAGCCGTCGTATTGGCAGTATTAAGAGGGACCTAGAAGAGGCGAGATCAATCCTTTCCCGGAAAGATGATCCGGCCGTTCTCGCCAAAGTGAGTGAAAAGGTTAATCTGATGGCGGAAGAAATTAAGCATTTCAAAGTTACCTCCCAAATGAACAATGAATTGAACAATGAAGGATGAAACGTTTCTTCGGTATTGTTTCCCTTTTTTTACCTCTAATTTTTGTCCCCAATATTATTTGGGCTGAATCCCAAAAAGTTTTTCAGACGAAATATTCGATTATTCATTATTCCGAGGATAAAGATATCGATGATTTTATCTGGCGGCTGGGCGGTCAGCGGTTAGAATTTACGAATGATCCTCAGATGGCCTCCTATCGCATAGACCGTTTGGTCGACCGCGTGCAGACTGTTCTGGACATGTGGCCGAAAAATTTCCAAATTACCGTTTATCTTCACCGGGGACCCTTATCTGCCAATAAAGTAGCTTATTACGAAAAAAATACGAAAGCTATCCATGTCTCGGTCGATTACGCCAGTGATGGGGTGGTCGCCCATGAAATTGCGCATGCCAGTATTGAGCAATACTTCTCTATTTCGCCTCCAAGCAAAATGCAGGAAATTCTAGCGCAGTATGTAGATAAGCACTTATGGAACGATTATTAAATGAAATCCGAGGCGCCGGTCCCGGTCATCGTATTCTCTTAGGCGGCATTATCTCCTTTATTATTTTTTTCCTTCTTGCCGGTTCTTATTTGCGGTGGCTAGATTCTTATGAGCTTGATACGCTGGATTTTCGCTTCCGGCTGAGGCCCCCCATCCCCATAACCAATCAAGTGGTCCTCATCGAAATCGGCAACGATACGATCGCCCAGTTAGGGCATTTTCCTATCGACCGAAGTTATCATGCCGCGTTGATTAAGGCCTTGGCAAATGCCGGGGCCAAGGCAATTGTCTTTGATATATTCTTCAGCGAACCTCACCCCCGCGATGGAGAATTGGCTGCTGCCATCAAAAACGCGGGAAATGTTTATCTTCCGTATGTCTTCGCCATAGATCAAAAAGAGCCGAGGAAAAGCGTTTCGGCCGCCAGATTCGCCGCTCAATCTCTTCCAACATTAACCGAAAATACAAAAGGGACCGGGCATATCAATATTATTCCTGATCGCGATGGAAAGTTTAGAAGAGTACCTCTTTATATCGAACACAACAATGCCTTTTATCCTTATCTTTCTTTTCTGGTTGGTTGTCATATGTTGGGCATCCCTTTTGAAGCCCTAACGATTCGTCCGGGACAAGATATAAGCTACGGAAAGGATTTTCGATGGCCTTTAGATGAACACTCTACGATGATTATCAATTTTTCCGGAAGGTGGTCAGAGACGTATGCCCATTATTCCTATGTCGATGTGCTGCGATCCTACATTGCGCAGTTTTCGGGTGAGAGACCGATCTTAAATCTCGATGTCTTTAAAGACAAAGTATGTTTCGTTGGGCTGACGGCAGAGGGAACAGCAGATCTGCATCCCAATCCCTTGGAGCCGCTCTATCCATCGGTGGGGATACACGCCGAAGTGGTGAACGCCATGGTCAATAAGGTCTTTATCATAAGGATGTCTAAGCCAACGAACTTGATTATTCTTATGGCTCTGATTCTTTTGACCGTCTGGATTGTATGGATGGCCAAACCGCTGAAAGCTTTTTTACTGCTTTCTTTGGCGGTGGCGATGGGCGTATCGCTAGGCGTCCTTTTGTTTGTCATTTTTGGACTCTGGGTCGATTTATTTTATCCTTTGATAGTTGTCTTGCTTGTGTACATTTTGAATACTCTGGGGCAGGCGGTCTTGGAGTTGAAAAAGCGTTTGATCCTGGAGAACGAACTGAAGATCGCTCGGCAGATTCAGCAAAGTTTTCTCCCCAAGACCCTTCCCCAAACCGGCTGGTTAGAAATAGCCGCCAGGATGTTGACTGCCCGGCAGGTGGGCGGAGATCTTTATGATTGCTTCGCATTTGATGATGGGCGTTTGGCGGTCATGATCGGTGATGTTACGGGAAAAGGGATTCCCGCCAGCCTTTTTATGGCCATGGTGGTCGGGGCATTTAAATTTTATGCCTTACCAGGAGTCCCGCCGGAGGAAACGCTGCGGCTACTCAATGAAAAATTGATGAAGGAAGCCACAACCGGCCTTTTTGTCACCGTATTTTATGCTGTTTTTGACATCCGACAGGGTGTCATGATCTATGCCAACGGCGGTCATTTGCCTGTTTTGTACATCCCTAAGGAACATCCTTCCCAATTTCTGGATGTGCAAGACGGCCTGCCGCTGGGGATGATCCAAGGGAAGTATTCTGGGGGGTGTATGCCATTCCTAACAGGGGATCTATTCATCTTTTACACGGATGGGATCACGGAGGCGCAAAACACCAGGAGCGAAATGTATGAAAAAGAAAGGCTCAAGGTGCTTATTGAGAAACACCGCCATCGGCCAGTGACCGATCTTGTACAGATTATTGAGGAAGATGTGAGGTGTTTTGAACCTCTCCATCGACAGCGGGATGATATGACTTATATCGTTTTGAAAATTGTTTAAAGGGGGATTGACAAAAGAGAAATGTATAACGCAAGATGTTATAATTTTACATGCCAGATGACATTTGATATAATACGCCCCTCATGATGCAGCAGGTTGAACCTTCTTAAGATAACCGAATAACAGAATGAAAGAGAGTTTTGCTGTCTATGCGTATTATCGAAAGCATACCTTCTCGTTTGGATCTCATCCCTGATTTTATTTCCGCTATCATAGAAAAGTTGCTTTACCTCCCCTTGGATGAGGACATGATTTTTCGTGTTAAGCTCTGTCTCCACGAGGCCGTGATCAATGCGGTTGAGCATGGCAATAAACTCGACAGTCGTTTAACCGTCAAGGTGGTGATTACAGTTGACAAAAATCAGCTGATCATCGAAGTTGCGGACCAGGGAGAGGGATTTGATTACAAAAAAATCCCTAATCCAACCAGCCCGGCGAATTTGTCCAAGACGAAGGGGCGGGGCATTTTTTTAATCCGGAATCTCATGAATAAGGTGTCGTTTCACAATAAAGGACAAACAATAAAAATGGTTAAGACGTTGCAAAAGGTAAGGAGGGTTAAAGTGAATATTCAAACAGAAAAAGCAAATGATGTCGCCATAGTGGTATTGGAAGGAGAAATCAACATCAGCAATGCAACCGAAGTAAGAAACATGTTTACGAAATTGCTGCAGAGCGGGGAGAAAAGGGTTCTGGTAGATTTTCAAAAGGTCGTTTTCATCGACAGTTCGGGGTTGGCCGTTTTGATCGAAATGATGCAGCGACTGGAAAAGGTCAACGGCAGGCTTCGTCTGTGTAATGCCAACAGGAGAATCAAGGATATTTTTGAGATTGTCAAGATTCATAAATTGTTCAGAATTTATGATAACCGGGATGAGGCGCTGGGAGATTTTTAGAGATGGAACAGGAAGTCAAATTGATTGAGAAGGAAGCCCACAGGCTTCTTGAAGAACACAAATACCAGCAAGCCGCAGATCTGTTCTATCGGGTGGCCAATGCTTACCAGAAATTCGGCAAACATCATCCCGCGGCGATGTGTCTGGCGTCTGCCGCAAGCTGCTGGGCATTAAGTTCAGGGGAAGCAACGTTTTATAATGCGGCGAGGGACTATGAAAAAGCGGCCCAAGAGGCAGAAAAATCAGGGGATTGGGAATATACCGCCCTCCTTTATAAACATGCGGCGGTATGTTATGAAAAGGATAAAGAATATCAGGAATTTTCGAAATGCTATTTTCTTTCCAAGGAGTTTTTTTGCAGATTTATAGGGCAAAGTCTTTTAAATGTTCAGAAATTAAGGGATGAGGGTTACCGGAAATTTTGCAAACGGACCATGCTTTGGCTGACACTTTTGTTATCCTCCTGTATATGGGGACATGGCGAACGTCCATGGCGAACTGTTGTGTTCGGGGCTTTTTTCATTGTCCTTATAGCGATCTTATATACCCAGGGGTATTTGATTAAGGACGGTCGTCCCATACATCCCGATTTAGGCGAAAGCATTTATTTTAGTGTAGCTACTTTTTTAACTGTCGGTTATGGTGATTTAATCCCTATCGGATTCAATAGAGGCATTGCGATCTTGGAATCCTTTGGTGGCATATTCATTTTCCCTATCTTTATCACCGGACTTTGTCGGAAGTATTTAAGAGAATGAACCGCAAAGGTGACAGGCAGTTTTTGGTATAGGCATTGGCATATGAACGTCTCGCCACCCACCCCACCGCCGATTTGTACTACATTTATAGATAGTAAGATAAAAAATACTTGACATACATTATAAGCATGGTATACTTCTAGCAGAAAGGGGGATATGGATATGACAACGACCATTGTAACGACCAAGGGGCAGATTGTTATTCCTTCCAAGATTCGTCGGAGACTCAACATTAAGAAGGGAACCCGGCTTTGTATCGAACAGAAAGGAGATCAGCTCATCTTGCAACCGTTGACGGATGAGTATTTTAAAAAGATAGCAGGAATAGCAGCCACAAAAGGCAAGGGAGTCAGTGCTTTGTTAGAAGAACGCGCTAAAGAAAAGGAAAACGAGGATAAAAAATGGTCAAAATTTTAGATGCTTCTGCCTTGGTATCCTATCTATGGAAGCAGTCTGGCTATGAAAAAGTGCAGGACCTTCTCAGTAAAGCAGCCGGTCGTGAAAGAAATCTGCTTATGACAACAGTGAATTTGGGGGAGGTCTATTATCTTCTTATTCGAGATCATGGTTTAGAGGAGGCTGATAAGATTCTTAAACTCATTGAAACCCTGCCGATTGATTTTGTTGAAGTTAACATGGAATTAACAAAACAAGCGGCTATTTATAAAGCCGCTAAGCAACTTCCTTACGCCGATTGTTTTGCCGCCGCCCTGGCCAAGGTTCATAAAGGAGAGATCGTAACGGGAGATAAGGAGTTTAAAGCAGTAGAAAATGAAATTAAAATTTCCTGGGTGTAGATAGAGAAAAAATAGCTTTTTCTTTTGCAAATAAATCCAACAAAAAACTAATGACTTCGTTCAAATATACACCAGATCAGGATGTTAAGGTTCACGAAGAAGGTGCTATACGTCTTATCTGTAAAGCATTTCAATCTCATGAGAATGGTCTCCCAGAATGGTTGAAAAATTCTGCCGACGCCTACAAAGGAGAAGACGCACCTGAACAGAAACGAGTCATTCTTGTCATTTTTGATGATGCCCGCAGAGGTATAAGTCCTTCCATTTCCTGTTTAGATTTTGTTGGAATGACCAGTGATACTATTGAAAATGAATTCAGAATCTGGGCGGATCCTGAGGCAGCACGCCGCGGGAGGAAAACCGCTAGTATCCAAGGAGGTCATGGTAACGGTGGTAAGTGCTATATGACACAAATGTTTGATCAATATGCATTGATTGATACTGTGAAGAAGCGAAGGGGTAATCGCTATGGCGTCGTTGCCGATTCCATCAGGTTCGGTTATTTCCCTGACCGACAATCTGGTCGAGATTTTCCTGTTAATGACCTTAAAACAGCATTAGTGGAACTATTAACTAAACTCAGATGTCCTCCTGATATATTACCAAAGTCAGCTTTAGAAACACTGAAGGTGGCAGATGGTTTTACACTTATAAGTGGCTACGGTCCTAAGGGCTATGAGAATAAAATTCTTGTTAGTCATTTATTGGAAAGTTTACGAGATCATTCACAGATGATTCAGACCTTAGAAATGTGTAAAGTTTATGTCATTAAAAATGGTAATTTGGCTAATGGTGGCAATGCACTTTCACTTCCAGATATCCAGCCAATTAAGGGTGCCGAGGAACTGAGGATTATTTCTATACCAGAAGTCCTAAAGGACCCGGCCTCCGAACAAAAAGTTTCCACAACTCAAGCAGGGGCCGTGGCACAGGGAAAGCTAATTCTAAAAACATCGGATGTAAGTATGCGATGTAGCCGAAAAGGAAGGCACCTTATCATTTACAAATCCCGATCAGGATATATAGGGTGTGATCCCATCTCAGATCTTGATGTTCAATCTCCATATCGTGATCGCATTTATGGTGAATGTCAACTCGAGGCTTTAGAACCTTATAAACAAAATGATAGAGGTCATTTAGCACCGAGTCCACTGACTCGTGCGGTCAAACAGTTTATCTCTCAACAAGTTGAATTATACGCTAAGGAATTCGAGGCTCGTGATAGGAAAGAATACGGTCGTGAAGAAAAAGATGCTATTAGTAAAATGAATGAAGCCCTTGACCGTTGGAAAAACCGTTTTCTCAACGAATTAATGCAAGGACTTTGGGGATCAGGGAAGGATACGGCAATTCTACAACACCTGCTCTTACCAACAGGTAAACCAGTTAGGCTTGAATTAAGTTTAAGCCACCGCAGAGCGGGTGTGGGAGTAGCGTTTCGGCCAACTTTAAAATTTTTTGATGAAAATGAAAGACGTATACGACCTGTTGCTTTCCGTTGGGTTAGCGAAAACAATAATGTTGCAATGGTTGATGAGGATTTGATGATTATCAATACTTTTGCGTTTGGAAAGACAGAAATCTGGGCTGAAACACTTCATGGTAAATTGAAATCCGATAAAGTTCCTTTAGAAGTTGTAAGAATTCAGGATATACAGCTTTCCCATGGTACTATCGAGGTTCCAGCTGGTAGTCGTCAAAAGATAGATGGTATTTGTCGTTTGGCTAATGGCGGAGAAACCAGTGATATATATCTTGAGTGGACAGAAAGTGATCCCAATATAGCAAGAGTAAGTGCCTCGGGTTTAGTTTTTGGTTTTTCACCGGGAGAGACTGCAGTGATTGCCGGGGACGATAAGTGTCTTTCAGAAAATCCAACATTGATAAAGGTTGTATTAAGTCGATCCGCTGATAAGGGAAATCAACGAGGGCGTGGATATCCTATAGTTTTAGTTTCCGGATTTGATCCTGACCCTTACACAAATGAATCGGTCGCATTCAGTAAAGATGACCCACCTGTTTGGCAACGTCCTCAAGATGCTGACCGTAATATTTGGTGGATTAATAGTTCTGCTCCCTTAGCAAGGCTTTACTTGGATGGCTCAAAAGGTTACGGACATGAATCCATTGCCTGGCGAATGTATCACTTGGAACGATACATAGATGTGATAGTTCAAATCGCCTTGACACATGGGCCGACAGACAAGGAGTCTTTATCTGTGAACGACTGGATTCTTAAGTGGGGTGCACAAGTTGCAGAGATTCAGACGGCTGCTGCTG
Organism: uncultured Planctomycetales bacterium; assembly: GCA_964374105.1. Lineage (GTDB taxonomy): Bacteria > Omnitrophota > Gorgyraeia > Zapsychrales > JANLHA01 > CAYJXI01. The sequence continues at coordinate 17,969 of CAYJXI010000052.1, forward strand.
CGGATTTACATTCTTTTATTACAATGGGTGAATTACCGAAAGAGTAAAATATGGGAAGAGTTGATAGTTTAAACCTACCTGAGAAACTTCTTTTGGCTGTCTATTACTTAGAGCAAAAGGGGAAAAGTACATTTTCAGTAGAGGACCTTGTTGTGTCAGCTTGGCAGAATTTTCCAGATGCCTTTGGATTAGATGGTTACAGGGATTATGACGGAAAGTTGTTATATCCTGATTCGGAAAAAGTCCATAAGAAGATCATAAGTTCTACCTCCATACGAAAGCATGGCTATCTTAGAAAAGTTGGCAAGCGAATGTATCAACTAACTGAGATTGGACGTGAACGAGCCTGTTTGCTGTTGCGATCAGCTCCAAATAGAACTCCTGTAGAAAAGATCGCACTTTCTCGTGAAACAACTTCGGCATTAAAGAAATTATTTTCTTCAAAAGTCATGGAAAAATTTAGAAATGACCAGATAGTAGAAATTACATTTTCTGATGCATGTAGTTTTTGGGGTATTTCACCCAGAAGTTCAGCAGCAGAATTAAAAGGAGAGATTGCAAATTTTGAACAGATAGTTGAAACAGCTAAAAAGGCCGCCAAAGATAAAATGGTATCATTCGAGCATAGGGGTGATCTCTTTGGAGAAAGCGACTTGGAAACCCTTCTTCAAGCTCATAGGCAACTTCTGCAAAAATTTCAAAATGAACTTATGGTTATACAACAAAGAACCGATGAGAGAGTTTAGAAGAATTCCCTATCCAAACTCCTATACTGTATCGCCTCAGCAAGATGTTCGGTGTGAATCTGTTCTGACCCTGCCAAATCGGCAATCGTCCTTGAAACCTTTAAAACCTTATCGTAGGCCCTCGCGCTCAAGTTCAGCTCCGTCATAGCTTGCTTTAATAGATCGCTTTCTTCTTTCCAAGCATACAAAACTTGCGACCTGCTTGTGGCTCATTGAGGCGTTATAGACAATGCCCCCGCCGTTGGCGGTGCAGGCACCATCTCCCTTTTAACCTTTCAATTTGAATTGCCCGTGTTTTATTGACCCGCTCCTTAATTTGAGCGGAGGTTTCTGCGGGTCGAGTATTACTCAAATCTTGGTAATTCACCCCCGGAACATCCAGATGAATATCTACTCTATCTAACAACGGTCCCGATATCTTTGAGCGGTATTTTTGAATTTGCGCTGGGTTGCAGCGGCACGGCACCAGGGGATTGCCCAAATTTCCGCAATAACATCCTTGCGTTGCTTTTTTGCCATGTTAGGCGTAAAGCTAAAAGGATTCCATTTTCCCGCTATGAGGTCCCCCATCCTGAGACTCTTACCACCTTAGGAGATCATATCCGCAAGCGAAGGCTTAATCTTGAGCTTCTTCAAAAGGAAGTAGACGACCTTATTGGGTAGATAAATGCTCCATCCCTTTTGGGAGACTGCGGAATACAAACCGACCAAACGGAGAGGATCGCAAAGGTATTGGCAGAGCAAGAAATAATATCAGAACTCATTGAAAAAAATAAAGATCAATAAAAAATAGCCCAGTAA
>CAYJXI010000053.1:0-19423 GCA_964374105.1 uncultured Planctomycetales bacterium
TGCTCTTTGACAACTTACTTTTTTACACTTGACTCTTTATAGGATGTCTTTTTGTAATTTTGTGCTTCGACTTTGCTCAGCATCAGCCCTGAGCGTAGTCGAAGGGGTTGCTTGCCATTTCCATCCCCAGTTCGTCAAGACCCCTCCGGGAGTATTTCCTGCGCTCCAAAAATCATCTTCCGGCACGGTGGATTCGGATTTGAGCTTATTTAACCATCTATCGAAATCTTCTCTCGATTCAACCGTCAAGAACCCCCGCATATTCGTATGCCCCATTCCGCAGAGCGCCGAACAGGCAATCTCATACTTGCCATTTTTAATGGCCTGGAACCAAAATGTTGTCACTATCCCAGGGACAGCGTCCTGTTTGATGCGTAAATTAGCGACATAAAAAGAATGAACCACATCATAGGGGGTCATCTGAACAACAACGGGTGTGCCAATTGGGACATGCAGATGATTTAACGGCGCGACAATATCATCATCGGTCGCAAACTGGCCGTCATCCCCGGCGTACCGGATATTCCAGGCAAACTGCTGAGGCATGATCTCGACTTTTAATACATTCTTTCCTTGCGGGAAATTCCAAAATATTTGTTTGAGATCTTCAAAAGACATCTTCTCAATGACCAAATCGACCGAGAAGAAAACCAGCATCCCTAGACAGACAGTGGCAATGGTATTCATAAACTTATCGCCGCGGTCATAGACAGCCTTATGACCCGGCCGGGCGCGGTACCGGAAAATAAAATATATCAACGCAACCAATACCAAACCAAAGGCAATCGTCATAATAAAATCAATGTATTTAATCACTCGATCAATGCGCCAGCCGTTTAACGAAATATCTTCAGGAAAAGGCAGGTACCAGATTCCTGCCTGCGCTGCCCCCGTCAATAAAATCAATATTATGGAAAATAAACTTATAATTCTTAAACAGCGGACCATAACAGTATCTCCCTTTCTTTAAAGGATTCCTGAAATTTAAGACCAAAAATCCTCTTTCGTGCCACCGCCGTTAAAACTGCCCTCCAGATATTTCTTCATCGCGTCATTTTCATTAGAAGGAGTATATCCCGTCGTGCCCGGCTTCCATGGCCCCGCTGCGACGCAACTAATCCTTCGGCGGCTAAGGATTGAAGAGATTTTCCTAAATAATTTGCCGGGGCCCCGATTGTTGAAGTGATATGAACAGCGCCCTCGCATTCTCCAACCGGCAAACAGGCCAGAAAAGTTAACGCTTTAATACCGTCCACACTCGTTTTCGAAATCATCACGACCGCCTCTAATTACATGTGAAGATCTGATTTTATGACAAAAAATTTTATCCCTTTAAGGATTTCAATTAAAATACCTCCTTGGGATGGATTAGTAAATCAGAAAAACTGCTTAAGAAGCTAAGTACTACTACGGAGAAATTCAAGGGAGGGAACGGATTATCAAGTACAAATTAATTAATAAGCTAACTCTTTGACCCTTTTGGAAATAAAAAATCCCCGGAATATTTAATTCCGATGATTTATTGCAAGTAATTATATTGCAATAATTTACGACAATTTTGAGTGGCTGACGGGACAGCGTTAGAACCTGTTTAATATGCGACTTAATGGTGAGATAAGCCCGGAAGAATTTAAGGTCAGAAACGAAGAATTACTCAAAGAAAAATACAAATACGAAAAACTTTTGAAGGACACATCACACAGGCAGGAAACCTGGCTGGATAGGGCGGAAAAACTCTTTTCTTTCGCGGAGACGGCCAAGCATCGTTTTGAAAATGGCTCAATGGAAGATCGGCGGGAGATTCTCTCCTGCTTAGGTTCGAACCTCTTGCTTACTGATCGAAAACTCGAAGTCTCCCTCGACAACGGGCTTGGAATGTTTCTTGAGGTCGCGCCAGAGGTCCAGGCGCTACACTATCGGTTAGAACCTCTTCAACTGGCAGGAAAATCAATAGGTTGGGACGATTTATACGCCAAAAATGAAAACTGGGGTCGCTGCTGAGATTTGGACCTATACAAATATGTTTACGAAGCAATGTTCCTTAGTTCAAATTCTGCCGTACTTCATTTTCTGAGCACAGACATTAAAACAGCTGAACAAAAAAATCATGCCATCAACCAACCAAGATCGAAACGCCAATCCATAAATCATCGCGAACATAAATGATTCCAGCCCTAAAATTCCAATACTTGTAACATCGAAATTAACTTGGGCAACACCGTTTTTCCCAATCCATCCAATCACATCCACCCCTTTTTCTGGTGTCCAAAAAGTGTCTATATTTGCTTAAATTTGATTAAAAAACGTTAAAGCCCGGTAAAACAAAAAATCTCCGTTTCTCGACGGAGATTATGTTATCTAATGATGTTTTAAAGAGATACAAAAAAAGCTAATTTACGTTTAAAAGACAAACGCATTGCTTTTTTCAATACTTGCTAAGCTTAAACGCCATGTTCTGGCCGGTCTATAACATCTTCACTTTGCCTCATTCCCCCAGAACCTGTAAGGTCAATTTTCGTTGTCGATGGCGGTTGTCAAAATCAATAAAGATGATTTGCTGCCAAGTCCCCAGGATCAATTTTTTGTTTTGAAAGGGCAATGTTAAGGAGGGCCCCACCAAGGAAGCCCTTAAGTGGGCATGCCCATTATCATCACCCCAGGCGGCATCATGATGATAACGCCCCTGAGGAATGAGTTTGTCAAAAATTTCTTTGAGATCTTGAATCAATCCGGGTTCGTATTCGCAGGTGGTCACGGCCGCGGTCGACCCGCAGACATGAATATTGACAATCCCGTTTTTGATACCTGTGGATTCTAATTTGTCGTTGACTTGCGAGGTGATATCAATGATATCGCAATCCCCTCTTGTTGATAATTGGATATATTCGGTTATAACTGCCATAAGTAACTGGGTTCTTAAGACTATTTGACAAGGCTTCCTGAAGCCACATCCCGGTCAGGGCCAATCAAGGCAATTCCTTTCTCATCGCTGGCCGCCAACAACATCCCCTGGGATTCGATCCCCCGGATGATGGCTGGCTCAAGATTGTTAATCATAACGATCCTTCGACCGATTAAATCTTCTTTTTGATAGGATGGTCGAATTCCTGAAACCAACTGTTTAGTCTCTCCACCGATATCAACCTTTAATACATACAAACGATCTGCTTTAGGATGGTCATCAACTTCTTTGATCTGACCGATAATTAATTGTAATCTTTTAAATTCTTCAAGACTAATCATAATTTACCCCCCAATCAAATTCATGAAACAAAAGTTTTATGAAGAAAAGATGAAAATCATTTTTGTTTTAAGCTCTCCGTCCGCTGAATTAATTCATCAAATCTTAAATCAAGGGGATCCCTCTTCTTGCCATCTTGCCAGATCAAAATCGCCTCCTCCCAATGACCTAGATTCCCATACAATTTGCCAAGCTCCAGATAAACCTCTTTATATTTCGGATTTATCGATAAGACTTTTTCATAAACAACCATGGCCAAACTATGATAATTCTCAGAGGCCAAAAGGCTGCCTACATTAGTTAAAAAAACCACATCTTTGTTCCCCTGCAAAATATACGTAATTAAATCACTGGCCTTTTGCTTTTGATATTCTTTTAAATAAAGTTTAAGCAATGAAAATAAAATCTTTTTCTCATGTGGATAAATCCGAATAAGCTGTTCATAAAGATCGTTAGCCAACTCGGGCCGATTGGTCTCTTCATACAGTCTGGCCAAGTTTAAGGCTGGCTGAGAGTAACCCTTTCGAAGTTTAATGGCCGTTATAAACGATTCTTCCGCCTTAACCATCTGTCCCAACTTCATATAAGCCACACCTAAATTATTTAAGGCGGTAACGGATTGAGGACGAAGAGCTAAAGCACGATTTAAGTATGGGATCGCTAGATCAGGCTGATTGAGTTCGATATATAAATCGGCGAAATTGACATAAGTTTCAAAATTGAAAGGATTGATGGACATGGCCCTTTTTAAATTATCAAAGGCCTTCGGGTAATCTCCTACCTGCATGCAAGCTACCGCTAAATTATCGTAAGGACGAGATTTGTTGGGGGCTTTTTTAACGGCGTCCTCCCAAAATTTAACTTCCTCTTGCCAGATTTGACTGCGTTTTATCGTCAGATATGAAAATCCAAGCACAACGGTTAATAATAAAGCCGTACACAAACGAAAATTTTTAATAAAATAAAAAAACAAATTTGCTAAAACAAGAGAGAAACCAACGAGCGGCAGATAAAGACGGTATTCGGCAATCACATAATGAATAGGGATTATGGTGGATTCAACGGACAACGTGACGAAAAACCACAGAATTCCAAAAGAGATGAGTTTATGATTTTTAAATAACCTCGCGGCTGTCCAAAAAATCAAAACAAGAATCAGAAAACTTAAGAATGTCGCTGGCTCAAAAAAAGAATAGGACAAGGGATAGTCATAATCGAATCGCTGATCGATCGGGATAAATAATAGCCGAATGTATGTGCAAAGCACTCTAGCTTGGGTGAGGAAATAACTGCCACTTGTAATGATTTCGTGATCGTGCGAGTATGATACTAATTGCTGTTTAAGAATACCCGAGAGATTAAATGAATAGACGTTAGGGATAAAAATGACGATAAAAACAATGGGGACCAAATAAATCCATTTCGACCAATCTTTGAAGAATCGCCAATAATCAGAAATGTTTAAAAAGTAAATTTCCAATAAAACAATCATCAAAGGACAGGTGATCACCGTTGGTCTAGTTAACATCCCCGCAAAGATCAGAAGCCCGCAGCCAAAAAAAAAGCCATACTGAGCAACTATATTTTTTCCCTCTAAGCGCCCCTTTAAATATAAACAAAGAGCAGCCATATAAAATAATGCCGCTAATGAGGCATAACGTTGCGTAATATAAATGACTGCTTCAGTGGCGACTGGATGAGACACAAAAACCAAAGCCGCCAGTAGGCTGATTAAATTTTTGTATTTTACAATTCTTTCATTCTGCCAATTGGGTGTTGCCAAAACCAATTGTAAAAACCACCAAACCAAAAGTGAGGTTAAAAGATGGATGACTAGATTCGTGAGATGATAACCAATCACGTTGAATTGGTAGAAATGATAATCAATCGCAAACGAGAGAGTTCCCATGGAACGGGGATAATTCCACTTCCAGATATGTTGAAAATTTTTAAGATTATAAATGGCAGGATTGTTGGCAATGAAATCAATGTCATCAAACAAAAAAGGACTTTTTAAAGCTCTGAAATATAGACCCAACCCTAAAAGACTAATGAAGACAACAGGGGATAACTTAAATATTATATTTCGATAAGAATCTCGCATCATTCACCAAAAACCGATTTTCATCTCGTGTTTTAGATATCCGCGGACAAGCCCCTATACCTCCGCTAGCCATTGAAGTGAATATCTATATCTTTTAATCTTAAAATAAAAGTCTCATGATATATTAAAACAATCGTGGTTAAACTGACTCTGCCGGAGAGACCATGGGACTTAAGTTGATTTATTTCTTTGCTTATGAACAAATTCCCATTGTTGAGAATATTAAAATGGAATAATTGTAATTTTTAAAATTTCCTATACGCTTGGATTTGAACGATTCTCTGTTAAATGAAATTTTTTTCAATCAATCAGTTCATTATACCCATTGACTTTTCTCATGAGAAGTCTTTTTAATTTAAAATCCTAAAGGAATTTCAATTGCATCTTAAAAAACTGTTATTATTCATTCTTACCCTTATAAGCGGTTATTTCCTTCTTCTGCATCAAACCCTTTATCAGCCGCTTCTGGCCCAAGGGGATCACGGAAGAGATCTCTATGCGTTCTCTTTGGCCTACGAGGGGGAAGTTCCTTACCGTGATTATTGGTGGGTTTATGGTCCCCTCATGCCTTACTATTACGGTTTGTTTTTTAAGGTGTTGGGTGTGAGTATTCCAAGTGTTCTATTTGGAAAACTCATACTCAATTTAATTGCGGGCGCATTTTTCTTGCTCATTTTGTCCAAATTTATTCCACCCCTTCTTTCTTATATTGGCACCCTGTGGTTTTGGATGTTTCATCCTGATTTTTTCTTTACCTATAATCATATCGGGGGGGTCGCCATGTTATTGGCAGCGACTTACTGCATTATTTTATATATCCATCATGAGCGGCTGAAGAGCCTGGGGTGGGCCTTGGTGGGGATTTTCATTTTATCTTTGATCAAAGTCAATTTTTCCGTCACCTCCCTTGTCATCCTTCTCATCGCTTTATTGGCCACGGATATCCTTGATAAAAATGTCTTTACTAGGCAAAAAAAACTCTTTCTCTTCATAGCCCTTATTGGATTACCGAGTATTGTCTTCCTCATTTATTTTCTGTTGTTCCAAGGCCAACCCATCTACGTGATCCGGCAATGCCTCCCTTATATCCATGGGGATCAACCCTACAGCGCCCCTGTCTGGTTTACAACAAAAATGCTTATTAACAATATTTATCAAAACATCAATGCCAGTTGGATTGACCGAATGTGGGCTTTGCTCATTATTGTCTCCTTCATTCAAACCTCGATTCAGTTATTAAAACCAAAATGGGAATTTGCCTTTAAGAAGAAATTTATCTTATGCCTCGGAATCATTTTTATATCTTATATTTTCAATCTTCATGAATTTTTGGTGAGCGGTGTCTTTTACCGATCCTTCTGGGCGCAAAGTTTCAGCCTCCTCATGGTTCTTTTAGTGATCGGGACGGCCAGCCTCAGCCTTTCCCGAATACTTCAACGTCTATTGGCATTAACGCTATTTGTCATTATCTTTATGACCTATCTAAATCAAATCCAAATTGTTAGACATCAGAGAATTCCCGAACAATTCCTTGATTTGGAAAGAGGACAAATCACAACCGGCAATTCTTACGAATGGTTTAATACCGTCAAACAAACTACCCTTTTCTTGAAAAGTCATCTGAAAGACAAAGAAACCTTTTTTGCCCTTCCTTACGATCCCCTTTATTATTACCTTGTGGGGAAACTCAGCCCAACCCGGCAGCTGATCTTCTTTGACCATATTAAAATCCCACCGGAACAAGAAAAAAAGGTGATTGAGGAACTGAAAGATAACCGGGTCAGTTACGTTGTCCTCTCCAGCCGCACCAAGGCCTTAGAGCATGGGTTAGGAACTTTCGGGGAAACCTACTGCCCGATGATCAAACGTTATATTGATGAACATTTTGCAGTGGTCGCCACCTTCGGGGATTGGGTGAATGAACCCGGCTGGGCCTGGAATCATGGGACGAAGATTTTGAAGAGAATAAAAGATTGATTCTATTTACCGAAAACTTACGATCCTGAACCTATAAATTAAAAACACCTGATTTTTAAAAACCAGGTGTTTCCCTTGCCTAAATTGGCGGGCCCGACGAGATTTGAACTCGCGATCTTCAGATCGACAATCTGACATGTTAACCAGACTACACCACGGGCCCTAAAATCCGGTTATAAGTGACAAGTGTTACGTGGTCAGGATTATAAAGTGATGGGGAATGTTAGCAAATTTTCCCAATTTATTCAATAAATTATTTCCCGGTCAGAAAAATTCACACCCTCTTGATCTGCGTATCACTGATGTTCAATGGGCGAGGAAGGGCTCGAACCCTCGACCTTTTGAATGTAAATCAAACGCTCTAACCAGCTGAGCTACTCGCCCGAAATGAATTGTTTAAAAAATTGCAGAAAACCAAAATTCTCTTCTTAATTTAACCGGCTATCCTGCCCGTTCCCATCATAATAAAAACCATCACAAAAAGCGCCACCGTTTCCGCAATCCCTAAGGCAATCAAATAATTCCCTGTCCCTTTGCCGGTTTCTGCCAAAGAATCTGCGGCCGCCGCACCAATAACCCCCTGCATCCATGCGGACATCCCAATGGCTAATCCTCCGAAGATACCCGCCCCTAATAAATATGTTCCTTTCGCAATTGAATTCACAATGGCATTCATAACGATCATCCCATAAATAGTCTGTGAAAGAGGCGCCCCTATGAAAAGAGCCAAAATAAACGGAGCCGGTTTGTTTTGAGCAAAACATTTTTTCCAGGCACCTATCGCTGCCGGTCCTGCTGCACCAACGCCCAATGCCGAACCCACCGCTGATAACCCTAAAGCAGCTGCCATTCCCAAATCTTTGAATAACGTTATTGCTGCATTATCCATCTTTCTTTCTCCTTTTTTAGTTATGCCTTAGCTGTTTGTAAATTTCGCAATGGTTCATATTTGATTCCTGTCCACTCCAAATTTAAATGACTAGAAAATTCCAAGATATTGAGCCTTAAACCGTGAACCAAAACACCCAGGATAGCCAAAATCAAATTCAAAAATAAATGGACAAAGACCAGAACAATTGAGGCTAAGACCGCCTTGAAAATATTCTGAAATCCAATACCCAAAGCTATTTGGTTAAAGGCATCAGCGATCGATACCGTAGCTAACCCTACGGCAAAAAGGCGGATGTAAGAAACCACATCAGTAAAAGCCCCAATGACACTGAAAAATAACAAAAACAAATTAGACCCCACCTCTTGTCTCTGAACAATGATGTCAGCCGCAATGAGTAATATGGCCATGACAGCAAAAAATATTATCGACGTAGAAAAAGGTGAACCTAAAATCAATACCTTTGCCAAAAAGAATGCAACCCATAAAAGAGTGATCCATCCGATTTCCGAAAGCATCCCCATGGGTTTCGACAATTTATTGATAAACCTCCACAAATGCGAAATGGTCAAATGAACAGCACCTAAGGCAAAACACAACAATTGGACATTCTCAATTTTCGTCAACCAAGGCAAAACTGGCTTAAAGATTTGACTGAATAAAAGTGTTCCGAAAACTGTTCCCGTTAATAATCCCCAAATAATTGTAACGGTGCTTAAAACATAAGTAAGGTAAAAAAATATTTTATTGGGCATCTTCTTTCCGTACTTCCAATGCGCAAACAAAGTGAGTAATAAAAAGATCAGCCCGTAACCCGCATCTCCCACAAGCATACCAAAAAATATTGTAAAAAATATAAGAAAGAATGGGCTGATATCCAATTCCCGATAACCTGGGATGATATTCATCATATTGTAAACGGGCTCAATCAATCGAACCCACCGAGGATTACGCAAAAGTGTGGGGACCTTATCCTCTTGCGAAGGATCCTCAATCGATAAAGCCCATTGCTTTTTTTTTGCCAGCTCTTGCAAATCCCTGCACCGATCAATGGGGCAAAACCCCTTAACATAAGACAGTGCCCCTTCTTCTCCTCGACCGGCAAAGACTTCCTGAAAAGTTAATTCATCTTCGATAGTGAGCAAAATCTGTTTACAATGATCCAGATACTGAGAACTAGATCTTATCTTTTCTTGGGCTTCCAGGATTTTGCGGTGATCCCTCTCCTTGATCTTTCTTAATTCACTTAAACCATGCGTTAGGGGAGGGATTGCCTCAAAAGGCAAATCCAACTTTTCATCTGAAATCAAAAGACAATTGGCCAGCTTCTCTTTTGTTAAAATCGTTGTGCAAAGGACACCCGGAGGCACTTTAGAGAAGTCCTTAAGAGGGATCTGAACAAGCCACACAAATATCCCCTGTTCTTCTAAATAGCGAATATCCGCGGGATGAAAATCATCCCAAGGTTCCCAGAAATCGATTTGCGCCTGACACTTGTCAATATCCCCTTTGAGCTGTTCTACCAAGGCCATGGAATCTAATATCTCTTTAACAGCCCTCTGCCAGTCGTCAATTGCCGTCTGTTGTACCGATCGCTCTCCTTGAGATAAAATCATGATCGCCTTGCTCAAATTTTGCTGGTGATGCCGCAGTTCATCAATCTTTGCTCCGCCAGGGATTCTTAAATGTTCCACATGCATCACACCCAGATCCTTAATGGTTTCAAGGGTTGAGACCGCCTCTTTGTTGAGAGTCACTAAGAAAATTTTTTTCATGGGAACAATCATTTTTAAGCTTTCAGCCGTCAGCTATCAGCTATCAGCTATCAGAATTTAAATAAATCTTATCAACTCACTTCTGACAGCTTAAGTGCTGAAAGCTTCAATCTTTCCTTTCGCCACCTTGCTAATCCCGACGGCATTGGCCATCTGATCACCTAAATAAATTCTTATCCTTCGGATATTTTCCTTACATTCGGGAATCTTAATTTTCTCAAAAAGATTGACCCTTTGGGTAGTGATCCTTAGCTCATGCTGCAGGATCTCGATTTGTTTTTTAATGACTGATATTTCCACCAAAATAGACACCACTTCCCTTAACTCGACAATGCCTCGATCAATCCACAGGGGTGTTGAGTAGAAATCATATCCTATTCTTTCGAATTCAACCCCTTCCAAAACAGGAATATTGGCCCCGGCAATATTCAACTTGGCCGTCAAAATCTTTTTGGGTTGAATCCACTGTTTAAGCTCGATTTTAACTTCGCAATTTTTAAGCAGCGGATCGGATAAGAGCCCAACCCATTGATAAATCAAAAATTCCTTTTCAGTTAATTGCCGCTCTTTCTCTTGAAGCCTGTGACGGGCCTCCAGGATTTTAATTTGGAGTTGTTGTTTTTTAAGCTGGAGTGTCGGCAGATAATGAAGAAACTGCTTTAAACTATCGCGCTGCTTTTTAAGTTCACCTTTGGTCAGTTTGATTTTGGACATATAGAGTTAAAAGTCAGAGGTCACATGACAAACCAAATAATTAAAAACTTCAATAAAAACCCCAAAGCATCAGGTCAAAAGTCATAAGTCAAAAGTCACAAGAAAATTTTAAAAACTCTTGTAAAAACACCAAAGCAACGCTCCCACTTCTCCTTTTAATTTTATTAAACTATAATAATCATTTTCTGTTAAATAATCCAATCGCCTACAAAAACTCAATAAATATTCTGTTTCCGCCAAAGAACCCAGGGCAATATTGGCAAACTGTTTGGTCTCATTTTTCCCTTGTCTACCAACGCCTTCAACAATATTTGTAGAAACAGAAATCGCTGATCGATGCAACTGTCCTGTTAAACCAAACTTTTCCTCTTTAGGAAAATTTTTACTGGCAAGATAAATTTGGTAAGCCAACTCATCTACTTTTTGCCATAATAATAGTTTTTTATAATTCATTTCATCCCCCTTTCGAACAATACCTAGGGGATGATATCGTTTTTTTGACCTCTTTGTTATGACCTATGACTTTTGACTTCTGACCTCCCTGGCCCGCCAGTTGCGAAGGCTAGGGCGGGCTGACTTCCCGGGGCCAGAATTCTCGAATCAGCGATTCCTTGATTCCCGTCTCGGCAGGCTCAAAAATATCAGAGAGGATTTTCCAGCCTAAACTTAAGGCTTCTTCCAAGGGGATATTCACCGATAAATCCATCAGTTCTTGTTCGAAACGTTTGCCGTATTTTAAAAGTTTCTCATCCCAAGCACTCATTTGAAAACCCATCGATCGTTTCTCCAAAGTCGAGCGATAATCGGCAAAAAGCTGAATCATCCGATCCATAATGGTACGATGATCACCTCGGGTTTTATCATTGACCTGCTGTTTTAAACGGCTTAAGGAACCAAATGGCTCAATGCGTCCTCCCCTTAAATAGAACTGCCCTTCGGTAATATATCCCGTATTATCCGGAATCGGATGAGTCACATCATCCCCGGGCATGGTGGTGACGGCAAGAATCGTGATAGAGCCAGCCTTCTCGAAATCAACCGCCTTTTCGTATCGGGCGGCCAATTGGCTGTAAAGATCACCTGGATAGCCGCGGTTGGAAGGAATCTGTTCCATGGTGATGGCAATTTCTTTGAGGGCATCCGAAAAATTGGTCATATCGGTCAGTAAGACTAAGACCTTCTTACCTTGCAAGGCAAATTGTTCTGCCACCGCCAAACTCATATCCGGTACCAAGAGACACTCCACCGTTGGGTCGGAAGCAGTATGGATAAACAAAATGGAACGAGAGAGAGAGCCGTGTTTCTCTAAAGTATTTCGAAAGAATAAATAATCGTCGTACTTAAGCCCCATCCCTCCCAAAATAATGAGATCCACCTCGGCCTGCAAGGCAATCCGCGCCAACAGTTCATTGTAAGGCTCACCGGCCACCGAAAAGATAGGCAGTTTTTGCGATACGACTAAAGAATTAAAAACATCAATCATAGGAATTCCGGTACGGATCATATTTTTGGGAACAATCCGGTTAGCGGGATTCACCGAGGGACCCCCGATCTCAATCAAATTGTCCAAGAGGGCGGGGCCATTATCGCGCGGTTCACCGCTGCCCGTAAAGATCCTTCCTAATAAGTTCTCGGAAAAAGAAACCCGCATCGGGTGTTTCAAGAAACGAACTTTATCATCGGTGGAAATCCCCCGGCTTCCCGCTAGAACCTGTAAAGCGACTTTTTGACCCTCCAGACGTATCACTTGCGCTAAGGACATTCCGTTTTTTGTCCTGACCTCAGCTAGCTCCTTGTAACCGACATCTTCCGCCTCAACGGTAATCACATCGCCGGCGATTTGAATGACTTCGGTGTAAACTTTTTGCATAAGGGAATCCTTCTTTTTCAAGCTGTCAGCTTTCAGCCGTCAGCTTTCAGATTAAGACTTTCTGATAGCTGAGAGCTAAGCGCTGATAGCTCAGTTCTGATAGCTTAAGGACTGACAGCTGAAAGCTCAGTTGTGATCTGCTCTTGGATATCCTGCTCAATATCTTTAAATTCCTTTGATTGAAAAGGCGTGGAATTCCAATTGATAAATTTCTGTCTTAAATCTTGAAAAAACCTCCTTCCAATATCCTTATTCTCGAACTGAAAAGGCTGATCGATGATCTTAACAATCAAGTCATAAACATATCTTTGTCGATCTGCCGGCGTGGATTCATCGATTTTATCAAAGGCGTTCTGTTGCAGATACACACTATCAAAAAATTCTCCTTTGAGATAATCCACAAACTCATCGATAGAGATACCTTCTTCTCCAACGACCTTCATCATTTGATTGACTTCGTTACTTTTCCTCAAAATAAAAACTCCTTTTTTGACCTTATCTTCCTCAATAAAACTCGAATATTTACTCCAGCTGTCCAAGGGATCGACCGCCGGATAGCGCCGGGCTTCGGCCCGGGCGCGGGATAATCCATGAAATGCCCCGACAACTTTTAAGGTGGCCTGGGTGACGGGCTCCTCAAAATTCCCACCCGCTGGACTCACCGCCCCGCCAATCGTGACCGAACCTATTTTGCCATTGCGTAACTTAACCAAACCCGCCCGTTCATAAAAGGAAGCAATGCGGGTCTCAAGATACGCCGGGAAGGCTTCTTCTCCCGGGATTTCCTCGAGGCGACCGGACATCTCCCGCATGGCCTGAGCCCAGCGGGAAGTGGAATCCGCCAATAATAAAACATTTAATCCCATCTGACGATAATATTCGGCGATAGTCACCGCGGTATAAACGCTGGATTCTCGGGCCGCCACCGGCATGGAACTGGTGTTGCAAATAATGACCGTGCGATCCATCAAGGTTCGGTTTGTACGCGGGTCGATCAGCTTGGGAAATTCTTCTAAAATTTCAACGACCTCCCCGGCCCGCTCGCCGCAGGCCGCCACCACCACAATATCGACCTCAGCATGTCGGCTGAGTAAATGCTGCAAGACCGTTTTCCCGGCTCCAAAGGGGCCCGGAGTACAAAAAGTCCCGCCAACGGCAACAGGAACTAAGGTATCAATGATTCGAATTTTGGTAATCAACGGCTGGGTGGGTTTTAGCTTTTGGACGTAGGCTTTAATCGGAATTTTAACCGGCCAAGTCTGTTTCATAGAGATAGGATGCTCTTTGCCTTGATGATCTTTGATTTTGGCAATGATATGTTTGAGGGGAAACTGACCTTCCTTTGCTATCTCTGTAATTTCTAATTCTCCGGTTAAATAAAAAGGGACCATAATCCAATGCTCAAAAATTTTTTCTGGCACGGTCCCTAGTTGATCTCCGGCATGGAGTTTATCCCCCACCTTAATCGTAGGAGTAAAGAGCCATTCCTGATTGTCCGCCAAAGGAGTCAAATAGGCCCCGCGTTTTAAAAACATTCCATGCTGCTTGGCTAATTCCGGGAGGGGATTTTGTAATCCGTCAAAAATCTGGGCTAAAAGGCCGGGACCCAATTCTACACTCAATAACTCACCAGTAAATTCCACGCTGTCACCGATCTTAATTCCGGTCGTATCTTCAAAAACCTGAACCTCGGCCCTTTTGCCTTTGACTCGGATGACTTCCGATTTTAAGTGTTCCTCTCCCACAATCACAAAGGCCACCTCATTTTGCATGACACGATCTTTAAACTCAACGGCCACCATATTACCGTTGACGCCAGTGA
The DNA here is from genome assembly GCA_964374105.1 of uncultured Planctomycetales bacterium. Lineage (GTDB taxonomy): Bacteria > Omnitrophota > Gorgyraeia > Zapsychrales > JANLHA01 > CAYJXI01. Next base: position 14,393 of record CAYJXI010000053.1, read on the forward strand.
CTTTACCTATTCTTTGTGCTTCCAATTCTTGATTCCTTGTTAATGGGTAATTGTTTTTTAGTATTCAGTTAACCTCGACGATAACATTTTATCATCAGTCTTTCCCTCCCCCTCGTGGGGAGGGCGAGGGAGGGGGGAATAATTGAAGGATTCCGTTTAAGATTCCCCTCCCGCAAGGGGAGGGGAACTAGCGAATCTCTCAATCAGTAAACATCTATGTTAATAGAGGCTAGCCGCAAACGTTTTATACCCCTCGTATATTTCTTTCCCTTCTTGAGACTCAATCTGTTGATGACGTTCTAAAATCTTTAATTTTATTGCATAGGCAATCAAGCATTCTAAATCAAAATAATGAAATCTTACCAAATCATCCAATTTCTGCCAACGAATACGATCTAGGTACTTCTCCGCAGTTAACGGGTCAGGGCTTTTGATCGCTGTCGCTACCACATCAACGATATAAGGATCCTCATACAATTCCCCGCGGATAAAGGATTGAGGATCTTGCTTGGCCTCGCTGGCTCGAATCCAGGCTAATTCGTTTTGCAGGTCTCTTTGAAATTGGCGCCATTGATCTAAGAGGTTATTGCCTGAGGGTTGTTTCAACTCTGCTGCTTGCAAAACCCTTTTTACAATCTGATAATCGCTGCCGGGAAGGAGGCGTTGACACTCCTCTAAAAATTGTTCACTGGAAAAAGGAGGCTTCCCCGGGAATTCTAGCATCGGCAAACTGGCAACGAGATAATAATAAGCTTTGCTCATGTTCCCGTAATCTTCTCCATTATATTATTTTGAAGAAATGGCTTCTTTAAGGAGTTGGGACAATTCTTGATTCAGATATTGACTTAAATATTCCACTAAACTTTTATCGGAGAAATCAAAACACGATTTGCCGCCGTCAAAACTGATCGTAAATCCTGTTCCTAAACCTTCGGCGGAATGGAATTTGATCGGATGTTTAACCTCTTCTTTAATTTTAGCAAGTAACCCTTCTCTTAATTTTTTAAGATCATGTTCACTTAAGTGAACGGTGATGTCAGCCCCATTGTTTTTGTTCTGAAGATATCCTTTCACGGTCAAACTAATCAGTTGAGCCAACTCCTCAGGGGTGATAGCCTTATGAACCTCCTGAGTTATAATCTTATTGAAAAGGATCTGAATTTCTTTTCGCACACTCAGTAACATGTCCCTGGCGGTCTGTTTTAGGGTAATCTGAGTCGTATCATTTAATCTTTTGGCTTCGGTATTGGCATTGACGATGAGTTGTTCAGCCCTTTGTTTAGCTTCATTGATAATCTCCTCGGCCTTTTTTCTGGCCTCGGCCTCAACTTCTTTGGCCTTTGTCTGAGCCTGTTCGATTCCCTCCTGCTTGATTTTATTGATGAGTTCTTGGATTTGCTGGGTCATTTTTCCTCTCCAATCCAACGGATATTACCTAAACTTGTACAGGTTTCATTTCATTTAAGATTGCCTTTGTGATCTCTAAGGGATTCTTTGATTGCACAATGGGACGACCCACAACAAGATAATCGCTTCCCTTTGAGATTGCCTCTTGTGGTGTAGCGGTCCGCTTTTGATCGTCTGGCGCTGTTCCTGAAGGCCTTATCCCAGGAGTCACAATAATAAAGGTCTTGCCAAACTCTTTTCGTATCATGGGAGCCTCATCGCCGGAGGCCACCACACCATCACAGCCGGCCTGTTTTGCTAAAAATGCTCGTTCTAAAACAAGAGGCAGTATGTTATCTTTTTTATCCTCACTTGTCAAGACGGTGACCCCCACCACAAGGGGTTTGGGAGCACTTATCTTGTCTGCAGTCTCAGAGGCCGATTGAACCGCTGCCTTCATCATTTCCAGTCCGCCAGCAGTGTGAACTGTCAACATGAAAAGGCTGCGGTGAACATCTTTTTCCTGTCGATCCATCACCATACTTCGTTCCAGAGCGACACTCAAATTGACCGCATTTTTAACCGCCTCAAAAACGGTATGGGGGATGTCGTGAAATTTTAAATCTAAGAAGACCTTTTTCCCGCGGGCTTCAATAAACCGCACGGCGGCAGGTCCGCATCCGGTAAACAACTGGGACCCAACCTTAAACATCTCCACCACGTTTCCTAATTTATCAACAAGCGATCTTACCTCAGCTAAAGTGTTGACATCCAGGGCTACAATGAGTTTGTTACTGATGTTTTGAGAAATCATCTTTTGTCATGCCTTCCCTACTTAAATCAAGTATGACAATTGTCTGTCATGCCTGCTTTAAGCCCGCCTGCAGGTGCGGGATAACACCGTCTTTAAGGATTTACAATTTAATGATTCATTTTTCTTTTAGAAAAGTCGCACATCGCATTAGTCGCTAGACTTAATTCTCATATCATAAAACGATTTCGTAATAAAAATAAGTGCAATGATAAAGAAGATGGCCGATAATGACAGCGCCACCGGGGGCTTTAATTCGATGGCAATCTCAATGGCCAAGAGTCCAAAGAGGGTCGTAAATTTGATAATGGGGTTGATGGAGACGGATGAGGTATCTTTGAAAGGATCCCCCACGGTATCCCCTACTACAGTGGCCGAATGTAAACTGGTCCCCTTTTCTTTCAAATCCACCTCCACCAGTTTCTTTGCATTATCCCATGCCCCACCGGCATTGGCCATGAAAATCGCCTGAAAAAGACCAAAAATCGCAATCGAAATCAAATAGCCAATAAAAAAGTACGGATTAAAACAGGCAAAGGCTAAGGTACTAAAAAAGATTGCCAGAAAGAGATTGATCATTCCTTTTTGGGCAAACCGTGTGCAGATCTCAACGACCTTTTGGCTGTCGGCAATGGAGGCCTTTTCCGTAGTCTCCAATTTGATATTGCTTTGGATAAACGCCACCGCATGATACGCACCGCTGGTGACGGCATGGATAGAGGCTCCGGTAAACCAATAAATCATAGCCCCGCCGGTGATTAATCCTAAGAAAAACGGAGAATAGAGAAGGGAAAGTTTATCAATATTGCTCGTTAGTCCTTCTGTCAAAATGAGAATGATGGAAAAAATCATCGTGGTGGCTCCCACCACGGCCGTTCCAATCAAGACAGGTTTGGCGCTGGCTTTGAAAGTATTCCCCGCACCGTCATTGGCCTCAAGATAATATTTCCCATGGTGAAAGTCTGGATCAAATCCGAAATTTTGTTTGATATCCTCTTTGATGCGGGGGATATGTTCGATCAATGATAATTCATAAATGGACTGAGCGTTGTCCGCAACCGGGCCATAGGAATCAACGGCAATCGTAACCGGCCCCATTCCTAAAAATCCAAAGGCCACCAATCCAAAGGCAAACACCGCTGGGGCTATCATCATTTGCTCTAATCCCAGGGTGCTGATTCCATAAACAATGCCCATCAAGAAAATGATAACAAGTCCCATCCAATAAGCACTGAAATTTCCGGTTGTCAATCCCGCTAAAATGTTAAGGGAAGCCCCTCCTTTCTTTGAGGAATGCAAAATATTTTGAACATGGGCGGATTCCGTTGAAGTAAAGACCTTAACGATTTCAGGAATAATGGCACCGGCTATTGTTCCGCAGGTAATGATGGCGGCCAACTTCCACCAAATCGTCCCATCGCCAATAGAGGAGATCAAAAGATACGAGGCTACATAAGTCAAGGCAATGGAAACAACCGAGGTGATCCATACCAGGCTCGTTAAGGGCACCTCAAAATTTAACTCTTTAACATTTTTATAAATAACCCTAGCCAGGACGGCGTTGATAAGATAAGACACACCACTGGCTAAGATCATCACCAGCCGCATACAAAAGATCCAAACCAAGAGTTGGACCTGAAGAACGGGTTCGGAAACCGCCAATAAGATAAAGGAAATCAGGGCAACCCCTGTCACTCCGTAGGTTTCGAATCCATCGGCAGTTGGGCCGACGGAATCTCCGGCATTATCACCGGTACAGTCGGCAATAACACCCGGATTTCGGGCATCGTCTTCTTTGATATTTAAGATAATTTTCATCAGGTCCGAACCGATATCGGCAATCTTTGTAAAAATACCTCCGGCAATACGAAGAACCGAAGCCCCTAAAGATTCCCCAATAGCAAACCCAATAAAACACGCCCCGGCCGAATGGGAATCAATAAAAAGCAAGATACACAGCATCACAAAAAGTTCAACACTAATAAGGAGCATCCCGATACTCATCCCCGCCTGAAGAGGAATTTCATGGAGAGGCAAAGGATTGCCTTTTAAACTGGCAAAGGCACAACGGGAATTGGCTAAAGTATTAATCCGTATCCCGAACCAGGCCACGGAATAACTTCCCAAAATGCCGATCACACTACAAATCAGAATCAAAACAACCTTACTGAATTCAAAATGCCGAAGCCACCCAAAATAGGCGATGATAATGACCGCTACCAAAGCCCAGAGGATAATGATGAATTTTCCCTGGGTAATGAGATAGGTTCGGCAAGTCGCATAAATGAGCTCAGAGATCTCCTGCATCGCCTGATGAACAGGTAATTTACGAACCTGAACAAACTGAATGAGTCCAAAGAGAAATCCCAAAGCACAAATCCATAAACCCCACATGAGGATGGCCTTCCCATTCATATTCATAAAATTAACTGAGGCGAGATCCGGAATAATCAAATCCGCCTCACCAGCGTAGGTGATGGAATGACTGGCCATCATCTGAAAAAAGAATAAAGATATGCAGAATTTAAATTTATTAAATTTATCCAAAAGATGATTAAATCTCAAAGACTGTGATTGATGCTTCATAACTTTTGTCCTCTTTTCTGTTGATTAAATTTAGACTTGATAACTAACTCCGCGTGCCATTGACTTATGTCATTCCCGCCCCGTTTTGTCATTCCCGCCTGCCTACCGTCAGGCAGTCGAAAACGGGAATCCATAAACGGGGTAAACTTCAACGGGGATCCAGAACAAGTACAATCCTCTTTTAGATTCCCGACCTGTCTGCCGACAGGCAGGCCTGTCTGCCGACAGGCAGGCCTGTCTGCCGACAG